>CAZERC010000019.1:9406-33578 GCA_964515395.1 uncultured Synergistaceae bacterium | reverse complement strand
GATGAATTCCCTGTGCAGGCACCTCACCGCCCCGTCCACATCACCCGCCGCGACAACGCAGGTAATGGACATGGAGGTGGAAGATATCATATCGATGTTGATGTTTTCAGAAGCAAGCTTCGAAAACATCTTCGACGGGACCTCCGGATGGTTCGCGATACCCGCGCCGATGGCGGTCACCTTGCCGATTTCCGTGTCAAAGGCAACTCCCTGGGCACCGATCTCCCTGACGATGTCCCTGCAGATATCGATGGCCTCTCCAAGGAATTCCTTTTTCACGAGAAAGGCAATGTCATTCACCTGTCCGCGCATCACGCTCTGGATGATCATCTCGGCGCCGACTCCGCCGGCGCTCAATCGACCGAACAGCCCCGCAGCGATGCCCGGGATGTCCGGAACTCCCAAAACAGCCACTTTCGCGACATTCCGGTCGCTGACGATTGACCGGACGATCAGGCTTTCGCAAACGTCTTCCCTCATGATCCATGTCCCCTTTTCATCAGAAAAGCTCCCGGCCACGTAAACCGGGACTCCGTAACGGGCTGCCAGCTCCACGCTTCTCGCCTGGATGACCTTTGCTCCCGCCGCTGCCATTTCCATGCATTCCTCGCAGGAAATCCGCCCAAGCTTTCGTGCTTGCGGCACGATCCCGGGGTCCGCCGAATACACCGCCGGCACGTCCTTGAGAACAAAACAATGATCCGCTTCGAGGGCGGCCGCGAGAGCCACGGCGGACACGTCGGAACCTCCCCTTCCCAGCGTGATAACGTCCCCGTTGCCGTTTCGGGCCTGAAAACCGGCTACGATCGGGACCCCGCCCCGTTTGAGAATTTCAGAGACTGGTCGCGGATCGACTTTCGTGATCCTGCCGTCACCGTAACGGCCGCTTGCATGTATCCCGGCCTGTGGCCCGGAAAGGGAAACGGCCTCGAGCTCCTCCCGCTCGAGGGACATGGCCAAAAGAGCGACACGTTGCTGTTCCCCTGTGGAAAGGAGTTGGTCCACCTCGCGGCAGTGACGGCTGCCCCTGAGCCGGCCGGCAAGACCGGGCAGCCTGTCGGTGCTCCCCTGCATGGTCGAAACGACAACCACCACGTCGGCTCCCCGGCGCCTGAAACCGGCTATGCGTCCCGCCGCCGCCTTCATGTCCTCCGGGGACCTGAGGGAACCGCCACCGAATTTCACAACCTCAAGCGTCACCTCAGACCACCTCCGCTCCGCTGTTCTCCAGGGGAATACTCTCGACGGAGGCGCCTTCTTGGTCAACATTGAGAACGAAAAATCTCGACCGTACTCCGTTTTCGGAAAAAATCCGGCACATTGCCTCCGCCACGTGACGTGGTGATCCCTGGGCCATGGCCAAAACGCTCGGACCCGATCCGCTGATGGCGACGCCCAGGCAGTTTTCGACGCTTCTGACGGCGTCCAGGATCCGGTCCCCGCCCGGGAAAAGCCTGGAACGGAAAGGCTGGTGAAGCCGGTCGTCCATCGCCCATGGCAGATTCTCCCATTTGCCTGCGGCCCAGGAGGCCGCAAGCAGCGTGGCCCGGTTCAATGAAAAGACGGCATCTTCCATGGCGACCTGACCGGGAAGTGCCTTCCGCGCATCTTCCGTCCTGACCTGGACATCGGGAACGGCGACCACGGCCGTGATTCTTTCAGGTGGAGGAGGCAGCTTGACATACCGAAGGTCATCGCCGTCCACACAGCTCACGACGAGACCGCCGAGGCAGCAGGGAACGACATTGTCCGGGTGCCCCTCAAGTCTGACCATCAAGGGCAGCAACTTTTCCAAAGGCAGGGGATTTTTCCGCAGACCGTTTGCAAGAAGCACGCCTCCCGCGACGGCACTGGCACTGCTTCCCAACCCCCGGCACAACGGAATTGCATTGAGACACCTCAAAACCAGGCCAGGCGGCTCCATGTCCCATTCCCTGCACGCTTCTTCGTAGCTTTTGATCACAAGATTCGATGCGATGTCGGAGAGCTCGGAACTGCCCTCGCCGATAAGTTCCACCCTGTATGCCCCCGTCTCGTCGAATCCCAGCACATCATAAAAGTTATACAGCGTCAGTGCCAGTCCGACGGTATCGAAACCTGACCCGAGGTTCGCCGTCGTCGCCGGAACACGGACTCGCATGCCTGAAGATCTCATAACGCCATCGCCTCCAAAAGCGTCTCTCGCCGTGCCTCGATCTCCACGGGCGGCTCCACCCTCTCAAGCACAGCCCCGGGATCCTTGAGACCTGTCCCGGTCAAAACCGCCACGATCCTGGAACCTTGCCGAAGCTTTCCCGCCTCCGCCATTTTGAACAGTCCGGCAATACCGGCGCAGGATGCAGGTTCCGCAAATATTCCTTCCTCCGAAGCCAACAGTTTTTGGGCATCGAGGATCTCCGCATCGGAAACGGCGTCAAAACCACCGCCGCTCATGCGCACGGCCCATCGGGCCCTGGAAGCGTTGACAGGATTTCCGATCCTGATAGCCGTGGCAACCGTCTCCGGCTTCGGGCAGGGAACACCCGACGCAAGGGGAGCCGCCCCCGCGGCCTGAAAGCCGAACATGCCGGGAATCCGGCCGCTTTTGCCGAACCGTGCATATTGCACATACCCGGCCCACCATGCGGTGATGTTCCCCGCATTCCCCACGGGGAGCACCATGGCATCGGGAGCATCTCCGAGTTCGTCACAAACCTCCCAGGCTCCGCTCCGCTGGCCCCACAAACGGTAACGGTTGACGGAATTGACAATGGCCAGGTTGCGTTCCGCCGCTACCTGGCGGGCAAGCTCCAGTGCCCTGTCGAAATCCCCCCTGACGGCAATCACCCGGGCTCCGTGTATGACGGCCTGGGCGAGCTTTCCCAGGGCGACCTTGCCGGCCGGCAGCAACACATGGCAGGGAATGCCTGCCCGCGCGGCGTAGGCCGCGGCAGAGGCTGAGGTGTTGCCCGTCGAGGCGCATACGATGGACCTCGCGCCCTCCTCCAGGGCCTTTGAAACAGCCAGGACCATACCCCGGTCCTTGAAGGACCCCGTCGGATTTGCCCCCTCGAATTTTCCAAACAGCTCGATCCCGAGACTGTCGCCGATTTTCGGAAATGGTATGAGGGGGGTGCCGCCCTCACCGAGGTCCAGCCGCGGCGTACCGGACGTCAGGGGGAAAAGATTTTCATACCGTGCAAGTATTCCCGCCATCCTGTGTCGACCTCCTCATGACTGCGCAAATAAAAAAGCCCTTCCCGTCTCCTGCAGGAGACGGGAAGGGCTTTCGAATCGCTTCCCGCGGTTCCACTCCGCTTCCGGATGTACCTGGAATCGGCGGTACAACCGGCCCTTGCATCGCTGTAAGGGGCGAATCCCCGTCACCTTATCCCCCGTTTCGGGGCCTCGGATCCCGCTCGGAGGGGGTTTTCCCTTCAACGGCTCCGGAGGGGGCCTTTCAGCCGGTGAGCTCCCATCTCTGTCCGTCCCTTGAAGGTACTCGTCCTCGTCATCGCTTTTTCCTGTAGGTCTTGCGAAACTTGCGAAATATCCAGCACTTATACCCCTTGATGACCGGTTTGTCAAGACATTGCGCATTTTCACGGAGTCTGATAAAATACGCCGTCACATACTGGATGCTTTCAGGGAGGCTGATTGCATGGCCGAACCAACCTTGACAGAACAGACCATCTTGACCAGGGAAGGGTATGAGAAGCTCCGTTCAGAGCTCATACAACTCCGCAGCGAAGGACGACAGGAAATCTCCAGGATGCTCGAGGAAGCCCGGAGTTTCGGCGACCTCAGCGAAAACGCCGAATACCAGGCGGCCAAAGACGCCCAGGCGAAACTCGAAAGCCGGATCCAGTGGCTGGAATACCAGCTGAGCAAGGCCAAAATCGTCGATGCAAAGGACCTTGACACCAGCAAGGTCAGCCTGGGGACAAAGGTAACGCTCCTGGACCTTGACAGCGAAAAGGAACTGTCCTACGTGATCGTCGGTTCCGAGGAATCCGACCCGAAAGCAAACAGGATTTCGGCGGCGAGCCCGGTTGGACAGGCTGTCCTCGGAAAATCCGTCGGTGAAGAAGTGGCCGTCAAGGTTCCAAAGGGGACAAGGAAATTCCGCATTAAACAAATCTGTACATCGTAGACCAAAAAGGGGCGCGCTTCACCGGTGAAGCGCGCCCCTTTTTGCGGCCTCGAGGGAGTTTGAAACAATGCGCGCACAAAGTTCCGGGAAGGTCCATCCAAAGGCCTCGGCAGCCTTGGGAACCAGGCTTGTCGCCGTCATCCCCGGTGCCGTATTTACCTCCAGGACAAAGGGACCTCCTTCCGGTGAAAGCCTGAGGTCCACACGGCTGTATATCCTGCAGTCCAGGGCGGAATGGGCATTCATGGCGGCTTCCTCCACGGCGGATGCCGTTCGTTCCGTCATGGGGGCCGGACAGAAATATTCGGTATGGCCGGGAACGTACTTGGCCTCATAGGTATAGAAGCCTGTTTTCGGCCTGATCTCGATGGCCGGAAACGCTTCGGGGCTCTCCAGCTCCTGCCAGACCGTCACGGTGATTTCCTTGCCCGGAATGTACTTTTCCGCCACTACTGCATCGTCATAGGCTCCGGCCCTTTCGAAGGCTTCGTTGAAACGGGCCGGATCGTCGACGATGGAAACCCCTACGGTGCTTCCGCATCCCGCCGGCTTGACCACGATCTTGCCCCATTGGCCGAAAAGTTCATGGATCACCGCTTTTGAGACCCCTTTCGATCCAAAGCAAAAAAAACGCGATGGCGGCGTGGGAATTCCGGCCTGTCTGAAAAGGGCCTTGCTGACCGTCTTGTCCATGGCGCAGGCGCAGGCTTTCGGACCGGACCCCGTATAGATCCTCCCCAGAAACTCCAGCGCCGCCTGGAGGTTGCCGTCCTCTCCCCACCCCCCGTGAAGGGCGATGAAAAACAGGTCGGCCGAGGATTCGAGCACTTTCCGCAAGGTATCTTCTCTTGAAGTCACCTCGAGTTTCCGGGCTCCGATGCCGGCTTCCAGCAGGGCCTCATGAACAGCAGCCCCGCTCGCCAGGGAAACCTCGCGTTCGGGGCTGTCTCCACCACAAATCACGTCAACACGTATCATTCAAATGAAGACTCCTCAATGCTTCGTGTGTTCAGGAAAAAGGGATGGCTTGGAAAGGCATCAAGCAAAAAAACCAGACCGGCCCAGTCATCGTCACCGACGAGGTCGTCCCTGTATTCCAGTCGGACGTTGTAGCAGCAATGATTGTCGTAGTCGAGCCTGTAGTACATTTCCTCAATATCCTCCGTGCGAAGGTTGTATCCCGCCCTCGTCGTGACCTTCCATGTCTTTCCGAGGGGAATGGAGACGCTCTGATACAAGGATTCCTCGTCGGAATAACGGTCCCAGAGCAAAGGCGACCGTCCCCAGACCCATCTTCTGCGCCAGTCCGTGACCATTTGCACGTCACCGACGGACCACCCGACACCGAACACGACGTCCGTTCTGCGCTGCGTGTCCGACGGATTTGCGTAATCGTAATACCAGTAACTGGAGGACCAGAAGGGGCGAAGGTCACCCAGGCTGGTCGACCCCGAAAGGTGCACCCTGCCCGCCAGACGGTCCGCAGAGGTTTCATTTCCGCTCACGCTGAGCCCTTCATAGGAACCCCACATTGCCGTGAGGTCGATCCCTCCAATCTCCCCGGGCAGTTCGTAGCGGGGCGACTGAATCGAGAGTTCCGGCGATTTCCACAAAACCCCTTCGAAGGTGTCCCCCAGGGCTTTTTCAACGTTGACAGTCTGGGCTTCCGCCCATTCCAGACGCGTTTCCCAGCCATTTGCGGTATGCACCGCGCCCCATCTCGGGCGATATCTCTTCTCGTCCCGCTCTGAATCCCAGCTGTATTCCTGATGCGTGTAGAGGTCCAGGTTCCCGCTCAGCTCATAGTTGAAGAAAACGGAAGGCTCCAGATCCACTTCGGACCAGTAAATCATCCTCCACCTGGTCGTGAGAGGACCGCTTCCGAAGGAACTTCCCCAGAGGAGGCCACCCCCCTTGTCGCCATCATAGACCAGGGACGGCATCAGCGGATCGGCCTCTCGCTTTCTCAAATTGATGATGTAATCGAAAGGATAGGTAAGAATGAAATGTTCCTTCAGGTAGAGCCTGGGTTTTTTTACGATGGCACGATACCCCGGAAGAACGACGACTTTTTTCGACACCAGGCTGTAATGGGGCGGCTTTTCACGACAACTGGTCATTGCCGTATCTTCCCACTTGTAGACACGATCGCCCATGACGTCCTCTTCTGAAACAGGCGAGCGCAGCCATTGTTTTTCATCCAGTCGAGAGACCTGTATCGTTTCCACCGTGCCGTCGTTGAGATACACGTGTCCCCGCTCGGCGGGGTATTTCCCGTAGGCGTCGTAGACCTTTCCTTCTCCCGAAACCATGTCGAAGAAAAGGCGCGAACCCTTGAGTTCCTGGCCTTTCTGAAAGAGCGTCAGCTGTCCTGATTCCCCGCTATAGGCCTCTACGGTATTTTCCAGCGTCTTGTAGACAACCCGGTCCGCGTAGACGCGAAGGTCTCCGTAGCGAAGCCGGACATCCCCCTGGGCACGGGCAACGTCCTCCTGCTGATCATAAACCACGCGCTCTCCCTCAAGAACGACCTCGACCGGTTCCCGGGCCGTTGCCTGGCTGCAAAGGGAACTCGCCAGTGAAAACGTCACGAGGAACAGGAACAGTCGTTTCAGCGTTCCGGCCTTTTCCATGAGACGGTGACTCCTTTTTCAAGTCGGATCCTGCCACCGGGACGAAGCGTACCGGTGGTGCCTTCCACATCGACGGACTCATCCCACAAATGAATGCCTTCAGGGAAAAACCAGACTTCTTCCTTTCCATCCCAGCGGGCCAGCGGAGCGGTCCAGAAGACAGGATCTTTTTCGTTCTTTCGCCTGCCCGACGGATCAATCAACCGGATCTCCGATCCGTCATGGGTCACTGTGCCTTCGGGGGCTTCCATCAGCCAGACATCGCCTTGCGCCGTGGTGAAGGTTACGTCAATGGCCTCAAGGCGGTTTATCTTTTCGTAGCGTTCGGCCCTCTCTGAATGAAGCACCCAGACATCACCCGAGACTTCCCTTTCGAGGTCCAGCCCGCGAACAACCAGTTCGGGGGTCCCGTATTCCTCGTGTCCTTCATCCTCGATGTGCATGTCCCTGTAGAGGAAGCCGCCCCACAGCAGGGCCAGGAGAAGGACGGCACCGAGAATCAGCTTGTTGCGGCTCATCTTTTCCCCGGTTCCCCCTTTTGCGGATTCTTTTCCGGTTCCGCCGTCATCAGCTTCTGCAAAAGGCTAGAGCTTGTAATCGATCACGGCGGAGACCCCTACCTGCTGCACCCGTCGGAATCTCTCAAGGGGGTTGGCGGAATCTATGGGTATCAGCACGTCCACCCTGATACGGTCCCGGAACCTCAGTTCCAGCTGCGCCACAGCCTTGGTTGATTCGACCTTCGCCTGAGGCCCCGAGACTTGTGCCGCCCCGATGGCCGTCCCGTCTCCGACGGAAACGATGGGCACCACCTTCGTGGATTCCTCGGAGCCGACGCCCCTGTTGAAGGTAATGGTGTTGATAAAATCATTGAGAGGCTCTCCGAGGGCGCTGACGACGAAACCGCCGCCCACGACGCCGATAAGGTCTTTCAGGTCAAAGGCGAGAGCCCCTCCGCCGGCCAGGAGGACGCCGATGATGCAAAGGGCCGTAACCTTTCGCAGCTTTTTGATCATTTCAGTTCCTCCCAGTCGTCAAGGTCTTCCTGATCGGCCTTGTCCCGGACATCGGGAAGCTGATCCGTCTGCTCTTCTCCTGCCACAGGCTCTTCCCTGGGCAACATCCCTGCAGGGACGGGGAAGGCATGGACTGTCACGGAGTTCGCAGTCTCCAGGTAAATCGGTGTTCCCGCCGGTATATTCTTGGCTTCGCCCTTGACAAAAAGTCCGCCCACGAGGCCGACAGGGCCAAGCGCCGCAAGTCCGACGAGACTTGTTCCGATCGCCGCCGCCACGGTCTTGTCGTTTTCGGCCTTTGTCACCGACGCGTCTCCCAGGAAAACGGGGATCTCTTCAGGGCCGAGAGGTTCCATGTAGTCAAAGGCGAAGATGATCTCCGAGGGCCGGCCGAAACTCTTCGGCTGTTTTACGGAATCCACCGTGGCGTGAACGAGGCTTCCCGCAGGGGCCACCAGGTATCCTTCAATGATGAGGTTTTCCTCGAGCTTGAGAAGCACCTCATCACCTTTTCTTGCCTTAGCTGGGGCGACGGTTTCCAAAAAGGACACCTTGAAAACGCGGTTTGCAGGCAGATTGACTTCCGTCCAGCCGATCTGGTCCGGGAAAAGGAGGGACACGATGTGTTCAAGCCGCATGGCCAGCGGCTTGTCCTCGGCCGCGGCCCCTTCCAGCACGCGTTCGAGCTCCGAGATGCGGGCGCTCACAGGTTTCTGCATGTAGACTTCATGACCTATCGACCATTCGCAAACCCCGAGTTTGAAAACCATCGACGGCTGGTTCGGACTCCCCTGGAGAATAAAATTTTCGAGGCCGTTCAGGCGTTCCGTAAGACTCCCGGGGAGCTCCCGTCCGAAAAGGTCCTTTTCCACCCGCACGAGACGTTCGATCAGCCCTCCCGACATGGACCTGCCATACAGGGCCATTTCGATATTCTCCTGGGACACCACGGGGGGCGTTCCCTCCTCTTCGGCAAGGGCGCTCACCGGGCTCATCATCAATATCGCCGCAAGGAACAACGCCACACACTTTTTCATCGGCACTTCGCCTCCTTGTCTCGGGGTTCGGTTTGCATCGCCGCCGCCACAAACTGCCTGAACAGCGGATGGGGCCTCACTGGCCGCGAACGGAATTCCGGATGGAACTGAACACCGACGAACCAGGGGTGATCTTCAAGTTCCACGATCTCCACAAGGTCCTTTCCGGGACAGATGCCGGCCATTCTCATTCCCGCCTCGCCCAGGCGTTTCCGGTAATCGTTGTTGAACTCATACCGGTGCCGATGGCGCTCATGAACGAGTCCGGTCCCGTAGGCCTCCCGGACCCTGGAATTTTCCGCCAATTCACAGGGATACAGTCCAAGTCGCATGGTCCCTCCCTTGTCGGTGACGTTCTTCTGCTCATCCATGAGGTGAATCACGGGGTTCGGCGTTCCCGGGTCCATCTCGATGCTGTGCGCCGCGGCGATGCCGCAGACGTTCCGGGCAAATTCAACGACGGCGATCTGCATTCCGAGACACAGCCCGAAATAGGGGATTTTCCTTTCCCTGGCATATCGTGCAGCCTCGATCTTCCCTTCGGCTCCCCGTGATCCGAAGCCGCCGGGAACGAGAATTCCCTGCACGCCTCCAAGGCTTTTTTCGACTCCAAGGCGTTCGACGTCTTCCGCCTCGACATGGCGTAGCCGTATCCGGCACCGATGGGCCGTCGCCGCATGATTCAGGGCCTCCACGACGCTGAGATAGGCATCCTTGTGGCTGACATATTTCCCGACCATGGCGATCTCGATCTCACGCTGCGGATTCTTGTGGGCTTCGACGAATTCCCGCCAGTCGTCGATATCGGGGTTTTCGTGATCCGTCAGACCGAGTCTCTCCATGACAAGCCCGTCGAAACGCTGTTCACACAACTGCAGGGGGACCTCGTAAATCGTCGATGCGTCGACGGCCTGCAGGACAGCACTCTTGGGCACGCTGCAGAAAAGGGCGATCTTGTCCCGGATCTCGCTCCCGAGTGGGCTGCTCGAACGGCACACGATGATATCAGGCTGGATCCCGATGCGTCGCAGTTCATGAACGCTGTGCTGCGTCGGTTTCGTCTTCAGTTCCCTTGCGGCCTCTATGTAGGGGACAAGAGTCACGTGGCAATAAACCACGTTCTCCTTTCCGACCCGACTCGCCAGCTGCCGTATCGCCTCGAGAAAAGGTTGCCCCTCGATGTCGCCCACCGTTCCGCCTATTTCCGAGATAACCACGTCGACATCGTCGTCGACCTTGAGGATGCTTTCCTGAATCTCGTTCGTCACATGGGGAATCACCTGGACCGTGGCCCCGAGGTACCGGCCGTTTCGTTCCTTTGAAATGACTGACGAATAGATCTTGCCCGTGGTGACCGAATTGTCCGAGCAGAGGGATTCGTCGATGAAGCGTTCGTAGTGCCCGAGATCGAGGTCGGTCTCGGAACCGTCATCGGTGACGAAGACCTCTCCGTGCTGGAAAGGGTTCATGGTGCCTGCGTCGACGTTGATATAGGGATCCATCTTGATGATGGAGACCCTGAACCCCCTCCGTTTCAAAAGTACGCCCAGAGAGGCCGCGGTGATCCCCTTTCCCAGGGACGACACGACGCCTCCGGTGACGAAAACATACTTGGCCATGTCTGGTCTCCTCCCGCATCGGTTTGCCTGTTCTTCAAAAAAACCGGACCAGAGCGACGTGCTTCTGGTCCAGTTTATTTCAACTCCGGAATTTTGTCATAGGCAAAATTACCTGACTGCCGAAACGCGCCGCCACCTATCGCAGCACCTTCAACGGATTCATGGACTTGTTCCTGTAGCGGACCTCGAAATGCAGGTGCGGTCCCGTCGCCCGTCCGGTGGATCCGACCTTTCCAACCGCCTGGCCGGCCGACACCCGTTGCCCTTTCCGCACCAGAAGTCTGCTGCAATGGGCATACAGCGTGGAATAGTCCTTCCCGTGATCGATAACCACGACCCGGCCGTATCCGCCCATCCAGCCGGAGTAGACCACCCTGCCTGCCCTGGAAGCCCTGATGATGCGGCCCGTGGCGCCCCTGATGTCGATGCCCGTGTGGAAATCACGCCTCTTTGTGAAGGGGTGCCTTCTCCACCCGTACCCGCTGGTGATCCTTCCCGAAAGGGGCCACCGGAAACCCGCCGATACGCTGCTCCCCGAAGATCCGCCTGTGAAAGAATACACCGATGTAACGGGCTTGGCGCCCGGCAGGAAAAGCTCCCCCCCGACGGCGATATTCGACCCTGACAAGGCGTTGACCTTCTGGATGGCTTCCACGGGAAGCCCGTACTTGCTGGCGATCTTCGCCAGGGTATCGCCCTTTTGGACCTTGTAGAACACGCCGTCCTGGTTCGGGATCCGCAGTGTGGTTCCCACGCGGAGATAGTTGGGGTTTTTCATGTCGTTGCACCCGAAAAGGGTGTTGATGTCAAGATTGAAGGAGTTGGCGATGGACCAGAGGCTGTCCCCCTCCTGCACGGTATATTTCCGGGTTTCCAGCGAGGTGATGCGGACTTCCTTTTCCCGCTCTTTCCTGGCCTTGACTTCGGCAAGGACCGCATCGGCATCCTCTTTCGTCAGCGGGATCAAAAGCTCCTGCCCTTCCATGAGGAGGTGGGGATTCGCCAGGGCGTTTGCCTTTGAGAGCACCTCCGGCGGCAGTGAGAAATACTCCCCGATGCCGATCAGCGTGTCGCCGGCCTTGACGTAATACTCGACCCAGCGTTTTTCCTCCTGATCCTCTTCCTCTTTACCGGTCTTGCCTTGTTCTTCCTGTTCGCTTCCCGCGGACTGCTCCTCACCGGTTTCTTCTGTTTCCTGTTTTCCTTCGAGCACCGTTTCCCCGGGTGTGGAGTCCGGTTCGACTTCTTCCAGGACAAGGTCTTCCTCGAAAAGCGACGGTCCTTCCGGGAGAGGACCTATCCCGAGAGCCATGGCCCCTGCGACGGAAGCCTGCATTTCCTGTGTACGTGTTTCAAGAGCCGCCGATCTCGACATGTCTATGACGATGAAACCTGAAGGGACTTCCCGGGGCATGCCGTTTCTGTAACTCACCAGACCCTCCAGCGAACCGACGCCTGACCTCGAACCCGAGCAAATGGTCAAAAACAGCGTCGCACTGAGCATGGTCGTAATGGCGATCCAGAAACCAACCTTGCCGGAAAGTCTCAATTTCCACCAGTTTCGGCTTTGCCTCAAAGAGACTCACTCCTCTCAAACCGGGCTCTCGAACAAAAATCAGGCCTGGTTGACCTTTATTGTCGCCAGAAAATCGGTATTCGTCGCCGTGCTCTTCAGTTTCCCGAGGATAAGGTTCAGCACCTCCGCCTCGTCGACATTGGCGATCCTGCGCCTGAGCAGCCACACCCTCTGGAGTTCTTCCTCTCCCATGAGGAGTTCCTCGCGCCGTGTCCCGGAACGGGTGATGTCGATGGCGGGGAAGATCCGCTGCTCCGAAAGTTTTCTCGAAAGATGGACTTCCATGTTCCCGGTGCCCTTGAATTCCTCGTAGATGACTTCGTCCATCCGGCTTCCGGTATCCACCAGGGCCGTGCCGATGATGGTGAGGCTGCCGCCTTCCTCGATGTTCCTGGCGGCACCAAAGAAACGCTTCGGGAAATACAGCGCGGACGGATCCATGCCGCCCGAAAGGGTCCTTCCGGAGGGAGGCACGACGAGGTTGGACGCCCGTGCGAGCCTGGTGATGGAATCAAGCAGGAGGACCACGTCCTTGCCTACCTCCACCAGGCGCTTCGCCTTTTCGAGGGTGAGGTTGGCGACCCTCATGTGTTCCTCTGCCGGCCTGTCGAAGGTGGAGGCGATGACCTCCCCGTCGACGGAACGCTCCATGTCGGTCACCTCTTCGGGCCGCTCGTCAACCAGAAGCACCATCAGGATGGTGTCGGGGTGGTTCTCGGTGACGGCGTTGGCGACCTTCTTCAGCACCGTCGTCTTGCCTGCCTTGGGTGGTGACACGATCAATGCCCTCTGACCTTTCCCGATAGGCGCGAACAGGTCGATGAGGCGTGTCGTCAGTTCGTGTTTTTTCGTCTCCAGCTGGATCCGGAAATCAGGGAAAATCGGCGTGAGCCTTTCGAAATGGGGACGTCTCCTGGCTTCTTCGGGGTCCGAGAAGTTGACCACTTCGACCCTGAGGAGGGCTTCGTAATGCTCCTGATCCTTGGGGGGCCTGATGAGTCCCCAGACGACATCCCCGTTCCGGAGCCCGAAACGGCGGATCTGTGACGCGGACATATAGATATCATGATCGCTCGGCAGAAGGCCCCGGGGGCGCAGGAAACCGTATCCTTCGGGCAAGACCTCCAGCGTACCTCCGCCGAACCGGAACCCCATGTTTTCGGTCTGGGCCTTGAGGATGGCGATGACGAGGTCATCCTTGCGCAGCGTGGATGCGCCGGGAAGCTTGAGCTGCCGGGCGGTTTTCCGAAGTTCCGTCAGCCCCCGCCCGTGAAGGTCCCCGAAGGAGTGTTTGGGCCGGGGGACCTTCCGCGTTTCGCCGTTGCCGTTGTTGCCCTGACCGTTTTCGCGGGTTCCTTCGGTCTGGGCCCTGGTATCTACCACTTCGTTGTCAGCCATTGTTCTTTCGGGCTCCCTCCCAGTCGGCAAGAAACCGTTCGATGCCGCTGTCCGTCAACGGATGCCTGAAACATTTCTCCAGAACGGCGAAAGGAACGGTGGCGATGTCGGCCCCGGCGAGGGCCGAATCGATCACATGCCGTGGATGTCTGATGCTCGCGGCGATAATCTCCACAGGAATGTCCTGAAGCGCGAAGGCTTCAGCGATATCCCGGACCAGCCCGATCCCGTCCTCGCCGATATCATCAAGGCGTCCGATGAAAGGACTGACGTAGGCGGCACCCGCAGCAGCCGCCAGAAGGGCCTGCTGGGGAGAAAAGACCAGGGTCACGTTCACATCGATCCCCTCGTCCGACAACTTCTGCGTGGCCGCCATGCCTTCGGCGGTCATCGGGATCTTCACCACCACGTTGTCGTGAATGGCGGCAAGCTCGCGTCCCTCACGGACCATTCCTTCGGCGTCAAGGGAAACCGCCTCCGCGCTGACGGGGCCATCCACGATATCGCAGATTTCAATAATGACGCTTTTGAGATCCTGGTTGCTCTTCGCTACAAGGGTTGGATTTGTCGTGACGCCGCTGATGACGCCCCAGCAGGCTGCCTTTCGGATTTGTTCAACTTCCGCGGTGTCAAGAAAAAAACGCATTTTGCAACTCCTTTGCGCTGAATGGCTTCAGCGTGTGATCGAGAAACAACGACGCAGGGTTTCCCTTCCGTCGCTTTCCACAACAACACAGTACTCGCCCATCGGAAGGGGTGTACCGTCTTCTCGAAGCAAATAAAAGGCCTTGACGCCTTTTTTGTCTGAAATCATCATCTGTTCCTGAAAAATGACGCGATTTTCGTATGCCCACTGTATCCGTACTCGCGAACCCGCGCGCGGCGCGCTATAACCAAAACGAAGGCAGACCTGACGTGTGCCCCATTCAAACCGCTCCGCCGGTGTCGAAGGAAGGTTGTTCTCGTCAAGTTCCTCGCACAGGACTGCGTTATGAATTTTCAGCGGGCCGGTAAAATTATGCTGCCCGTACAGCCAGACTAAAAAAACGATAACGGGCACACACAATATGAGGGAAATGAAAAGAAACTGCTTTCCTGTCTTCTGCATTATACCCCAACTACCCCGGTTTCTGGCAAGTTTTTTCCAAAAAACCAGCGACACCGGATGCTTTGCCATCCTGCCCTGTCTCCTTCCAGGAAGATCTCCGGCAATCCGGATTTTCCCTAAAGCGACACGTCCAAAAAAGCATGCCCGGGGCCCCTGACTGGATCTGTACCCCATGCCGCATCCAGCATACACTGATACACGACGATGAGAAAGAGGAGGATGGATTCCAGTGAAAGGTCAGGACACCACCCGCAAGGTTGCGTTGGGCGCAATGCTGGCAGCAGCCGTCGCCCTCGCGACAATGATCCACATTCCCATGCCGGGGATGCGCATTTATTTCAACCTCGGCGAAGGCGTCATCTACGTCATCGCCATCCTGCTCGGAACAAGGTTCGGAGCCCTTTCCGGCGGCATCGGTGCGGCACTGGCCGACCTCCTTCTGGGCTACCCGCTGTGGGCTCCGCTGACGCTTCTCATCAAGGGGACCGAAGGAGCCATCGTGGGCATCCTCGCCCCCAGGGGGCGCAAGACGGCCATCCTTGCGGGCGCCCTCGCCATGATCGCCGGGTACACCACCGGTGCAGGCCTTCTGTACGGATGGAAAGTCGCCCCCATGGAACTCGTCACAGACCTTGTCCAGACGGGAATCGGGGGAGCCTTCGCGCTCCTTTTCGCGCCCCTGCTGGAAAAACGTCTTTCAGCCTTCAAAGGCGGGGCGTCGTAACCTTAAAGCCGTGCTTTTTTCGCGCCCCTTTGCCGGATGTGTTCCATACATGCGGATCGTATGCGCGCAACCACGGCCGCATGGGCATCCGCGGGCATCCCGTCGACGGAGGCTGACTTTTGGCACGAAACGCCGTCCACGGCGCCGCTTGCGACCATCGCCCCGAGCATGGCCCGTTCCTCCTCAGGCTCGTGCCCCAGCCATCGGCCGGCTCTCACCGAAAGCATCCCCGCCAGGGCGTAGGCTCCCCAGTTGGAGACATCCACTGGAACGGCGACATCGGCCTTCACATCGCACAGGCACCCTGTAAAAGAGGGGAGCAACTTTTCCAGCTCTCCTTTCAGGCACCCCATCCCGGCCTCGTTTCCCCCGTCGCCGACGGCGACGACGGGGATCCCTTTTTCCGCAGCCTGGACGGCCGCCCTGTCCAGGGGGGCCGTCCAGTCCGTGATGTCCTCGCCGCGCATGTTGTAATACCGCCCGTCAGCCGCGGCACCAAGGCGCTCGACAAAGACAAGGACATCAGGGTCGCCCACGAGGAGATCCCCGGGTGAGCTGACGGAACGGGGGGCTTCGATTCCAACCACCTTGCAGCAGGCGGCCAAAGCCTGCAGGTTCGGGACATCCGTCGCGGTTGCGGCATCCTTGCCCATCCGCTCAAGCGCCCTCGCAAGAACGGCGGCTCCCGGAGGGCCGTCCGTTTCAGGCGACGAGGCGGAGGGGACAAAAAACCCCGTGACGACAAAAACCTTCTCGGCCCCTTCGAGAATGTCCGTTGCCCGGAGCAGAACCTTCCCGTTGCACAGGGTCGCCACCCGCCGCCCGGCCCGCCCCGAAGCGACGATCCCGCAAAGCTTGTCGGCGATGTCCATCAGATGCTCAGGACCTCCACGATTTCCATCAGCTCGGGATCAAGACGCTTCTTCTCCTCCCAGGATCGTTCGAGGGGCACAACCTCGACACGGCCGCATGATGCGGCGGTCATCACTCGCCTTTCACCTGAAAGGAGCGCCGTAACGGCCGCCCTGCCCATGCGGGAGGCCAGGATAATGTCCACGGCGCAGGGGCTTCCGCCCCGCTGGATGTGTCCCAGCACGGTCACCCTGGCATCGTAGCCTCCCGTATCCTGGATGCGTTCGCGCAGCTCGCCGGCGCCCATGACCCCCTCGGACAGGACGACCAAAGAATGGGTCTTCCCTTTCTGCCTGGCGGCGTGGAGCTTGTCGATCAGGCGCCCCAGACTGAAGGGGGCCTCCGGCACCAAAACCGCCTCGGCTCCCCCCGCCACGGCAACGTCGAGGGCAATGAAGCCCGAATGCCGTCCCATGACCTCCACGATAAAGAGGCGGTCATGGCTCGATGCCGTGTCCCGCAGCCTCATGACGGCGTCAAGTGCCGTCTCCACGGCGGTCCTGAAGCCTATGGTGAGGTCCGTGGCCCCGATGTCGTTGTCGATGGTTCCCGGGATGCCCACCACCGGGATACCGCGGCGTTCGAGTTCCGCCGCGCCCCTGAAGGACCCGTCGCCGCCGATCACGGCAAGGGCCTCGATACCCAGCGACCCCAGATTCTCAACGGCCTTGTCCTGTCCCGCCGGCGTCCTGAACCGCTCCGAGCGTGCCGTCTGGAGGGTCGTCCCGCCGCGGTGGATGATTCCGCCGACGTCGCGGACCTGCAAGGGGTGAATCTCCTTGTCCAGAAGGCCCTCGAACCCCCGCATGACGCCGTACACCTCGAGCCCTTCGGCGATGGCCGTCCGGGTCACCGCCCGGATTGCCGCGTTCATTCCCGGCGAATCTCCGCCGCTGGTCAGTACCGCAATGCGCTTCATGGACGTCACCCTTTGAATTTTCAAGTTTCATTCATCCTACCATGCACAAGCCCATAAAAAAAGGCGGCGGGTTCCCCCGCCGCCTTTTTTGCCGTTACTCCCATGCTGCGCTACTGAAGCTCGTCGAGGCGCGATTGCACTTTGCGGATTTCAGCGTTGATCTCCGCCAGTTCCTCCTCGAGTTTCGTCTTTTCCTCGTTCAGATTCTGGAGGCGCTTGATGAGCCTGTCGGCTTCAAGGCGTCGCATCGCCTGGCCCTGGGTGAAATCCACCTCTTTGTCCTTGTTGGTATCCCAGAAAAACTCCACCGTCTTGCTCAAAGTCTGTGCGCTGATACCGTCGTTTATCATCAGGCGTATCGTATTCGTGCCTTCGAGAATGTCGTTGCCCTTTTCGTCGTAGCGGGGGAAATACACCATTCCGTCCCGCTTGCCGACCAGCTTGAAGTTGAAACGCTTTTCATAGTCCACGGGCGTGTACGTCTTGTTTCCCACCCAGAGCGTCACCTGCTCGTCGAAGGGCGCCATGTGCATGGACGGTCCGCGGTTGTCGAATTCGATGTGAAAGGGAATGTACTCTTCGAGGCTCAGGGAACTTAACAGGCGGTACTTGTAGTTTTCCGTCTCGTCCCGGGTCCAGAGGTTTTCCTCGGCCCGCTTCTGGATGAGGGCATCGATATATTCGTTGGCGTAGTAGGTTACGGAGATTCTCAGTTCGGCACCCAGGTCGGTCCTGTAGGTATTTCGCCTCGTCCACTTCTCCATGATGCTGTCATAACCGGCCGCACATGCCATTACCGAAAAAGCGACGATAAAAAGTGCGGCAGAAGTCACTATGAACATGTTTTTCCTCATAAAGGGCCCTCCTTGAAATGCGGTTCGTTCATGTCCGAAGATATTATACAACACGGCGCCCCGCAACAGGCAAGGATTTTGAAACCATACCTTATAGAAGAAGCCCTGCTGCAGAAACGTCCCGCCCGCGCGACTTTCAACCCCAAATATAATTAATATATCAAGGCACAAAAAAAGGGAGGGCCGAAGCCCTCCCCTAAGTGCTGGCAGTGTTTCCCTTGTCCGATTCTAGAACCACACGTGGGTACGGAGCCGAACCATGCTGTCGTCCTCGCTCTTGTCATAGCTGGTGTCGTCGTAGGACAGCTCAAACTTGATGCTCGGCGTGTACCAGTAATTTACACCAACGGTGAAGACTTCCGCGTTTTCAGATTCGTCGTCGACATCGATGTAACGCTGGAAGGTGCCCCACTTGTCGGTCCACGCCTGATCGGCCCGTACGAAGAGCACTGACGTGTCGCGCTGGAAATTGCTTTCGTTGGCACTGTCCGCCCACAGTACATTGTTACCCCAGTCGGCGTAGGGGTCGGCCGTGTCGATGTGGAAACCCTCGTCGATGTCGGCATATTCAATCCAGAGGCTGGTGAAGCCCAGGGCCTCCTGGTCAACCTCGAGGATCGCCTGAAGAGCGCTGGGATCATCTGTCGTCCTCGTCGAGGTATCGCCGCCAACTTCAACCGCCTTGTCGAGATCCTGCACCATATAACGGCCGCGGAGCTGGATGTTGGGAGTGAAGTTGACGTAGGCCTGGCCCCAATAGACTGCCCAGTCGTTGGCGTAGCCGAGGTAGTCCTCGTCGTAGTCTTTCATGATGCCCACGAGGCCCATGCCGAACTTCTCGTTGAAGGCATACTTGAGCCTCATGCCGTAATAGTACCCCTCGCCCCAGTCACCGTAGGTGCTGTTTTCATCAAGACTCCCCGCAGACCCTGGCAATGCTGGTAATTCTGTTATCGCTGCTAGTGCTCCTATGTCAGCTCCGTTTTCATCATTGTGGGCCACGAAGGCGTCAAACTGGCCGGTGGAGAAGGGCTTGGACCAGTAGAAGCCGGTCGGTGTCTGGTCGGTGAACCAGGCGTCGTTGTCGGTGTACCAGCCGTCTTCGCCTTCCCAGTCGAAGTTCCACTTACCGATCATGGCGGTGCTGTCCCAGGGCAGCTTTACGGTTACGTAGTAACGCTCCCAATCAACGTCACCGTCACCAAGATCAAAGTAATCGCCGGACTTTCCGATACGGGCAGTGAACGTCAACTTGTCATCGACCTTCTTCCGCATGTATATCCGGTAGCGGTTCAGGTCAAAGTCCGTATCGCCCGTGAGGCCGTAGGCGCCATTCGTGTCGTTGTCGCCCCACTTGGCATCCAGGCGCAGTTCGCCCCAGAAGGACCAACCGCCGATGTCCTCCTCGAGGACGCTGACCCTCTCGTCCAGGTCCTCGACCTTGACGCCCAGGGCGTCGAGCTCGTCCTTGAATTCGACGACGAGCCTCTTGAGGAGCTCGAGGTCTTCCTTGCTCGCCTTGTTCATGTCCACGTAGGCGAGCGCCCTGGCCACAACGGAGGCCATCTCGTACCTGGTGGCCTTCCACTCACCCTTGAAGGCGCCATCGGGATACCCGGTGACGATGCCTCTGGCGGCGAGCTGGCTGACCGCGTCATAGGCCCAGTGGTTCATGGGAACATCCATGAACGGGTTGGCCGCAAAGGCTGGAGCCGCGAAGGCCACCAGCGCCGCAACTGCTACAAGCGCAACAAATTTCTTCATAGTCGTGTTACCCCCTTGATGTGTATTGGCCCCGACACATCAAAGCGAAAGTTCGTCCTGAAGTCTCCACGTTTCCTTCCTGACGTGCCATCCGCTTTTTCGCGTCTTTCGGGCCTTCTCCATCCCGCCTGCCCCTTGTGGCTGTCGGGGGTCGCACCTCCTTCCGTGCCTTCAGGGTCGTTGCCGGGACAAGAGACAGAAAATAACCGGAGCGAACCGCTCCTTGGTGATTGTGACCGATTCAGGGCCCGGAGTCAAGCCCTGATATGATTCGGACACGTTTCACCCTGTTTCTCAAAAAAAAAGATACCCCATTCGGGGGCCTTTGTAAAGCCTTTTCGAAACGGTGTATCCAAAAACTAAATGCGCATCCGGTCCTCAATGTTCATCCGCCAGGGAGACACCGCCTTGCGTCCCGGTTGCAGGGCCATCGCCGCCCCGCGCCGCCGCGATTCCGAAAAGGACCCAGAACAGAAATCCCACCTTGTGCCTGGCGGCGAAGACGCTCCCCACCATGCCGTAGAGCATGATCGCAGCCGCAGTCGTCATGACTGCGGCGTAAAGGTGCCGGTCACTGCCGCTTTGGGCCTTCATCTTCTTCAGGGCGCTCCACGCACCGAAAGCAAAGAGGGCGATGCCGCCTGCAAGAAGGGGGATTCCGCCCTTCACCAAAAGTTCAAGATACATGTTGTGCGGTTCAAAGGGGACGCCGATCCCCTCGATCTTGCCCCGGGCTTCTTTCACGAGGGTCCTGAATTCAAGCCAGCCCCATCCGGTCAATGGCTTTTCCAGGGAGAGGTCAAAGGTGGCCTTCCAGATAATGGAACGTTTGTTCGTAAAACGGGACAGGTCCTCCGAAACGGACAGAAGCTGTTGCACTTCCCGTCCGGCCTGGGAAAGAACTTTGGGGTTCGAAACGGCCAGCACGGAAAAAAGGAGCGCCGCCACAACGGACGCCACGGCGGCGGTCTTGAGCAGCCCTTTGAGGGAAGGACGCACCAGAACAAGGAAGCAGGCCGTTTCAAAGGCTCCCACGAGCCATGCGCCGAGACTGAAGCTGAAGATCAAAGTCAGCACGTTGGCGGCGACGAGAAGCCGGGAAAGAAACATTTTCTTTCTCGTTCCATGGGTTTCGGCCGCCAGCAGCAGGCTCATGGGAAGGGTCATCACGGCGTACAATCCGAGGGTGTTCACGTTGTGGAAGGGACCCCCGAAGTCGTCGGCCGTGAGCACCGTGACGAAAGTCCAGGCGAAGACGACGGCGCTTGAAGCCCACCAGAGCCTTTCAAGCCTTGCGGTACCCTTCCGGGAGACAACAAGAGCGGCGATGAATATCCCGAAAAAGGCCTCAAGGGGGATGGAAAACCCCTTGGCGAAATGGTACCAGCCATGGAAATTCAGCAGCGTGGAAAAAAGGGACCACAAAAGCAAAAAGAGGATGATCCTCCCGAGAGGAGGGACGAGAAAGCCGTCCTTTACCCTGAGCTCGCTCGTACCAAACATCACGGCAAGGCCTCCGAGGCAGAACAGCCAGCCGAAGTACCGGAAAACCGGCCCCCAGGGTTCGAAGAAAAGGGAAAAGTAAAATCCCGCCTCTATAAAAAACCAGGGCCAGGAAACAGGTCTTTGCATTGAGCGTATCATCTTCGGCTTCACCCTCGTTTCGGTTTTTGCTCCGCCATTGTGCCACCGGCTCCATGCCGGAGGCATTCTACCACACAAGGGATGTCATCAGGAGCATCCCGCCGCCGGAACCAGCGGGCACCACCTCAGGCTTTCCGCCCGATGATGCTGCGATACAGCCCGAGGTGAAGCTCCGCTCCCCTTTTCACGTCATGGGCCGCCGCCCGCTTGCGTGCACGCAGGGAGAACTCGCTTTTCCCTGTCGCGGCAACGGCCTTTTCGAGAGCATGCCTCAGGGACATCACATCCCCCGGTGCGGCAAGCCAGCCGTTGAAACCGTCCTCGACGAGGTCCGGCGCCCCTCCGCAATCGAAGACGACGGCGGGAAGGCCCGCCGCCTGGGCTTCGAGAAGGGCGAGGCTGAAGGTCTCCGGCCCCCCCGATCCCGGGACGTGCCACGAGGGCTGCACGAAGATATCGGCCGCCCTGAGGTAAGGCCTCACGTCATCGGCGAAGGGGAAAAAGGACACCTTTACGATGCCCTGTCGGCGGGAATTGATCCTTTGTCCCAGGTCACGGAGGGCCTCTTCCATGGGCCCTTCCCCGACGATCCAGACCGCCAGCGGCTCGCTGCATTCAAGGGACTCCAGGGCGTGGAGGAAAAGATCGAAGCCCTTCCAGGGAACGAAGCGTCCCATGGCCAAAATGACCGGCGTCGCCTCAGGCACCCCCGCGGCGGAACGAAACCGCGCCCGCGTACCCGGGTCGGGCGCGTACTCCTCGACCCGTATCGCGTTGGTGATGACCTGAAGTCTTCCCGGAGGAAAACCCAGACCTTCCATGTGGCGCGCCACGCCGCGGGACGACGGGACGATCCAGTCGGACTTCCTGTAATATTTCGCCTTGGGGTACTTGTCCACCGTGGAGATCACGGGGATCCTTTTCCTGCGCCCCCAGTAGCCCGCGATTGCGGCCGCCGATGACAGGCGTGTGTGGATCACATCGGGCCGGACGTCGCGAAGGATCTTTCCGAAACCCGCACACAACGGGGGCAGCCAGGCCGCCCGCGGCATATATGTCCGGACATCAAACCCCGCCGCGCGGACCTGGCCCTCCAGGGTCCCGCCGGGACGGCAGGCGACATGCTGTTTTACGTCATCCCCGAGGTTCTCCATCTCGCCGAGGAGCTGCAGCCATGGCCTGCTCCAGGAAAGCCTGTTCTCATCGACATAGTGCAGGATTCGCATTGCCTTGTCTCCTCCCCGTCCTGAGGCCGTTTCCTTCAGGACAGTATATGGTATTTTAGGAGCTGTTCCCGCATGAACCTCAACCTTATGGAGGTCGGCTGATCCATTATGAAGATTCTTTTCTGCAGTGAAGGTTTTCTCATCGACGGTGTCGCTTCGTTCAACCTCTACCTTTCGGCGGCGCTCCGAGAGGCCGGCCACGAAGTTGCGGTGGCCGGCCGGTGGGCCGGGTTCAAAAGCTTCAAGGACCGCCACCGGCAAAAGGGCGTCGAAATCATCGACGGCCTCGCCCTTTCCCCGTCGGGGGGCGGCCTGCCGCAAAAAGCCGCCGCTTTCGGCCCGGACATCATCGTCTCCGACGCCAGGAGGGCCTTTCCCCTGGCGATGGAGGTCAAGGAGCGTTCCGGCGCCCGGCTGGTGACTGTTTTTCACGACGCGGTTCGGGACGACAGCAGGCGCAACCGGAGCCTTGACACCATCATGGCCACCAGTGATGCCTGGATTACATCGGAGGAACCGATCCTCCAACAAATGAAGGCCCTCAAGCCATCCTTCCCCGTCAGGCTCATCCGACGGCCCATCACGTCCATGGTGGAGACCACGCCCCTGCCGGACAGGGACCCCTTTCGGGTGCTTTGCCTCGGGCGCCTCAGCGGCTACAAGGCGCCGGGGTTCAGGGCCCTGCTGGACAACGCCCTTTCGCTCAAGGAAGCCATCCCGTCCATGGAAATGACCTTTGTGGGCGGAGGGGACAGGCTCCCCCTCTTCAGGCTCAAGGCCATGAAGGCCAACAGGAAGGCCGGCGAAACTTTCGTTCGGGTTGTGGGGATGCAGCCAGACCCGAACCCCTGGATCAGATGGAGCACCGCTGTCTGCGCCGGTGCCACATCTGCCGCCGAAGCCGCCCTGGGCAACAGGCCCGTTCTCGCCTTCAGCGGTTACTGGATGGGCCCCCTTCTTCCGGATAACGCGCGCCAGGCCATAGAATGCCACTTCGGCGAGCGTGACGGTCCTTTCCTCATGAAAAACCGGCCCGGCGAGGCCGTTTCGGGACTCAGAAAGCTTTACGAAAGCTGGGAACCAGACCAAACGCATCGGCAGGTCGCACAAACCCGGAGGGTCCTCGCAGAACACTTCGATTCGACAAAAATCGTCAGGGAATTCCTCGATCTTTTCGCATCCCTCCGCTGAGGCACGAATCAATCCCTGAGGGGGTCACCGTCCTGAAACAGCCTTCCTGAAAGGAGCTTGTCGAAATAGGCAATGGTCCTTTCCAGCCCCTCTTCGAGCGGGACCTCGGGTTCCCAGCCCAGCGAATTTCGGGCGAGGCCGATGTCGGGGCAGCGCCTTTTCGGGTCATCCTGTGGAAGGGGCCTGAACACGATCTCCGACGACGAACCGGCCAGATCACGAATCGTTTCGGCCAGCTCCAGAATCGTCCGCTCCGAAGGATTGCCCAGGTTCACTGGCCCGGTAAAATCCGTTTTGGTGGCCATCAGGGCCGTCAGGCCCTTCACGAGGTCCTTCACGTAACAGAAGGACCTCGTCTGCGATCCGTCTCCATGGATGGTCACAGGTTCGTTTTTGAGGCACTGGATGATGAAGTTCGA
>CAZERC010000019.1:3733-9306 GCA_964515395.1 uncultured Synergistaceae bacterium | reverse complement strand
ACGGGATCAAACTGATAATGAACCGGTGACGCCGGGCAGGCGAGGTTGTAGATTCCGTCAGATTCCACATACAGGGGAAAGGTCACATCGTGCCGGTAAAACTCGAAAAGCGGATCATCGAGCAAGGGCCTGATATTCCGCTTGTCCCCCGTAAACAGGTTGTCCACGCAGAGGACCTCGTTCCCCTCCGCGAGAAGCTGCCTGCACAGGTGAGACCCTATGAATCCGGCGCCTCCGGTTACGAGAAAACAGGTCGTCACGAAAACCGCCTCCCGAAAAACCACATGATATCCAGCTTCGAGCTTCCCTGGATCATTTCACCGATCACCTATATTCCTCGTAAAACATCCTCGTAAATCTTCTCGATTTCGCCTGCTCGTTCAGCCACGGTCCCTATTTTTGAGCCGTCAAACCGGGAAAAAGCTCCCTCGCCATTGACAACCTGCTTGAGACGCCATCTCCAGGCATCCACATCCTCGGGAGCGACGAGTCCCATCGCTTCATCAGAAGCCAGTTCCCTGACTGCGGGGATGTCTGAAGCCAAAACGGGGACTCCCATCTGGATGACCTGCATCAAGGTCAGACTCATCCCTTCCTCCAGGGACGGAAAGAGGAAGCAGTCGCATTCTTTCATCCATTTTTCGGTATCATTTCTGAAGCCATGAAAAGCGACCTTTTCCGCGATCTTCAACTCCCGGGCCAGGGCCTCGAGTTCCGGACGGAAGCTTCCGTCGCCCACCACGTCAAGTTCCCAGTCCATTTCCCCGATTTCCGACAGGGCCCTCAGGACAATCTGGAGTCCTTTCTTGCGTGTCAGGCGTCCCACAAAGAGAAGGCGGATCGTGCCGTCCCGCGGTCCTGGATGCCACCTTCCATATTGCCGGGGCAGCCCGTTGTGGATCACTGCTGCCTTTGCCGGCAGCCACGCCTTCAAATGATCTCTCACGGATCGGCTGACACAGATCACGGCCCCGGCATGTCTGAGGGGCCGTAATCCCTGGTTGTGGGAATAATTTGCATGCGCCGTGGCCAGCCAGGGGATTTTCGCCATCCTGCTGCTCCACCAGGCGATCCAGTCGGGAACCCTCGAATGGGCGTGCAGCAGATCCCAGCCTTCTTTCCTTGCCCGATTCGCAATCTTCAACGCACACCATGCCGCCGTCAAGGGATTTTTCAGATGGACCGGAAGCTTCCAGTGCGTCACCGCGGGATCCAGCTGCTTTTCGAGCTTCCCGCCCGAAGAGATGACCAGAATTTCATGCCCCTTGGCCGCCAGTTCGTTGGACAACCACAGAACATGCCTTTCGACCCCCCCCTCTTCGAGTCCGGGGAGGATCTGGATGATTTTCATGGGTTCCACCTTTTCAGTATCCATTCCGCAGCCCTGCGGGCCTCGTTGAAGCCTTCAGGGGTCCCGCCTGCGCCGCCGACCATCAATTCGACGCCCTTGCGCGCATCCTTGAGGTAACGGCACAGCCCTCTTCTCTCGAAAGTCGAGATCATCTTCTCAAACCGGGGTGCTCCAAAGAGGTGTGTTTCGTCGAAAAAGCCTCTGTCGGCGAAGAGGGCGGCTATCGATCCGGCGACGGCGGCTGCGGACTTTCTCCGTTCCGTCCGGAGCACCACAGGCATGAGTCCCGCCGTGGCCGCCTCGGAGATCATGGATACGGAGTCTTCCGTGCACAGGACCCGGTCGCAGAGACCCAGCATTCCCGGCACGGGGTTCCAGTCGTCTTTCGAAGCCAGAATCAGCATTCGCACGTTTTCGCGGTCCCGGACCGCTGCGTCCAGGGCTTTCCCGGTCTCGGGCAGCGTCCTTCGTGAAGTCGTGATATACAGGTCCGCCCCTGCCTTTTCCGCGGCTTCGAGGATCTTTTCCGCCACGACTGCGGCCCATTCGGGGCCGATGTGGTAGTTTCTGTCATCCCCTCCCACGAGAAAGGCCCAGCGATTCTGCCGCAACGGCGGAAAACGCCGCCTGAGTTCTTCCTTCGCCTTATCCAGGAGCTCCGGCCTGATCCTGTTTGGCGCACCCAGGGTCACCAGGACCTTGTCTGAAGTTTCAGGCCGGTCATGTTCCGGCACTACGGCCAAATCAAAGGGTTTTACCCCGAGAACGGAGGGAGTCATCACGGTACAGCACTTTGCCCCCAATGCTCCCGCCAGGGCAAGACAAAAGGGAGCCGTGGAACTGCCCGCTGACAGAAACAGCATGTTTCGGGCATCCAGCTCGGCTTCACGAACAGACCTTTCCGTCTTTCCGAGAAGGTCTTCCCCGCCGCTGGACAAAAGCCATCTCCGGCATCGCCCGGGATCACGGGACACGAGACTCCTGGAGGCCACCTTGAGGCTTTGGAAACGCCGGAAACTCTGGAGTCGGGGGATCCTGAAAACCTCCACGAAGGCCCCGAAATCGGCCAGCCACGAAGCGATCCCCAAAGACTGGTTCTCGTGCCCCCTGATGCCGTCGGACAGGACAAAAACTGCGGCGGGGCCCTTCAAGTGTCCTCTTTTTGTGTCAACCCCGCCGCGTTGTGCTCTCATTGTCCTAAATCGCCGCGTCGAACCCGGCCTGGACGGCCTTTCTCATCCGCTCGACCTTTGTTTCGTCCATGAAGATGTCCATCACGTGCACCACGGCCCGGTCGAGGATGTCGTGGGTCCGGGGCCATTCCACGGGACGGTAGGTCGGAATCTCGTCGGCGTAGGGGCAGTCGTAGGGGCAGCGGAGCCTGCTGTAATAGGTCCCCTCACGAAGGGTCTGCCAGTGGCGGGCGTAGTGCCAGGTGTTCCCCGAAAGGATCCCGCACGGGGCCCCGGCATCACCGGCCGCTTTCTGGAACGCCCTGGCGCTTTCGGCGTCGGGCATCAGGAAAACGAGCTGCGTCGCGATTTCGCCCTCACGGTCGGGAAGGTCCCTCAAGTGGACATCTTCGGGCATCTTGATGCCGTCCAGGATTTTCTTCTTGTTGGATCTGAGCTTTTCGATGGCCCCGTCGAGCTTCTCAAGCTGCACGAGGCCGAGGGCCCCCTGGATCTCGCTCATCCTGAAGTTGAACCCGAGACAGGCCTTCCCCTCGGCCCCGCGGGGGATGCTTGCGTCGTGCATGTGGCCGTGGTCATGGTAGAAACGCGCCCTGTCATAGAGCTCTTCGTCATCGGTGATGATGAGCCCACCCTCACCGACGGTCAGGTGCTTGTACGGGTCAAGGCTGTAGGTTCCCCATTCACCGAGGGTCCCCACGGCATGCCCCTTGTAGGTGGCGCCCATGGCCTGGCAGGAATCCTCGAACAGATACAGGCCGTACTCGTCACAGATTTTCCTGAAGGCATCCATGTCGGCGGCTGCTCCGAACATGTGCACCGGCATGATGGCCTTTGTCCTGTCGGTGATCCAGGCTTCGACAGAGGCGGGATCAAGGTTGAGGCTTTCGTCGATCTCGGCCAGTACCGGCACCGCACCGCATTCAAGGATGGCTTCCACGCTGGCGATAAAGGTAAAAGGCGACGTGATGATTTCGTCTCCGGGACCTATCCCCGAGGCCCGCATGGCCACGTAGAGCGACGCCGAACCGCTGCTTACGGCGAGGCAATGTTTCGCTCCCATCTTTTCGGCCACGGCCTGCTCGAATTCGGCCACCCGGTAAATCCCCTCCCGGATGTCCTGGAAAGAATACCTGTGGACGATTTTCCGTTGCAGCACGTCGGTGACGGCGTCGATTTCCTTCTGGTCGAACAGTTCAAACCCCGGCATTATTGCATCGCCTCCTTGTAAATGTTCGCACAATCCTCTTCAGTCATTTCCCGCGGATTGTTCTCCATGGGCCGTGAAACACCCATGGCCTTTTTCGCGAGTTCCCCGAAACGATCCGGCGTTATGCCGGCCTCCAGCTCCTCCAGCGTGGCCGGAAGACCAAGATCACACACGAGTTCTTCGAGAATCTCGGCGCAAAGCTCCGCCCTCAGGGGAAGAGGGTCGTCCTCATCCTGGGTGTATCCCAGCAGTTCGGCAGCCGCCGCATACCGTTCCGGGCTTGCCTGGCAGTTGTGTCGTGCCACGTAAGGGATCAAAAGCGCGTTGCCCACCCCGTGGCCGATACCAAACAGCGCGCCGAGGGGATATGACAGGGCGTGGCAGGCCCCGACTCCCGCATTCGCCAAAGCAACGCCGCCGTACAGGGCGGCCAGCATCATTTCGCTTCTGGCCTCGATGTCGCGTCCGTTTTGTGTCGCCACCCTGATCCATCTTCCGATACGAACCATGGCTTCTTCGGCGAACATGTCGCTGAAGGGCGAAGCCTGTCGGCTGGTGTAGGCTTCCAGGGCGTGGGTCAGGGCATCCATGCCGGTGGCTGCAGTCACCTGCGGCGGCATGGTGACCGTCAGCTCGGGATCAAGAATACTGTAGTCCGGAAAAAGCTTCTCGTCGTTGATGCCGCCCTTGAATCCGTCGCTCTTTCTGATCAAAACGGAGGTGAAGGTCACTTCCGAGCCTGTCCCTGCCGTCGTGGGGATCATGATCGTCGGAACACCCGCTTTTTCAACCAGCCCGAGTCCCTGATATTTTGCCGCCGATCCTTCGTTCGTCAGCAGGACCCCGACAGCCTTGGCCACATCCATGGAACTTCCGCCGCCCAGTCCCACGACCAGGTTGCACTCCTTTTCCCTTGCAAACCCGGTCGCGTCGTCGGTGGTCTCCACCGACGGTTCAGGCTCCACTTCCCCAAAGACCCATGTCTCAATCCCCGCATCAGTGAGGATCTTTTCGATGCGTCCGGCGGTCTTCATTTTTTTCAGCATCGGGTCGGTCACCACGAGGGCACGCTTCCCGCCGGCCTTTTCAGCCAATTCGCCCAGTCCTGCCACGGCTCCGCAACCGAAACGAATCCGCCCGGCCATAAACATTTCAAAAGCCATTTCGTTCACTCCCTGTCTGGCAAACTCTGCCTGATGATTTCCCACGAGCGGGCGGCGGAACCTCCAAGTTCTTCTACGTACCGCCTTCCGCCCTGTCCTCTGTCTGCGATCTTTTCGTCATCCAGTATATCAATCCAGATTTCTGCGAGCTCCTTGGCCGTTTTGACCGTTCGCGCGGCACCCCGGCGGTTGAGTTCCGCCGCCGCCGCGGAAAAGTCTTCCATGTGCGGCCCGTGCTGGACGGGAACCCCCCAGGCGGCAGGCTCGAGGATGTTCTGCCCACCCTTGGGGACGAGGCTGCCGCCGATAAAAGCCGCAGTTGAGATCGCATAAAGCTCGAAAAGCACGCCAAGTTCATCGACGACCAGAATCTCCCAGCGTTCCCGCAGTTTCGACAAAAGAACGGTTTCATCACTCACCTTGCGCGCCTCTTCCACAACGTGGTGTGCCCGCTCCGGATGGCGTGGGACAATCACGAGCCGGGCCTTCCTCCCGCTTTCACGGACAGCACGATAGGCCTCCAGAACGACCTTTTCCTCACCATCATGGGTGCTTCCCGCAAGCAGCACGGGAAACCGCGACCCGTTGAGCCGGGCCCTGAAGCTTTCCGGATCGGCTTCTTTCCTGCGTAAAAGCAAGGCATCCACCTTGCAGTC
>CAZERC010000019.1:0-3633 GCA_964515395.1 uncultured Synergistaceae bacterium | reverse complement strand
ATGGGGAGGTCAAGCCCCTCAACCCCCCGGTCTTCCAGAAGCCGCCTCAGGTCTCCGTCGGTGAAGATACCCCTGATCTGCTGCCCTTCGTCGACGATGGCCGTCGCCCCGTAGCCCTTGCTGGTGATCTCGAAAAGGGCCTCGCGCACGCTGGCATCAAGTCGCACCCTGGGGATTCGTTCGCCTGTTCCCATCACGTCCTCGATTCGCAGAAGGAGCCTTTTCCCAAGGCTTCCACCGGGATGAAACAGGGCGAAATCCTCCTTGTGAAGTCCCCTGAGCTCTGTCACCATGCAGGCCAGGGCATCTCCCACGGCAAGCTGTAGTGTCGTGCTTGTGGTGGGTGCAAGCCCCAGAGGATCCGCTTCCTTGTCGACACTTGTATTGATGAACAGGTCCGCCTCCTTCGCCAGGCGGGAGGACGGATCTCCGGCCATGGCAATGACCGGAGCGCCGATCCTTCTGAAAAAGGGCAAGACCTCTATGACTTCCCGGGTCTTCCCGCTGTTGGATATGAAAAGGCCCACATCCTCCCTGCAGACCATCCCGAGGTCGCCATGGGAGGCCTCGGCGGCATGCAAAAAGAAAGAAGGGGTGCCCAAAGACGCCAGGGTAGCCGCAATCTTCCTTCCGATCAGCCCCGACTTGCCCATACCCACGACCACGACGCGCCCCTTGCAGGCGTGAACCAGCCGGGCTGCCTCGATCATTTCATCTCCGAGCCTTCCTGCGGCCTTGACAAGCTCCTGAGCCTCCATCTCCAGAATGCGCCTGCCCGTTTCCAGCAAGTGTCCATCCTGGACATCGCGGCTCTTTCGCTCCCTTGGAAGACAGAACATCATCGGGCCTCCTCGTCAGGCAGGGTGACGAAACCCATTGCCCACGCCGTTTCATGCACGGCGGCCACCTGTTTGAGCAGACGACTGAGTTCGTTCAGCGGAACCATGTTGGGGCCGTCGCTTTTTGCCTTGTCCGGCTCGGGATGGGTTTCCAGAAACAGGGCATCGATCCCCACGGCCGCCGCCGCCCTGGCAAGGGGAAGAACGAAACGGCGGTCACCGCCGCTTTTCGCTCCCTGGCCGCCCGGCATCTGCACGCTGTGGGTGGCGTCGAACATGACGGGGTACCCGAGGCTTCTCATCAGTGGCAACGAGCGCATGTCAACCACGAGTTGCCCATAACCGAAGGTCGTCCCCCGCTCACAGAGCAAGACCCTGGTGTTCCCGGCTTCACGGCATTTTCCCGCGGCCTGGGCCATGTCTTTCGGGGCCAGGAACTGGCCTTTCTTGATGTTGATCACCCTCCCCGTTTTCGACGCCGCCACGAGAAGATCAGTCTGACGGCACAAAAAGGCCGGGATCTGGAGCACATCGGCGACTTCCGCGGCAGGGGCCGCCTGCCAGGGCTCATGAATATCGGTCAGGACTGGACAGCCGGTCCTGGCCTTGACTTCCGCGAGCCACTGGAGCCCCTTTTCAAGTCCGGGCCCCCTGTAGCTGTGTATGGACGTCCGGTTGGCCTTGTCGAAGGAGGATTTGAAAATATAGTCAAGCCCCAGGGACTTGCAGACTGATTTTGTCTTCGCGGCCACCTCCAGTGCGAGATCGAGGCTCTCCAGAACACAGGGACCGGAGACAACGACCAGTTTCCCGTCACCGACCACGATATCGTTCAGGGCAAAGGTCCTGCTCATTTCACATCATCTCCATGCTCCCGGAGCCAGGCTTCAAGGCGTGCCACGTCCTCCGGCGTATCGATTTCTATGGTATCCCGCCCTGTTTTCACGCAACGGATCCGATAGCCCTTTTCCAGGATCCGCAACATTTCCAGGCTTTCGACCTTTTCGAGTGGCGTCGGCTCCCACCGTGCAAAGTCAAGAAGCATGTTTCGCCTGTAGGCGTAGGGACCGATATGCTTGTAGTACGTCGCCCCTGGATTCCTGGGATAGGGAATCGCCGAACGGCTGAAATACAGGGCCCTCATGTTGCCATCGAAAACGATCTTGACGATATTTGAATCGGTAATCTCGGACTGGTCCTCGATTTCCTTGGCCAAAAGTGCGAGACTGCACTCGGGATCCGATTCCAGACTTTCGATCAGCGGATCGATCATATCGGGCCCGACCAGGGGGTCATCGACCTGGACATTGAGGATAACTTCCGCTTCCGGGATCCGCGCGGCCACCCAGGCTGCCCTGTCCCCCCCGCTCGGGAGGTTGCTCGGCGTCATCATCACCTCGGCACCTTCGTTCTGCATGACCTTTTCTATGGACGCATCATCGGTGGCCACAATGATCCGGTCCACCTTCCTGCAACGGGCCACCTGCCGGAACACCCTGGCGACGAGCGGCATGCCGCCCGCCGACAGGAGGGGCTTTCCCGGCAAACGGGTGCTTCCGTAGCGTGCGGGTATCACCGCGAGAGTTTTCATGGTGTCAGCGGCCTCCTTTATTGTTTTCCCACTCGCCGGCCAATCTTTGCCAAACCCGTGTCCTGAGATCCCAACCCAGCTCGACAGCGGCGAACTGGACGACACTGTCCAGGGCGCCCGACGGGCCCATCCTGGCTCTGCCGGCCTTTGACATCAGCCTTCGCCGTTCGGGCGTCCGCAGGATCTCCCCGGCTTCAGCAGCAAGGGCCTCTGGAGAGGCATCAACGAGACTCTCCGCATCTTGCAGGAGCTTTTTCTGCACCAGTTTCCCCTTTTCGAGGACCGAGACGACAGGGATACCCAGGCCCGCACAGATCTGGTTTGCCGTCCCGCCAAGGCCCAGGACGAGGTCCGCCCCGCGTGCGACTTCGGCCACCTCGTCCCCGGTCACCACGATGTGCGGCCGCCCGTCTTGATGGGCGATTCGTCCGGCCTCGACAAAATCCCATTCCGGACAGCCTTCCAGGAGGCGTTTCCTGTCAAGGGTGGAAGCCACAACCATGACGAAGGACGCCTTTTCCCGCTCCCGGAGCAGTCTTGCAGCTGCAAGCAGGAGACTGATGTCCTCGTAGGCCCTCTCGCGGCTTCCCGGTAAAAGGAGTACCTTCGGCGACCCGGCGCTTCCGGCGAAATATTCCTTCTCTCCCTTATTATCCCTCGCAAGGTCCATTATCGGGTTGCCCGTATAAACGGCGTCCACGCCGCGGCGCATCATTTCGTCCCTGGTCTGGGCGTCCCTGGTCCAGACGCGGCGACACCGCCTTCTGAGGATGGCGTGTTCGAGACGCCAGTGCCCCTTGTGGAGATCCGTCTTGGCCGTCGCCACAAGGACAGGGGACATCCCCTGGCCCCAGAGGGTGTGAAGCAGAAGGTAGACATCGCCGATACACATGACGGTCCGTATCCGGCCGCGAAGCCGGTTCCACGCCCTGGCCTGCGTCGTGATCTGCTTCAGGAGCCCGTGCCTGAGGTCCCTCAAAAGGTCTTTCAGGCGATACTTGATGACACCCTCGCTGGGCGTGTCCGAAGGCGGGGACACGACGGGGAAGTTCCGCGCTGCATAGGCCTTCCCCGTTCCCACCAAAGGGAACCCGCTGACATTCATCCCGGGGAACCGTTTTTTCAGTTTCTCGGCAAGGACCACGCCAATGGCATCCTCCCCGTATCCGTTTGAAGCCACGACGACCTTGGGCCGCAGTATTT
>CAZERC010000018.1:0-38362 GCA_964515395.1 uncultured Synergistaceae bacterium | reverse complement strand
TTCGTTGTCTCTACGTTATTCTAACAGGCGAACTTAAAGTCCGACAGACTCCTAGAAGAACATGAATTTATCAAACTGCATGATCCTTATGTCGTTTTCCTCCAGGACATGTCGACCGGCCAGATTTTCCCCTTTCGGCCCCACGAGGGCCCTGATGCGCTGCTGCTGACGTGAGGGGTCGAACCTGAGTCGAAGACGTATGATGTTTTTCTCCTGTTTTTTCCCTTTCGGAAGATCAACCTGAACGAAAAAGAAATGGCTGTTTGCATGAATCTTTATTCCCTTTCCCCCGTTATTCCCACCGAAAAGGCCTGTTCCCGTCGCCAGTTTCAGATGGAGCGAGGATCCTTTCGGTAAATCCGTCTCTCCACGTATGTGTAGTTTTGAACCTTTGACGCTGATCTCCGTTATCCTGAGAACCGAAAAAGTTTTCTGATTGTTCGAGGCTTTTGCAAAAGCGATGTCACCAATCGACAGGAAGATCAACGAAAATACAACAAGTGCAATGATAAGGAAAGACCCTCCTGAAGCTCTCCAGTTGCGGTTCGTCATCAAAATGGTTTCCTCCCTTTACTTACGGTAGATTTTCTGTCTCCGGCACTTCTCAACCGGAGATGGCGACCCCAGATTCACGTTGAGGCTCTTTTACCCTTTCTCGTCATGTTTTCCGAACCGAATCAATCTGCCCGGACATCTTGCGCTTTCTGCATGTTTTTCAGGTCATTCCCTGTCTTGCCAAAATACCGTTGGCACTTGTGATGGATTTTCGAACTGCGCTCTCTTCGAAAAGACCGCATTCACCCATGCTATAATCCCCGTAAAATGTCGAATTATTCAGATCTTCTCAAGGATATCCGCAATTGCAACATTCTGGGAATCAACCCGCCCGTCCAGGACTTTGCCTTCTTCGATCTATGGGCGAAGCCTCTGGGTCTTCTGTATATCCTCGAAACACTGCGGCTGCAGGGAAATCATGTTACTTTTATTGATTGTATCAGTGAAGCCGGCGGAAAAAGGAAATCTTTCGGACGAAAGTCCCCGGCCAGGTTTCCTGTTACAAAACCCCAAGTTTATGAAAAAATCCCCCGAAAGTTTTACCACTTCGGCATTACGAAAGAAACCTTTCTTGCCAGGCTCAGGAATATCACCCATCCAGATATCATACTTGTGACTTCCATGATGACATACTGGTATCCTGGCGTTTTCTGGGCCATTGAAGGCCTTCGAGAGGTCTTCCCGAAGGTTCCGATACTTCTCGGTGGAGTATACGCCCGCCTTTGCCCCCAACACGCCCGACAAAGTGGCGCCGATTTGATCCAGACAAGGACACTGGAGCTGGACATCACGAAACCGGCAATGGACCTGTATGCGGCACCAGGTTATGCCGTCAGTATGACCTCCTTCGGATGCCCCATGAACTGCGGGTACTGTGCTTCCTCTATTTTGTGGCCGAAATATAAAGAACGCCCCGTGGAAGAAGTTCTCCTCGAAATCCGGCATCAGATTCGTTCGAATGACATCCAGGACGTGGCATTTTATGACGATGCTCTCCTTGTTGACAAAGAGTCCCGTTTTTATCCCCTTTGTGAAGAGCTGAAAAGGGACTTTCCCGATATACGTTTTCACACACCTAACGGGCTTCATGTCCGCCTTATCGATTCATGTTGCGCACGTATCCTCAAGCAGACAGGTTTTACAACAATCAGGCTGAGTTTCGAAGGTACCGACGATGCTCTACAGAAAACACAGGGAGACAAAACCGACATTCGTTCCTTTACCTCCGCCGTGGAAAATCTCAAAAGTTCAGGCTTCCGGGACAACGAAATCGAAACATATGTTCTGCTCGGGCTCCCGGGACAAAGTTTCGAAGACATGGAAGGAAACATCCGAACGGCTAAAGAAATCGGCGTAAAAGTCAAAACCGCCCAGTTCTCCCCGATTCCGGGGACGGTTGCCTTTGAAAAAGCCGAAGCCGGGAACCCTGAAATCCGCAAAGAACCGCTGCTGCACAACAATACGATATTTTCTCCATATGTTTCAAGGACCCTGGACCCCGAATCCCTGCAATATCTTAAGGACATTGCACACCTTGGGTATCGGTAGGGACCGCGAAAAGACGAAAGGCCAGCCCACGGGGCTGGCCTGTATTTTGAAGTGGCGCGCCGGACAGGATTCGAACCCGTAACCTTCGGATCCGTAGTCCGATGCTCTATCCAGTTGAGCTACCGGCGCGCAAAGCTTGATTCCTGGCGGTGGGACAGGGATTCGAACCCTGGAAGGAGGTTTTAGCCCCCTTACTCGCTTAGCAGGCGAGTGCCTTCAGCCACTCGGCCACCCCACCCTGTTTCGTGCCCGGTCTATTCTATTCACCCTCATTCACTCTGTCAAGGCATTCAGTTCGTGTTCCCGCCTTCTTCCACGCCGCTTTCTTCAAGGTCTTCCTCCCCCGGAACCTGCTGATCGATGACCTCTTCTTCGAAAACTTCCTCATCTGTCGTTTGACCAGAGGATGGTCCTTCTGCATCCTCGGAGGCAGGTGTTTCGGGAACAGAAAAGTATTCTTCATCGAGAATTTCCACCTTCGCCCTTTCAAGCAGCCGGGTGAAAAATTCCTGTTCGTTTTGCTGGATTTTTTCGCTTTTCATTATCTGGACCACGTCTGAGCTTATCTCTTCATAAGACAGTGTCCTGGCCTCGACTTTTTCACGTTTGACGAAGATGAGCACATTCCCCTCACCAAATTGGGCCGGACCTCCAATTTCACCCGTTTCAAGGGCGGCAAACTGTTGAAGGTCTCCTGTCTCAAGTTCTTTTTCCGCCACAAAGGCAGGTTCCTCCAACGGAACCCAGTCGAGAATCTCTTCCTCGTAACTTTTCATGACGGTATCCCAGTTTTCTCCATTCAGAAGGCGAACTTTCGCCGATTCGGCGCTTTCCATTGAGGGGAATCGCGCATAGGTGACCTCATATCCCGCGGGTTGCGTAAAGAAGTAATCCTTGGTCTGCTCATAGAAATCAAGGGCTTCCTCTTTCGTAACGGAGACATCCTGCGTCTCCTGGTCAAGCAATTTCTGCTGGGCAAGTCTGAGTCCGATCTCTTCGCGAAGGTCTTTCATGCGTATTCCGTTGTTATCCATGTATTGCTGGAAGGCTTCCTTGGTGGGGAATTGATTCTCGATACGTTTGACAGCCTCGTCAATTTCAGACTCTTCAACTTCGATCCCCCGGCTTTCGGCTTCCCTTTTCAACTCCTCGTAAATCGCCATGTTGTCCAGGACGGATTTCCGCATTCCGGCAATGTTTTCCGCCGTCAACTCCATGGAGCTGTTCTGCTGTGCAAGGTTTCTGACGCCAATTTCGACCTCGGACATCATGACTTTCTTGCCATCGATAGTTGCGACAGCCTCGTCGCCCTGGCGTTCTCCGCCAGTTCCTCCGCCACTGCCTCTCATCAGGTAAATGCCCAAAGTGGACAGGACAAACACTATAACAACTATAAGCATTATAGATCTGGTTTTCGTTCGCAGCGTGCGCATCAGCACAACAAATCGTCCTCCTTCGCTTCCTCGAGCCTGCAGGCCCTGCATCATCAAGTTTATGGCAGTGAATCATATCATACGTAGAGTCACCGGGGCTGTCAAAAATCAAATGTCAGAGAAAGAGCTGCCCGATTTCGTCTGCACCTCCAGCGGCACTGACAGTTTCACCGCCGATTCCATGACGGACTTCAACATGCGTTCCGTTTCTTCTGCAGTCTCAGCATCACATTCGCAGACAAGGGAATCATGAACCTGGAGGATCAGTTTCGCCGAGTCTTCTTTTTCTGCCAGGGATTCATCGAGCCTGACCATTGCAATTCTGGCAATGTCAGCCGCCGTACCCTGAATCGGCGTGTTGATGGCCACCCTTTTCAAGGCGTTATTTCCCCGGCCTTCTACGGTCGTAACCTCCTCCAGTGGTCTTCTCCGACCGAAAAGTGTCTCCGTGTATCCCTTTGATTTCGCTTCTTCCGCGCTTCTGTCCAGAAAATCCCGAACACGCGGGAAGGCCGCGAAATACCGTTCGATCAACTCACCGGCTTCCTGCCGGCCTATGCCCAATCGTTGCGACAGCCCATACTGCCCCATTCCGTACAGGAGCCCAAAATTGACCATTTTCGCCACGCGGCGGCGCTCGGAAGAAATGTTTTCATCCGAATCGCCCATAATCCATCGTGCGGTCTCGGAATGAATATCGCGGCCCTCGGCAAAAGCTTCTATCAGTTTTTCTTCACCTGACATGTGGGCCAACACCCTTAACTCGATCTGCGAATAATCCCCGGCTACAAAGACCCTGCCTTTTCTGTGCGGGATCAATGCTTCCCTGACCCTTCCCGCCCAGGTTCCGTAGGCGGGCAAATTTTGCAGGTTCGGGTCTCGGCTGCTCAACCTTCCGGTTCCTGTAACGGTATGCTCGAGAATTGTATGAACACAGCCTGTTTTGCCGTCAACGCTTTTTAGCAGGACCTGGACAAAACCCGTCAGGACCTTGGTGATTTCCCTGTGTTCCAGAAGCAAACCCGGCAAACCTTTTTTCCCTGCAGGCAACGATGCCAGTTCTTCCAGTACGCTGACATCCGTAGAATAGCCTGTTTTGGTTTTCTTGACCGGCGGATACCCGAGGTGATCAAACAAAAGCCAGCTGACCTGCTTTGGCGAGTTTAAATTGACATGTGTTCCCGCAGTCTCGTCGATTTCCTCTTGGATCACCTCGATTCTCTCCCGGAGTTCTTCACGAAGGGTTTCCAGATGTGAGCAATCAACCCTGATTCCGTTGGTTTCCATGGACGCCAGGACAGGAGAAAGGGGGACATCGATCTCGTCCATGATTTTTTCAAGTCCCTTTTCACGAAGTTCTGTGGACATGTTCTTCCACGCTTCGGAAAGAAGCCCGCACTCTTGCGGCCCCTCGGTCTCCTCGTTAATGCCCACCTTGTGACCGGTCTTGTCAGGATGCAAAAGGTAATGCGCGATTCTGGCGTCCCACACCCTCGAAGAAATGTTTCGGAAACGGGGGTCGGCTGCGCAAAGCTCCTTGAATCCCCACAATATTATCCTCTCAGGCTCCATTGAGCCCAGTTTCCTGATCAGCTCCCCGGCCCCGAGGTCCGTCACATTTGCATATCTTCCATCCAGTGTTCCGGCAAAGATTTTTTCGATATGGAAATCGACGGGGTATTTCCCGCTTCCCTGCCAGGCAATAAGAAGGGGTTCACGAGTTTTAAAAATTTCCGTTTTGTCCGCTTTTTTTACGTCAACAACCTGCCTGCTTTCAGGCTCTTTGGTCTCTTTCGAATCATCTTTGATTTCAAAGTACTCTCTCAGCTTCTTCAGGGCGAAACGGTCACAGAGGTGTTTCAGTTTCGTCATGTCCCTTTCCTGTTTCACCAGATCATCCGGAGTCAAAGGTGAATCAAGCCTGAGCCTGACGAGATCCCTTGAAGCGAATACTTCTTCACGCTGCCTTTCAAGGGATGCTTTTACCCTGGGCTTCAGCTTTTCGAGAGCTTCGAAGATTCCTTCGAGGTTGCCATGGTCCGACAACAGGGCCTTTGCCGTCTTGTCACCGATTCCCTTGACGCCGGGGACATTATCAGCAGTATCTCCGACAAGGGCCAGGTAATCCGGCATCGCTTCCGGTTCGAAACGGTATTCGTCGATAAATTGCTTTCTGTCATACATCCTGAAGGTGCTCACACCCTTGACGGGGCGCATGACCCGTACGCCGCGGCCAAGGAGCTGAAACATGTCCTTGTCAGCCGTCAGGACAAGGACGTCATATCCGTTCTCACGGGCCTTTTCAGCCGTTGCCGCAATGACATCATCGGCTTCCACGCCTTCGCGCTCGTAAACCTTGAAGCCCATGGCAGCGGAAATATCCTTTATGAATGGCAACTGTTCAAGCAACGGTTCAGGGGTAGGTTGACGGTTTTCCTTGTATTCCTTGTACGTTTCATGGCGAAAGGTCGGTCCCGCAGCATCAAAGACGATACCGACCCTTTTTGGCTGGTTTTTGTCAAGAGTCTTCAGCAACATGTTGACAAAACCAAGTATGGCCTGGGTCGGAGTCCCGTCCGGAGCGTTCAGTTCCGGCAATGCATAGAACGCACGGTAGGCAAGTCCATGGCCATCAACAAGAAGAACCAGGTTGTCGTTCAAAATGCTCACTCCTTTGATTTCCACCTGCGGATATAATACTATCACCCGAGGCACTTGATTCGCTTGACCTCCGGCTGAAAAAGCCGAAAATCGTAAAACACAATCTGAAAGGATGATGATTATGACTGATTCCGTCAGGGTCCGTTTCGCTCCAAGTCCCACTGGAGCTCTTCACATAGGAGGCGCCCACACTGCTTTGTTTAACTGGCTCTGGGCTCGAAGAAACAACGGGACTTTTGTTCTGAGAATCGAAGATACGGACAGGGCAAGATCCACACGGGAGTTCGAGGAAACGATCATGAAAGGGTTGGAGTGGCTTGGCCTCGACTGGGACGAAGGTCCCATAACCGGTGGCACGAAAGGACCCTATCGGCAATCCGAGCGAACAGACATTTATCTTGAGACTGCCAACCGGCTGCTGGACCAGGGGCTTGCCTACAAGGAAGGCGATGCCATCATCCATGCCATCCCGAAAGGAAAAACCATCACCTTTGACGATCTGGTGTACGGCAAGATCACGATGGAAAGCGATACTCTCAAGGACACAGTCCTCATCAAGAGCGACGGCTCGCCTACCTACAATTTCGCAGTGGTCGTCGATGACTACCTTATGGACATCACTTATGTCATCAGGGGCGAGGACCACATATCGAACACCCCGAAACAGGTTCTGCTTTACGAAGCACTTGGATGGAGACTTCCACGCTTTGCACATCTTCCGATGATTCTCGGCAAAGACAAGAAGAAACTGTCGAAACGGCATGGCGCCACAAGTGTCTACGAGTACAAGAACATGGGATATCTCCCTGAAGGCCTTTTCAACTATTTCGCCCTTCTTGGCTGGTCCCCCGGCGATGACAGGGAGATTTTCAGCAGGAGTGAAGCCGTCAGCCTGTTCGACTTGCGTAGAGTGACAAAGCGATCCGCCGTTTTCGATATGGACAAACTTGACGCCGTAAACCAGGTACACATTTCCAGACTGGATCCCCGAAAGCGCTCCGAACTCGTCAAACCTTTCTGGAAAGAAATGGGCCTCGAACCGGAAATACATAATGACGACTTTCTTGCAGAGGCTCTGAATCTGCTCCAGGGACGGGGCAAGACATTGAGGGAAGTTGCTGCATTCAGTGATTATTTTCTTTCCTTCGACGTGGTCAAGGCCAGGTACGACGGATCAGATCTCTCGGATTCACAAAAGGCGCTGCTTCAGGAATTCTTCAGGATGCTCTTTGAAATGGAATCCTGGGATGCTCACGAGATGGCCGCTTTTGCAAAAGAATGGAGCACCGGAAAGGGATTGAAGATGAAAGACGTGGCCATGCCGTTCCGGATGGCGCTTACAGGGACAAAAGTCAGTCCCGGGATCTTTGAAGTCGCCGCGACTCTTGGAAAAGCTGAAACCGCAAAAAGGCTGCAACATTACGGGCTGCTCTGAATGCCGAATAAACCGAAGACAGGCCCCTCTTTAAAGAGGGGCCTGAAACGTTTCTGATGTGAAGGCCCTGACATGTCATTCCATTGACGAGGTTCCATAAAGCTTCAAATATTTGTTCAAGATCTTGCCAGGATTCCTGGAATCTACAGCCAGCGAATAAACGCTCAGTGCGTGAATAAATTCAAAGGGGTAGTCCATCTGGCTGTAAACCTCAAAACCCTCCCGCCCCAGAAGCGCCGCCCCAACTCCACTATATGCCGAGGGATCTTTCATATCACCTTCGGCCTGGCTACAGGCAATAACGACCGGCTTGTTTTCTGAGTCATAGCGCTCGCGCAAATTTCTTAAAACCGCCGAAGGCACGTTCCCTGCTCCAAAGCCATAGAGCAAAATGATCCGCTCGTCACCCTTCGTACAGGGCATCGATCCTGGTGCGCAAAAAAGCCATCTTGCTTTAGCCGCAATTTTTCTCAGGGCCTGCGGATCAAGGGAGAGAACGCTTTTCAGGCTTTCACTGATTCCGCCGTGATATCCCTTGCCGGGGACATCGGCGTGTTTGCTTCCGCCCCCTTGAGCCCACTCCGGATTGAAAAAAAGGGGGACTCCATTGACAGGGACAAAGGCATCCGGGTGACTGGCCCTCGCTTTGTGGACTCTCGCTCCCTGTATCAGCTTCCAGTTACAGTACACCCAGACACCGGCAATTTTTGAACACAGGGCCTGTGCGGCGCCCCTGATGTTGACTGTTACGTCATCAGGCGTGTAATCCAGTGTCAGCTGGCTTCCCGTCATTATGACGGGAAGCCCGGATCCCCAGAAACAAAGGGCCAGCCAGGCCGCAGTGTACGCCATCGTGTCCGTACCGTGGAGAATTAAAAATCCGTCGCTTCCAGCGGAGATATCATCGGCGATAATCCTTGCAATTGCATGCCAATGTCCCGGATCAAGATCGGAACTGTCCAACCCGGGCATTCCCCATGGTTCCCTGAAGAGAATATTTACTCCCTTTTCGTCAAAAAATTCCTGAAGATACGCCTTGAGTTTCGAACCGGCTTTTTCGCTGGGTTCCTTGCCGGATAATCCGAAACCACTTGCTATTGTCCCTCCCGTGAGGAGGACCGAAATCTGCTTCATGGACGAAACCTCCAAAAGGACGGGGCCGACGAACGCATCGTCGGCCCCTGCATTTCAAACCCTCGCCTTTTCAACACCTATTCCTTCGGATGAATTGCCTGAACCGGGCAGGCTTGTGCGCAGGCTCCGCATCCTATGCATGTTTCTTCGTCAATAACGTGTGTTTCCTTGACCTTTCCGGATACCGCGTTCACAGGGCAGACCTGGGAACATTTGGTGCATCCTATGCACTTACCAGGATCGATTTCATAAGTCGTTTTCTTTTGTTCTGCAGTTTCCCCGGCATCCTTTCTGTCTTCCCCTCCACTCCCGGAGTCCTCTGCGGGAGGTGCCGGTTTTTTCCCCGAATCTTTGACAACTTGCGCTTTCCTTTCGTAGGATGCAAAGGCAAATTCCTCCGTCATCCAAATGCACTTGACGGGACAGATTTCGGTACACTGGGCGCAGAAACAGCACCTGTCCATATGGAACTCGACCTTCTTTTCCTCGTCAAGTGAAGTTATGGCATGTGCCGGACACACCCTGATGCACATCTTGCAGCCGATGCAGGCATTCTTGTCATAAGCGACTCTTCCTCTGAAACCGTCGGGTATTTCAACAGGCGGATAGAGCTCAATCGCCCCTTCTTCTGCAGCTGCCAAGGCTTCCTGCAGGCTGTCCGGCATGTGAGCCACCGGAAACGGATTCGTTGATGGTTTTTTACTTCCTTGTCGCAATATCTGAATTAACATCTTATTGAGCATCTTGACACCACCTTACAGGATTACGTCAAGGGTCAAAAGGACCATACCTGCTGCGGCGAGTCCGCCGACCTGGTACCAGTACAGTCTTGACGCCTGCCAGATCTTGAATCTGCCAAAGGTGGTCCTGATAATGGTAACGCCCAGAACCTGCACAACCAGCACTTTCACCCAGAAGAAGAGGAAATCGGCAACGAAAAACAGCACGCCATTGAGGCCCAACAGACGTCCCAAGGACCAGGGGAAAAAGAGCGACACGACGACTGCGCACATGGCCAGGGTCCTCAGCGAAAAGGCAACCTTAAACATGGCGAGGTTTCGGCCTGAATATTCACAAATCAGCCCCTCGAGTATCTCGGTTTTCGCCTCGGCGATATCCATGGGAACCTTCCCCGTCTCGGCCGGAACCACCGCCAGCAGAGCTACGAGCAGCCCGAGTATTCCAAAGATTCCCGTCCACCCTGCGACGCTCCATACCGGCATGCTGACATAGGTTTCCAGGCTGAAAGGAGCCCCAGGCATTCCTGACCTGTAAGCGAACCAGGCGAGAGACGTCACGACTGCGGCAAGAGGAAGCTCATAACTCATCATCAGCACCATTTCCCGTTGGGCTCCCACATTTGCGTAAATGGAACCGCTCGAAAATCCTCCTACAGCCATTGCCACAGCGGATAATCCAAGCAGGTAAATGATCAGGATCAAATCACCGTGCCCCCCGAGTATGGGCTGCAAGGATCCCATAGGGACATACAGAACGACCATGAGTGCCGTTGCCGCGGCCACCCAGGGGGCTCCATTAAAGGCCCAGGGAATGGCCCTGCGGGGAACGATGTTTTCTTTCCCCAGCAGTTTCAGGATATCGTAGAAGGGCTGGAACAGAGGCGGTCCCAACCTCGACTGCATTCTCGCATGAAAGATCCTGTCGATTCCCTCGAAAAGCAGTGACAGGAGCGAGGCGAAAATCAACAGTGCCAGTCCCGCCAATATTTTGAAGAGAATCATCATGCTCCCATCACCTTCCTCGTTTTTTCCCTGCATCGATTTAGTAGTTCTGCACGGGTAACGACCTGTTTCGATCCCGTTTTCTTTTCGGTGACGAGCATTCTTTCCATGCAGGAAATACACGGGTCGACACTGTTGATAATGAGCGGCGCATCCGCCAGGTCGTTGTTCCTGAACATGATCGGCCATGATACGCCGTTTGCGTATGTCGGCGCCCGCACTTTCCACCAGGTCACATTCTCTTCGCCTCCGGTGAGCTTGACAACATGGGTGTCATCGCCCCGAGGACCCTCGATTGAAGAAACACCTGTCCCGTCCGCCCTTTTCAGGTAATTCAGGAGTTTTGGCAAATTGGGCTCCCACATGAGGTCCCCTTCAGGAAGGTCGTCAAGGCACTTCTCGATGATTTCCAGAGACTGGTACACCTCGAGAACTCGAACAAGGAAACGGTCATATACGTCACCGTAGACTTCCCCCGTCAGGTCCTGGGGCACTACAGGCTGCACATCAAGTTCTCCGTATGCCTCATAGGGTTGAGACCATCGGAGGTCGACGCGATGACCGCTTCCCCTGACCGTCGGCCCAAGAGCACAGTATTTCACCGCATCTTCCGGTGAGAGCACACCTACGTTTCTCATACGGGCCATGGTAATCGGATCATCTGTCGCGACATTGTAGAAAAGGTCAAATTCATTCTTGTAAAAGGTAATCATGTCTCTGAGAACCTTTTCGACCTTCGGAGTAATGTCGCGCCTCACGCCGCCTATCGTCCCGGTCCCGTAGTTCACCCTGTTCCCGGTAAGGACTTCGAGAACGTCCATCACTTTTTCCCGGAGAATCATTCCCAGATTGAAAGCGGAATCATAGCCGAAGGTGTAGCAGGCGACTCCAGCCCACAAAACGTGCGAGTGGATACGCTCCAGCTCGAGGACAATGGTACGAATATATTGTGCTCGTTTCGGGACGCTGATCCCGGCTGCATCTTCCACGGCCCGGACAAAACACTCGATGTGAGTGAAAGAGCAAATGCCGCAAATACGCTCGGCAAGATAAATCACCTGTATGGGATTGCGTTCTCTTGCCATGAATTCGATGCCCCTGTGAATGGCCCCCGGTCTGATCGTCGCGTCGACAATCCGCTCCCCGTCGACATCGAGCCAGGCGGTAATGGGTTCCTTCAGTCCTACGTGGACGGGGCCGATGGGGACTTTATAGGTTTTTCCCGCTCCTACAGCCATATCGGCACCTCCTATGACAATTCCCGGACGTCCGCTTCGGACGGTCCCGTTTCATCCCTGCGCCAGGGCTTGATGTCCTCGTTCCAGTCCTCGGGGAGAAAGACAAGAGCCTTGTTGGGAAGTCCGTCAAAGTCAATTCCCAGCATTTCACGCATTTCCCTTTCACTGTATTCTACGCCCGGAATCCTTTCCCAGAGCGATGGCATGACAAGATCGGTTTTGGGAACTTCAACGGAAACGCATGCTCCGAGCCTTTTCCCTTTTCCAGCTTCTCTGAAAAGCGCGACGTGATAGTTCAGCGTCACCACGTCTCCGTCATCGTTACCGGATATAATCTGGAAATGCAGAAAGTCGAATTCCCTCAAGGCGTCGACGAGCTCCAGAAAACGTTCTCTGGAAACCTTGAGCCAGAGCAGGTGGTACTGGACTGCATCCTCGAGGCCACCCTTGTATTCCCTCAGCTCCAGGTTTTGCACGTCTTCGCCAAAACGTTCTTCAATGCAGGCGACCACTTCTTTAGGATCGCTGCTTTCCTTGACATATTCAGGACGGCATGTCATTGCGGCGCACCTGCCTTTTGAAGCTCTTCTTTCATTTTCTCCAGTTTGAGTACCGCTTTCGCGGCACCCTCAATGATCGCCTCCGGGCGAGGCGGACACCCATGAACGTAAACGTCGACAGGAATCACGTTGTCCACGGGTCCATCGAGATTGTAGGACTTGTAAAAGACATCCCCGGAATTCGCGCAGTTTCCGATGGCGATGACGACCTTCGGATCGGGAATCTGCGCATAGATTCTCTTGAGCCTTTCCGTCATGTATTTCGTCACCGGCCCTGTCACAAGCAGGGCGTCGGCATGTCTGGGGGTTCCAACGAGCTTCATTCCGAATCGCTCAATATCGTAACGGGGAGTGATGGTCGCCACAATTTCTATGTCGCACCCGTTGCAGGAGCCGCTGTTGCAATTAAAGACCCAGATGGATTTGGTGAGAATATCGAGATACCGGTCAAGTTTCATGGCCGTCCCCCCTTTACAGAAGCACCAGTACGGCAAGCACGGAAGCCGTCAGTACCATGTATCCGACGTATTCCCTTGCATCGCCGCTGTGCATTTCGACAAGCACTTCATAATAGCCCTTCAAGGCCTCCGTGAAACCCCAATAAGCGGAACTGGCCGGCACCTGAATCTCCGAACCTTCCTCCGGAACGACATTACCGCCATAGAAGATCTCGTCCTGGTCGGTTCCTTCCTTGTAATCTTTTCTTCCGAGGCTGCGGAGCCAAAGCACGAGGCCCGCCGCGATGGCGAAAAAAATCAACCAGGTGTAAACGTCCCAGTAACCGAACCCGGTATAAACCTTGCTCCACATCACAGGCCACCTCCCATGACGGCCGAAATGTATCCAGCCTGATCAACCAGGGCTTTCGCAGCCGGCTCAACAAGGTTGGCCAGCGACCAGGTCGGCAGCAACGTCAATCCGATGACCACCACTGTCAATATCGACATGCCGACGAGCATTGTGGCGGGAACTTCCCTGACGTTCGCAAAAACCGATTTTGCCGGCCCGAGGAATGCGGTCTGAAAGACCTTCACAAAGGACGCGAGCGTCAGCACTGAAGTAACCAGTGCTGCTATCGCCAGGACAGGATATACGGCGAATGTGGATTCATAAATGAGGAGCTTCGAAACGAACCCGTTGAAGGGTGGCAGTCCAGCAATCGCCGCTGCTGCGATGACAAACATGAACGCCGTATGGGGCATGACCCTTGCAAGTCCGCCAAGATCATTGAGGTTCCTTGATCCGGCCGCGTAAAAGAGCGCTCCGGCCGTCAAAAAGAGCAGACCTTTGTACATCGTGTAGTTGAAGAGATGGTAGATTCCGCCCTTCATGGCAGTGAAGCCGTAATCCGCCATGGCTTGAGGATCTTTCAGCGCAAGCAGGCCGACTCCGAGCCCAAGCAATATGTAACCGATCTGTGAAACCGAATGATAGGCCATCAGACGCTTGATTTCCTTCTGTATGACCGCCATGGTGACTCCGATGAACATCGAGAGAACGCCAAGAACAATGATGGTCCATGGAACCACGCTGCTTCCAAGACTCGCACCGTACAGGGAGAAACAGACTCTGAAAAGTCCGTAGAGTGAGGCCTGGCTCACTGCAACCAAAAGGCAGGTTACTCCTGCCGGCGCTTCGGTGTAGGCATCAGGCGTCCACATATGCATGGGCACCGCTCCACATTTCATTGCCAGGGCTGTCACCAGAAAAACCAGAGCAATCTTCTCCGGGTAGCCGAAATGCATCATTCTCGCCACCGCCGCCATGTTCACCGCGTTGTAACGGCCATAGAAAAAGCCTACCGCAATGAGCACCAACATGGCCGCTACTGTGGAAACAATCATGTATTTGAATCCTGCCTCCACAGCTTCCGGCCTGTCGCGCCAGAATGCAACAAGCCCAAAGGAGGCAACGGAGGCGATCTCGAGAAAGACGAAAAAGTTGAAGAGGTCGCCTGTCAGCTCCATGCCTAGCATTCCTGCCATAAGCAGGAAATACAGGGAGACGAACTTGTCCAGACCCGAAAAACGTTCCATGAAACGCAGCGAGAAAAACGCACCGGCCATCGCCGCGATGGACCCGACAATAGCCATAAAAGCACTGAAGGCATCCACCTCCAGGATGATCCGTATGGGCCAGCTCAGTCCTGAAGGAAGAGTCAGATTCCAGGATTCTCCCCCGAGGACATACACGACAACGCCTTCGGCTTGAACGTGCTGCCAGAGCATGATGCTCAAGGCAACAGTCGCGATCGATACCGCCACGAACCAGATATTCCGTGTCACTTTGCCACCCAGGCCGGCAAGCGGAGCCGCGAAGGCACCCAGCAGGGGAACCGCAATGATTAAAGCCGGGAGATGTATATTCCAGTTCATCCTCGCAACCTCCTGATCTCCCGCACGTCAAGGGTTCCATAATGCTTGTACAGCATCATGATCAGCGACAACAACAATGCCGAGGTCGCCAGCCCGATGACGATGGCGGTCAGCGTCAATGCCTGGGGTGTGGGAAGCGTCATGGTCTGCACGTCACCAGCAAGGGTAAACACCGGAATGCTTCCCCCGGTCCGATACCCGAGGACGATGAGCAACAAATTTGCAGAAGCTTCCAACAACGTGATTCCAATTGCGATCTTGATGAGATTTCTCTCGAAAAGGATCGCATAGAGACCCAGGAAGAAAAGAATTCCTACGACGAGAAAAGGCATATTACCTGTCATGGCCGGTCTCCTCGCTTCCTGCTTCCTCATAGAGGCGGATGCCCTTGAACATGTAAATGACGATCAGGGACAACCCGCCGATGACTTCGAGGCCTACCGCCAGGTTCATGAGGGCTATGGTTCCCGAGCTGTTCAAAATACCCGGATTTGGACCTGTCGGTACCACTGCACCGAAAAGTCCGCCCCTGCCTGAAAGAAAGTTGTAGAGAAAAACCGTTGTCAGTCCGGCGAACCCCGTTCCGATAAACACAAGCAGCCCCGTTGTTTCAAGCCAGGAATATATCCCCGGCTTGACAAAGGCAAGAAGCTTCTTCCCGCCATGAGCGACAAGAAGCAATGCCAGGAAGGTGGCGACCACAGCCCCTCCCTGAAAACCACCGCCCGGAGAAAGGTGGCCGTGTATGATGACATATGCACCAAATATGGCCAAAAACCAGGCAAATATGTCACAGATCGTTCTGACAATGACAGAGAGAGGTTGCATCAGTCGTGCCCCCCCTTCCGGAAAACGACAAGCACTGAACAGACGGCAGTGAAGAGGACCGCCGCCTCTCCGATGGTATCAAAAGCCCTGTAGTCAAAAACGACGGAAGTGACGATGTTGTTCACATTTCGTTCCTGCTGGGCGTTTTCAATATAATAATCGTCCATGGGCGCCTTCTCGACGTTCCCGAAGGGGTGAATGGATGCAAGGGCACCCCAGAGCGTTCCGGTAACCAAAAGAAGGGCTATGAGAAACAACACGCCCTTTTTCATTTCCGCTCACCTCCGCCGCCTTTGCGCAGTACGTTGCATCCCCTGAGGGCGATAATGTAGATAGCCGTCGTAAGACCTGCTCCGATCCCGGCTTCGGCAATGGCTACGTCGGGAGCCTGAAGAATAAAAAATTCCAGGGATAAAAGCAGGCTGAATGTGGCAAGAGAGACCACCGAGGAAAGCAAATCCCTGAACCAGACGGCAAAAAAGCCCGCCACAACTATTGCTATGAGGACCATTACGTGGACCATTGCGTTCATGCCGAGACACCACCTTTTTTCTTTTCGTCTTCGGCAAGTCTGTCGATTACCGCCATTTTCGGCAGGACTCCGCTTCTGTGCGCCGCTCTCGCTATTGCATGTGCACCGGTCGGGTTGGTGATAAGCAACGCGAGAATCGCGATCGCCACATGCACCATCAACGTGATGAAGCGTCCATCGCCGGTTGCAAGCATTTTCTGGACGCCGTAAAGGATGACGGCGCCTGACGTAAAAATCGAACCGAAAGTCGTGCATTTGGTCGCCCCATGCAGTCGGGTGAAGACATCGGGGAACCGGTAAAGCGCGACAGTGCCCAGGACATTGAACAGAACGCCCACAACCAAAAAGAGTACGATCAGCACCGTCATCGTCTACACCCCACCTTCAATAAACCTTGCGATGAACATGGTCCCAACAAAGGCCAGACCGGCATATACGATGGCGACATCCACCATGACAACCGAATCGGAGACAACGGCAAGAAGGACCATCATCGCAACCACCAGCGTATTGATGGAATCCAGGGCTACAACCCTGTCGGGCACCGTCGGTCCGGATATGAGGCGCCCCGTCATCACCAGGGCACAAAGCGCGAGAATCGCTGCACCCCAGGCAAAGAAAGTCGAAATCATTCGGCTACCCTCCTCGCCCATTTTCCAAAAGAGCCGTATACTTCTTCCTCTGCAGGATTTTCGTCGGTCACAAATATCCAGTGAATGTAGAAGAGATTTCCTTCTTCCACATCATCGTTCACATCAACAGTCAAGGTTCCTGGCGTCAATGTGATGGAATTCGCCAGCATCGTCGTAGACAGGCTCTTTTTCAGGCCCGAATCGATACGAACGATACCTGGTCTGATTTCCCCCGTGATGACCCTTATGGCCACATCAATATTTGCTTTGACCATTCCCAATAAAAACGGCCCAAAAAGATAGAGGACAAACGAAACCCACCGCACCGGGTTCAAACCTGCCAGTGTCCATGATCTGCCCGGATTCCAGGACCGGGCGGCAATGGCGATTATTCCTCCAAGGACGATGGCTATCGCTACTTCAGCCGGATCAATACCGCCTCCGGTCCATGCAAGAAGCAGGTACGTTACAGCTGAAAGCAGAAAAATGACCACATGCCTCACCTCCCCCTTTCAATTTCGATACTGTCTATCCGCCGAAAGGCATGTTTCACCGTGCACTTGCCTTTCGGGATTATCATTCTGCACCAATTCCGTCGCCAGGCTGTATTCGGCCGCCCGAAAGAACACGCAAAAAATATCCGACTTCAGGCAAAAGACACCAACCTCGATAATCATATGAATGTGGTTCACCAGGTTTTTTCCCGATTTCGGTAACCTCAAGCACCACGTTGTCACCAATTCGCAGTCGTTTACCAGGCTGGAGGCAATCTTCAGGCAAGCCCTGAACACGCAGGTTTTCAGCCAGGCTCCCATAGGGAAAATCGAACCCGGCCTTGCAGGCGGCCCTTTCAACATCTTCCTGACGCAACAAGCTTGTCTGACGGGAGCCGGGGCCGTAATGAGAATCTCCCCGGATGCCGCCTCCGGGATCGATATCGGCTGTTTGCATAGGTTGTTTTACATCTTCTTTCCGGTTGCTCTTGCAGACTGACAGCAAAAGACCCATGGGGCACCTCTTTCACACGAACAAATATGCATTATACAACAATAAGCCAGCATCGAAACCGTTCAAACGCTTCTTTTTTCTGACTTCCATCTTTTCGGCAATCTAGCGGTTCACAAACGCAATTGCCATGTTCAATGCCCCGGCAAAGGCAACCCATAACGCATAGGGGACCGGAAGTCAGGCCGCGATGTCGTCAACCTTTCTGAAGGACAGGATAATTGCAGCGAAAAGGACAATAATCTCAATGCTTGCAGCCAGCTGAGCCCGAAAACCAAAAACAGGACCGACCAAAGCAAATCCAGTACTATATTGAGAAAACACAGCACCAATGGAGTTGCAGCCCTCTACTCCTTGATATCGATCCAGACTCGCCATGCGGCTATTGCCATAGCGATGCACAAAATCGTCCGGACCGGGGCAAAAACCCGCGAAGGAGACGTCCAGAGCGGTTTCTGGAACACCAGGTACCTTGAATCAACAGAACCCGAAGCTACAAGAAAACCAGCAGCCCCGACTCCAGGGTTCACTCCAAGGAAAATAACAAAGGACTGGATCCTGGAGTAAATCTTCCCGGTCTCCGATTGATACCCGTCTCCCGTGAGGTACCATGGGTTCCATCTGTGACACTGTTTCTTCTCCAAGTTCCCCATTTTTGTAAAAGGGGCGATTCTGTTAGTGTATCCTGGAGTGATTCCGGTTTTCTGCAACGTTTTTATCCTAACAGGAAAGGTTTAAAAACAGAATACCATGAGTCGTAAAGGATATATTCTTGCTCTCCCGGTCATCCTGGTCCTCGCATTTCTCAGTTCTTCCTGGTTGAATCGTGCCCCCATGAAAAACTCTGCCCAATTGCTTGAAAAACTTGAAGAAATGGGCATACGCCTTTATGCTCCCCTCGATGACGTCCAATGCGGCAAACTCGAAGAAAGCAGTGAACCTGGAAGGTACCTTTGCCTCGAGTCACGGGACCCTGCCGGGTTTGAAAGCGTCATACTTTATTCTCTCGACATGAGACTCATCCATGCCATTGAAGTGGTATGCGACCCTTCAACAGCCACAATGAGTCAACTGGCGGAAAAACTCAAGAAACCAAACACCGGATATAATCTCCTTTACGAAGAGGATTCCATTGTTCTTTTTGCATCAGACCCGGTTGACGGACACGGACCGACATTCCTTGCTCTCAAGCGAAGCAACGCCGGCACGAAAACGCCTGAGAAACTGTTTTTGATTCTCATGACCCTGGAATTTCAAGGGACTCACAAAATCATTCCGGAACAGAACCAGTAAAATGCCCTCGCCACAAGCCAGAAAAAGTGTTTTTTTGAAAACAGCCTCTTGCGCTTCCGCTTCATTGCTTTATCATAGAATGGCTGCACCCTCGTAAAACTGTACCGGAAATCGGAAATACTATAAAAGCAGGTGACGCTTATGACGGAAGGGACAATTCGTGTAGCGATCGAGAATATAACCCCCTCTGTAGACAATGGACGCTTTTCGATCCGCCGGGTCCCGGGGGAAATGGTGTCTGTCGAGGCTGACGTTTTTGCAGACGGACATGACGAAATACTCGCGACACTCCTCGTTCAGCAAGGAGAAGTTGAGGGCCTTGCCGAGTGGGAAGAGTATCCCATGACCCACCTCGGGAATGACCGCTGGAGAGCCTGTTTCGATATCAGGGAAATGAAGAGATATGCCTACGCAGTTCGTGGCGGGATCAACAGATTTGCCACCCTGTCAAAGGACTTTCTTAAAAAGCTGTCCGCCGGGGAAGCAACCGCCGTCGACAAGGATCAGCTTTGCACCGAAATCTGGAAAGCCCTTGAAAGAGCTTCCTTCGAAGATCGACAAGAGCTTCAGGCCTATTTCGAAAAAATATCCTGTACCGAAAGTCTTGAAACAATTTCCCGGATTCTTGGAGAAAACCACTTAAAAGTCTTGATGGACCGGAACATTGACATGAGCACCTTCGTGACGAAACCGTCACGTCCCCTCGAAGTCGATGTAGTGCGCCCGAAAGCCCGCTTCAGCAGCTGGTACGAGTTTTTTCCGCGTTCAACGTGCAACGGGGAAATGGGAGGAACCCTCAAAAAGGCATCAGACAGACTTCCCGAAATTGCACGAATGGGCTTTGATGTCGTCTACCTTCCGCCTATTCACCCCATAGGAGTTACCGATCGCAAGGGACCAGACAATACCCTTCCCGCCCGTCCATGCGATCCAGGATGCCCGTGGGCTATCGGGGCTGCCGAGGGAGACCATAAAACCATTCATCCAGAACTCGGCTCGCTGGAAGATTTCAGGGCTTTCATAGAAAAGGCTGAAAACTACGGTATGGAAGTCGCCATGGATCTCGCGTTTCAGTGTTCCCGAGATCACCCTTACATAAATTCCCATCCGGAATGGTTCAACTGGAGATCCGACGGAAGCATCCAGTACGCCGAGAATCCGCCGAAAAAGTACCAGGACGTGGTTCCTTTCAATTTCGAAACTACAAATTGGAAAGAGCTCTGGGAGGAACTGAAAGAAGTGACGTTTTTCTGGATGAATCAGGGAATCCGTATTTTCCGGGTCGACAACCCGCATACGAAGCCGTTCCGCTTTTGGAAATGGCTCATCGGGGAAGCCAAAAAGCACGACAAAAACGTTATCTTCCTGGCCGAAGCCTTTACCCGACCTAAAGTCATGCGACGCCTCGCAAGAGAAGGCTTTACGCAATCCTACACCTATTTTACCTGGCGGAACAGTGCTTTCGAGTTGAGAGAATACCTCCGCGAATTGACACAGACCGAGCTCTCAGAATATTTCCAGCCGAATTTTTGGCCCAATACACCCGACATCCTCCCGGAATTTCTCCAGATCGGCGGCCGTCCGGCGTTTATCATACGACTTGTTCTCGCAGCAACCCTTTCTTCATGTTACGGTATTTATGGACCGCCCTTTGAACTCCTCGTCTCTGATGCATTGCCGGGACGGGAGGAATATCTTCAGTCCGAAAAATACGAAATTCGCGACTGGAATTGGGAGGAACCCGGCAACCTCAGGAGTTTTATTTCCCGTTTGAATTCCATTCGCCGTGAAAACCCGGCGCTCCACCGTACACGGAACGTAAAATTCCTTGAGACGGACAACGAAAACGTCCTCTTTTACATCAAGCAAAGTGCAGATGAAGAAAACCTTCTTCTCATAGGAGTGAGCCTGGATCCATTCACACACCAAAGCTGTAACGTGAATATCCCGCTCCAGACTCTCGGTTTCGAACAGAACCAACCCTATCTTCTTCATGACCTTTTGGGGGACGAAAAATATGTCTGGCAGGGAGACAGAAACACTATTGGTTTTGAGCCCTCCGTGCTGCCGGCACGAATTTTCCGTGTTCACCACCGTATGCGACGAGAAGAAGATTTCGATTATTTCATGTGATAAAGGAAGGAATCTACATGTTGAACACTAACGCGCAATGGTACAAGGATGCTGTTATTTACCAAGTACACGTCAAAGCCTTTTTCGACAGCAATGATGATGGTATCGGGGATTTCGAAGGGCTGATACGAAAGCTCGATTATTTGAAAGATCTTGGTGTCAACACTCTCTGGCTGCTTCCCTTTTACCCGTCGCCGCTACGGGACGACGGATATGATATCGCCGACTACAAAAGCATCCATTCCGATTACGGCAAGTTGCGGGATTTCCGGAAGTTTCTCCGTAAAGCTCATGCCATGGGATTCAGGATAATCACGGAGCTCGTCATCAACCATACTTCAGACCAGCATCCCTGGTTCCAGCGTGCGAGACGGGCGAAGCGCGGCTCAATCTGGCGTAATTTCTATGTCTGGACCGATGATCCCGACAAATTTTCCGATGCACGGATCATCTTTCAGGATTTTGAAACATCCAACTGGACCTATGATCCCGTTGCCGGTGCTTATTACTGGCACCGTTTTTACTCCCACCAGCCGGACCTGAACTTTGATAACCCTCGGGTTCGCCAGGCCGTCCTGAAAATCCTCGATTACTGGATGGACATGGGCGTCGACGGATTCCGCCTGGATGCCGTCCCCTACCTCTTCGAGCGTGAGGGAACGAATTGCGAGAACCTTCCCGAGACGCATCAGTTCCTGAAAGAGCTCCGCAGCCATGTGGACGAAAAATACGGTGACAGGATGCTTTTGGCCGAGGCAAACCAGTGGCCTGAAGATGCCGTCAATTACTTCGGATATGGCGATGAATGCCATATGGCGTTCCACTTCCCGATCATGCCAAGAATCTTCATGTCCTTGTGGATGGAAGACCGGTTCCCGATTGTTGATATCATGGAACAGACACCACCGATACCGGATCCGTGTCAATGGGTCATGTTCCTCAGAAACCATGATGAACTCACCCTTGAAATGGTGACCGATGAGGAACGCGATTACATGTATCGTGTATATGCGCGCGATCCAAGGGCACGAATAAACCTGGGCATACGACGCAGGCTGTTCCCTCTCGTGCAGCAAAACCGTCGACGGGCCGAATTGCTGAAATTCATCCTCTTTTCGCTGCCAGGGGCACCCTGCCTGTATTACGGCGACGAAATCGGCATGGGTGACAATTATTTCCTCGGGGATCGAAACGGGGTCAGGACCCCGATGCAGTGGTCGCCGGATCGAAATGCCGGTTTTTCAAAAGTAAATCCGCAAAAATTATACCTGCCCGTCATCATGGATCCCGAATATCATTATGAATCCGTAAATGTAGAGAACCAGGAAAAAAACACGTCTTCTTTCCTCTGGTGGGTGCGCCGGGTTATTTCCATGAGGAAGCAATTCAAGGCTCTGAGTAGAGGCAATATGGAAATCGTCAGCTGCTCAAATCCAAGAATACTTGCTTTTATCAGAAATTATGATGATGAATCCGTCCTTGTCGTTGCCAACCTTTCGAGGTTTTCCCAGGCAGCCGAGCTCGACCTTTCAGAATACGAGGGATATGTCCCTGAAGAAGTTTTCAGCGGAAATGCCTTTCCGAAAATCGGAACCGAACCCTACACTTTGACCATGGGGTTCCATGACTATTTCTGGCTCAGACTCCGCAAATCCCGTGAAAAGACCTTTGTCAAGGAGGAAGGGATGGTCATTCCTCACGTTGATGTACCCCGCTGGAAGGACATGCGCAGCAGTTCCGTGATGCAAAAACTCGAGGAGCATGTTTTCCCTTCGTATCTTTCGAGATCCCGATGGTTTGGAGGAAAGGCGAAAACAATTCGTGGCGTTTCTATAGAAGAATGCATTCCCGTACCGAAAAATTCATCACAAGTGTATTTCATGATCCTCCGGGTCGTTTATACCGAAGGCGCTCCCGAGATGTACACCGTGCCCGTTTCTTTCGCAACAGGGGACGAAGAAGCCGATCTCAGGAACGACTACCCAGAGACAATCATCGCAGAAGCTACGCTGGAGGAAACACAGGGCGTCCTTTACGACGGGATCCATGACCCTGTTTTCCAATCTGCCTTGCTCGACCTCTTGCTGAAACGGGGAAGAATTCGAAACCGCAAGGGCTCACTGTGCGGAATCCAGGGCAGGGAAGCAAAGAAACTCGAACTTCCCGATCGGCTTCCTTCGAAAGTCCTCAAGGCTGAACAGAGCAATTCGTCCGTGCTATATGACGAATGGTTGTTCCTGAAGATGCTCCGCAAGGTCGAGGAAGGCATCAATCCCGATCGTGAAATCAGCCGGTTCCTGACAGAAGAAACCCGTTTCCTCCACACTCCCAGGTATATTGGGGCCCTGGAATACAGCTCATCCGAACTCGAAAAACCAATCGTCCTCGGCGTATTCCAGGAGTATACATCCAACCAGGGGAGTGCCTGGTCATTCACGCACTCCTCGCTCGATCACTTTTTCGATGCTGTCCTTTCGGAAACCGGTGTCCCGCCCGAAAGTGAGGCGATAAGCTTTTCGTCAGCAACGGAAAATACAGTTTCACCGCAGCTCATCGAGTTGGCGGGAGATTTCTTTTTCGAGATGGCCTACCTTCTCGGACAAAGGACGGCCGAAATGCATATCGCCCTCGCTTCGAACACTGAAAAGGCCGAATTCAGGCCGGAGCCTTTCTCAAAGCTTTACCAGAGGGCTATCTACCAATCCATGAGAAGCCTTGCCTCGGCTGCGCTCAAAACACTGAAAAGAAGAATGCGAACTCTTCCGGATACGGTAGCGGAACAGGCAGAACTACTGCTCCCCCTCGAAAAAACTGTACAAATGCTAATGAACAGGATTACAAAGGAAAAAATCAACACACAAAAGATCCGGATACACGGTGATTATCATTTGGGGCAGGTTCTTTTTACGGGGAAGGATTTTCAGATTATCGACTTTGAAGGTGAACCCATGCGCCCTCTGAGCGAACGCCGACTGAAGCGTTCTCCTTTCCGTGACCTGGCGGGCATGCTTCGTTCCTTCGACTATGCCATTTCGTGCAGGCTCAAGGACAGGCTCACCGTACGTCCCCAGGATGAACCGCGCCTTTTGCCCTGGAGGAAGGTCTGGCTTGCATCCGTTTCGAATATCTTCTTGAGTGGATATGTGCAAACCGCTGGAGCTGCTCCGTTCATCCCGGACTCCGAGGCGTCGGCTACAAAACTGCTTCACGGGTTCCTGCTCGAGAAGGCTTTCTACGAGCTGAACTACGAGCTGAACAACCGCCCCGACTGGATTGACATCCCCATAACGGGAATCCTGGAGATGATCGAGAATGCAACAGAAACAGATACGCCACCCGGAGGTGGACAATGATGAAACAAGATCTCGTCAAACATTCACTCATGACTGAAGATGACGTTTATTTCTTCAGGGAAGGGACACATTGCAGTCTCTACGAAAAACTCGGAGCCCACGTAACCACTATAAAAGGGCGAGATGGAACCCATTTCGCCGTATGGGCCCCCAACGCGCGGAAAGTGACAGTGATCGGTGATTTCAATGAATGGGATGGAGACCATCACGAGCTTGTACAGTATTGGCCCGATACCGGAATATGGGAAGGTTTCATTCCCGGCGTAACATCAGGTGCTGCTTACAAATACCGGGTCGAATCGAAAAACGGGATTCAGGACAAGGGAGATCCCTTCGCATTCTTCTGGGAAATGCCTCCGGGAAATGCATCCATTGTTCAGGATACCGACTTCTTGTGGTCCGACAACGAGTGGATCGCTTCATCAAGGAAGGAGGCCAATGCCCTCGACTCACCCATCTCGATTTATGAGGTTCACCCGGGATCCTGGATGCGGCATGCAGACGAAGATCGCAGTTTTCTGGGCTACCGCGAGATGGCTGATGAACTCGTTCGATACCTGCGACAGACGAACTTTACCCATGTCGAGTTCCTGCCGGTCATGGAACATCCTTTCTACGGTTCATGGGGATACCAGACCCTGGGATACTTCGCGCCAACTGCAAGATACGGAACACCAAAGGACTTCATGTACCTCGTAAACGAGCTTCATCGAGCCGGCTTTGGAGTCATTCTTGACTGGGTCCCCTCTCATTTCCCGGCAGATGCCCATGGCCTCGCACAATTCGACGGCACGCATCTCTACGAACACCAGGATCCGCGCCTCGGTTTCCATCCCGATTGGAAAAGTTCCATTTTCAACTATGGGCGAAACGAAGTTCGGTCATTTTTGACAAGCAGCGCCAATTTCTGGATCGATCGGTATCATGCCGACGGCCTGCGGGTCGATGCCGTAGCCTCCATGCTTTACCTGGACTACTCGAGAAAAGACGGCGAATGGATTCCCAACAAGTACGGCGGAAGAGAAAACATTGATGCCATTGAATTCCTCAAGCAAATGAACAGGATAATTCACGATCATCATGAAGGCGTTCTCACCATTGCAGAGGAATCCACGGCATGGCCAATGGTCACAAGACCCGTCGAGGTTGGTGGACTTGGTTTCGACCTGAAGTGGAACATGGGATGGATGCACGACATCCTGGGATACATGTCGAAAGACCCCCTCTACCGAAAATATCACCACGACACCCTGACATTCAGCATCTGGTACGCTTTCTCGGAGAATTTCGTCCTCCCCCTGTCCCATGACGAAGTGGTCCACGGCAAGGGGTCGCTCCTTGGGAAAATGCCGGGTGACGACTGGAAAAAGTTTGCAAACCTGAGGCTTCTTCTGGGGTACATGTATGCTCACCCCGGCAAGAAGCTGCTTTTCATGGGCGGCGAATTCGGTCAGTGGTCGGAATGGAACCATGATGCCGGCCTCGACTGGCACCTCACAGAATACGAAAACCACAGGCAACTCCAGAGATGGCTCGAGGACGTCAACAAGCTGTACCGTGAGGAACCGTCACTTCATGGCCTGGACGCCAATCCAGCGGGATTTGCCTGGGTCGATTTCCGTGACTGGGAAAACAGCGCCATTTCTTTTCTCAGGAAAGGCGACGCACCTGGTGGTGAAATCCTCGTGATCTGCAACTTTACCCCTGTTCCGCGACACAATTACAGGATCGGCGTGCCTGAGAGCGGCTTCTGGAAGGAAATACTCAACAGCGATGCAAAAAATTACGGCGGCAGCGGCCAGGGAAATTTCGGAGGTGTTGAAACGACACCGGTCCCATATCACGGGTATGACCAGTCCATATCACTTGTTCTCCCTCCCCTGTCGGTTACTTTTTTCAAAAAAGACAGATAACCTCGGAATGAAGCCAAACCCCCCGTCCCGGTCGCTACCGGGACGGGGCCAAGTGAATAGGACCATACGCCGCTACTGATTCATCCTTGCGAGGACCACCCGTCTGTTTTTCGACTTGTTCTCTTCAGTATCGTTCGGAGCGACCTGTCACCGGGTGATTCCGCCGTCTTCCCTTGGAATGGTAAAGACCATCACGTCTTTCGGATCCTCCCATTTGATTTCACCACCCTGCTTGAGGGCGGCGGTTTTGAAATTCTCGAAAAATTCAAGTTTTGAAATATCGGAAATTCGCTCACCCTTTTCCTACCGCACTGCATTAAAGCAAGTACCGGAATTCCCCCTTGACGGTCTGTTTCTCCTTTTTGCCGGTTTCCGGGATTCTTACGGGGAGATCAAAAGCCTCAAAGCGGGCATATTTCGACATGTTTCCTCCAGAACGGACCCGGGGAAAGGCTGGATCAGTGAATGCTCCAGCATTTTTTCAGCTGCGACAGGAATCACCCAGATAACTATCAACCCTGCCAGAATCGTCACAAGCAATCCTCTTCTTGCTCGCATTTTCAACCTCCCCTTCCTTACGGAGAAAAAAATGCGCCGTATTCACAATTTACTGTTTTTACTCTTTGTAGGAATATACATTCTCGCGTACGTTTATTAAAAGCTGTCATTCTGCCACAGGAAAACGTCAATGTGATCTGCAGCAGGATTGCTTTGAAAGAGTTGACGGAAATCGTATGATAGTAACGATCGAGAAACAAAAGTGCTTGTCCTGGAAAGAAGGCTGGGTATTTTATGAAGGGGATGAAACTCGGAAAGTTTTCAGACAGGGCAAACCGGTTTGTCGAATCGCTCCCGCCGAGGCTTCTTGAAACCCTCAACGGAGGAATCATCATTGAGCCGAAGGCAAAACGCGAAGGCGACTACCTTATCATGGGCGAATATCTGGAGGACCCAGGACTTGGCAAACTGATCATCTTGTATTTCGGTTCCTTCTGGGACAGTCTCGGGAGTGCTCCCGAAGACAAATGGGACGAGGAAATTCAGGAGACCATTCTCCACGAACTCCGCCACCATGTGGAGTCTCTTGCCGGAATAGATGACCTCTCGGTGGAGGAAATTCTTGAACTTCAGCATGAAGACTCCGACGAAGATGGATGACCACCCGAAAGTCCGGCCTCCGGTTCCCCTTCAGGAATACTTGCTCCTGGCATCGCATACAGACTGCAGCTCACAAGTTTTCAGGAAAGGCCCTTCATGGACAGTGAGATCCTGCTCCGCTTCTCTTCGACACCCTCTATACGAACCTTGACTTTCTGACCCGCATGGACGACTTCATGGGGGTTTTTGACATATTTTTCAGCCATTTGGCTCACGTGAACAAGACCATCCACGTGGACCCCGATGTCAACGAAAGCTCCAAAGGCGGTTACATTATTCACGATCCCTTCCAGGACCATTCCCTCCCTGATATCATGAATAGTCTTCACTTCTGGAGCGAAGCAAGGCATTTCGAAGATATCCCTTGGGTCACGGCCGGGGCGCGCGAGTTCTCGCATAATGTCTTTCAACGTCGGGAGTCCGATGTCTCCTTCGACATATTTCGTTATATCTATTCCCTCACGCAATTTTGCATCCTGCATCAATTCCCTGACGCTGCACTCCTGGTCTTCAGCCATAAGCCTGACCACGTGGTAATGATCAGGATGGACTGCACTGGCATCAAGGGGGTTACTTCCTTCATGGATTCTCAGAAATCCACCTGCCTGTTCAAAAGCCTTGGCCCCGAGCCTGGGTACCTTCCGGAGGTCCTGCCTCGTTCTGAATGGCCCTTCTTTTTTCCTGTATTCGACGATGTTGGATGCCAGTGTCGGCCCAATACCGGAAACATAGGACAACAGGTGCCGGCTCGCGGAGTTGACCTCCACGCCGACCCTGTTTACGCAGGATACGACAACGTCGTCGAGTCTGCTCCTGAGGGCTTTCTGGTCCACGTCGTGCTGGTACTGCCCAACACCGATGGATTTGGGATCAATCTTGACAAGTTCTGACAGGGGGTCCTGCAGGCGTCGCCCTATGGAAACGGCTCCCCGAAGGGTTACATCCTGCTCCGGCAGTTCCTCTCTCGCCGCCTCCGAGGCGGAATACACCGATGCTCCGCTCTCGTTGACCAAAAGAACAAGAGGGTCGCCCGGAAGTTTCAGGCTCTTGAAAAACTCTTCCGTTTCCCTTCCTGCCGTGCCATTTCCGATCGCCATGACTTCGACACAAAACTCTTCCAGAAGTTTCTTGACCTTCTTTTTCGCCTCGGCAAGGTGTTTTTTGCCTCTGAACGGGTATATTGTTTCCGTTATCTCCAGTTCCCCCTGTGGGTCCAGTACTGCCAGCTTGCACCCTGTTCTTATACCCGGGTCAACGGCGAGAACGGCCTTGCGCCCCAGTGGCGGAGCGAGGAGCAAATTTTCCAGGTTTGTCGCAAAGATTTCAATTGCCTTTTTATCAGCCTTGTGCTTCAGTGCTTTTCGAAGTTCCGCTTCCATTGATGGAGCCAGCAGTCTTCGATAACCATCCCTGAGCGCTGTCCGCACCTGGGATGAAGCTTCATTCTCCACGCCAATGAAGGAGTCCTCAAGAATGCGAAGGGCCTCTTCATCCGGCGGGAGGATTGAGATCTGAAGGATTCCCTGCTTTTCTCCCCTGAACAGGGCAAGAATCCGGTGAGATGGAACACGCCTGGCAGCCTCCTCCCACTCGAAATAATCTGAATAGACCGCTCCTTCGGCTTCCTTTCCTTCAACTACCCGGGATTTGAATTTGCCCCTTCGGACAAAAAGCATGCGCATCTCCGACCGAATCCGGGCATCCTCACTCACCTTTTCCGCGATTATGTCCCGCGCTCCCGAAAGGGCCTCGTTTCCGTCCGGGACTCCCCTTTCGTCATCAATGTAATCCTTCGCCTTTTCCAGGGGGTCGAAAGGCCGGGCAAGCCCTTTCACGGTCTTGAGAAGTTCATCTGCCAGGGGTTCGAGTCCTTTTTCCTTCGCGGCGGTCGCCCTGGTGCGCCTTTTCGGCCTGTAGGGAAGGTAAAGGTCTTCAAGCCTTGCCAGATTTGGAGCCGAACAAATCGACTGCTCGAGTTCGGGATTCAGAAGATCCCGTTCATTCAGAGAGCGGAGAATGGCCTCCCGTCTCTTATCCAGCTCTTCAATTTGCATGGACCTGTCACGGATTGCTCTGATGACTGTTTCATCCAGAGAATCTGTCGCTTCCTTCCGGTAACGAGCTATAAACGGGACGGTGGCCCCATTCTCGATAAGTTCGACCACGGCTTCAACCTGTGCCTGTCGAAGTTCAAGTTCTTTCGCTATCATGCGAGCGTGTTTCGGGTTCATGCGTGACCTCCTGGCTCCCGTTGTTTCAGCGTGTTCGTCGTTGCCGGCTCACCCCGGCAAACCTTTTATCGGTGCGTGTACTCCCGTCGTTTCTGCGAAAAACAAGACAAAACACTCCTCAAGATTCCCTATCGCCCTGCGTAAAGCGGGCCAGGGACTGCTTCCTGTCCTCGGCCTGTCTGATTTTCCTGTATTCCAGCTAGCCTCCAACGAAAACGGTCTTTTTCGTCGGTCTCGGTGCCTTTATAACCATGAACTTCAATGGCCCGTCGCTTTCGTTGTACCAACAGTGCATAATATCCCTGGGACTTTCAATAAGGGTGTCCTTCGATACCTCCTGCTTCTCGTCACTGATTTCAACGATACCCGTTCCCTCAAGGACATAGAAAGCCACATCAACGGGTGTAATATGCCGTTTCAGTGACTGCCCCGGCTTCAGCGTAATGACCGTCACCATGGCATTTTCACTGCTATGGAGATTCCTCGCATCTACGCCGTGGACATTTTCCATGACCGGCGATTCATCGAGCCGTTTCGTTATCATCTCTGCAATTCTCCTTTCGGTATATGATTCGGGCAAATCCTGCACCTTTCCCTCAGCTGATACCGGTGATCCAGGGGAAAAAACTGCCAAAGCCAGGGCAGAAACAAACATGAAACAACGCATTTTCATGGTTTTCACCCCTTGCGCCTGTTTCTGTCGACAGGCTCGCTTTGCTTGCCAGTCACCATGTGGCCAATATTTCCCACTTCCAGAAACAGCGTGAGAACTGATGGTGGTTGCCAAAAACGACGGTTCCTGTAAAGATAAGCTGCGTAATACCAAGATTATTGTATGATCTGCAGACCATCGCACAACCCAGGCCAACGCAACGGTCTTCAATGGAGCGATGTTTATGTCCTCACCGAATCAAAAAGAATTTTTCCGCGGGATGCGTTCTATCATTCCCATACTGATAGGGGTTTTCCCCTTTGCAGTCGTGTTGGGTTTTGCCATGAAAAATGCCCGTTTCTCGCCGCCGGAAGGGACTTTTTTCGCCCTCTCCATGCTCGGAGGAACGGCACAACTTGCATCCGTCCAACTGTACGCAGAAAAGTCCCCGGCTTTGATAATCATTGCTACGGCCATTATCATCAACCTGAGATACTCGATGTACAGCCTTTCACTCAAAACGATCCTGGGTGATCGTTCCTTTGCAGAAAGGCTTTTTGCAGCCTTCGTTGTTTCCGATCAATCCTATGCCTTTTCGATTGCTGAAGCCGAGCGGAATCCCGGTAATGCCTTTCTGCCCGCCTTTTTCTTCGGAGCCTCGATCATGCTCTATCTGATATGGGTCGGAGGCATATTCCTGGGCTTCAACATCGGTGCTTTCATCCCGCCTCAACTGCGCCTTGATTTCGCTATTCCCCTGGTATTCATGTCACTTTTGATACCTCACCTGGGAGGACGGGACCGTGCCGTTTCCGCTTTTGCAGGGGCTGTTGCCGCGGTCCTGCTTGTGCACACCCTTCCACTTCAATCAGGTTTGCTGGCTGCAATCATCATAGGAATTACCGCCGGCGTCATAGCGGGCAAAAGCATGACGAAATATGCGGAGGACAATCGTCAATGAAATTTTACATCCTGTTTGGAGTCGTGGCTCTTTCATTCCTGCTCGTCAAAGGACTTTTTCTTTGTTTCATCCCTCACGGGAAACTCCCTTCTTTCGTGGAACAAACCTTCCGTTACATTCCACCTGCCGTTTTGGCGGCACTTGTGGCGCCAGCGGTCATCTTCGAGAAAACCGTTTCAGGTCCATCCCTGTGTTTTCCCCGAATCGCCGCCGGTTTCATCGCCTTCGGGATCGCCCTGAAGACAAGGAGCACCGCAATCACCATTGTCAGCGGCATGATTCTCCTGTGGTTCTTCTCGTACCTCATGGGGCAATTTGCCACGTAAAAAAAGGATGAACACCCCTCCGATCAACCTTGTCCGCCACCCTGCACAAGGCCTCGGTCAGGCGATCCACGCAGAAAGGGTCGTTTTTATGCCGGGTGATAACGCCCTGACAGCGATCTCGACCAGTCCATGAGGACAAATTCGAGATCCTGAGTGGCTGTCCGCTTGTCACCTGGTAAAGCAGCAGACGACACACATTTCCCGAGATTTCTGTAAATCGTCCGTCCTTCCCTGAAGGCCTCCACCAATGTCAGGAAACTGTCAACAAGAAGTACAAGCTCCGAAACTTCCTTTGCGACATCCGTCCCGGGCTGCCCCGTTGCCACCCCGATTGCCGCACGTTTCAACGCAGGTGCGTCATTTGCACCGTCCCCTGTTACCGCTACCTCTTCATCTTGTGATTCCAGAAGCTTGACAATTCGGAGCTTGTCCTCCGGAGCGACTCTCGAAAAAATAACGGACTCCGAAGATGAAAGTATCTCCGTCAACTCCCCGTCCGACATTTCTTCCATCTCTTTTCACGTATATACAGGCGGCTCTCCGCTCGTGCCAAGACCGATTTCATTTCCCACCGCCTGGGCCGCCACGGATCCTGCCTATGGAAAACGAGATAACGCCTGCAAAAACAAGCACCAGGACAAGCAGGTCCTTGAACTTGGGACAGGAAGATCAGCCACTTTGGAGTTGGAACATCGGAAGTGATCTCGTTCGGTCCATACTCCTCGAGACGACGTTTCGCCTCATCTCTGGGGAGTCCGTTCACGGAAGTGCCGAGGCATTCAAGGGCTTCATCGGCGGTCATTTATAGTAGGCTGTTTCTGCCATGGTGATACTCCTTTGCGATCCGTTTTTCAGACATAAAAACCGGTCTCCAAAGAATTTTGGCGTTCCTGCCTACTGCTGTTCGTTATACAGGTGCACATCCTGCTGCGGGAAAGGAATGCTGATACCTTCAGCATCAAAACGCTTCTTGATCTTTTCGTAAATTTCAAAGTAGAAATTCCAGTAATCCCCGCTTTTCACCCAGGGCCTGACAACAAAATTCACGCTGCTGTCTGCCAGTTCGAAGAGAGCGATTGTCGGGGCGGGATCCTTCAAAACCCTCTCGTCGGAATTGATGATATCCCACAGGACGCTCTTGACCTTGTCGATGTCATCGCTGTAGCCTACACTTGCAACCAGGTCGACACGCCTGATTTCCTTTGTAGAATAATTGACAATACTGTCGCTCGTGATCTTTGCATTCGGCACGATGATCGACCTGTTGTCCGGAGATTTCAGATGTGTCGTGAAGATGCTTATTTCCTCAACAGTCCCTGCCATGCCCCCAGCTTCGATGTAATCACCAACCTTGAATGGCCTGAAGATGATCATCAGCACGCCGGCTGCGAAATTTGCGAGAGATCCCTGAAGCGCCAGACCAATGGCAAGTCCTGCCGCACCGATGATCGCCACGAAAGAGGCTGTCTGCACTCCAAGCTTGCCCACGGCCGCTATGATGACAAAAGCCATGACGGCAACATAAATGACGTTCGTAACAAACGAAATCAGCGTGGTGTCCACCTTGCTTCTTTCCATCGCCTTCGCGATACCTTTCTTGATTGCGCCGGCAACGATCCGTCCAATAACAAGGATTGCAAGGGCAGCCAGAATCCTCACGCCGTAAAATATCGCCCACTGCTGTAACGTCGGAATCACCTGTTCCATTGGAAAGTCTCCTTCTTGTTTTTGCTTGCATTGTTAGTTGAATTATGCGGGATTGCCCGTTTTTTTGAAATATGTCAACAACTACATTTCAGACACGCTCTTCAAATGCTTGCATCGCTGCTTTGTATCCTTCCTCGATTAAATCATCAGTCTTATTCATGTCATACATGTTGAAACCGGTCAAATCCGGTGCAATGACAAGATCGGCCCATACTGTTTGCAGTCGTGTCGCTGCCTTCAATGTAAAGTCAAAAGAACGGAGCAGGACTTCTACAATATTTTTGGGCTTGTTTCTTCTTTGTCCTGCATTCAGATCGACACCGATGATAAACTCAGCGCCCATTTTCTGAAGGGGCGAAACGGGAACGTTTTCGACGATCCCCCCGTCAACGAGAAGTTTCCCCTCCATTTCCACGGGCACGTATATCCCTGGAATGCACGTGCTTGCCATTACGGCTTTCGCCACATCTCCCTTATAGAGAACGACCTCGTCGCCGGTCGAAATGTCCGTTGCAACGATAGCCAAAGGAACTTCGGCATCCTCTATCCTGACGTCTCCAATGTTTTCCCCGATGAGGGCGCCAAGTTTTTCATTTGAAAGCAAGCCATACTGGGACAAAGAAAGCTTTGATATTTCCATCCACTTGATATGCCCGGCAATTTCTGCTATCTCTTCCCACCCTTTGCCGAAAGCATACAGCGATGCCACAAGGGCACCTGCACTGGTTCCCGATATGCACCCCCCACGTAAATCCAATTCATCCATGGCTTTGAGCACTCCGATATGTGCAGCTCCCAGTGCTCCGCCTCCACCAAGGGCAAGTCCGATTTTCCTGTTTTTAAGGCTTTCCATAAAATATTTCACCTTCTTTCACGGAAACGAATTTCGCTGCGCTTTGCCAGAGGCAAGAATCTCAAGAATTCAAACGATCAGGACATCACAGGACAATCGGCATTCGTGTATCTTACAGCCTTGGAGACCATGTGCATATTCCCGGCGAATACCCGCATCCTTTTTCCTGTCATTCTACCGTTACTGCGCCACTTAAATGACTGCTCATTTGACCTTGTTCTGCTTATGATTCTATACTTGAACTGTATCATGGTATTGCACAGGATGATCCGTCACATTAAAAGGGGGTATAATCCATGCTTCTGGAACAAGTCCTGGAGATGGCCGTGGAAGCCGAAATCGAAGGCAGGGAACTCTACAAGATGGCCAGCGAAAAGACTTCAGATGAGAAGGCAAAAAAGGTGTTCAAGATGCTGGCTGACGAAGAGCAAAGTCACATAGACAATCTCGTCGAGATGGCAAAGGATTACAAGGCTGGGAAAGAACTTGCCATGCCGGACCTTCCGGCTCCCGCGTCTTTTGAGGATGCCGAAAGCCCTATTTTCACCAGGGAATTCAAGGAAAAGGTCTCAGATTTTGACATGTCAGCCTTGTCTATCGGGATGAAACTCGAACTCGAGTCCGAGCGGTTCTACAAAGAGTCAGCGGAAGAGGCAACGGAACAACCTGTCAAAGAGCTATTCCGTCATCTTGCGGAATGGGAACACGGGCATTACGAGTTTCTGAGAAACCAGGTCTCCTTCTTCGAAAGCTATTACAAGCTGAAAAACAGCCTGTTTCGCTTCTGATCCAGACCCCGAAGCCCTGCAGCGGGAGTTCTTGCAAAGGCACTTGTGACCTTAAAAGACTTTGGAAAGGGCCGACCGAGGTTGGCCCTTTCCCTTCACTGTTTTCTAAAAACGTCAACTGTTACGGCAAGACTTCCATTCGGTTTTACAGGCATCCGGGCTGAAAATCCGTACCGTTTTTTTAGGTTTCCTCGAGGTGGTCCTGAAGATCTTTCGCCTCCGCCAGGGAAGGTCCATAAACCATGTAAAGCACTCGAGAATTTTCATGGGTAATCATCCTAAAATCCCGTCTTTTTTATACCTATGTATCCAGAAAATCTTGTGATGACAAGGCTTAAGATGCGATTTGTGCTTGTACTTTCCTCCTTTATCAGGACTTCCTGAACAACGCGCAAACCTTGATAAACGCTGGAGAAGCGTCACATTTTCGGCGATAATGGTGCAAGAAAAACGGATAAGATGCTTCAAAACCCTTGCATGTCAAGAGAAATTACTGTGTACCGTAAGCTACAGCTGTCCGAAATAAACTGAAATAGAAAACCTGCTCCAGTAACCGCAACGTTTTTGGAGGCCATATTGGACAAGTTCGTAACCAGGTCTTTCTTTTCTTTTAAACCTTGAAATTAAATCGGCTGTCCATTTATTTCCAGGCCAGACTCGATTGCTCAGGCTCAGGTATCACAGGCGGCGTAGCGTAAGGTTCATCCAGCCATTTCCGCAGATTCCTGTAGGGAAAGAGATTGAGCCTCGTCTGTTTATTGCAAACTGAAAACGTCCGCACATCCAACTGGGAAAAAGGGCTTGCACAAAACAGCCCGGCTACGCGCGGCTACTGATTGGAGCGATACAGAGCCAAAGGTAAAGAGACTGGAGATACTATAATCACATTCCAGTTCATAATAATGTATCTCTGGCGCCTGCTCAGAGATTTTTTGTCTCAAATCCGAGAAGCCTTTAAAGGTCTTATGCAGCGACATTTATGCCGTATTATCCAGGTTTTTCAAGGTTCACTGACGCTGGAGATTCAAGAAACCCAAAAACTCTAGTTGTTCAGGATGCCCTATTTGACTAAATATGCTTGCTACCTTTATCATGAGTTGGCCTCCTCTTATCAGGGTTTTTGTTGAGTTTTCGCGCACTAGTGATAACCCAGATATCAGGGGGAATTTAATTTTTTTGGCAAAAATCTATTTTTGACAATAATTATACCTTTTTTAAAATTGAGCCAAGGGGATTTAACTTTTTCTACAGGCTGCTTTATGCCGGGTAAAGGATTTTAATGAAGAAAGATCCGTTGTTGCAGAAATATATAAAACCTTTTGTTTCAATAGTGATTCCTGTAAAGGATGAAGAGGAGAACGTGCTGCCCCTTTACAGGGAGATTGATGCTGTTTTCAATTCCAGTCCGTGGCAATGGGAGTGCATATGGGTCGATGACGGATCGACCGATGGGACTTTATCCTGTATCAAAGAACTCTCCAGCAAGGACCACCGGCACCGCTACATTTCTTTCTCGAGAAATGAGGGACAGTCCGCAGCTCTATGCGCCGGATTTTCGGAGAGCAAGGGTGATATCATCGCTACTCTCGACGGTGACGGTCAGAACGACCCGGCTGATCTTCCAATGCTGATAACAATGATCCAGGAGGGGAAATGCGACATGGCCAACGGTTACAGGATCAAAAGAAGGGACGGGCCCGTGCGCAGGATATCCTCAAGAATAGCCAACTCCTTCAGAAACTTCGCTACCGGCAGGACAATCAGGGATGTGGGGTGTTCCACCAGGGCCTTTCGCAGGGAATGCGTGGAAAACCTTCCCCATTTCAAGGGAATGCACAGGTTTTTCCCTACCCTTGTGCAGATGAAAGGATTTGTCATAGCGGAATCAAAGGTAAATCACAGGCCCAGATACAGGGGATCAAGCAAGTATTCCATAGGCAACCGCCTATGGGTGGGTCTTTTTGACACCTTCGGAATATTCTGGCTCCAGAAGAGAGCCTTCAGCTATCATATTGAATGCAGGTCGGAAAACAACGACCAGAGAGGGAATTCCAGTGAATAAGGCCATGCTTATACTGGGTTTCGGAGCCCAGGCCCTGTTCGCTTCGAGATTTATCGTTCAGTGGCTGGCTAGCGAAAGAGCAGGGAAAAGCGTTATTCCGGTATCCTTCTGGGTGCTGAGCATAGCAGGGGGAATTCTTCTCCTTATATATGCCATTTTCCGGAAAGACCCGGTTTTCATATTGGGACAATCTACGGGTGTCCTGATCTACGGAAGGAACCTGTATTTTATCTTTAAGGAAAAAAGAGCTCTCCATGAGAAGCACTCCGATTAATCAGGATGGTTCATTGATCAAAAAATCAGAAAAGAAAGCCCCTTCTCTGAAATACGTGATTCTTCTGGCGCTGGTACTGGTCGTAGCCTTCCAGGGCAGCAGGGGTCTTTACGAGACCACTGAGGGGCGGTATTCGGAATCGGCCAGGGAAATGCTCGTCAGCAACAACTTTCTGGAACCAACCCTGGATTTCCAGCCTCACTGGACAAAGCCTCCGCTAACATACTGGGCGATAGCCGCAGGTGTCAGGGTATTCGGGCTCAATACCTGGGGCGCCAGGGCATTCCTGGTCTTAGCATATCTTTTTACTATCCTTGCGATGTACCTCCTCGGGGAGGTGCTGTGGGGAAAAGGCGGCGGGGGTTGGACCGCACTTGTGTATGCTTCCTCCTTAATGACAGGTGTCGCGGCAAATGTCGTTTCCACCGATACCCTCATGACCATGTGGGCGGCCCTGGCGACATCTTTTTTCTGGAAAGGCATGGAGGAAAATGACGGGAGATCCTTTCTGCTTTTCTGGGCATTCACTGGCGGAGCCTTCCTTACAAAGGGCCCTCCGGGGATACTCTTTCTTTGCGGGCTGCTCCCGGCCCTGATGGTCGCCAAAAAACATGGTTACGGTAATATCCCACGACTATTTACGTTTAGGGGGATTCTCATATTTACCGTGATAGGTCTCGGATGGTATATCTACGAGGCTGCCATCCATCCTGGACTTCTCTCTTACTGGCTGGGTTACGAGACCTTCGGAAGATTCGCTGACACTGAAAGTTTTCACAATTCCCAATGGTATTTCGCTTTCGAGGTGTATGGTCCTGTCCTGGTGGCCGGTGCCATGCCATGGCTTGCAATATATGCATTCAGGGCCCATAGGCTGAAAAAACAGACAGGGCCTTTTTTGTCAAAGATTTTGCGAGTGCCGCAATGGACATATGTATTTACGGCTACGCTTTTTCCTCTGGTTATCTTCAGCATAAGCA
>CAZERC010000017.1:0-39342 GCA_964515395.1 uncultured Synergistaceae bacterium | reverse complement strand
ATGGCATCCTCCCCGTATCCGTTTGAAGCCACGACGACCTTGGGCCGCAGTATTTCAGACAGGCGCTCAAGAAACCTGTCCATGTCGTGAACGACAATCCCCACGACGGGAACGAACAACGGAACCGGCGGCGTCCAGTCCTCCGGAAGATTGTAAATATCCTTTTCGGTGCAAATAAGCGATTCGGCGCCGTTTTCATCTGAAACACGCAAAATGGCATTCATGTCACGGACCGAATAGGAATGATGGTCTCTGAACCTGACATGATGCTTTGGGAACACGCCCTGCCCTTCGAGAAAAGCCTGAAAGCTTTCGGGGTTCCCGATGGCCGAAAAGGCCACGGCTGCACCGGCTGGAGGGGTTCCTGTGTCTTCCCAGGCGCCATTCCAGCGGGACCATCCCCTGAGGGCAAGGCCCGCCGTAAAGACATTTTCCACCCCACATAAACGGGAAAGTTCTCCCGTAAGTTCCTCCCTCTTCTCTTTGGGTACCTGGTCGGATTTGGTAATAATCACCATGTCGGCGCGGTCAAGGGCCCGTGGCTTCTCCCTGAGCATGCCGAGGGGAAAGAGGTGACCGTTCCCCCATGGGCAGGTGGCGTCGACAAGGACGATGTCCGCATCTCGGCCAAGCCTCCTGTGCTGGAAGGCATCGTCGGCAAGGGCGATCTCCACACCTTCCGCCGCAAGGCGCCGTATACCCTCCAGACGATCCGGGGAAACGCACACCGGAAAATCCGGCAGTTTCCTCGAAAGAAGGGCAGCCTCGTCACCAACGGCCGTCTTGTCCGGCGTATCGCCGCCGCGGATGAGGCGGGGCGCCCGACCTTTTTTTCCGTATCCTCTTGAAACGATCCCCACCCTGATGCCGGCGCCGCCGACGATTCGCGCCAGAAGCTCCACAAAGGGCGTCTTGTTCGTCCCCCCATGGGTCAGGTTCCCGACGCTGATCACCGGAAGGGGCGGCTCGACGGTGCGTCTGAGCCCGTGATCATAAAAACCGGCGCGAAGGGAGACCACAACGGACACAACCCACGAAAGCGGGGCAAGGACAAACCAGGCGGGTGAACTTTTTTCTCCCCTGATGAACCTCAAGTAGCTATCCAGAAGCCTGTGCATGGTCACCACCGAACTGAAGCGCGTAAAGTCTCGCATAGAGCCCCCCGGCTCTTTTGAGCTCTTCATGAGGTCCCTCTTCCACGACCATGCCCTTGTCAAGGACCACAATCCGGTCCGCCTCCCGAACCGTCGAAAGACGGTGGGCAATGATGATGGAGGTCCTGCCTTTCATGGCCTTCTGCATGGCTTCCTGTATTTCCTGTTCCACGGCGGCATCGAGGGACGAAGTCGCCTCGTCAAGAATGAGGATCCTGGGGTTCCTGACGATGGCCCGCGCGATGGCAAGCCGCTGTCGCTGGCCCCCGCTCAGCGTCACTCCCCGTTCACCGACTTCCGTCTTGTATCCTTCGGGAAGGCTTTCGATGAAGCGGTGGATCCCGGCCACTTTCGCTGCATTCACGATGACCTCATCTTCAGGATGATCGAGTCCGTAGGCGATATTGAAAGCGACGGACCCCTTGAGGAGCACGGGATCCTGGGGGACGATCCCGATCTGCCGCCTGAGGGTCCTCAAATCAAGGAGCTTTACATCTACCCCGTCAATCCGCACGGTTCCCTGCTGAGGATCGTAAAACCGCGGGATCATGTCGGCCAAAGTTGATTTCCCTGCGCCTGTGGGCCCCACGAGAGCCACTTTTTCCCCGGGTGCCACGGAAATATTGACATCCTTGAGCACCCAGCTTTCGTCACGGTATGAGAAAAAGACGCCGTCGAAATCCACGCGACCCGTAATATCCGGAAGGGACACAGGATCTTTTGGAAGGACAACCTCGCTTTGGGTATCGAGAATTTCGAAAATCCTGTCCGCCGAGGCCAGGCCCTGCTGCATTTTGGCCACAACCCTGGAAAAGGCCCGAATGGGCTGGACGAGGAGAGCCAGGTACCCCAAAAAGGCCACGAGCTCCCCGGGGGTCATCTCACCTCCGATGACAAGACGGCCGCCGAACCACAAGATGACGGCCAAAGCCGTGACCAGGATCACCTCGATGGTGCCCGCCAATGCGGCATTGACCTGGGTCCCGTGCATGAGAGCCTTGAAGTGCAGCCTGTTTTGGTCCCGGAATCTGGCGAATTCCTGTTCCTCCGTCGCAAAGGACCGCACGATCCGTATCGCCGAGATCGCCTCGTAGGCGGTGGCGGAAAGGTCGGCCAGTCTCCGCTGGATGTCATGCCCGACGGCCCGGAGTTTCTTCGATGCCTTGTCCAGCACCCAGGCGGCCACGGGGAGCACGATGAAGGTAATCGCCGTAAGCTTCCAGTTCAGAATGAGCAGAAAAGCGATCATCCCGACGAAGCTCAGGCCGTGGACCACGATGTCTATGATGACGGTGGTAATCATCTCCTGCACTTTCGTGACATCGTTGGTCAGCCTCGATATGAGTTCCCCGACACGGGTTCCGTACAGGTATTTCAGGGACATCCTCTGGGTATGGTCGTAGAGCTTCAGGCGGATGTCCATGACCACCCGGTGTCCCACCCAGTTCATCAGGTATTGTTGCCCGTAGTAGGCCACGTTCTTTCCCACGTAAAGCAGGACAAGCCCCACGGCGAGGAAATTGAGCATCTCCATGTCCTTGCTGATGAGGACATCGTCGACGATGTCCTTCAGCAGCCAGGGGGCCACCACGTTGCAGGCCGAGGCCAGAACCATGCATGCCGCGGCTGAAAAAAACCTCGGCAGATACGGCCTTCCGTAAGAAAGCAGTCTTGCGTAAATGCTCTTTTTTCCCTTCATCGAATCATCCTATATCAAGTCTCTTCGAAATCAGCGAAACGATTTTTTCCGCCGCCCCGGACCCCTTTGACAGTTTCAGCAACGCTTCCCGCTGGAACGCCCGCTTTTTCTTGTCCGCCAAAAGGTCCAGGACCGCTTTTGCCAGATCCTCGGGTGTGACATCTCCCGCCATCTCCTGCATGATCTCGTACCCTGCGATCCTGTTCGGCCAGGCGAGAAATCCCCGCCTTTTCGAGGCCGACCTGAGGTACTGCTCCTTCAGCCAGCCGATCCCGGCAAAGCTCCTGTCAATCATCCCGATGATACCCGACAGGGGGATACGTCGCAGAAACGAAAAGGGAACGGCAACAATGGCCGGAACGCCCGCATGAAGCAGCTCCAGCGTATTCGTCCCGGGCTGCGTCAGGGCAAGGTCGGCCTCCTTCAACACAGTCCCGGCGCCCGTCCGCACCGGGTTCAGCCCGGCCTGCTCCCACCGCACGTTTTCTTCATCCGTTGCGAAGGGCGACATTACCGTAAGAGTTTCGAGGGAAAGGCCGCTGTCGTCAAGGCGTCTTTTGAGCTCCGCAAGGAACTTGAAAGAGGCTTCACGGATGACAGGACGGCTTCCAGGGAAGAGAGCGAGCCTGAATTCCCTCCCGGGTGACCACGGTGACAGTCCTTCATCCATGCTCAAGGCATCGGCGACGAGGTCCCCCACAACATCCGTCGCCCCGGGGACCATCCGGGGCCAGGCGGTGAGGAAGCGTTCCGCACGGGACATGAAGGACTTGCGTCCGTAGGAATAACAAAAAAGGGGAATACCCCGACCCGCTGCTCCGAGTCCGTACATGAGGTCTCCACCCATCTGCAGCACCAGGTCAGAGGTCCTTCGGCGCACGTGCCACAGCGTGGAGAGTGTCCCCCCAGGCGGTACCACTTCATCCGCTCCGAGCAGGGAGGCAACCCTGCACTCTTCGCCGGTGGCAAACTGGCACGGCAGCATCCTGACCGTAACATGGCAACCCGATGCTTTCAAAAGGGGAATGAGAGGACGGACCCAGCACCAGAGTTCTCCCGGTCCGTTCGTCAGGATCAAAACACGCTTCACTGTTTCAGCTCCTCCAGCAGGGCCCTCGCCCAATCCTGCACGGCACCTTTTTCCCCGAGCTCACCGACGGCCTTTTCCATGAGCGATTCCGTCCTCCTTCGGTATTCCGCATTTTCGCAATACCTGTTCAGGCTGTAGAGGACGTTTCGGGCAGTGGCATCGGATTGCAGGAACTCGGGGAATATTTCATCACCGGCCAGGATATTCGGTATCGAAATCCAGGGAGTCTTCACAAAAAGCCTGTAGGCAAGCCATGAACTGGAAGAGGCCCTGTACAGGACGACCATGAACGTTTTGAGAATGAGCGACTCGACGGCAACGGTCCCGCTTGCCCCGGCCACGGCGAGGGAAACGGCCAGGACATGTTTCCCGGGGCCTTCGTACACATCGATGTCGGAATCCGCAGCCGACTCACGCAGGAAACGCCGTGTCCCCCGTGGCAGGTGAGGCGCAAGCGACACCAGGGGATAATACCCCTCCGCCCGAAGCTTTCGTCCTGCATCAAGCAATGGCGGCAAAAGACGCGCAACCTCACCGGGCCGGCTTCCCGGCAGGAGCCCGATGATGTCTTTTCCTTCGAGGCGTTTTTTCAGATCCCTGTCCGGGAGGAATCCGTCAAGGCGATCCTTGAGGGGATGACCGATCCACCTGCTCCTGACATCGTGCCGGAGCAGGAACTCGTGTTCAAACCTGAACAGGGGAAGGCACAAGTCACAAAGTCTCTTCAGTTTTTCCGTGCGCGATGGCCGCCACGCCCAGACCGTCGGGGGACAAAGATACACGGCCTTCCCTTTGTAGCCACGTTTCCGGAGAGATGAAAGCAGGGGAAGATGAAAATCCGGACTGTCGATGAGGACAAGGACGGAAGGCCTTTCTGCGAGAATCCGTTCCACAATCCTGGATCTCAGCCGGAAAAGGCGGGGGATTGCCCCCAGGACTTCGACAATTCCCATGAGCTGAAGCTCATCCATGGACCACTCGACTTCAACACCTGAAGCTGCGCTTTCGGGTCCGGCCATTCCCCAGACCCGGCCGGCAAATCCTTCATCCCTGAGAGCTTTTGCCAGCGCCGAAGCGTATTGATCTCCTGACGTCTCTCCACAACTGACGAAGACGGTTCCTACCTGAGCCCCCATACGGCTATCCCCGCTTCCCGGGCGAGACGGGCCAAATCATCCCTTTCAAGAACAATGGTTTTCCCCGCTTCGACGGCAAGGCAACTCAGACCGGCCGAAGCCATGCCCCTGATCGTTGAAGGTCCGACTGTCGGAAGATCGTACCTCTCATCCTGGTCCTCCCGCATCATTTTCAGCAAGATGCCGCCATTGACGAGTTCACCGGCCCTTTTGATCATCTGATCCGTTCCCTCCATGGCTTCGACGGCAACAACGGCCTTACCGTGCACGGCCAGGGTTTGTCCGAAAGACAATGGCAAAAGGGTTTGCGCCACTTCCCTGGCGTAGGCGATGTCCGCCATCTCGGCGTCACTCGGGAAACGTCCCGCTATGAGGCCTTCCGAAGCCAAAAGATCAGGTATGTAATCCTTGTAGGGAAGCACTCTCACGCCCGCCCGTTCTATTTCCGAGACGATGGCCCCGAGAAGGGTGTGATCGTCTCGTGAATCGAGGTTCTCCAGAATCCTGCCGAGACTCCTTCCGAGATTGTCCGGACGGTACATGAGGGTTTTGGGCACCAGTCCAGCCAGCATCAGCCTGTGGATGTCCCTTTTTGCAAGATCCTGAATGACAAATTCCAGATCGGGATTTTCCAGGGGCACCACATCTTCCGGGTCGAGTCCCTCAAATCTCGCATGGTTCCCGCCCAGCGCGTAGACAAGAGGCCTTCTCCCTCCCTGGATCAGCCGGTGGGCAATTTCCACCGGGAGTTTTCCTTCCCCGGCAATGAGGGCGATAGCGATGTCCGGCACGACAATCTCCTCCTACCTGTTGGCCCTGAAGGCCAGTCTGAGGGCATAGGCGAAAAACAGCAGGTTCGGCATCCAGGCAGCGACCAGAGGCGGAAGATAGCCAGCCTCGCCGAAAGATTTGAAAAAGGACATGAGCACATAGTAGACGAAAACGACCATGACGCTCACGGCAAGGCCGATGCCGGACCCTGTCCTGTGAGGCCTGACGCCGAGAGACGAACCCAGAAGGGCCAGGATCACACAGGCCCATGGGAGGGAAAGCTTCAGGTGAAACATGACCAGCAGCGGATTTGTGTTGGCCCCCTGCTTTTCCATGATGTTGATGTATTCCTTCAGTTCAAGGGCGCTCATCTCGTCGGGGTCCCTGGACGCCCGAGCAATTTTCCCGGGTTCCAGAAGCTGGGGCATTTCCTGGGTTTCGAAGGAAAACAGCAGGTTTACCTTCCCGCTTTTGGCAACCTCGAAGGTCTTGCCATCCTCGAGAAACCATTTGTCGTCCTTCCAGTAGGCCTTTTCGGCGTTTGTTATCCGACTCATTGCCCCTTCCTCGAAATCCTGTATCAGGATATCCTGCATCTCGCCCCTGTTCTGCAACAACTTCGCGATGTAGATAACCCTCTTCAACTGTCCTCCCTGTTCGTCACGCAAAAAGATCTGCTCTTTCAAAAGAGAGGGCTGCTCCCTGGCCACTTCAAAACGAAAGACATTGTCAGCCGCCTTGTTCGACAAGGGGACGATGCTTTCGTTCATGAAAATCGCAAAAATCGATACAATTACCGATACGGCGATCACGGGACGGAGAATTCGCTGAAAGGCGATCCCTGCGGCCTTCATGGCGATGATCTCGCTCTGCGAGGAAAGTCTGCTGAACGTCAGGAGGGCAGCCAGAAGCGAGGCCATGGGAAGGGTCATGACCACGACCCCTGGGAGTTTATAGATAAAAAGCCGGCTTACGACCCAGAGAGAAACTCCCCTCTCTATCATGAGGTCGGCGATCTCAAAGAGCAGATCGCCTGCCACAAGAAGCACCGTAAATGCGAGAACACCAAACACAAAAGCATTGGCCGTCTGGGTGATGATATAGCGATCCAGGGTCAGGACAGGAAAGAAAAACCTTTTCATGCCGCGTGTCTTCATCAACCTTCCTCCACCTGGAGGGTCTGGAGTATCCGCTCAACAGCTTCTCTGACCGCCCCGTTTCCGCCTGTGGCTTCGGTCACCATATCTGCAGCCTCCAGCGCCGCAGGCTGGGCATCCCGAGGCGCAAAACCCATTCCAGCCCACCGGATGCATTCCGCATCGTTATCGTCATCGCCAATGTAGGCCACTTCCGAATCGCAAACTCCGACCTCTGCGGCAAGATCCTGGAGAAGGCCGATCTTGTCCTTGATGTCCTGGCGGACAAGATCGATCCCCAGCTCCAGGGCCCTTCTTTGAGTCACGGGAGAATATCTGCCGCTGATAATACAGACCATGATACCCGCATTGCGCAGCTTCGCGATCCCGAAGCCGTCGCGCACGTCAAAGCGCTTCCATTCGCCCCCCTGGCCATCGAGGTAAATGCCGCCATCGGTCAGGGTGCCGTCAACATCCATGGCGAAAAAGCGTATCATTGATGGTTCCCCTTCTTCTCAAAAATATGCCACGGAGTAATGCCCCGTTTCCCCGATTCGGCAAACTCGCGGATTTCATGCACAAGTTCCGCCTCACCGAACGCGGCATCAAGCCCGGCGACAGCTTCCCTGAAAGACAGATCCCTTCTGAAGAGGAAACGGTAAACTTTTTTGATCAGGGTCCGTTCGTCCTGGGTAAAGCCCCTGCGCCTGAGACCCACGACATTGATGTTGCGGATTTCCGCCGGATGGCCGTCGACAAGGGTAAAAGGCGGCACATCCCGCACCACTTTCGACAAGCCGCCGATCATGCAGTATCTGCCTATCCTGACAAACTGGTGCACTCCCGCCAGCCCTCCAAGGACGGAGCCTTCTCCAACGCTGGAATACCCGGCAAGTCCGACCTTGTTGGCAATGACGCAGTTTCTGCCTACCTTGACATTGTGGCCGACGTGACTTCCTTCCATCAGGTAAGCTCCTTCGCCGACAACCGTCCGGTTTCCCTCTCCGCTTGCACGGTGAACAGTTACGTTCTCGCGAAGGACCACGCCATTTTCGATGAAAACCCAGGACCTCTCCCCCTTGAAGTCGAAATCCTGCGGAAGCCCGCCTACGACGACATGCTCGAAGAGACGGCAGTTCTTCCCTATGCGCACATGGTCCCGCACCCTGACGAAGGCTTCCAGTTCCGTGCCTTCCTCAATAACGACGTCCTCGTCGATGATGCAACAGGGACCGATGGTTACATCTTCGGAAAGGTGGGCCTTCCCGGAAACGAGGGCCGTGGGATGGATACGTGGGGTCATTTCTGTTTTTCTCCTGTCAATCGTTCCGTGACGACAAAGCCGAAGGTGGCCTCGGCGACAAGTTGATCGTCCACCCTGGCTTCTGCCTGGGCCTTGCCGATTTTGCCGCGAATCTTGAGGATGCGAGCCTTGGTGATCATCTGATCTCCGGGGACGACAGGCTTCCTGAGCCTGGCTTTCTCCACCCCCGTCAGGTACATCGCCATGTTTTCTGCTTCCGGATTGCCGACAATCATCATGGCTGCGACCTGACACATGGCTTCCAGAACGAGAACCCCTGGCATGACAGGTTCCTTCGGAAAATGCCCCTGAAAAAAGGGTTCGTTTATGGTCACGTTTTTCAGGCCGATGACGTGATCGTCCGAAATCTCGAGTATTCTGTCCACCAGCAAAAATGGATACCGATGGGGCAGAGACTCCAGGATCTTGTGAATATCGAACATCGCGATATCTCCTTTCGGATCGTTTATTGCCTCATTTTGTCCCGGCAAGACGCCGGAGGCGCTCCATAAGTCGAAGGTTCATGACGTGCCCTCCCTTGTAGGAGAAAAAACGGCCGATCACAGGCCTTCCCAAAAGTGCCAAATCCCCGAAAAGGTCAAGTATCTTGTGACGGGGCGGCTCTTCAGGAAACCTCGGCGCCTGCAGGGGACCGTCGGTCCCCAAAACCAATGTATTCTCCCGGGAACCTCCCTGGCCGAGCCCTCTCGAAAGCACCTCTTCGATCTCCCTTTCGAGTACAAAGGTCCGGGCCGGTGCAATTTCCCCGGCAAAATCCAGGAAACTGTGACGATAGTCAGCCGCCTGTACCGCAGGATACGTCTCTTCGTAGCGTATTACCGCCGTCACCCGTGTCTCTCGTGAGGGGAAACATCCGACGAAGGCTTCTCTTTCAGGGTCTTCCACCGTCACCGGAATGGTAATTATCAGCGGGTCAGGTCCTTCGCAGGGCGCATCGACGGCATGCTTCTCGAGCTCATTCGCCATTGTCTTGCCGGATCCGTCGAGGGCCGGCATTTCAGGGCCCTCCAGATCGATGACAACGGCCCAAAGCCCAAGGCCGGAGAGCACCCCGAGCAGATGTTCCACCGTCATTGCCCGGCGTCCATTGGGGAATGTCACCGTGGTCCCCCTGGCTGACCCGTCTGCCTGAAGATTTTGCAAGGGGATTCTTGCATCCTCATGAGAAAAATATATGCCGGGTCGTCGGGAAGGCGAAACGGTCACGACACATTCTTTGCCGCTGTGCAGTCCCTTGCCCCTCCAGGAAACCCTTTTTGTGATTGTGCGAGACCTTGTCATGAGTGCTCGCCATCCGACGTATCTTCGAGTTCCCTGATCCTTTTTTCCAGTTGCTTCACTTTTGTCGCCAGGTCTGGCAATTTCCGGAGCAGTGCCTGTTTTTTCATCTCCGAGGAGTGTTCCCTGGCCGGGAACCCGGAGACGATCGCTTTCTCGGGGACATCCCTGGTGGCACCACCATAGGCCGCCACGGTGGCCCCCTTGCCGACTTTCACGTGATCGGCCACACCGCTTCTGGCCGCCATGATGACATTGTCCTCGAGAACGGCGCTGCCCGCGATTCCGGTCATGGCAACGAGGATGCAGCCTTTCCCGATCCTGGCGTTGTGACCGACATGCACCTGGTCGTCAATGACCGTTCCGTCACCCACCAGGGTTTCTCCGATCGTTGCCCTGTCTATCGTGGCCCCTGCGCCGATTTCCACGCGGTCACCGATTTTGACCGTTCCCAGTTGAGGAATCTTGACGGGTTCCTCCCCACGCCCGGGCAAAAAGCCGAACCCGTCACACCCGAGAATTGCCCCGGCGTGGATCAGGCAGTTCTCTCCAATGCAAACGCCATGGTAAAGCACCGCGCGCGGTTCAATGAAGGTTCCCTTCCCGATTTTCACGTTCCGGCCCAAAAAAACCCCCGCTTCCAGGACCGCATCGGGACCTATGCGGCATCCTTCGCCAATGACGCAGTGGGGTCCGACAGAAGCCGTGGACGCAATTACGACATTCTCCCCGACGCAGGCGGACTCGTGAATACCGTGCTGTGGTCTGGATGTGGTCGCGAAAAAACCCAGTACCTTTGCAAAAGCATACTGGGGATCTTCCACTTCGATCCTGTCCCTTTCTTCTTCAATCCATCCCGGCGAGGAAATGACCGGCACACCCGCTGCCAGATTCCGCAACATCTGCTTTTGCCAGACGGCCGTCACCTTGTCAGGTGAGGTCCCCTCAGGAAGTTGAACTCCTGTAACACGTCTTTGAGGATCCCCTATCACTTTGCCGGAACCGATAAGATTGACCAGGTCACCCAGGGTTGTTTTGTTTTTTATCATCATGACTTCATCTCACCAATTCATCTACAGGTTCCCCATGATTCTGAGGCTCACGTCCTCGTCGTCACGGCTGTCGTAGTATATTTCCCAGGAAATGTGCTCGCCTGTCCTCCATCCGATCGCCGCTTCGGCCTCCCCGTCCTCGCGGAATCGTCCCCACGCATAAAGCCGCGGCAGGATCTCATCGAACCAGACCCGTCCCCAATTCTCGTCGTCATCGAAGGACCGTTCGATTCCCAGCCAGATGTCTGAAGTCCCTTTCCATCTCAACCCGATCCTCGGATCGATGCTTCCATCGTTCATTTCCACAAGGAACTCTCCGTAACCCTCGATGTTCCAACCAGGAAAAGGCTGAAGTCGGCGTCCGGCATGGATCCCCAACTCAGGATATCTATCGTCTGCACCGGCAAAGACTCCGAGCCAGGCCCGCAGGGTATACCGATCGCTCTCGACCTCGACATCGACAGGAGCGATCCGGTCGGGTTGAATATCCACATCAACCTTTCCGCGCATTTCCTCGGCGGCCCATCTTTTTTCCAGAGAAGAGGCGACGTACGCTTCGACAGCCTCCTTGTGTCGTCCGATCCAGGCACCTGGGAGGCCGACGATTTCCGACGTCACCTCGAGTGTTTCGTCCTCAAGCTTCGACTGGAGAATCAAGGGCAGCGAACGGCTCGAGAGTCTGGGCGAAAAGGCGATCACGACAGGTTCTTCAGGCGTGAAACCGATTTCAAGAAGCCCGTTGCCTTCGCTTCTCGAGAAAACGAATGAAGGCTTCCACCCCGGAAGGGTCCTTTCCAGGTGTTCAGCAAGGCTGTTTCTGAAATCCTCTCCCGCCCAACGGAAGACATCCAGCGGAAGGGAATCCAGTATCTGGACCACCCTTTTCTGGAATACCGAAACGTCCTTTTGGAATATCTCTTCCAAAAAATCCGGGAGATCCGGTTGTTTCAACCGGACATTCCAGTTCTCTGCGCGGGATGGCGGTACATGGAACACGACGTCAAGGTCATCACCGGCGATCTGGATCTCGACAAGTTCAAGCCCCGGGAAAAGGCGTTTTGCGACCAGGGAAAGGACCCGCTCCCTGTCTGAAGAAACCCGATCCACCACTTCTTCCCACACGGCTCCAAGCGACCTATTGATCGGCGGTTCGAGCCACTCAGGGACACCACCGACGTTGACGCCTGCTTCCGCCGTGCCTGTGAGAAGAAAGGCCACGGCCCAGAATACGACCGTGGCCTTTCTTCTCAAATGCCCATATCCGTCAGAAACTACCGACATCAAACCCTCTCTTTTCGTCTAGAAAAGCTCCCCAAACCCGAAATGGGTAAAGGTGTCATACTCTCCCTCGGCCACATCGAGCCTCAAATTGCCGAGCGGAGTCCTGACCCTTATCCCGAAACCAACGGAATCCTTGACGTCTGAAAAGCTGAAGTCGTCACTGGCATAACCTGTGTCGTAGAAAAGCACAAATGAAAGCGACTCTTGTACGGGAAGACGAAGTTCGAAATTCCCCATGACCATTTCCTCGCCCCTGAACTCGTCGTCCTCGTACCCTCTCAGTGTCTGGTCGCCGCCAAGTTCATATTTTTCCGACCAGGGGACGGAACCCGAAGACAACCCGTAACGGATCCTGCTCGCGAAAATGACGGGATCCTCTTCAGAACCGATGTCGAGGTTTACGAAGCCGCCAAGAAAGTCTCGCAGCGGCCAATAAAAACGGCTTTCAAGCCAATACTTGGTGTAATTCATGTCATCGCCGCTGCCGTAATCGGATTGGAAAAGACCCTGTTCTATCGAAAGGGAGTATACCTGCCCTTCGGGGTAAGCGATGTACTTTTTCCGGTTATTATAGGTAAGTGTTCCTGTAATGGAATAGGTGTCGCCGGCCCGTTCCTCAGGGTCTGCGAACGGTTCTGTGCCGCTCAGGTATCTTATGTTGGTCAAATCTATGTTATGCCAGTCAAGTGTTGTGAACCAGCTCAGTTTTTCGTCGTTGCGGAATTGCTTGCCGATACCGGCGTAAAACCCGGTCCGATCCTCATCATATTCATATCTGGTTGCACCCTCGTAATTGTCTTCCACGTCTTCCCAGTCGCGTTTGTAAAATCCTACCCTCCATGAATAATGCTCCTGGTCCATGTAGGGTTCCCGGTAGGTGACCCAGTATTGCTCGTAGTCCCCTGTCTCGAAGGCCACTTCGGCTATATGACCCCGTCCTCCCACGTTCGATTCCGTCACGCTGGCCCCTCCGGACCACCCGCTGCTCGTCCCGTGCCCAATTGACAACCCGAGCCTGGTAGTCCTTTTTTCCTCGACGGTGAAAACCAGGTTGACAACCGACGGATCTTCCTCGCTTGGCTCGAAACCGAGGCTTACGTCCTCGAAAAAGCCCAACTGGTTCAAGTTGGCCAAAGAATGCCTGAGCAGCGTCGAGTTGAGAAGGTCGCCTTTTTTAAGCAGTATTTCCCGCTCTATCACGTAAGTCTTGGTTCTGGTATTGCCCTGGATGATGATGTCCCCGACGGCGGGTTCCATGATCTGTACGTTGACCGTTTCCCCGTCCACCTGGACATCCTGGATGCGAACCATGGAATATCCGGCCTTTTCATATTTTTCAACAACCCGCTGCAGGTCATGGCGGAAAAAGATCCTGTTGAACACGTTTCCCGGTCGTGTAAAGAGCACTTCCATGAGTTCTTCGTCGGTAAAGACGGTGTTGCCGGTAAATTCCACCTTTTGCACGACAGGGTTTTCAATAACTTCGAACTCGACATAAGCTCCACCGGCCTGGGGCGTGATGGAGACATCGACCAGGGAGAAAAAGCCGAGACCGTAAATCGCGTCGACATCCTGCTGAATCTGGTCCCTGTCCAGCGGTTCCCCCACTTCGGTTTCCACGACATTCAGGATATGCTCGTCAACCACTTCCTTGTTCCCCGTCACTCCGATTCCCGAAACAAGCGGGGCCTGGGCTGTGGCCGCGGTCGCTGCGAAAATTGCTGCAATCAGAATCAAAAAGCCTGCGAAGAGTCCGGAACGTCTCACGTGCTCAGCACTCCTTTCGTAGCGGCTCCGCAGTCAGGGAACCGGCTGCTTACCTGCTTGCCTCTTCGATCGTTATGGGTTCCGATCGTAACGCCCGTTGGCCGACCTCGTAAAGCGACAGGATCTCGTCGATGGTCACGTCTTCCTTTTTCGTTCCGGAAGGTTGCCCTGGAAGGTCCTGCCGTCCGGTTTGACCTGCCCCACCGGCATGAACCACTGCTGAAGTGGAAGAGGTCTTTGCAACCTGTCGATCCGCCTTGCCGGCCGTTTCGGCCTTTGTTGCCTCTCCCGGGGTGTTCCTGGCGCTGTTCATGTCGCTGAGGTTTTGCCGCAGGGACGTGAGGAGACGCTTCTCGTCAGGGGTCACCCATTCCAGGGAAACCTCCTTTTCCACCTGTTCCAGCGCTACCGGGACGGTCCCCGTGGACAAGGGGATTGCGGCCGCCATGACGACTGCCACAGCCAGAAAAGCCGAACGCAGGGAGAGTGGCAACATCCTTCCCGCATATCCTGCCTTCTCGGCCGCCCGGGCTTCGGAAACCAACGACCATAGCTCATCTTTGGCCGTTTCAAGCTCCGCCCTGGCGCATTCCACATCGGCAACGGCATTGGACCATTTCTCTTTCCTGCAAGCTTCAATGCACCGTTCAAGCCATCTTTGAACCCGCCTGAATCTCTTTTCCATAATACAGGAAACCTCCCCGAACCCGGCATGCCGGATTTTTAACAGTGGGCATGAACATTATCACAGTTCAGGGATGTTCTGTCGCTTCAAGTCCAAGCACGTTGCGTATCCTGGATATGGCTTTCCTTTGCAGCCTGTATATGTGACTGACGTCGACGCCACGCTCACTGGCATATTCCCTGGCCTTTTTCCCCTGGAAGACAAGAGCCTCGATGACATCGGACTCTTTTTCCGGAAGATCTTTCATTTGTTCCATGATGCTGATCAGCCAGTCAAGCCTGTCCGTTTCATCCCCGCTGGAAAGGGGAAAGGCGTCTTCATCAACAGGCTGGGGGGCTTTCGCTTCGACTCTTTGCAGGTAATTGGTCATCTGCCCCTTGATGCGGTAGTAGCCGTAAGTGGCGAACCGGGTTTTTCTTTCGGGGTCAAACCTGTCCACGGCCTTGATGAGTGCGATCATGCCCTCCTGGACAAGGTCATGATACTGCTGGGGGGAAACCTGGAATTTCCCGGCGAGCCAGAAAACCAGCGGCCTGTGTAAAAGAATGAGCTGATCCCTGGCGTCTTCGTCACCGCTTGCGGCCTTCCGCCAAAGGGAACTTTCCTCTTTCTCCGAAACTCTTCGACCATCTGTATCGGGCCGCCTTTTGTCGTCCATGGCTCTCCTCCCTGTGACCTCATCCCTTTATACCATGGACGAACCGCATTTACCACTCGCCCAGGGGAATGGAACCGGCAAACTCTTCAGGCACCCGGAGATGGGATACGTCGTTGAAAAAAGCGAGGTAGCACGTGTCATCACGCATTTCAATGCCTGTCAGACTGCAGTTTCCCATGCGCAACCGCCAGACCACCGAAGGAGGCATGTTGAAAAGGAAGCAAAGGGCGGCACGTATCGTTCCTCCGTGAAAGACCACCAGAAGGTCTTCATCGCTCTCTTCGAAAATATTTCCCAAAGCGGATCTCACCCTGGACAGAACCGTTTCGAAGGCTTCCCCCCCGGGTGCCGCCACGGTTGAGGGGTCGGCCCGCCACGCGGCAAACAGTTCAGGGTCTTTTCGTGCAATGTCATACATGGAATGGGATTCCCAATCACCAAAATCCATTTCCACGAGGTCATCGACATAATTGACATGGGGGCGGGAATCCATCGAAGCGGCAATGATCCGCGCCGTCTCGGCGGCCCTGGTTAGGGGGCTCGAATATACCCTGCAAGGCGTCCAGGATCTCAACCGCTGCGCCAAAAGCATGGCCTCCTTACGGCCTGTTTCATTAAGCGGAATGTCCGCTTTCCCCTGGTAACGGTATTGCGAGTTCCAGTCAGTCGCCCCATGGCGTGCAAAGAGTACCCGGCGTTTTGTCGACATGTTTCCTCCTCAAAATACAGAAAAAAGCCACCCGAAGGTGGCCTGTAGGTCGTGGAGCCGGCGGGCGGAATCGAACCGCCTACCTGCGCATTACGAGTGCGCTGCTCTACCGAGTGAGCTACGCCGGCAACCAAAGAAAATGGCGGTCCCAACGGGATTCGAACCCGTGCCGCAGCCTTGAAAGGGCTGTGTCCTAGGCCACTAGACGATGGGACCGCTTGAATGGTGCCGTTGGTGGGCCGTACAGGGATCGAACCTGTGACACCCGGATTAAAAGTCCGGTGCTCTTCCAACTGAGCTAACGGCCCGGCTGGAGCGGGAAACACTATACCTGCCATCGCGGGTGCTGTCAAGATCCTTTAGGTGGTCAACCCAAATCTTTTTCGCAGGCCGTGATCGATTCTATCCGTTCCCTCTACAACGCGAACCGGGCGGGATATTCCGCAAGCCGCTTCCGGTATTGCTCCATCGTTTCGAGGCCCCGCTCTATCTGCAGCGCCACCTGTTTAAAAGATGTGCCTCCCTGCGTGTTCCTCCTGTTCACCGATTGCTCCACGTCCAGCAGGGGCAAAAGGTCCTCGCCGGCCTCGGGGATGAGATCCTGCCATTCCTCGAGGGAGAGATCCGTCAGGGCCTTGTAATGTTCCACACACCACCTGACGGCGCTTCCGACCTTTTCATGGGCGTCCCTGAAGGGAATCCCTTTCATGACGAGATATTCCGCCACGTCCGTTGCAAGGGTAAAACCATCGACAAAAGATGCCGCAGCGCGTTCTTCGTCGATCTCCACCCTGGCCACCAGCTGGGGAAGGACTTCCAGCACATCTTTCGTCATCTGCAGGGAAGTCCAGAGGGCCCGCTTGTCTTCCTGCATGTCCCGGTTGTAGGCGAAAGGCAGCCCCTTGAGGATGACCATAAGATCGACAAGGTCGCCCACTACCCTTCCGGATCTCCCTCTCACGAGTTCGAGAACGTCGGGGTTTTTTTTCTGGGGCATCATGCTTGAACCGGTGCAAAAGGCGTCGGGCAGTTCCATCCAGCCGAATTCCCGGCTGCTGTAAATGATCATGTCCTCGGCCATCCTGCTGGTATGGAGCATCACCATGGCAAGGGCGTATTGGCTGTCAAGAAGATAGTCCCTTTGACTTACTGCATCAAGGCTGTTTTCGGCAACCTTGTCGAATCCGAGCAATCCCGCCGTGTAGCCCCTGTCGAGGGGTAGCGTCGAACCGGCGAGGGCTCCCGCGCCCAGGGGACTTTCATTGATGACCTCAAGGGCAAAGAGGATGCGGCGGAAATCCCTGGAAAAAGCCCAGAAGTGGGCCAGCCAGTAGTGCCCCATGCTGATTGGCTGGGCCTGCTGGAGGTGGGTGTACCCCGGAATGATAACGTTCCTGTGGGTGACTGCCCGATCGATCAGCGAATCCATCAGCATCAGGAGCTCGTCACCAAGGGCAACCATCTCCCTTCTCAAAAACAGTTTGACCGCCGTCACGGACTGGTCGTTGCGGCTTCTTCCGGTATGAAGCTTGGCCCCCACGGGTCCGACGATCTCCGTCAGCCTCGCCTCAATGTTCATGTGAACGTCTTCCATGGCCAAAGATGGAGTGAATGTCCCCTCCTGTATCTCGACCAGGACTTGTCTGAGACCGTTTTCCAGTTTTTCGCCCTCTTCAGGGCTGACAAGCCCGACTTCCGAAAGCATCCGCGCATGGGCGATGCTCCCGTAAATGTCGTAGGGTGCCAGCCGCCAGTCGAGGTCGAGCGACTCGGTAAACCGCTGGACCACTTCCGCCGTATCTTCACGAAACCGCCCGTGCCACATGAACGACCGCCTCCTGTTTTCCTAGAATTCCGCTCTTTCGACGACCCTGCCTTCTTCGGCCGCGGCCACGGCGCATTGGGCCCAGAGAAGATCCGTCTCGCTGTGTGTATACCCATCCAGGTCAAGCCGATCCAGCAGCGCCTGGATCACGCAAAGGCCCGGAACGATGATATCCGCCCTCGACGGTTCGAGTCCCGTCACTTGCCGGCGCCGGTTCACATCAAGGTTCTTGAGCTTCTCGAGCAGCACGCCGAGACATGACCTTTCTATCCGGCACCGGTGGACTTTTGCAGGATGATACTCCTGCCAGGGTATTTTTCGCATCATCATTGCCGCCGAGGAAGAAGTCCCTCCGACACCCGCCAGGGTTCGAACATTGCGGGGAAGGACCTGTAAAACCTCCCGGGATCTTACGGAGATCCTTCCGAACTCCTCACCATAAAGGGAAGCCATTCTGACGGCACCAAGCCTGAAGGATTCCGCAAAGCCACGGCCGGCTACTTCGAGGCTTCCTCCGCCGAGGTCGAATACGGCATCCGCCTTGTCGATGCCAAGAAGCGCCCCTTCAAGACTGTATCGTGCTTCTTCCCGGCCGCCAAGGACATGCAGGGGGGCGCCGATGATCTGTTCCATGGCGGGAATCACCGATTCTATGGCTTCAGCCGACCTGAGGCTCTCGGTGGCAAAAAACCGTGTTCCCGAGGAAGGGATACCCTCCTGCTGCAACCTTTCCTTCACTTCCTCCAAAGCCTCCATGGTCCGTTCCAGAGCTTCGGGAACAATGTCACGTTTTTCGTCGGTCATCCCTTCCGAAAGGCGAGTCGCCCACCGTCCCGAAAAAAGGTATTTGAGTGTCCCGCCGTCGCCGGCGACACCGAGGCACCGTACCGAGTTAGACCCGAGATCCACCGCTCCGAATCTTGGCGTCATTGCCCCTGTCTCTCCCTCTTGCTGCAGGGATATTCATTATCGGGGGAACACAGTTTCGATATCCTGCTCTCAAGCCATTTTTCACCAGGATGCCGCCCAAGGGCAAGCCAGGAGGCGGCCTGAAGATGAAGGCATTTCACCCTGATACGTGAGGCCTCGCGGGTCCCGCCGACCCTGCCTTTTCGAAGGCTGTCCCACATCCTCTTCCTCCTGGCTGAAAGAAACCGTCTTTCCGCCGGCTTGACAAACATCATCCTGATGGCCGAATGCAACACCCCGTAGTTTCGCCACTCCAGGGCTTTTTTGGCAAGAAAGGACTCGAGTCCCCTGACGCCGCCTTCAGCTTCAAGGGCATCGCATTGTTGTATCACGTGGGGACATGTAAGCCAGAAGGTCGTGGGAAAAGGCCGTCCCCTGAACAGGGGGCGACAGAGAATGACCGAAGGAGCGCCCAGGGGACACCGGGCTGCGACACCGAAGAGGATTCTCTCGTCGAACTTCCTTCCCGCTACCTGTTCAAGGATTGTTTCCAGGTCTCCGCGACGCAGACTCTCAAAAAAAAGAGGGGGCATTCCGCCCCCTGCCACGAAAGCCCGGGGATGCACGGGGTTATTTTTTCCCTCTGCCCTTGCTTCCGCGGCCGTCTTTTGCCTTTTTGTTGAGATCGGATATCTTCTGGTCACTTGTTTTGAGAAACGATGCCAGTTTCTTTTCGAAATCATCAGCCCCGCCGCCGTCCCGTTGCTGCCGGGAGCGGTCGCGATCAGGTTTGGGCTGCAGCCTCTTGATGGAAAGGTCGATTCGCCCTCTTTCATCGATCTTGACCACCTTGGCGCGGATTTCCTGCTTGAGGGAAACCACATCTTCGACTTTTTTTACGAAATCGTGGGACAGCTCCGAAATGTGAACCATCGCCTTCTGACCGGTCGACAGCCTGACGAACGCTCCGAAGGGCGTAATCTGTTCGACGGTGCCCGTTACAATATCCCCCACATTGACGGTCGCCTGCCGTGAACTGTTCTGTTGCTCCATGAAATTCGAATACCTCCATTGGATTCGTCCAGTTTTTTAAAATCTATCTTCGGTCCATTTCGAATGTCACAGCCTGACTTCCCGACCGATCACCCCCGTGCAGCTGGTTCTTGACGCTGACAAGTATAGCATTTGCGCATCCGGGTCAGTCCTCCGGGAATCCGATCCGTTCCATGAAAAGTGGACTGAGAACCTTGATGTAGGTCCCCTTCATCCCGAGGCTCCTGCTTTCAATAATACCCGCGCTTTCCAGCTTTCTCAATGCGTTGACGATGACACTGCGTGTCACCCCTGCATCATCGGCCACCTTGCTCGCAATGACAACGCCTTCGGAGCTTCCCAGCTCACGCACGATGTGCTTGATCGACTCGACTTCGGAATAGGAAAGGGCTCTCAGTGCCATCTGGACGACAAGGTTTTCCCTTGACCTTTGTTCGATCCGTCTTGCCCGGGCGTAAAGGATCTCAAGCCCCACCACGGTGGTCAGGTATTCGCCCAGGACCAGGTCCCTCGTGTCGAAAGGATGCCCGAAGCGGGCCAGAATCAGGGTGCCCAGGCGCTCGCCTCCGCCGTTGATGGGGATGTAGACGACATGTTTGTTGGAATAGGTGCAGGGTTCGTCGGAATAGGCACACAGTCCATGATCGGTATGGTTCAGGACCGATTCATGAATCTGGTTCAGTTTCTCTACATAATCTTCCGGCATATACCCGGACTTCAGAAGGTCTTCCATGATCGGGCAGTCATATTCACTGGTCCAGCCATATCCCAGGATCTTGCCTTCCCTGTCGATCATGTACACATTTGCGGCCGCCTGTTCGCACAGCAGCCTGGCCAGCCGCCGAAAATCCTGGCTGCCCGTCTCCTTCTTGTTCTGGAGCATCCGGTTTACGGCCCTGGTCCTTTCCAGAAGATCCTGCATGGCCGATATGTCGACGATCTTTGCTCTCGACTCTATCAGTTCCTTTGGAGTTTTCATTGTCATTTTTTCTTTCATCCTCCCAAGCGGCAGGCTTGCCGTCCGCTCGCGCCGGTTATCAAAGCATGTAGCGGCGCATGTCTGAATCGGCAACAAGGTGCTCCAGTCGTTCGCGGACGAAGCCGGCATCGATTTCCACCGTTTCCCCCCGTCTTTCCGAGGCATCGAACTGGAGATCCTCGAGCAGATTTTCCATCATGGTATGGAGCCTCCTGGCTCCGATATTTTCCATCTCGCGGTTCATCCGTGCAGCCAAGGACGCCATTTCCCTGATGGCGTCGTCGGAAAAGCCGAGGGTGACCTCCTCCGTGGAAAGAAGTGCCTGGTATTGACGGATCAGGCTGTTTTCGGGTTCTACGAGAATTCTCGCAAGATCGTCTTCGGAAAGGGGATTGAGTTCGACCCTGAGAGGGATCCGCCCCTGGAGTTCGGGCACGAGATCCGAAGGCTTGACCTTCTGAAAGGCACCTGCGGCGATGAACAGGATATGATCCGTTCGCAGCGGACCATATTTGGTGTTGACGGTACATCCCTCGATGACCGGAAGCAGGTCACGCTGAACGCCTTCGCGGCTGACGTCCGGTCCACCCTGCGCCGACCCGGTAGCGGCAACCTTGTCGAGTTCGTCGATAAAAACGATGCCTTCCTCCTGGGCCTTTTCCAGTGCTTCCTGGGCCACCGATTCCTGGTCGACGAGTTTCTCGGCTTCTTCCGCCTGAAGTATCTTTTGGGCTTCACTGACAGTCGTTCGTGTCCGTTTCTTCTTCTTCGGAAGGATGCCGCTGAGCATTTCACCCAGGTTCATCCCCATTTCGTCCATGCCCGGGCCGCCCCCCATCAGGGGGATGCCTGCCTGCACGGATTCGGAGACCTCGATCTCCACTTCACGGCCGTCGAGCTTTCCGTCCCTGAGCATCTGGCGGAGCCGTTCCCGTGTCGCCGAACGCTGGCTTTCCTGCCTCTGGTCTTCTTCGCTGGGGGCTTCCTGTTTTTCCCCCTGGCCGGTGAAAAGGCTCATGACGTCAACCACACGGTCTTTCGCCTTCCTCGGCGGAAGCAAGGCATCAAGCAACCGCTCTTCCGCCCTGGCCGCCGCTTCTTCCTGCACCTCGGCGGTCTTGCGTTCCCTTACCATTTGAGCGGCTCTTTCCACAAGATCCCGGATCATTGACTCCACATCCCGGCCGACATACCCGACCTCGGTGTATTTCGTGGCTTCAACCTTGACAAAAGGAGCTCGCACCAGTTCAGAGAGCCTTCGTGCGACTTCCGTCTTGCCCACACCCGTCGGTCCGACCATGAGGATGTTCTTTGGAACGATTTCCCTGGCCATTTCGACAGGGAGTTGTTTCCGCCTGAACCTGTTTCTCAGGGCGATGGCAACGGCTCGTTTCGCTTTATCCTGACCGACGATGTATCGTCCAAGATGGTCGACGATCGCTCTCGGGGTCAGCGTTTCTTCGGAATACAACGTCACGACCTGAGCACCTCCAGGGCAACGGATTTGTTCGTGTAAATACAGATATCAGCTGCAATTTCCAGCGCGCGTTTTGCAACCCAGTCGGCTTCCGCATCGGTGGTCTCGAGAAAGGCCCGAGCCGCTGCAAGGGCATATCCTGCTCCGGAACCGATTGCAGCCGCTTCGCCTTCGGGCTCGAGGATATCTCCGGCACCCGACAAAAGCAGCGTCTGATCCATATCGGCCACGAGCATCATTGCTTCAAGACGCCGCAGCGCCCTGTCCGTCCGCCAGTCCTTTACCAGGGCCACCGCGGCTCTCATGAGATTTCCTGAATGTTCATCGAGCTTCTTCTCGAAACGTTCAAGAAGCGTCATGGCATCAGCGGTTCCTCCGGCGAAACCGCTGAGGATCTTGTCGCCATGAAGCGTTCGGACCTTTTTTGCACCGGCTTTTATGATCTGGTCGCCCTGGGTGACCTGTCCGTCACCGGCCATGGCGACCATGTTGTTTCTACGCACGCAGAGAATCGTCGTTCCCTTCAAAATGATTTCCTCCGTTTCCAGCTCTCGGATGTGCCTGGATATAGCTTTTTTTCAACTGCTCGGCGGTTACCTTGAGATATCTCTGGGTCGTCACAAGGCTCTCGTGGCCCAGAAGCTCCTGGAGAACCCTCAGGCTCGCACCGCGTTCCAGCATGTGCGTTGCAAAACTGTGTCGGAGCACGTGGGGCGTCACCTCGACAAGCCCGACACGTCTTGCAGCTCGAGCGACGACCCTGTGAAGTGTTCTGACCGCCACGGGACCATCACCTTCACCGGGAAAAAGGAACCGCTCTTCGGGATCGAGTCTTTGCCGCCAATCCGCAAGGGCTTCTACGGCACACCGCCCCAGGGGAACCATCCGTTCCTTGTTGCCTTTGCCGAGCACCCGGATCCATCGCTCCCCGAGGTCCACCTGTTCCCATTCGAGACCGGCGGCTTCGGCGATGCGAAGCCCGCAACCATACAGGAGCTCGAGGACAGCCTTGTCTCTGGTCTCGTTTTTGCCCCGCGGTCCCTCTTCGATCAGCCGTGTCACCTCGTCGGGCGTCATGGCCCTGGGGAGTTTCCTTGGAAGCCTGGGCCCCCTGACGCCGGATGCCGGATCTGAAGCAATCATCCCCCGTTCCTTGAGGTATGACGTCCATCCCTTGATGGAAGAAAGTTTCCGGGCAGCGGAACTCCTGGCATACCCGAAGCCCACGACCTCCCGCAGGAAACTCCTTACGTGAGTATGCCCCACTTCCTTGGGACAATGGATGTCCAGGGTTTCCAGGTACTCCGAAAACTGTGCCAGATCCACGGCATAATTCACGACGGTATGATCTGAAGACCCTCGGCTGTACTTCAGATATTCGAGGTAGGCATCCACGCTGGACGCTATCGTATCGCACATGTGAGTATTGTAGCATTTTGTGTTGGACTCATCATAATTTTCTGAATAAAACAGATGTTCAAGAATATTCTCAGTCTCCCGACAAATCACTTTCGATTTGCGAAAGAACAGAAGAAAGGGCGGATTCGGCACGTTCGGCGTATCGCTGACATCGCTCGGTCCGTTTCCGCACTTTCTGTGGAAGTGGGGGGAAAAGTCCCAGGTTGACATTCATCGGCTGGAAACGTCCGTGGGGAGGTTCCTCCGAAAGGTGGGTCAACAGGGCGCCAATCGCCGTTTCGGGCGGCCATTCCGCGAAGTTCCGGCCCGTAACGAATGAAACGGCATTTAGTGCGGCCACAAGGCCCATGGCCGTGCTTTCCATGTACCCCTCGACGCCCACGATCTGGCCGGCCAAAAAGACATCATCACGACCGCGTATGCGCAAGTATTTGTCGAGCACCCGGGGGGCATTGACATAGAGGTTCCTGTGCATCACGCCGAACCTGACGAATTCCGCATCGTGCAGGGCCGGTATAAGCCGGAACACCCTTTCCTGTTCCGGCCAGCGCAGGTTGGTCTGGAAACCGACGAGGTTGTAAAGTGTCTTCGCCCGGTTTTCCTGCCTGAGCTGGACCACGGCAAAAGGCCTCTTCCCGGTTTCAGGGTCTTCCAGGCCCACGGGCCGCAAGGGGCCGAAGCGCAACGTATCCTTGCCCCTCTGAGCGATAACCTCGATGGGGAGGCAGCCCTCGAAATACCGCCCGTCCTTCTCAAATCCGTGTACCGGTGCGCGTTCGGCATTTGCAAGGGCCTCCTGCAACGCATAGTATTCCCTTTCGTCCATTGGGCAGTTGATATAGTCGTCGCCCTGTCCCCAGCGGCTGCCGGCAAAGGCCCGTTTCATGTCAATGGACTCGGAAGTGACGACGGGTGATACGGCATCAAAGAAATAGAGAAAGTCACTGCCGATTGCGCTTCCGATTTTTTCGGCCAGGGCATCCGCCGTCAGGGGACCCGTAGCCAGTATCACCGGCCCCCGGGGGATGTCTTTGACGACACGATGTTCAACCCTGATCAACGGATGCGACTCGAGATGGTGCGTCACGCACCGGGAGAAGATGTTCCGGTCCACGGCAAGGGCCCGCCCTGCCGGAATTCGGGCTTCATCGGCACACTGAAGAATCAGGCTCCTGCAACGCCTCAACTCACGTTTCAGGATGCCACCGGGACTGGTGAGCACGTCGGCCCCGAGTGAATTGCTGCATACGAGTTCGGCGAATTCGCCCGTTTTGTGTGCGGGGGACATCTCTTCAGGACGCATTTCCACAAGACAGACGGGAATATTTCTTTCGGCCAGCTGCCAGGCGGCCTCGCTTCCTGCGAGCCCCGCTCCGACAACAGTAACTTCCCGAGCCCCCTTACTCATTGGTGTCGTCCTTTTTCTCGATTTTCTTTCCGCATGAACTGCAGACATGTTCCTTTTTCCGGCCCTTGAGGACTATCACGCCCCCGCATTCGGAGCATTCCTCTCCCGTCGGCTGCTGCCATGAGATGAAATCGCATTCCGGATATCTCGAGCAACCGTAGAAAGGCCGCCCCTTTTTCCCCTTTCGGCGAACCACTTCACCCTTTTTGCATTTGGGACATGTGATTCCCAGCGAATCCACAATGGGGCGCGTGTAGGTGCATTTGTTCTCCGGGTCGGAATACCCTGAACAGCCGATAAATTCCCCGAAGCGGCCCCATCGTTTGACCAGGGGCCTGCCGCACACCGGGCAGTTTTCGCCTATCGGCTCCGGAGGAGGCGGGGGAACGCGTTCGGCGTTCTCGTCGGCCTTCTTCAAAGTCGAGGCAAAATCGCCCCAAAATTCCCTGACCACCTCGACCCATCGGCGCCTGGAGTTTTCCACCTCGTCAAGTTCTTCCTCCATGCCGGCTGTAAAGGTGACATCCACGATGTGAGGAAAATGCTCCTTCAAAAAACCGTCCACAGTCCGTCCAAGGGGCGTCGGCTTCATGCGCTTGTCATCGTCTCTTGCCACGTAGTGCCGATCATAAAGGGTCTGCACGATCGCTGCATAGGTGGAAGGCCGCCCAACGCCCTCGTCCTCGAGGACCTTGATAAGGGTTCCTTCGTTGTACCGGGCCGGGGGACGGGTAAAACGCTGCTCCTTCTCGACATCGGACACCTGGAGTCTTTCCCCTTTCTGCGCTTCGGGAAGGGTTTCCTCTTTCATGTCCAGGGGCCAGACTGCTCCCCAACCATCAAACCGCACGGTGGCTCCCGACTGGCGCATGCCGATCTTTCCGGCACGGGCCTCCACGGTTGTCCTGGCAATCGTGGCATTGCTCATCTGGCAGGCCACGAAACGTTTCCAAATGAGCTCATAAAGTCTGAACTGATCGCGGGTAAGGTGGTTTTTGACGTCATCAGGAGCAATGGAGACATCGGTGGGCCTGATCGCCTCATGGGCATCCTGCGACCGTGATTTCCCTTCGAAGAATCTTGGTTTCCGGGGCACATACTTGTCTCCCCACCTCGACCGGACAAGATCCCTTGCCTTGTTGACCGCTACCGGCGCGAGGCGCAGGCTGTCGGTTCTCATATAGGTGATGAGCCCTGTGGTGCCCCGTCCCGGGATGGTGACCCCTTCATAAAGGCTCTGCGCGACCGACATGGTTCGTCTCGGGGCGAAGTTGAGCCTTCTTGCCGCTTCCTGCTGCAAAGAACTCGTCTTGAAGGGCGGGGGAGACTTGCGACTGCCGTCTTTTGCCGTAAAGTCGACGATCTCGAGAGGATTGGAACGTATTTCCCTCTCGATTTCCAGGGCGTCTTCCTCGCTGGAGATCAGGAGGGTTTTGCCCTCCTTGATGAGGGACTTTCCATCCCTTTTATCCACCCGGAAAGTATAGGCCCTGCCATCCTCCGTTTCTGCGGAAACAGCGAGGTTCCAGTATTCCTTGGGTTCGAAGGCCTCGATTTCGTCTTCCCTGTCGCAAATGATCCTGAGCGCAGCCGACTGAACGCGTCCGGCCGAAAGACCTCTCCTGATCTTTCTCCACAACAGGGGGCTCAGTTTATACCCGACCAGCCTGTCGAGCACCCTCCGGGCCTGCTGGGCATCCACCTTGTCGATGTCGACACCGGTGATTTCCTTGAAAGCCTCTTCCACACCCTGCGGGGTGATCTCGTACATCCTTACCCTGCACGGAGTCTGCGGATCCATGTCAAGGACGTCGGCAAGATGCCATGCTATGGCTTCGCCCTCCCGGTCAGGGTCGGATGCCAGAAGGACGCGCTTGCTTTCGGCGGCCCGTTTTCTGAGTTCCGCCGCCGTTTTGCCCTTCCCCCTGATGAGAATGTATTCAGGGGAAAAGTCATTTTCGATGTCAATGGCCAGCCGACTTTTCGGAAGGTCCTTGATGTGTCCCACGCTGGCTTGTACGTCGTACCCTCTTCCAAGCAGTTTTTTCAGGGTCTTCGCCTTGGAGGGCGATTCGACAATGACCAGGGTCTTTCCTGAGTTACTTTTATTCGAGGGCTTTTTGGTCTTTTTTCCCGTGGTTTTTTTCGCCGGACTTTTCGTAGCCATTCAGGTACTCCCCGTCAGGAAACCGACGATGGAGTCACATCGTCGAAAAGTTCTTGTCCGGATTTTTGGTTCAAGTCGTTGTCGCAAACAGCCCAGAGCAGGGCCTCGAAAAGTCCGGCATCCACGGGTTGGCCGCCGGACTGACCGAATTTGACCGCCTCGGTCATTGTCTGTTCCATGATGTCGGGCGAAACGTCGCCGCCGGCGCACATTGAATAGGCCAGCGCAAGGGCTTCTTCCGTCAGGTATTTCCTTTCGTATTCAGGTATGTATCGAACAGGCATCATCATGCCTCCTTCAATTCTTCTTTCGCTCTCTTTCCAGTCTCATTCGGCCGCCTGCGGCGACACCCCATCGGCCGGGACCGTCATTGCTGACAATCCCGTCGACGGATAATATTCCGATAATCCTCAGAACATCAGTGGCGCTCATTTTAGCGCGGGCCGCAATGTTGTCAACCGTACATCCTCCTGTTTCCCGAAGGAGACGATACACCTTTTCTTCGTCCTCAGAAAGGGACCTTCCCGATTCCGGACCAGATTCGAGATCATTTTCCGGTCTGTCGAAAGCCAGCTCCTGCTGGGTTCCCGTCACCACCCGGAGGAACTCGTCCACATCCACGAGCGGGTAGGCACCATCAGCTATGAGCCCGTTGGATCCGAAACAAAGCGTCTCGGTAATCCTGCCGGGGACGGACCATACATCCCGCCCTGCTTCCAGGGCAAGCCGGGCGGTAATGATGGCTCCGCTTTTCATTGGTGCCTCCACCACAACAAGAGGCGAAGACAAAGCCGCGATAATGCGATTGCGCCTGGGGAAGGTCCAGTTTCTCGCCGGGAACCCGAGGGGGAACTCTGACAGGAGCGTCCCTTCTTCGGTTATGATCTCGAAAAGTTCACGGTTTCGCGCGGGATAAATCTTGTCGATACCCGTCCCCAAAACGGCCAGCGTTTTCCCGGCGCCTTCGAGACACCCCTCATGGGCGGCAGTGTCAATACCTGCCGCCCCACCGCTGATCACCCTTCTCCCGTGCAGGGCCAATCGTGCCGCAAGGTCCCTGGCGACACGGCGACCGTAGGGGCTGCAGCGTCTCGTCCCGACGATGCCGACTCCTTCTGCGCAAGGAGCAGGACCTTTCTTGTACAAAACCAGCGGCGGGTCGGGAAGTCGTCCAAGTGCGCGGGGGTATTCTCCGGAACCCCAGGGAATCAAGGTGATTCCATGTCGAGTGCAGCTGTCTGTTTCCTTTTGCGCCCATCCCTTCCCGATCCTCTCCGTGAGGAACGAAACGGCCCGTGGTGAGCAGCCCAGTTTTTGCCACAATGAAGGCCCTTCGGCAACGATCTCCTCCGGCGAAAGGGACCCTTCGGTACAGGCAGTGACGAGACTGCGGTCGAAAACACCATTCAGGAGAACCAGGGAACTCAACCTGTCCACGGAATGTTCGCCCCTTCCCGATACGCGAGGGCTTCCGAAAGATGAGCGGAATGAATCTTTTCCTCTTTGCCCAGGTCAGCGATTGTTCTTGCAACTCTGAGCACGCGGGCAAGTCCTCTGCCCGACAGCCGGAGCCGCCCCACCGCATCTTCAAGGAATTTCCGGCTTTCCGCGGTCATACCGAAATGCTTCCTGAGGACCTTTTCGGGGATCTCCGCATTGCTGGCAAATCCAAGAGACTTCCATCGTTCCTGCTGAAGATTCCGGGCGGCGGTCACCCGTTTCCTGACCAGGGAGCTTGATTCGGAAGGGCTTTCACCGAACTGCACGAGCTCCTCCGGAGTCAGCCGGGGAACGCTGACGTACAGGTCCAGCCTGTCCATTATCGGTCCCGACAGCTTTCGCTGGTATCTCTCCACGGCGCTCGACGGGCACCTGCACGGGACGACGGGATCTCCATAATAGCCGCACGGACAGGGGTTGCAGGCAGCCACAAGAAGCACCCTTGCCGGATAGGTCACGCTTCCTGAGGCCCTGCTCACGACAATGCGCCCGTCTTCCAAAGGCTGGCGAAGAGCCTCCATGAGGTCTCTGCGGAATTCGGTAAACTCGTCGAGAAACAGCACCCCACGGTGTGCAAGACTGACCTCGCCGGGTTTGAGCGTCGCCCCTCCCCCGCAGACGGAAACCGTCGTCGCCGTATGATGGATGGTGCGAAAAGGTCTCGTCCGTCCCTTTTGGGGAGGAAGACCCACGGTACTTCTGACCAGGAGCGTTTCCATGACCTCTTCATCGGAAAGGGGCGGGAGAAGCCCCCTCAGGCTTCTTGCAAGCATGGTTTTGCCCGATCCTGGAGAGCCCACGAAGATGAGGTTGTGTCCGCCTGCCGCTGCGATCTCGAGGGCACGTTTCGCCTGTGCCTGTCCCTTGATGTCCGCCAGATCGGGATCCGCTTCTACCTCGACGTCCCTGGGGAAACCTCCGGCGACGGGTTCCAGGCTGGCCTCACCTCTCAAATGGGCGAACAGGCGTTCAAGGGACGAAACCGCATAGGCCTTGACGCCGGTAACCAGCGATACTTCACGGGCATTCGCTTCGGGGACGAAAAGGGGTAACCCCGTTTTTTTCGCCAGAAGCGCAGCGGGAACGGCTCCCCTTACGCGCCTGATCCTCCCGTCAAGGGCCAGTTCCCCCATGCAGACGGCATCTGTGACCGGCGGGATTTCTCCCATTGCTTGTGCAATGCCGAGGGCCATTGGCAAATCGAGCAGTGCACCTTCCTTTGGGAGGTCGGCAGGCGCCAGATTAACGGCGACACGCCCCCTGACAGGCATCCCGGCTGATCTCAGTGCGGCTCGAACCCTTTCCCTGGCCTCCCTGACCGAGGCGTCAGGGAGCCCGACTACGGAAATGGAAAAGAGACCTCCCGTGATCTCAACCTCCACTTCCACCTTTTTGGCTTCAATTCCCTGGAGGGTTACACCGAAGGCGCTCACGACTCGATCAATCCTGTCGTAACATCCCGGAAAATTTCCACTTCCGGTCCATTGACGGGCCCGACCGTAACGGCGACCACGTCTATCCGCCAGGGACCTTCCCATCCGGAGCGCTCGACATACCACCGGCCGGTGCGCACCAGTTTCCGGAGTTTCTTCGGTCCCACGGTCGTCTCGGGCGGGGTCATCCATCCGACGCTACGCGTCCGGACTTCAACGACGACCAGTTCGCCGCCTTCCAGTGCCACCATGTCGAGTTCGCCGGACCGCAGGCGAACATTCCGCTCAAGAATTCTGTACCCGGCTTCCTCAAGAGCCTTCCGGGCAATATCCTCACCGGCAATGCCGAGGTCAAGATGACGTGCCATCGCAACTCCCTTCCATGCTTCCATGTTCTGTTGTTTTTGTGTTTCTTGCGTCATGGTTTTTCGGAGAGGTTCAACGACGTTTCATGCAAGGACCGAAGGTCCGCCTGTGAAGCGGACAGGGGCCAATCTCGCGCAGAATCCGCCTGTGCTCCTTCGATGGATATCCCTTGTTCCGTTCGAAGCCATACTCAGGGTAACATTGTGCGAGAACGATCATCGCCCTGTCCCTCAACACCTTCGCAACGACCGAGGCAGCCGCTACGGCAGGAACGATGTCATCGGCACCCTTTATCGCTCTCTGATTCAGGCCTTCACAGGGAAGAGGCGTCGTTCCATCCACAATGACCAGATCGGGTGTCACGGGAAGTTCAAAAACCGCTCTTTCCATTGCCCAAAGGGCGGCACGGAGGATGTTGTGCCTGTCGATCCTTCCGGGCGACGCCGCCTGTGCTCTCCAGGGGACGTCCATTTCAAGCATGACGGAAAAAATTCGCTCCCGTTTCCCGGCCGTCATTTTCTTGGAATCCCGTAGGCCCATGGCGACCAGATGTTCCCGTTCTCTTCTCGGAAGCACCACCGCTGCTGCAACGACGGGACCCGCCAGGGGGCCGCGGCCTGCTTCATCCACTCCTGCGATGATCATCATTTCACATCCCTGAAAGCCACTGTTTCGGGCGTCTCAAGGCTGACCCTGCCAAGTTTCCCCGCAGCAAAGGAATCGAGCAGCATCTTGCCGGCCCTCTCGAGATCCACATTGCCTCCCTTGACGAGGCATCCCAGTCGTCTCCCGACATTCACAAGGATATCGTCCGGCTGAAGGTCCGGACCTTCCACATCGAGGGAAGCCAGGGTTTTTTCCCACAGTCCCCGTTCCTGAATGTAGGCGATGAAATCCAGGGCCACAGGCTCGTAACCGCCGATGACGTCGGAACGGGATCCGGCCAACCACGCCAGGATCCGATGAACTTTCGCATCGGACTTCGGGTCAACAATTCCAGGTGAGTCGACCACGAGAAAACCACGCCCGCGGTACCAGGAAACACCCTTCGTAACACCCGGGACAGCACCCACGGATGCAGATTTCTTGCCGACAACAAGGTTGAGAAACATGGATTTGCCGACGTTTGGAACTCCGATAACGGCGAGACGGAGATCCCTGTGAGAAGGCCTTTCCTTTTCCACTGCCGCAAGTAACGGTTTGAGCTGTGACCTTCTGAGATCGAAGGCCCAGGTCATCCTGCCCTGATCACGGTAAAAACGTACCCACCGCCGGGTCACATTTTCGTCTGCTATGTCCCTTTTCGAGAGCACAACCCAGAGGGGTTTGACTTTTTCGGCCTGTATCGAAAAAGGGGATGCCGTCACCTCGGGCGCACGGGCGTCACGAACCTCGACAAGGACATCAAGCTTTTCGAGAAGGCCTCTGAGCTGCCTGAGTCCTTTCGCCATGTGACCTGGGTACCAGACGGTTCTCGTCATGTCAGTAAAGGCCTCCGACTCGCGTCAACGGCCAATACCGGAAAAAGGCTGGACCTTTGATGTTTCCCTCCGGGACAAAACCCCAGAAACGGCTGTCCTGGGAATTGGGACGGTTGTCCCCCATGACGAAATATTCTCCCTCCGGAATCCGGACGGCTCTCATGTCATATGAATCGTGATATTGCACATAGGGTTCAGACAGGGGATCGCCGTCAATGTGAACGACTCCGTCGCGAATGTCGACCACCTCTCCGGGCAGGCCGATGACCCTTTTGACGAAATCCCTTTTCGGGTCGACGGGATACTCGAAGACAATGATCTGTCCTCGCTTGGGTTCCGTGAAGGAATACCAGAATTTCGCCACCAGAACCCGGTCGCCTGGAAGTAGTGTGGGGATCATGGAACCGCTTGGAATCCAGAAAGCCTGCACAACGAATGTCCTCAGGATAAGGGCCAGGACCAGGGCCCACAGTATTGTCTCGAGAGTTTCTCTCCACCACGGTTTGACCGGCATGCACATTGCCTCCAGGTCCGCGCCGCCCGCCTTTCATGGGAAGGCAGGTGCGGGACATGATTTTTTCATGCTGCAGACTGACACAGGACTGTTCCCAGTTATACCCGGTGTCTACATCTTTTTCAAGATGAAACCCTATTCGGTTTCACGAAAAGAGACCAGGCAATAGCCTGAAACGGTGATTTTCCCCACTGGTCCATGAGGGTCATTTTTATCGTTGCTTGCGTAAATTTTTAACGTTACTGCTGGAGTCATAGTATGCCAGGCAGGTGAATATCTTGGCGTTACGGTGCCTCGGGTGTCGAACTGGATCCAGCACTTTCCGCCGGTCCTGTAGGTTTCCTGCTCAGGGGGGCTGTACCACTGGATCCTCATGAAATCGCTCCTGCCGCTGTAATACTTGATGTCGAAGGCCCTTCGCTCGATACAGGCTTTGATCAAATTCCTTTGAAGCCACCGCGCAATGTACTCTCCTTCCTGCAACGCGACATGCTTCTTTCGTTCTTCCATGTATGACGGAAGGCTGGACCCCAAAACAGCGCCCGCGAGAACCACCCAGAGGAGCAGGCAAAGCAACAGTTCCGGGAGCGAAGAAGCCTTCCGGAACCTCCCCACGGAAAACCCCGGTGTTTCCCATAAAAAAAGCGGGGACCCGACCCGGGTCCCCGCTTTCGAATCGAAGGCTTCTTCACCTCGTTGTTTCATACCCCAGGTCGACCACTTTCAGGTTCGCATCGACGAATTTGGGTGGTGCCAGCTGGCGTATCGCCTGGCGGACTTCTTCCACGGTCACGTTCCCGGCACCCACTCCGCACATGGCGCCGAGGATAAGCACGTTCAGAAACAGGAACTTTCCACCCATATGTTTTTTGAGTATTTCATACCCCTCGATGGGATGGACGTCCAGTGACCGTTCCTCAATGTACTTTTGAAGTTCCTGGTTTTCCAGGCCCTTTTTGTCGTGCACGTTGACGACGGCCTTTCCGCCTTCCCGCAGGAAGTGGAAATTCCTGAAGGCCTCGTTCTGGTCAAAGGCAAGAAGCGTGTCGGCTTCACCCGCCTTGACAAGGGGGCTCGAGTAGTCTCCGATCTTGAAGTGGCTGATCACAGACCCTCCGCGCTGGGCCATTCCGTGAACCTCACTGCCGATGACCGTTTCCCCTTTGGACATGGCAATGTGTCCGAGAACCCGGCTTGAAAAGAGGATCCCCTGACCGCCGATGCCGACGATCACATACTGCATGGCTATGCCTCCTCCCTGTCCACGGCCTGGATTGCGCCGTGGGGGCAGACATTGATACAGACCCCGCACTGGACGCAGAATCTCTCGTCGATGTAGGCCTTCTTGTTCTGCTCGTCAAAGACAAGCCCGGGACAGTTGAAATAATTGATGCAGAACCGGCACCCGATGCATTTTTCGGGATCGACTTTGACGGGGATTTTTTCCTGCTCCCGTTTCAAAAGCATGCAAGGATGCCTGAAGATGACCACCGTCGGTTCCTCGTTCGCCCTGGCATGTTCCCAGGCTTCCTTCACAAGCTCCTTGCCGGTCTCCACGTCATAAGCCTCTACCGTCTTGACCCAGGAAACACCGCAAGCCTTGACGGCATCCTCGACCTCGACTTTTCTTCCCTTGTCGCCCTTGCGCAGCTTGTCACCGATACCCGGGTGGGATTGCCCACCGGTCATGGCGGTGATGCTGTTATCAAGTATGGCAAGGACAAAGGCGTGCCTGTTGTAAACGGCACTGACCAAACCGGGAAGCCCCATATGGAAAAACGTGGAGTCCCCGATAGTCGCCACAATGGGACGTTCTTTTCCGTCCACCTTGTGGGCCATGTAAAACCCTGAAGACTGGGATACCGAGGCCCCCATGTCGATAACGGCGTCGACGGCCTTCTGGTTCACTCCCAGGGTGTAACAACCGATGTCCGACGGGTTGATCGCCTTCGGCAAGGCCTGTCGAATGGCAAAAAAGCTCGCCCTGTGGGGACAACCGGGACACATCATGGGTTTGCGGGGGGTTACCTTGAGCTCCTCGAGGGCCTTTTTGATATGAGCGTCGGCTGTCTTCGGCATCTCTTCGTCAAGGACCTTGTAAAGGATCTCTTCAATGACCTCGGGAAGCAGTTCTCCGGCCCTCGGCACCCAGTTGTTCCAGCGTCCTTTCACTTTCGTCCTGTCCGGAATCTGCATTTCGATCACGGGATAGGTCTCTTCCAGGACCAGGACGTTATCGTGACGGGCAATGAAATCTTCCACCATTTTCACCGGAAGCGGATGTGGTGTGCCGATCTTGAGAATGGATACGTCTTTTCTGCCCATGCTCTGCAAAAGATCCTTCACGACAGAGTAGGAAATCCCTCCTGCGATAATCCCGAGCCTGGCGGGTTCATCTGAGGGAATCTCGTAATTGTACTTTCCGAAATCCTTTTCGAACTCTTCCCTTATGGCATCGTTTTTTGCGTTCAGCATGGGATGGTTGATGCGTACGTTTGCCGGAAGACAGACCCAACGTGAAATATCCTTTTCAAAATCAGCCGGCCGGTCGATGTCAATGACATCGTTCAGCTCAATATCCTGCCGGCAGTGGTCGACTCTCACCGATGGACGGAGCATGGTGACGATTTCGTGCCGTTCAGAAAGGTTGTAGGCATCGAAAACCATTTCCTTGGCCTCCGCTGCCGTCGATGGGTCGAAACAGGGCACTTTGGCAAACATGGCAAAGAACCGGCTGTCCTGTTCGGTTTGTGAACTGTGGGGCCCCGGGTCGTCGGAAACAACCAAAAGGAACCCGCCCTTGATCCTGAAATGGGCGACACTCATGAACGGGTCGGCCGCCACGTTCAGCCCGACCATCTTCATGACGGCGCAGGCCCTTTTGCCGGCGAAGGACGCCCCGGCGGCCATTTCGAAGGCCACCTTCTCATTGGCGCCCCATTCAACGACGGTTTTGGTTCCAAGTTCATCTGCCCAGTGTGCTACGGCCGGCAGAATCTCCGAGGAGGGCGTTCCCGGGTATGCGGACGCAACTTCGCACCCAGCCTCGACAATCCCGCGGGCTATGGCTTCATTCCCGAGCAATATCCGTTTTTCGCTCACGCGGAACCACCTCTTCCATGGTTTGTTCAAGCTGTTTTAAAAGCCATCCGTAAAAGGGCTCCGGCTCCCTGACAAGTTTTCCGGACCTGTCGCAGAAGGCATGTTTCGTGCTACCTTCCGCCGCAACCCGGCTTTCCTCTTCTCTGATCACCTTGTACGCAAAGGTGATGCTGTAGGGGGTCACCTCCCGGACGCTCGTCTTGATGCACACCTGATCATCGTACCGCAAGGGGTTCTTGAAACGAATGGACGCTTCCACAACCGGAAGGAAAACGCCTTCTTCCTCCCAGAGAGTATACGGGCGTGACAAGGCCCTGCAATATTCTGTGCGGCCTATTTCAAACCATGACAGATAATGAGCGTTGAAGACGACACCCATCTGGTCGGTTTCTCCATATCGAACCCTGAAGCACGTTGAAACGACTGGTCCCATTGCATACCTCCGGAAAACGGTGGCAGGTTTTTCAATTATAAAACAAGGGTTCGCAAGAACAAAAGGCCGGATTTCAATCCGGCCTTTTGTATCCAGGTTTTCATCACGCGCAAGAATTCCCACGCTTTCGCGACCTCAGGCAAACCGTCAGACCAACGGGGAAAGCTGCTTTATGTGGTTTGCCGACCGCCTTGGTGAAGTTCAATCAACGGATCTGATCTCGTCACCGACGGCGACCTTCCCGCCTTCGACAACCTCGAAAAACAATCCCTTGGCCGGCATGATGCAATCACCGGTCTGATGGTAGATGGCACATCGCGTATGGCACTCCTTGCCTATCTGGGACAGGGCGATAAGGGCTTCACCTACCCGGAAGCGGGCACCTATTGAAAGCCCTTCCAGGTTCAAACCGGATACGGTCAGATTTTCCGCGAAACTGCCTGGTCCAAGTTCCGGCAGTTTCGCCTTCATCGTCTCGATATCCTCAAGTGCGAGCATGCTCACCTGGCGATGGGCAAAACCGGCATGGGCATCGCCAACAAGGCCCTGCCCGACCTCGAGGACGGCTTCGCCGACGTTCGTCTTGGGTACACCCTTCTGGTCAGACTTGCAGACGGCGACAACCTTCCCTTTCCTCATCAGTTGATCCCCGCCTTCTGTCGGTAATCTTCAATGGCTGCCCTGATCCCTTCCTCGGCCAGAAGGGAACAATGAATCTTCTGCGGGGGAAGTCCTCCGAGCTCTTCGACGACATCCTTGTTGGATACCCCAAGGGCCTCGTCCAGGGTCTTGCCCTTCACCATTTCGGTGACCATCGAGCTCGACGCGATTGCCGAGGCGCAGCCGAAGGTCTCGAAGGCAATATCCTCAATGCGGTTGTCCTTGACCTTGATGTAAATCTTCATGATGTCCCCGCACTGCGGATTGCCGACCTCGCCGACGCCGTCGGGGTTCTCCATTCGGCCTGCATTTTTCGGGTTCATGAAAAGTTCCATCACTTTCTCTGAGTACATCATTCTTTTCACCTCGTCATGAGCTTTCTTTTCCGAGGGGCGACAAGGCCCGAAGGCCCGAGACAATCCCCGGAAGGGTTTCGAGAACATAGAGGATGTCCTCTTCCGTCGTGTCCTTGCCAAGCGTCAGGCGCAGTGACCCGTGGGCCAGTTCATGGGGGATGCCCATCGCGAGAAGGACATGACTGGCTTCAAGACTGCCAGACGTGCATGCAGATCCGCTGGAACCGCCGATTCCCGCTGCATTGAGCCTGAGCAGCATGGATTCCCCTTCGATGTAATCGAAACAAAAACTCGCATGAAAGGGGAGCCTTGCGACAGGATGTCCCGTTAGGTGAGCATTGGATATTTTATCGGTAATCCCCGAAATCAACAGGTCCCTCAGACGACTTTCGCTTTCGACGGAGCCCTTTTCAAGTCGCCGCATCGCCAGCTCCGCCGCAGCACCGAAACCCACGATTCCCGCCGTGTTCTCCGTGCCGGACCTGAGTCCGAATTCCTGTCCTCCGCCATGGACAAGAGGGGCCACTTTCACCCCTTTTTTGACGTAGAGTGCCCCGATACCCTTGGGGCCATACATCTTGTGAGCCGAAAGCGTCAACAAATCCACATCGAGGGCCTTCACATCAACAGGTATGTGCCCGACGGCCTGCACGCCGTCAAGGTGGACCCGGACACCCTGCTCTTTCGCCGTCCGGACTATGTCTTCCACGGGCTGGATGGTCCCGACCTCATTGTTGGCATACATGACGGTCACAAGAATGGTATCGTTCCTGATCGCTTTCTCCAGATCACTGATACGTATCATTCCGGTGGGGTCGACGGGAAGGACTGTAATCTCGAAGCCCTGACTTTCCAGCCATTCGCAGGTATGCAAAACGGCATGGTGTTCTATCGCGGACGTGATGATATGCCTGCCCTTTTCCTTCAATGCGAAAGCAGTCCCTTTGATTGCGAGATTGTCCGCTTCGCTGCCTCCTCCGGTTATGACGATTTCTCCGGGATCAGCGTTCAACAGTCTTGCCACAGAGGCCCGACTTTCATCCACTGCTTCCCTGGCTCCCATTCCCCAGGAGTGGAGGCTGTTCGGATTGCCGTAGTTTTCGAGAAGAAACGGCTTCATTGCATCGTAAACCTCGGCGGCAATCGGTGTCGTTGCAGAGTGATCAAGATAGACTCTTCGTTCAGGCATGTATATCGCCCCTTATTTTTAGGTTGCCCTAACTTATGTCGATATACTACCCCCGCAAGCCGCCGAGGTCAAGTCCCTGTTCCAAAATTCACTTATTCTTCTCCCGCACAATACACCTGGTGGGTCATCATGAGGCATGCACCTTTGACGACTTCGTATCCTTCTTCCTTCAGCGTTTTTTCCGCCTCGTCATTCTCAGCGCCGGGCTGCATCCAGACGACGGGCTTGTAAGAGAGTCCACGAAGGTCCTCCAGAACGGTTGCCTGGTGCCTGGGGGCCACGAAGAGTGCAACGATGTCCACCGTTTCGGGAACTTCCTGCAGGGTTCCGTAACACAACAAGTCGTGAATGGTCTCCCCGGCGGTCGAAGGATTCACTGGATACATGTCGAAATCCTGTTCCTTCAGGTACTCCATCACATCATAAACGGGCCGGTCGCGATTGCGTGACGCACCGACCACTGCTATTTTCGAAGGTTTGCAGACATAATCTTCAATAATGCTGTCCATTTCCATGGCTGACACTCCTTTCTCCGGACAATTCGTTTCAGGACGCAACGCGCCCCTGTCTAACCTCAGGTAAAGGCCATGCCCTCCACAGGGGCCATCATCAGTGACACCGGGATCTCCTTGAGCTTGATCTCGAATGCCACTTCCGTTCTTTCCCCCGGGGCGAGCCGGGCCTGTTTGCCCCGGATCGTGACATTGTCAAAAAGCTCCCCCTCCATGTTGTACAGGTTGAGCAAAACACCCGGCGCCACGGCATCGGTGTCGGAAGCGTTAAGCACCGTCGCCGTACCCGTCAAAAGGCCCGACGGAGGGTCGAATGACCAGCTCGATCCGAGCAAAAGGACCTTCATGCCCTCCGGCGCGGGGCAGCTTTCCTGCGCAACGGCGACCATTGAAAAAATTCCGAAAACCAGGACCGCCGCGATGACTGGCACAAACAAGGTTTTTTTCAAAGGAATCTCTCCCTCCAATTTGCAAATTGGTGTTCCTTTTCCATTTCCTTCATTATAATAGCTGCTGTTTCAGGGGGACAGCAAAATGTGCACGAATTTTCGCTCTGCGGGAATATTTCCGGCATTCGTCGATTTCGGGACTCTTCCGGACCGCCACCGACCACGGATACAATCTTCCACGCTGCATCGCGCATTTCGCATGAACGCAAATGATGGATTTACGTGTGAGGCGATTCCCCTGTTGGCGTAATTCGGCAGGATTATATATAATTGGAGGCCGCGGAGGGCTGGCAGAGTGGTCGAATGCGGCTGACTTGAAATCAGTTGAAGGGTCTTCCTTCCGGGGGTTCGAATCCCTCGCCCTCCGCCA
>CAZERC010000016.1:0-39745 GCA_964515395.1 uncultured Synergistaceae bacterium | reverse complement strand
GAAGATTGGGGTATCCCATCGTGGTGAAGAAAGGCCCGGACGAACCGACGGATCGCTATGCCCTGCTTCTGGTGGAATAGCTGGTTTCTTCCAGAATCTCTCGAACGGTTCTTTAGGTTGCTCAGCCGGCTTGACTTTTGTTACGGTTTTGGTGGTGCTGACTTCGGAAGAAAAGGTCTTCCATGCGGTGTAGCGGAAGCCAGGCCTGTTATTCGTGGAAACCAGGAGAAGGAGGTCGTATATTGATGGATATCAGGATCATCTCCCTCGCGGAAATAGAAGGACTCGGCATTTCGGTCACAGACGTCATGGATGTGGTCGAAAAGGGGTTCAGGCTCAAGGGCGAAGGAACTGTCGAACTTCCGTCAAAAATCGGGATCCACCCCAGGAAGGATTGCTTCATTCACGCCATGCCATGTTTTGTAGGCGCCGAAGCTGATGTGGCAGGCATCAAGTGGGTCTCGGGCTACCCCAGTAACCAGGCGAAAGGCCTTCCCTATATTACCGGTGTCATGTGCCTGAATGATTCCGAGACGGGATTCGTCAAGGCTTTTATGGATGCCGGATGGATCACGGCCTGGAGGACCGGTGCGGCCACCGGCGTATGCGCCAGGTACATGGGGGATCCGGAATCCGAGACAATGGCCGTCATCGGTCTCGGAGTCCAGGGGCGCACCAATACGGTTGCCCTCGCCAAGGCCCTTCCCCGCCTGAAGACCGTGAAAGCCTACGATATTCACTCTTCCCAGGTTGAAAGATACAGGGAACTGATAACGAAAGACCTTCCCGGTCTGGATGTTGTCCCCTGCGAAACAGTCAGGGAGGCTGTGAAGGGTGCGGACGTGGTGGTTACCTGCACGCCCATCGTGACCGAACCGGAGAGGTTTGTCCGCTCCGACTGGCTGCAGGATGACTGTCTTGCCATCGCCGTTGACTATGATTCAGCCTTTAACGCTGATGTCATGACGGCGGCGGAGGCTTTTGTCTGTGATGACAGGAACCAGTACCTGTGGACCCAAAAACAGGGTGTTTACTTCCAGAAAGGGTACCCCGGCGAAAAGGATATCCTGGGGGACATGGGGGATCTCTGCGCCGGGAAAGTCGCGGCTCCGAAAAAAGGACGCAGGGGAGCCGTGCTCATGGGAATCGCCAGTCATGATGTCCTGACTGCGGACCTCCTTTACAGGAAAGCCGTCGAAAAAAGAGTCGGGATGATCGTGGAAATATAAACACGAGGGAATGAACCAATATACCGCTCTCGAAGACGGAAGGCAGGGGCCTCTCATGTCCCCTGCCTTCTCCCTTTCGGGAATTCCGAAAACCCCGCGTCAACCATACAGCCGGTTCCGCAATGTTCCTCCTCCCTCGGAACCTGTCTCTTCAGGCACTTTTTCCCCATAAGCCGGACTTTATTTTATGTTGACAGAAAAGCGGCTGGCGATAAAATGAAAATGGATCCAATTATTTCATATGCTGCAATGCAGGCGGGTGCCATGAAAGAAAAAGTCAAATCAGACGAAAAGGCTTTCAGGCAAGTTGTGGCCAAGCTGGTATCAAAGCATTTGAAGCCCGGAGACCGGGTATTTGAACCCGGGCTCTGCGAAGAACTTGGCATGAGCAGAACTCCCGTTCGTCAGGCTCTTGCGAGACTCCTGGAAGCAGGTATCCTCGTCAGGATCCCCCATCAGAAAGGCTATGTCGTTCCCGAACTTTCCATGGAAGACATGAGACAAATTTTCTCGACCCGCGTCGTTATCGAGGGTGAATGCGCCTTTTTCGCCGCCGAGGCGATCCGGGAGCCGGAACTGCAATTCTTGCGGGATCTGAACGGGCAAGAGGAAGAGTGTTTTTTCAGCGGTGACCGGCATACGTATGCCCAGATAAATGAGACCTTCCATTTTTACCTCTACGAGATTTGCCGAAACCCATATCTCAAGAAGTTCGCCACACACCTTTATTGGCGCTCCCAGCTCTATACGTTCCATATGGGATTTTTCTACAGTTCGGGTTTTATCAAGGAAAGAATCAAGAAACTGAAAGAAAGCGGCCATGTCAGCTATATGGAACACCGTGCCGTTATCGATGAACTTGAAAAGCGCAGGCCCATCGAGGCGCGGGATGCAATGAAAGCTCATATCAGGAGAACTTACGAACATTACGAACAGGCGAAAGCTATTGATCTTTACGGAGCGGGGCAGACATTCGTTTCAGGCGGCAAGGAGGGAATATAGTGGGCAAATACATCATCAGGAGACTGATCCTGGCGATACCGGTTCTCATAGGAGTTTCAATCATAGCCTTCATGATATTGCATCTTTCTCCGGGGGACCCGGCACAGCTTCTTGCGGGAGAAGATGCAACCCAGGAAGATATCCAGATTTTGAGAGAGCGATTCGGCCTCGACCAGCCTCTTCCCGTACAGTATTTCCGCTTTATCAAGGGTATGGCTACGGGAGACCTGATGTCGATGAAATTCAACGAGCCTGTTCTCGACATTGTCGGGAAACGGTTGAAAAATACTTTGCTCCTTTCTTTTTTGGCGATAACCATCGCTGTTGTCGTTGGGGTAGTGGCAGGAATACTTTCGGCTGTCTACAGATATTCGATAATTGATTACATCTCATCTATCGCTGCACTTTTGGGTGTCTCCATGCCTGTTTTCTGGTGGGGGCTGATATTGATCCTGTTTTTTTCCGTTACTCTCCGGTGGCTTCCTTCAGGAGGCATGGGAGGGTGGAAGACATTTATCCTGCCGGCGGTCGTTTTGGGGACCGCATCGGCCGGGATCATAGCGAGGATGACCCGATCGAGCATGATGGATGTGCTTCGCCAGGACTACATCACTACGGCGAGGTCAAAAGGCCTGGCGCACCGCATTATTATCAGGAGGCATGCACTCAGGAATGCACTGATCCCCACGGTCACCGTCATCGGCCTTCAGTTCGGCTACATGCTTGCAGGAGCCGTTCTTACGGAATCTGTCTTTGCCTGGCCAGGAGTCGGACGGCTGCTTGTGACTTCAATCATGAGCCGGGATTATCCTGTCGTGCAGACGACCCTTGTGATGGTGGCCCTGACCTTTGTCCTGGTCAACCTGGGAGTAGACATCCTTTACGCATATCTTGACCCGAGGATTCGATACCATGACTGAAAAACGGCAGGAAGTGAAAAAATCAAGAAGCACCACCCATGTTGCCGTCATCTGGCGAAGGTTGAAAAAAAGCAGGATCGCCGTTTTGGGATTCGCAATTGTGGCCCTTTATCTGGCCATTGCCGTTGCCGGGCCTTATATCACGCCCCATGATCCTTTCGATCAAAACCTTTCAAAGGCTTTCGCCCCGATTTCGTTGAGCAACCCCTTTGGATGTGACGAGTTCGGGAGGGATATTTTCAGCCGAATCATATACGGAGCACGGGTTTCCCTGATCATACAGCTCAACTCAGTATTTATTGCCCTATTCGTGGGGGTTGGCCTCGGTGCTCTTGGGGGATACTTCGGCGGGAAGATCGACGAGATCATCATGCGATTCATGGACGTCATGCTCGCCTTCCCCGGGATGCTCCTTGCGCTGGCCATCGTGGCCATGCTGGGACCGAGCATGAGAAACCTGATTATTGCCATAGGAATCTATTCAATCCCCCAGTTTGCGCGGATCACAAGGGGATCGGTTCTTTCGGTGAAACAGAATGAATACGTAACGGCGGCAAGAGCGATCGGAGAGTCCGACCTTTCAATCATCTTCCGTTACGTTCTGCCCAATGCCATGTCACCCATCATTGTCCAGACCACCCTGAGGATGGCAACAGTCCTCCTGACGGCAGCCGGACTGGGCTTTCTGGGCCTCGGTGTTCAACCCCCCATTCCCGAATGGGGGGCCATGTTGAGCAGTGCAAGAATGTACCTGAGAACGGCCCCCTTTGTGGCGGTCATACCGGGACTGGCGATCATGATCACCGTCATGGGGTTCAACTTTTTTGGTGACGGACTGCAGGACGCCTTGAACCCGAGGCTTAAGGAGTAGTGCCATGACAGGAAAAGACACTATTCTTGATGTCAAGGACCTCTCGACATGGTTTTACACTGAGGAAGGAATCGTCAAGGCTCTTGAGGGAGTGAACTTTTCCCTCAAAAGAGGGGAACTGCTGGGCATTGTCGGAGAGACGGGATGCGGTAAGTCAGTCACTGCCTCGAGTATCATGAGATTGATCCCACAGCCGCCGGGGAAAATTGTGAGCGGAGAGATCCGGCTCGAAGACAGGGATCTGCTGCGGCTTGACGAGCACGAAATGCTGAGGATCAGGGGCTCGGAAATCGCCATGATCTTCCAGGATCCCATGAGCTATCTCAATCCTGTGCTCTCGGTAGGGTTCCAGGTTATGGAAGCCGTCATGGCCCATGGGGGCGTCTCGGAACAGCAAGCCAAAGAAAGGGCCGTGGAAATGTTTCGCAAGGTCAACCTTCCTGACCCGGAAAAGTCGTTAGGTCGGTATCCGCACCAGTTTTCCGGGGGGATGAAGCAAAGGGTCATGATTGCCATGGCCCTGGCCAATAACCCGAAACTTCTCATAGCCGATGAGCCGACGACAGCCCTTGATGTTTCGATCCAGGCCCAGATCCTGTCTCTCATCAAACAGATGCAGGAGGAGTTCGGAAGCAGCGTCATCATCATTTCCCACGATCTGGGGGTCATCGCGACGATGGCGGAAAAGGTGGCCGTCATGTATGCCGGCGGGGTCGTCGAGTACGGTACGGTGACGGACATTTTCGAAAACCCCCTTCATCCCTATACCCGGGGGCTGATCGGGGCTATTCCTCGTCTGGACAAGGACCAGGAGTACCTTGAAATCATCCCCGGCAACCTCCCGAACCTGTTGAATTTGCCGACGGGCTGCAAGTTCCGCGAACGTTGTCCCATCGCGATGGATATCTGCAGCGAGGTCCGGCCTCCAGTAATCAAGGTCGAAGAAGGACACGAGGTGGCGTGCCATGCCTATTCTTGAAGCCCAGAACCTCAAGAAGTATTTCCCTGTGGACAGGGGCATCATCTTCCCGAAAATCGTCGGACACGTTCGGGCCGTCGACGGAATCTCCTTTTCTGTGGAAGAGGGACAGACTCTCGGTATCGTCGGGGAATCGGGGAGCGGAAAAACTACCTTGGGACTTCTGGTCATGCGTCTTTTGCGGTTGACATCGGGAGACATCCTTTACAGGGGAGAAAGCATAACCGAGCTGGAGGGGGAGAAAAAACGTCTTTTTCGCCGGAAGGCACAGATCGTTTTTCAGGATCCCTTTTCTTCCCTGAACCCGCGAATGATCATCAGGGATATCATCGGCCGTGCTCTCAAGGTGCAGGGAATCGTCGACAGGCAGGAAATCGTTGACCGGGTCCGGAAGGTGCTTCAGGAGGTGGGCCTGAGGGAGGAGCATTTGAGCCGCTACCCACATGAATTCTCTGGAGGCCAGAGGCAGCGGATCGCCGTGGCCAGGGCACTGGTAACGAATCCTGATTTTATCCTGCTTGATGAACCGACCTCCGCCCTTGACGTCTCGGTTCAGGCACAGATCCTGAACATGCTGAAAAAACTCCAGAAAGAGAAAAACCTTACGTATTTGTTTATCACTCATGATCTGAGCGTGGTTAAGCACATGAGCCACCAGGTGCTCGTCGTCTACCTGGGAAGGGCGATGGAGTATGCAGAAAAGCGCGAGATTTTTTCGGATCCCCTTCATCCCTATACCAGGGCTCTGCTCAAGAGCATACCGAAACCGGCGGTAACGGGAGAGAGCATTGCCGAAAAGGTCATCAAGGGGGATATCCCCAGTCCCATGGATATGCCCTCGGGATGCCGTTTTCACACGAGATGCCCGTTGGCTGATGACGAGTGCAGGCACAAGGAACCGGACTGGCGCGAAATCCGCACCGGTCATTTCGTGGCGTGTCACAAGGTGTGATGTCGGATGCATCGTTGGGAGGAAACCATGAGGACTCGTATCGTCAATGGATATGTGATAGATCCGGGCACCGGCAGGGAAGGCCCCATGGATCTCGTGATGGAGGAAGGATTCATAAAAACCATAGGCGGGACACATGGGGGGGGAGCCCCGGAGGAAGTGGTCGATGCAAGGGGATGTTACATCGTGCCCGGCTTCGTCGATCTCCAGGTGAACCCCGGAAAGGGTGTCAGGTACATTGCCGATATATTGCCCCTCAGGGGGATAACGACAGGAGTTTTCATGCCTTGTACGTTGACTTCAGGTGAACCGCTTATGGATGCCTATGGAGGTCTCGACGGATTTGTTGCCGCCTGCGGCGGCCAGGCCTGCAACATCATCCCTTCCCTTCCCGTAGTGCCTGAGGATGCCGTGGGGCACGATGCGTATGAAAAGCTTCGTGTTCCCTCCAGGGATGTGAAGAATTCCGTGAAAAATGCCATAGAACACGGATTTGGTGCCATAGGTGAAGCGATCCTTTCCCTTGGTGGTCCTGCCCATGTCAGTAGTGAAATCTGCGAGGAATTTCTGGATCTTCTCCTGGATGCCACTTCTGAAACGGGAATTCCCGTCCAGGTACACACCGGTCTGGGGCTTTCGGGAATCAAGAAGGTCCTGGAGGTCTCCTCCGGCAGGTCAATGCACCTCTGCCACGTTGGCAGCACCTGTGCAGGAGACGACATCCACGAAGTGATGAGGCTTCTTGCGGCCCATCCTTTGGTTACTTCTGATACCCACCTGTCGGAAGTAGCAGGCTCGACCTCCGGAAAAAGCGATCTTGTCCGAAGATACTTCGAAAAAGGGCGAGTAGTCAAAGTCGATGCGGCAAGCTTTGATGCCGTAACCGTGACAGACCTGGAGAACACGGAACCGCCGTTTTATTACGGGAAAGACAATCTCTTCACGAACAATCTCGTCTGCGCCGTCTCGCAGTGCGTGGACGCCATCGAGTCCGACGAGCTGGGAGACGGTATCCGGTCGAGCATCTTGCTCAAAAACGTTCTGCGACTTGTCAACACGATCATTCTCGAGGACCAGAAAATGGATTTGCTGAGGCGGCTGGTACGCAAGATGACCATAAGACCTGCAGAGATCCTCAAGATACAGAGAGGAGTTCTCACAGAGGGGACGGCTGCTGACGTAGTGGCCATTGATCTCGAGAATGAAGATATCCTGCATGTCTGGGTGAACGGATGCCATGTGGTCGCCGACGGATGTCTGACGGGAGAGCGCCATGGAATGGCGCTCTCTTTTGCTGGATCTTCCAGGGGGAATGAATAATGTCGGTCCTTTTGATCCGCGGTGGTCACATCTATGCCCCGGAAGACAGCGGCGTTCTGGATGTCCTGACAATCGGAGGCACGATAGCTGCAATGGCGCCCCGGATTGATGCGGACACCCTGCATGGGTTGTTTAAAGACATGGAGCTGATCGACGCGTCAAACGCTCTTGTAATACCGGGTTTTGTGGATCAGCACGTCCACATGAACGGCGGCGGCGGTGAAGGCGGTCCGGTGAACAGAACACCGGAGACACAAATCGACGAATATGCCGCAGGCGGTGTCACGTCAGCCATTGGGCTCCTGGGTACAGATTCCGTCGGCCGTTCATTGGAAAGCCTCCTGATGAAGGCAAAATCCCTTGAATCGGCGGGCATCAGCACATGGATCCTGAGCGGTTCATACGAGTGGCCTTCCGTAACGATTACCGGAAGCGTCAAACGTGACCTCGCCCTGGTCGACAAAGTCATAGGTGTCAAGGTCGCGCTTTCCGATCATCGCTCGAGTCATCCCCATGTCCAGGCCCTTCGCGCTCTTCTCTCGGAGGCAAGGGTGGGGGGGATAACCTCTGGCAAGGCCGGCATTGTAGCGGTTCATGTGGGGGATGAAAAAAGCGGTCTTGCTCCCTTGCTGGATGCCCTGGAAGGGACCGATATCCCGATCACTCAATTTGCACCGACGCATCTGGCCAGAAGCGGAAGACTGCTGTCTGAGGCCGTGGAATTTGCGAGAAAGGGCGGTTATGTGGATTTTACATGCCGTGGAAATGGGACCAGGGAGGCAATCTGGCACGCGCTTCAACAGGGGGTCCCGGTGAAACGGATTACCGTAAGCAGCGACGGACACGGCTCCCGGCCGGTCTTCGATAAAGAAGGAGAACTCAAAGGGATTTCAATGCATGACCTCTCGGGCATCCACAGGCTTTTCCGTGCTCTCCTGGATTCATCCGCGACATCTGTTTCCGACGCGGTCAGGATCTGTTCCACAAACGCCGCAAAACACTACCGGCTGGAGGGGAAAGGCACGCTGATGCCGGGAAACAGTGCCGACCTGGTTATCCTCGAAAACGACGGACATGAAATACGGGATGTTATCTCCCGGGGCGAGATCCTGGTGAGATCATCAAAAATACAAAAACTGCCACGCTACCATCAGGGGAATTCGTAAGAACACGGGAGGAGGGAGGCGAGCGAAAAAAGCGAAGCGGGAAACGAAACGAGAGCAACAAGGAGAACAGCCAATCCAGGAACAATGGAGGGATGAGGCATGAGAACCACCATGAGAATTTTGTTCGCGGCCTTGGCCGTCGTCATGTTTTCTTTCACGGCGGCAGGAGCACAGACTTTGACCATCGGAATGGGCGTGGAACCTGTCAAGGTGGACCCCGCTGACATTTCAGACAACCCCTCGGAAACGATCTGCCACCATATCTACGACAATCTGATCGGATTCAAAAAGGGGACCCTTGAACTGGAGAACCGTCTTGCCGAAAGCTACGAGGTTTCCGAGGACGGGAAAACCTGGGTGTTCAAACTCAAGAAAGGAATTTCTTTCCACAGCGGGAACCCCTTCAATGCAGAAGCCGTGAAACATCACTTCGACAGGGTCCTGACACAGAAACTCAACAGGTCTTCCCTCTACACGCCTGTTATCGACAGTGTGGAAGTGCTGGATGACTACACCGTCCAGTTTAACCTGAAGATGTCTTTCGGTCCCTTTCCCTACATTCTCGCACATACGGCAGGCACCATTGTCGATCCCGCCTCCTTCGACGAGGAAGGGAACCTTGTGAATCCGTCGGGCACGGGTCCTTTCAAGTTCGAAAACTGGGAAAAAGGGGAGCAGATTACCCTTGTTGCCAACGAAAACTACTTCAAGGGGGCCCCGAAGATCGAGAAAATCGTCTGGAAGATCATCCCCGAGGATACCACCAGGACGATGATGCTTGAGACAGGGGAGCTTGACGTGGCAGAGAGACTTTCAACCTACGAGGTCGAAAGGATCAGGGAACTGGAAGGATTGAACGTTTACTCTGCGAATTCGCTCAGGGTCATGTACATAGGGCAGAGTCTGAACAACCCGATTCTCGCCGATCAGAAGGTTCGCCAGGCTATCGCCTATGCCATTGACAGGGAAGCCATCAGCAAAACCATCATGGGAGGATATGCGCCTCTGATCAATACACCTACGGCCTTTGACACCAACGGCTATGTGGCTATCGAAGGCTACGAGTATGATCCTGAAAAGGCAGCCAAACTGCTTGATGAAGCCGGATGGGTAATGGGCGAGGACGGAATCAGGGAAAAAGACGGTCAGAAAATGGTCATCGATCAGTGGACCTGCAGCGGACGTTACCCAATGGATCACAAGGTCTCCGAGGCGGTTCAGTCCTTCCTTTCCGAAGTCGGGATCAAGACGGATATGACCACCATGGAGTGGGCGACTTATCTCAGCGCTTTGAGGGAGCCAAGAGAGCGGAACAAGGCCGGCATTTTCTACCTTGGCTGGTCTCCTTCAACAGGTGACGCCGACTGGGTGCTGCGCCCCAATTTCCACTCCGATAACATCGTTCCTGCAGGGAGCAACCGGACTTTCTACAGCAACGAGAGAGTGGACGAACTGATCGAAATCGGAATGACCGAAACAGATCAGGAAAAACGACGCGCTGCATACAAGGAAGCTCAGGAGATCATTTCCGAGGAAGCCCCCTGGGTGGTCATGTTCGTGATGCCCAATCTTATCGGGTCGAGCGAAAAAGTCGAGAATCTTGCCATCAGTCCTCTCGAGATGACGCTTGTCACCTATAAGACGGACAAGAAATAAAATCTTCGACAAAAGTTCTGTATGAATCGCGCAAAAAAGCCGGGAGCTACCCGGCTTTTTTGCGTGCGAAGGCTACCAGGTGGGATAATGCCTGGTGAAATGTTTCGGAAAGGAAGCGATATCCATGGTGAACGAAAAACGCCTGGTGGGAAATTTTCTGGAACTCGTGCGGATCAAGGCCCCTTCCTTTCAGGAAAAGCCTGTTGCGGAGGTTCTTCAGGGTCTGCTCTCAAGGCGGGGTCTCGATGTCATTGTTGATGCAAGCATGGAAGAAACAGGCAGCAACACGGGGAACGTCATTGCATGGCTGGAACCGTCACCAGGCTATACAGAATGGATCGCATTTTCCGCTCACATGGACACTGTCGCCCTCGACAGGGAGGTGACACCACGGATCGAAGACGGAATAGTGACCTCCGACGGCGAGACAATCCTTGGTGCCGACGATAGAGCGGGGATTGCCGCCGCACTTGAAGCCCTGGAGACACTCCTGGAAAAGGGCGCGCCTCACCCCGGGATAGAACTGGTTTTTACCGTTGCCGAGGAACAGGGGCTTGTGGGGGCGAAAGCCTTGAAACGTCGCGACTTGAAGGCGGACCGGGCTTTCGTGCTTGACAGTTCCACCGATCCCGGCCATGTCATCATCGCCGCTCCGACGCAATACAAGCTGTTTTGGACGGTGTACGGGAAGGCTTCTCACGCGGGTGTCGCCCCGGAAGAGGGAATCAGTGCCATCCTGGCGTCCGCGGCGGGGATTGTCGATGTTCCCCAGGGGCGCATCGACGAGGAGACGACGGCGAACATAGGCATCATCAAGGGTGGGAAAGCGACGAATATCGTCTGTGATCGTGTAGATCTTCAGGCTGAAGCCAGATCCCTCGACGAAGGAAAAGTCGAAAGGCAGGTCGAATCCATGTCCCGGGCCATGCGCCAGGGTGTCGAGCAAAGAGGTGCCAGGCTGGAAGAACGAAGGGAATTGTCTTACCCCGGGTACAGGATGAGCGAAAAGGATCCCGTCGTTGCTTATGCCATGGATGCGATCCGTCGCTCCGGCCTTGAACCGAAACTCATACCTGCGGGCGGGGGAAGCGATGCGAACATTTTGAACGGGAAGGGCCTTCCGGCCGTCAATATTGCCCTTGGGATGGAAAAAGTGCATACTTCCAGTGAACGGCTTGCCGTCGGACACCTTGCAAAGGCTTCGGAAATCGTTTATCAACTGATGACAATGAATTCTGTTTGATTTCAGGCTGTCCGGCATGCTTGTAAATACGGTCTTGTCCCTTTCGGGAGAGTGTGGTAATTTTTGTTTGGCAAGCATAACGATTTAAAATGAAAAATTACAGGATACACACTAAAGGGGAGTAGCTTTCGGGCGAAGTCACCAGCACGGCGCGAGACGCCTGGCTTCGCCGGCGGTCAGGAAAAGACGCCAGCGAGACTTTTAGCGTGGCGATGTTGCCATGCACAAAGTCTCGCTTTTTTGTGGAAGAAAGGGAGGAAAGGCGATGGACTGGTTTTCTGCGATGACCGAGGCATTTACCTATAAGCAGGTTGTCATGATGCTGGTTGGATTGGGTCTGATCTGGCTTGCCGTGGAGAAGAAATTTGAACCCAACCTGCTGCTTCCCATGGGTTTCGGGACGATCCTGGTAAATATTCCGCTTTCCTCTGCCCTTACTCGGGTCGTGGAAGGAGTGACCACCGAGGGTGCACTGAGCCTGCTTTTCGATATCGGAATCGCCACAGAGCTTTTCCCGTTGCTCATTTTCATTGCGGTAGGGGCCATGATCGATTTCACTCCGCTTTTATCGAATCCCGTCATGTTCACCTTCGGGCTCGCTGCACAGGCGGGAATCTTTCTCACGATGGGGCTTGCCCTGTTTTTTGGGTTCGATATCAAGGAAGCCGCTTCGATCGGAATCATCGGTGCCGCCGATGGACCAACGTCAATATACGTGTCGGCACGCTTTGCCCCCCATCTCCTGGGACCGATTTCGGTGGCGGCCTATACCTACATGGCCATCGTGCCCATGATTCAGCCACCGGTCATCCGTTTGCTTACCACCAGGCACGAACGGCTTATACGGATGGATTACACGACCAGGTCGGTTTCAAGGAAGACGAAGATCCTGTTTCCCATAGCCGTGACTTTCGCGGCGGGTTTCATCGCTCCCGCCTCGGTGTCGCTTATCGGTTTCCTGATGTTCGGGAACCTGGTGCGGGAGTGCGGAGTCCTGGAACGGCTTTCCCAGGCGGCGCAGAATGAGCTGGCTAACCTGGTGACCCTTCTTTTGGGGCTTTCGATTTCAGCAACGATGACAGGAGACCGGTTTGTGCAGCCGGCGACTCTCTTGGTCATCGGCATGGGTCTGGTGGCGTTTATCCTGGATACGGCCGCCGGCGTCACTGCCGCCAAGGTATTGAATCTCTTCTTGAAACGGAAAGTGAATCCCATGGTAGGAGCTGCGGGCATTTCAGCCTTTCCCATGTCGGCTCGCGTGATACAGAGGCTGGGGCAGCAGGAGGACCCGCAAAACTTTCTTCTCATGCATGCTGTTGGAGCCAATGTGGCGGGCCAGATAGGTTCCGTCCTGGCAGGGGGAGTGCTTTTGGCCTGGCTTGCCTGAGTATCTTACAAGTCAGCGAAGGGAGCCAGCAAACCTGTATCTTTCGACAGGAGAGGAACCTTCTGGTTGATCAGTTCGAGGTCGGGGTTCTCCTTAACCTCATCGAGCATATTTGCCGAAACCATGACGTACTGCAGGTTCAAAGTGTCTTTTATTCGTATGACTTTGGCCTTCTTTCCGCCGGCCAGGAGCAGGCCGGCGGAAACGGCCTGGCTGTCAGTATCCAGCACCATGGGGAGACGTTCCGTTACTTTCGAAGCAATTGCATTGGCGTAGGTTGCGGCAAAATCCGTCTTCTTGCAGAGTCTGGCCGTAGTGATGTCGGTCGTCCCGATTCCGCAGGCATTGCCCCCGGAGGCCTCAGTGAGATCGAAAACGACGATCCAATCGGTGAAAAAAGTTGCTCCGGCCTTTCGAGATCCATCAAAAGCGCGACCTGTGACATTCGGGTCTATCCCGGCACCAGAGATGTCCTTCCCCATCCTGTCGATCAAAAGCAGGTTGCTTCCCGCAAACAGGATTCGGCCCATCAGCCTTCTGGCCCGCTCCAGCAGGCGTGGTTCTTCAGTATCGATTTCTCCGGGAAGGAGCCCGAAGATTCCGGCAGTTTCCTCATAGGCGTTTTCGAGAATGCCGATGCCTCCAAGGACCGGCAGTTTTGATGTCACGACCTTCCGGATCTCAGGAAGTATCCCGGCCATTTCATTGACCCCGTGGCTGTGGCATGACAAAGCCCCCTCGACATTTCCGATTCCCACGGAGAGCATTTTTGTGATACCGCTTTCGAAGGGGCCCGATACGTCCGTATGAGGTTTGATCCGGTTAACCGCCAGGATTCCGTCTGATCCTGCTGCAAGGGCATCGACCCAAACGGGGATGCCTCTTTGGGTTTTGCCGATCTGGACCGATTCGGTGGAAGAATGAATCGGAACGCCCGTGGTGTCTTCGGTGATCCCGAGATTTTTGAGAACCTCAAGCTGTCCTTCCGACGTCCCGCCTCCATGGCTTCCCATTGCCGGGATGATAAAGGGTTCTGCACCTTGCATTTTGAGATAATCTCCAATAATCCTGTGAATCTCTGGGATCGCCGTGATTCCCCGACTCCCCGCCGTAACGGCGATGCGCAGGCGATCAAGATTGCCTTTCTCCGGGAAAACACGGTTCAGGGCCTCGACAAGATGTTTTTCGACGTTCTCTATGCGGGGCCTTGGAAATTTTTGCCTTGCCACGTACATATCCGGAATCTGGATATCGCGGAGAAAACCGGACAGGTCAGCCAAAAAGGACACTCCTTTATTTTAAATCAGTTACTTGCATGCAAAGGGCTTTTATTCCAGGGCCGTTGTCGGATCGGACGGTTCAGGAAGGGCGATTCCAAAACGACTGGAACAGGTTCTCATTTCTTCCCAGGTCTTCTCGTCAAGGGCAACGCCCTTTTCGATGGATTCGTCGCGCCTGAGACGTTCCTTTTCACCGTGGACGTAGATCCGGTTTTGACCTTCTGCTTTTTCTGAGGCCCTGATTTCATCAAGTATGGATTGTACCAGAGAAGAGATGCCTTTGGGATCGCCGAAGAGGTCGAGGTTCAGTGCGGCGAAGAAATGAGAGATAGCTCCGCCCTTGCCCGGCGAAAAAACGTGACGGCTCCAGGTTCCATTGGAGAGGGCCGAGCAGAAAAGTTCCACCATCAGCCCAAGCCCGTAGCCCTTGTGGCCTCCCAGGATTTCACCTCGTCCTCCAAGCATGAGTTGTCCCCCGAAAGGAAGGGAGCTTTTGAAAAGCTCGCTCATGGCGGCTGGGTCTGTGGTATCGGCTCCCGTGTCGTCAACGGCCCAGCCGACCGGCATTTCAAGATTCCTCCTGGCGCAGGTTTCGATCTTGCCGTGAGGCACGGTGGTGGTCGCCATGTCGAGAAGGAAGGCACCATCTTCAGTTGCCGGGAAGGCGACGGCAATGGGATTTGTTCCCAAAAGTCGCTCTCTTCCGTGTGTCACGATGGCGAAAGGCTCTGTATTCGTCATCGTGATGCCTATGCAGTTTTGCGGTGGAGCCATTTCAGCCCAGAGTCCCGCCATCCCGAAGTGGTTGGAGTTTCTCACGGAGCAAAAGCCGGCACCGATTTCGGAAGCTTTTCCCAGGCAGATCTTCATGGACTTGAGAGCAATGTCCATGCCGATCCCGTTGTTTCCGTCCAGGACTGTGGATAAAGCTGTTTCGTGAATCCTGTTGGTGGGTGCGTCGGGCATGAAAATTCCGTCTTTGACGTACCGCTCGTAGTCAACGAGGCGCTGGAGTCCATGAGAAGGGACCCCGCGGGCGTCGGCTTCCACCAGCGCCCAGGAGGTGATGTCCGCTTTCTCTTTCGGATAACCGACTTTCACAAGGACCTGTGAAGCAAAAGTGACAAGACTATCGTAACGCAGATGAATCATGTGAATACCCCTAGCCTGCGAAAAAGAGCGCCAGCGGTGCAAGCAGGAAAACGGAGAACACGGCCCTGATGGCGTAGATGCCAGTGAGTTTGCCGACACCCAGAGGAATCCTTGAGTTGAGGATCAAAACCCCGACCTCGGTCATGTAAATCAGTCCCGTGGCGGAGATTCCGGCACACATGAACTTTGCAGCTGCGGAGGTCCTGTCGGCTCCGATGACGGCTGCCAGGAACTGGTCGGCGTAGCTCAGGACGAAAGCAGGCGCCACATCAACGGCTTCGGGGATGTTGACCAGCGCCAGCATCCACGCGAAAGGAGCCGATATCCATTGAAAAAGCGGAGTATTGTTGGCGATGATGAGTACCACCGTTCCCCAGGAAACGACCAGAGGCATGGTGGTGACGATGAGAGAAGTAAAGGTACGAAGGCAGGTATTGATGACAGTGTGAGGCCCCTGGCCCTTGGCCTTTTCCACTGCGGTATGTACAGCCCATTCCTTGAGGGTGAAACCTTTGGGAATGTCTTCGCTCAGTTCCTGGTTTCCCCTTCCCGAATACGTGTCAGGAATGTTTCTCAGTGGCCAGAGCCGTGGCATGATCAAAGCGAGAATGAAGGTCACCAGGTATACGGAAAGGAGAATCTGGAAATACATGTGAGGAAGGCCGACAAAATCGGCCATCAGGTAAATGTAGGCGATGCTGATGACGGAAAAACACGTGGAGATGATTGCGCCTTCCCGGTCGCTGTAATACCCCTCATTGTGCATCTTCGTGGTGATGACGACTCCTACGGAACTGCTTCCGACCCAGGAAGCCATGCAGTCCACGGCAGCCCTCCCTGGGAGGGTGAAAAGTGGCCTGAACAGGGGACGGGCCATGGTACCGATATACTCCATGAGTCCAAAGTCGGTCAAAAATGGCACGATAAAGGCCAGTACGATGAAAACGACGAGCAGTGCCGGGGCGAGAATCATGCCGGGGGTTCCACCGTTGTCCATACTCCAGACGATTTCCGGGCCGATCTTGAAATATATCATGGGATAGAAGACGGCTCCAAGAAGCCTGGATCCGACCCAGAAGGGCGGGACGACAAAGATTTCGTTCAGGAATTCATGGTCCGTGACGAAACGGGGTTTGGCTATCACCGCGTAGAGAGTAAAAAGCGCTCCTGCGCAGACGAAGAGCATCGCCAAGATCGGCAGATAGTCGCCCAAAACATTCTTGCCGAAATCGATTGCCATACCCAGGGGCGTGTTGATGGTGTTTGCCTGTGGGATGGGAAACAGGAAGGCTACAGCTCCAATAAGGGACGGAATGAGGAATTTGTAGAAATCCCTCCTGGTGTGAGTGGATGTGACATCAGGATGGTCTGTCATGGTACACATTCTCCTTTCCCGGATTCAGGGATGTGTTACATTGTGTTCCTGTATTTCGAAAGGGCCCGTTTGAGCCTCCTGCACCCCTCTTCTGCTTCTTCAGGCGAAACCTTGGCAAAGGAAAGGCGAAGAGCGCCATTACGGACTTTCTCCGGATCAGCCGAGAACGCCTTTCCGGCGATGATGCCGACGCCCTCCTCTTCAACGGCGAATTTCGCGAATGCCCCGGCGTCATCAAGACCAGCCATGTCACCCCATAAAAAAAATCCACCGCGAGGTATTTCAAAACGGAACTCCGAGTTTCGGAAATGTTTTTGAAGTGCACTGACAAGGCCGTCCCGCCTTGAAGAATACTTTTTTCTCAACTTTTCCAGGTGATCGAAAAAATCACCCTTCTGCAGGAATTCCAGAACACCCTGGTGCAGGATGGCAGGCAGGTTGAGTGTGGAGGCGACGCGGAGCCTGTGCAATGTGGGGTAAATCCAGTCGGAAGCAACAATCCAGCCGCATCTGACCCCGGGAGCGACCACCTTTGAAAAACTGCCGAGGTATATGATACGTCCGTCGTTTTCGGGTAAGGAAATGTAACTCGCCGGTGGAGGTCCTTCAAACCACAAGTGACGGTACGGATCATCCTCGAGGATCAGAAAACCGTGTTTTTTGGCGACCTCCAGAATTGCCTTTCTACGACTCAGGGAGGTAACGGAACCGGATGGATTCTGAAAGCAGGGAATGGTATAGAAAAACTTGATTTTTTCTGTCGAGGCGATATGTTCCAGGGCTTGCGGGGAAGGACCTTCCTCGTCGAAAGGAACGCCTTTGATGATGGCGCCGTTCTTTTCGAAAGCGAGAAAAGCCTCCGGATAAGAGGGATTCTCTACCGCGACAACATCTCCGGGGTCGATGAGGGCGTCCGAGACAAGGCTGATTCCTTCCTGTGACCCTGTAGTGAGAAGAATATTCCGCCAGTCCAGGGCATCCGGAAGAAGATCCCCGCTTTTCATCCATTCCGCAATCCATTCCCTGAGCTCCACAAGTCCCGAGGAATCATGATAGTAGCCCATCAGTCCATTCTCTTTCGCAAAGGCATCGCAGAGGCCTTTGCGAATGTCCTTGTCGGGTATAAGGTCTGCCGACGGTTCGCCGGCGGTAAAGGAGAGCGCTCCCGAGGCATGAACCAGTTCAATCATGTCCTGTATCGCCGAGTCGTGAAGGAGCAGGCTTCTTGAGGCCAGGAGTCGTGAAAAGCCGCCCATGTCGATGCCTCCATTTAAAATGGATCCACTGGATCCAATAATAGCGAAAAGGTATCATAGTAAAGCTCCGGTTGTCAAAGGCAATTGCCGGGATTTGACAGAGCGAAAAAACCAGGGGGACAAGACATGACCATTCAGCAGCCTGTTGAAAAAATTTACGGACGGCTCATGGAACAGATCATATCGGGTCGGTTGAAAGCGGGGCAAAGGCTCCCGACCACGGCCCTGGCCTCAAGGTTCGGAACGAGCCGCATGCCGGTACGGCAGGCGCTGCAGCGACTTGCCGATGAAGGAATCGTGGTCCAGAGCCCCGGGTATGGAGCCAGACTCGTATCTCCGACATCGAAGGAGATCCGTGATGTCTACGCAGTCCGGGTCATCCTGGAAACGGCCGCCCTCGATCTGGCCTTCAAGAACCTCAAGGGGGTCCGGCTTGCACGGCTCGAAGAGTCGGTAAGCAGACAGGAAAAGGCACGGAAGACTTCCTTCGAAGAATATCTCAACTGGGACCTGCAATTCCATCGTGTCATCGCCGAAGCGTCGGACAATGAATTCCTGAAAAAGGAAGTCGAAAACGCACTTTCTGCTTCCAACGTCTACAGAATACTTTTCGAGAACAAGAGCGGGAAATACAGGTCACCTGCACCGGAGGAGGAACATCATGAACTTTTTTTGTCCATATGTAATGGTGACAGGAAAATTGCGACCGACCTCCTGCGCAGACACATCCTCCGGGGGATAGAAGATCTTGGCCTGGTGGAAGCTGACCGGGCGGAAGAGGTGAATGGCGATGCGCAAATCGATCACCCTTGAAAAACGGGGAATACAAGGCCAGGAGATAGCAGATTGGTTTTTGGACCGAGCTGACGGAAAACGGGAAGGAAAGAGAATCACAGGTCCCGGATGGATGGTTGAATTCCTTGAAGAAAGACAGGAGATACTTGGCCCCATGCATTTCCCTGTCGTAGTTTTTAGGATAGAAGCCGAGCACGACCTTTTTCCGGATCTCCTGCATCGGTTCAGGCTCTATTTTCTCCGCGGCGGAGCGTAAGTGGGTTCCCTTTTCCACAATTGCCTGCCGTGACCACGACGCAGGGAGTGCGTGGATGAGAAGGTTTTTCGTCAAATATCAAATAACGCTGTAGAATAAAAGAAGGTCGGCCGTCGCTATCGGCCTGTTTTTGACGGGTTCAGGCGACGGCAGCTGCGCAGTCATACGGGGAGGTGCCTCATGCTCGGTGAAGAGGGGAAAGATCCGGTCCTGGCGAAACTCCTGGATGTAAAAAATCTTGTGAGTGCTGCTGATATTCACTCGAAGAAAGAGGGCATTCCCGATACAAGGGGCGTATATGCCTGGTTTTTTGAACCTCACAAACTCGGAATCCGGAGCGGGCATTATGAGCACCTGCTGGACGGTAAAGCGCTTTTGTACGTTGGTGTGGTTCCCAGTACCTGGTACAGCAAGCGGACCCTCCCCCGGAGGATACGAACACACATCAGGGGGACCGCCCGGCAATCAACCCTGCGATACAGCCTGGGCGCCTGCCTGATAGATGAACTGGCCCTTGATGTGAAACATCTCCCAGGGTTCAAACTCAATTTTGGAGATTCTGAAAACAGACTGACGGAGTGGATATGCGGGAACGGATATGTCGTCTGGTCACAGCATGATGAGCCCTGGAAGGTGGAAAAAGAATTTGTGGAGCTCCTCAAGCCTGCCTTGAATCTCCGATTCAACGAATCACATCCGTTTCACGCGATTTTGACGAGAAGACGAAAAAAACTGCGGCAAGGCGAATAACATCCTTCACATGCTAAGACCTTTGAACCTGTGTCAACCAGGCAAGAAGCCCTGTCTTATTTATGCCATCACCTGAAGAACTCCCGAGGTGTTGAGCTGGTGTCTTGTCCCCCCTGTACACCCTGATGCAGGAGTGAAGCTCATTCTGATTTCACGGCCAAAAACGACAAATCGCCCGTTCCCGAGCCACCTGGCAAATTCGAGTGGGTTGAAAGTATCTTTTCCATTTCCTGCTTGCAAAACTCCGACAATTTTTAAAAGGCATGATTCTTCGCGGGATTGTTGACAAGGTTATTTGTAATCGGTATTCTTGCGTGGGTTCGAAGAAAATGTGTGCAAAATGTGTCAAGTGACGCGTTAATAAGCCCAAAGACCATGGGATCACCGCTTTTGCAGCACAAAGAATCCTGTTCGCCGCGGATAAGCGGCCTGGTTTGAGCAGATCGAAAATCCCGACCGAGAACATGGATGAGAGCCGAGAGGACGAGTGACAAGTGATCAGGGAGGAGCAAACAGGCAAAGAAAAAGATGTCTGCCATTCGTTTTGTTGTGCCCTTGTCGATCGGTCCGATTCTTCCAGTGCCTTTTAAAGGAAAACACAGATAACGTCACGTCCGTGGGGAGTGAAGAATCATGAGGAAATTCGGCAGGCTGGTCTCGTTACTGATCCTGCCCCTGATTGCAATAATCGTCTACAGCTCCACCAAGGCGTTCCTGTTCAACGAAACCCCGATGTGGACTTTTGAAATGTCGATTTTCTTTTTCGGGTGTTTCTTTATGCTTGGAGCGGGCTATGCGCACAAGGAGAAAAAACACGTTGCTGTCGATGTGGTCAACCATTACCTTTCTCCCAAATGGCAGCGCATTTTCGGGATGTTCGCCGAAGCGGTCGTCCTTTTCGTGGCACTGGTCATTCTCTACCTGAGCGTTCCCGCCGCGATCCAGTCCTTTGCCATCAAGGAGCATTCGACCCACCAGACGCCTTTCAACCCGCCGGTATGGTGGTTCCGCTGGGTCATTCCTGTTTCCTGCGCCCTGATTTCCTGGCAGGCGCTGAAAGATCTTCTTTTTCTTGTTTTCATGAAACCTGCTTCGGGCACAACTGCCGAGAAAGGCCGAGAGGTATAAACCATGAACAGCGAATTCTATCCACTGTTGATGTTCGGGGTCCTGTTTCTTTTGCTTGCGCTGGGGGTTCCCATCGCGTTTTCGCTGGGCGCCGTGGCAATCGTGTTCTCCTATGTCCTCTGGGGACCAGGTGCCTTGAACATTCTTGTTTCTTCGGCCTGGGGTACCATGAACAATTTCGTTATCATCGCCGTCCCCCTCTTTGTCTACATGGCGTACATCCTGCAGAAAACCAACGTCGTGGAAGACCTTTACGCCGCTTTCTACAAGTGGTCCGGAGGCCTGAGGGGCGGTCTTGCCATTGCGACGGTTATCGTGGGCGCCTTTCTCGGGGCCGTTTCGGGTGTTGTCGCCGCTGGAGTCATCGGGCTGGGGCTGATTGGTTTGCCGGAAATGGTGAAGCGCGGGTATGATCGGAAAATGTCCCTGGGCACGGTGATGGCTGCGGGAACGCTGGGACAGCTGATACCGCCGAGCACGAACATGGTGCTCTACGGTGCGGTGACCGGCGTTTCCATCGGTGGTTTGTTTGCGGGCGGCATAACGGCGGGGATTTTTCTCGCCGTCCTGTACCTCGGTTACGTTTTGATCCGCGGACTGATCGACGCCGATTTTTGTCCCGCGCTGCCTCCTGAAGAAAGAGCCACCACCAGGGAGAAGCTTTCGGCGCTGAAGAACGTCTTACTCCCGGCGGTGCTGGTGATTCTCGTGTTGGGAACGATTCTGACGGGGATCGCCTCCCCGACCGAGGCTGCTGCTTTCGGTGCGGCCGGGGCTCTGGTTTTGGGCCTGGTCAAGCGCAGGCTGACGTGGGGAGTCGTTTTCTCGTCATGCTATGAAACCCTGTTCATTACCGCCATGGTAGGATGGATGATGATCTGTGCCACTGCCTTCGGTTCGGTCTTTGCAGGAATCGGCGGGAACAGCCTTGTGGCGAACCTCGCAATGAAGATGCCCGGAGGGTCGACGGGGGTCCTCCTGGCTGCCGGGGTCTTCTTTTTCATCCTCGGCATGTTCCTGGAACCCGGGGCGATCATTTTCTTCGCCGTCCCCATCGTCGCCCCGATTCTGGCCAGGCTCGGCTATGACCCCCTCTGGATCGGCCTCGCCTTCAACATGCTTTTGCAGTGCGGATATTTGTCACCGCCTTTCGGGTTCAGCCTTTTCTACCTCAAGGGTGTGACTCCCCCGGATGTGAGAATCACGGAAATCTACAAGGCGAGTGTCCCCTTTCTTGCGCTGCAGGCGGTCGCTCTTGTGATTATCGTTCTGTTCCCGTCGATCGTCTTGTGGTTCCCGAGAGTGGTCCTCGGATATTAGGAAACCAGGCAGTTTTTTTCCGGAAGTCATAAAGGAAGGAGGAGATGTGACGGAGCCAGAAGGAATGCGGATGCAGGGAGCGAAGTGTGAGAGGTTGGAAATTCGGCAGTTACTCCAGAAAAGGAGGTAATTTGAAAAGATGAAGAAGATTTTGGCTGTTACCCTTATGATCGCGGTTGTTCTTGCTGGAGCCAACGCCGCTTTCGCCGCAAAAGTGAACTGGAGGCTCGTGACCCACGCGATGCCGGGAACGGAGCAGCAGCGGATCGCGGAAGTCTTCTGCGAGACCGTGGAAGAACTTTCAGGCGGAGAGTTTGTCATCGAAGCTTTCCCTGCGGGCGTGCTGTTCCCCGTTTTTGAGACCTTCGACAACCTCAGGAACGGTGTCATCCAGGCATCCATGGTGTATGGCGCCTACTGGCCCGGGAAGGATCCCGGATTCATCCTGACCACGCGTCCCGGTGACCCACTGAGCACATATGCCGAAGGGGCCTACATGACCGAAAAGCTTTTCCCCTACTTTGATAAGCTCTACGCGAAGCACGGGATCAAATATCTCGGTCATGCCATGGTAAGCCCCCTTTACGAGCAGCTCATGTCCGTTGTACCCATCCGCACCCTCGAGGACCTGAAGGGAGTCAGAATCCGCACTTCCGGTTTCGGTGCCCGTTACTACGACGCCCTCGGTGCCACGACGGTTTCGCTGCCTTCTCCGGAAATATACACTGCTCTGCAGACCAAGAATATAGACGCCGCGGAATGGACCTTCTGGGACGAAAACATGCGCATGGGCTTCCACGAGGTTGTCAATTACGTTGTAGACCCGGCCTTCCAGAACGGGACCTGCGAGTATTTCCCGCTCACGGTCAACCCTGCAGCCTGGGATGCGCTCCCCCAGAACTTCAAGGACATCGTTATCGCAGCCCGGGACAGGGCCCGTTACCTTGCAGCCATGGTTTATAACCACGAAATCATGGCCAGGGAAAAATGGAAAGCCATGGAAAACATGGAAATTATTACCTGGAGCCCTGAAGATCAGGCGAAGGCCCGTGCTGTTGGTCAGAAGCTTGTTTATGATGAGTGCATGAAGACTCCCGAGGGCCAGGAATACCTGGAAATCTACCGCAATACCCTTTGGGAGCTCGGCTACAAGGAAGCAGCACGGAATCTCGGCTACGAAGAATAAACGACACCTCCGGGATTCATTAACCGGGAAGGCCTGAGGCCTTCCCGGTTTTTTTATCTGCCGTAGCCCGCAAAGATTTACGGGCTTTGTAGAAAATCATCAATCCCATACAATAAAAAAGCTAAAGCTGCAACAGGTGGTTTTACTTGGGTTCCACGCAAGGGCGAAGCCAGCTGATGCCGATGACTCAGTATTTGGAATCAACCACATTGACAACAAGGAGGTTCAGCCATGGACGAAAACAGGCGACAGCGGCTGGAAACGATCGCCGGAGCGATTCGCCGCCACATCATCAGTATGGTCGCGGCTGCGGGTTCCGGTCATCCAGGAGGGTCCCTTTCGGCGGTGGAGATTCTCACGGCCCTTTATTTTGAGGTGATGAGACATGATCCGGGGAACCCCGCCTGGGAGGTGCGCGACCGCTTTGTTCTCTCCAAGGGGCATGCGTGCCCTGTGGTGTATGCCTCCCTCGCGGAGGCGGGATATTTCCCGGTGGAGGAGCTTCAGACCCTCAGGGCTTTCGGATCCAGACTGCAAGGGCATCCTGACCGAAAGAAACTTCCCGGTCTCGAGGCATCCACCGGGAGCCTTGGACAGGGGCTTTCCATTGCCTCCGGTATGGCCCTCGGATTCAAGATGGACCAAAGGTCCAACCGTGTCTATTGTCTAATGGGTGATGGGGAGCTCGACGAAGGACAAATCTGGGAAGCGGCCATGACGGCGGCCCACTACAAACTTGACAACCTGTGCGGCATCATTGACAGGAACGGTCTGCAGATAGATGGCTGGACCTGTGACGTGAAAACCCTGGAGCCGTTGGCGGACAAATGGCGTGCCTTTGGATGGAACGTTATTGAAGTTGACGGTCATAACCTGGAAGACCTGCTTTGTGCCTTCGGAAGATTTCGGCACGGCCATTTCATGCCTACCGTTATCATTGCTCACACAGTGAAGGGTAAAGGGGTCAAAATCATGGAAAACGAAGCAGGGTGGCACGGGAAAGCCCCTGACCGGGACCTGGCTTCCAGAATCCTTGAGGAGCTTGACGGAGGTGGGAAAAGATGACGACGGTGCCGCTTGCAGATAACCTGTGGGCCGATGTTGAAATGATACCGACCCGTTTCGGCTATGGCGACGGCCTGGTAGAACTGGGAGGGGAAAATCCCCGGGTGGTGGTGCTCGGTGCGGATCTTTCTTCGTCCCTTAAGGTGGACCGGTTCCAGGCTGCCTTTCCCGACAGGTTCATTCAGACGGGCATCGCCGAACAGGATATGACGAACCTTGCGGCAGGGCTCTCCCTGGTGGGGAAGATCCCCTTTGTCAGCACTTATGGGGTCTTTTGCACCGGCCGTGCATGGGACCAGCTCCGGACCACCGTTGCCTACGGCGGTTTGAACGTGAAGATTGGTTCTGGTCATGGAGGCATATCCGTCGGCCCCGACGGAGCGACCCACCAGGCTCTGGAGGATATCGCCATCACCCGGACGATTCCCGGCATGACCGTTCTCGTTCCCTGCGATTATCACGAGACCGTCAAGGCAGTCAAGGCGGCAGCAGCCATCGAGGGCCCCGTGGTAATCAGGTTCGGGCGGGAAAAGGTTCCAGTCGTGACGACTTCTGAGACGCCTTTTGAGGTCGGGAGGGCGGAAATCTTCCGGGAAGGTTCGGATGTAACCATTCTCGCCTGTGGCATCATGGTGTATGAAGCTCTCAAAGCGGCGCGTACCCTTGAAGATGAAGGGGTTTCGGCGAAGGTTATCAATTGTCATTCCGTAAAACCCATGGACATCAGGACCGTGGTGGATTCCGCCCTGGAAACGGGTGCCGTAGTGACTGCGGAAGAACACCAGGTTATGGGCGGATTCGGCAGTGCCGTCGCGGAGGTCTTGTGCCGCCACGCTCCCGTTCCTCTCCGCATGGTGGGCATCCAGGATGTCTTTGGGCAGTCCGGATCCCCGGAGGAACTGATGGACGCCTATGGACTGACCTCGGAAGCCATTGCCGAATCTGTTCGGGATGTGCTCGAAGCGAAAGGGAGGTAATGCAAGTGAGGGTTCCACTGGCAAAACGAATGGAAGTGTTAGGAACAGAGACGGCTTTCGCCGTCGGGGCGGAAGCCGCCGACCTCGCATCAAAGGGAGTCAAGGTCTACCCATTCCATCTGGGTGACCTGGATATGCTTACGCCGAAACATATCCGGGAAGCGGCAAGCCGTGCCATGGACGAGGGGAAGACAGGATACTGTCCGAATGCGGGTATCACACCTTTGCGGGAAGCGCTGGCGGAGGATATCGGTGGAGCCAGGGGGCTTCCCCTGGACGGTGGAAATGTCAGCGTTCAGCCTGGAGGAAAACCGGTCATCGGCAAGTTCATCATGGCTTTCATGAATCCCGGTGATGAAGTGCTCTATCCAAATCCGGGGTTTCCCATCTACGAGTCGATGATAGGGTTCCACGGCGGGAAACCGAAGCCCTACGGTTTCATCGAAACGGAAAACGGGTTTGCCCTGGATTTCGAGTCCATAGAGCGTCAGATCACGCCGGCCACGAAACTTTTCATCTATAACAACTATCACAATCCCACCAGCGCAGCTTCGGATGACGCAGAAATGAAACGGCTTGCCGAACTGTGCGTAAAGCATGATTTAATCGTCCTGAGCGATGAATCCTACTTTGACATCCTTTTCGATGGACAGGCGAAAAGCATCGTTTCTCTTCCGGGGATGTTCGAACGGACGGTGATTCTCTATACCTTTTCGAAAAAATTCGCCATGACGGGATGGCGTCTCGGGGCGGCCGTCGGACCTGAAAATCTGGTGAGCGTGATTTCCCGCTTCAACGTAAACGATGAATCCTGCACGGCCCAGTTCATCCAGTGGGCGGGGATAGCAGCGCTGAAGGGTCCCCTGGATGAGTACCAGAAAATGATGTCCACTCTTCGGGAACGTCGTGACGTGGCCGTGGAGATTCTCGACTCCATGAACGGCATCCACGTAGCGAAGCCCCAAAGCACTTTTTATCTTTTCCCGAACGTGACGGAGGCCATGGGTCATCTCGGAACGAAGACAGTAGAGGAGTTCCGGAAAAAAGTCCTTGATGAAACGGGCGTTTCCTTCACCACCAGAAACCACTTCGGCTCGCCTCTTGAGGGCGAGAATCAGTCATACATCAGGCTTGCCTATTCGGGAATCGGTGTTGAAGATATCAGGGAAGGCCTGGGCCGGATGAAGGAGCTGCTTGACCGGTAAGTCCGGAGGCAAAAGAGCAGAAGGATCAAGATGACTTGAAGCACCGGCCGGAAAACCGGTCCTTTGCATGCCAGTGCTAATTTTTCGGGAAAAGGCCTCTTGCATATGACTACATATAGGTATATCATGCACAAAAAGATAACTATATGTAATCATTTCGAGGTGTTCTATGGCCGTTCGTTTCAACAGGGGAGCCGTTTCCGTGCGTTCCCACGACTGGACGTTTTCTCGGGAGAAACTGTCTGAAAAAAGCCCGCGGATTATCGCCGTCGCGGATTGCAACAATTTCTTTGTCTCCTGCGAACGCCTTCTCCGTCCGGATCTGGAGGGCAAACCTGTGGTGGTGCTGTCTTCCAATGACGGTGTCGTGATTTCCCGAAGTGCCGAGGCGAAAGCTCTGGGCATGGCTATGGGCGAGCCTTTCTTCAAGGTTGAGGGATTTTGCAAGGCCCATGGAGTGACGGTTTTTTCATCCAATTTCGAACTGTACGAACGGATTTCCCGGGACGTCATGGCTGTCCTTGGTCAACATACGGACAGCCTCGAGGTATATTCCATCGATGAGGCTTTTCTCTCCCTCGATATAGCCACTGTAGATGATGTTTCGGAATATGCCCGTCGGGTCCGCAGTGTCGTGAAGGAAAAAACGGGCATTCCCGTTTCCGTTGGACTCGGACCGACGAAGACATTGGCCAAGCTCATGCTCGACATTGCAAAAAGATCCCCGGCGGGGGTCTTTGCCTGGAAAGACATAAAGGCAAGCAATACATTCCTGGAAACCGTTCCGGTAAAAGATGTCTGGGGGATCGGGGGCAGGATGGGAAAATCCCTCCAGAAACATGGCGTCAGGACGGCCCGGTGCTTCAGAGACCTTCACGACGACTGGATAAAAAAGCATTATACAATCAAGGGTCTCCATACGGCCTGGGAACTGCGGGGACTGCCCTGCATCCACCTGAAGGAGGTGGAGGCGCCCCAGAAATCAATACAGGTTTCCAGGTCCTTCGGTCAGGATATCCAGTCCTTCGAAGAACTGCGGCAAGCCGTCACCCGCTTTGTCGTGACCGGTGCAAAAAGGCTCAGGGCTCAACGGTCCCTTGCCTCCGGAATTGAGGTGTGCCTGGCCACGAGCCATTTCAGGCCCGGTTTTTTCGTCACCGGTGCCACCCGGGAGTTTCATCCGACAGCGTACACGCCCTTTCTCATCGAAAAGGGCCTTGATGCTCTTGCAGAAGCCTTCCGGTCAGGTCCCCGCTACACGCGGGCCGGTATTCACCTCTATGGATTTGTGCCCGAAGGAACGGTTCAAAGAGGTCTTTTCAGAAGTCTTGAGGAGGACCTGAAACCCCGGGAAAGGGCATTGATGAGGACCGTTGACCGGATCAACGCCGAACTCCGGTACGAAGCCGTGGCTCCGGCCTCGGTCTGGAAATTTGAAAAAGCGGCATGGGAACCGAAAAAGGAAAGATTGTCGACTTCTCCCGAAAGGCGTCGATTCTGAAGGCGATATGCGGTCAGAAGGGTCGGGTTTTTCATGCCGACCGGTCCGGCCGACCATGCCGGAAAAGACTTCTCATGAAATTGAGAGATTTACGCAGGAACATCTATGCAGTATACTTTTTGGCAGTTTTTACTAACATTAAAGCCGATATGAATTCAAATGTGAGAAAGGATGCGACGCCGACATGTTGACCGACCTTTTGACTGCGCTGGCTGTTGTGATAAACGGAATCCCCCAGGGAATCCTTGCCCTGAGTTTCGGTTTCGCCGCTCTTCCGACGTCAATTGCCTTTCTGGTCGGCGTCGCCGGTTCGCTGGCCTTCAATTCGGTGGCGACCATCTCCTTTCAGGCGGAGACGATAACCCTGGCGGGGACCATGGGGCACAACATCAGGGAACGGTTGAGCCTTGTCTTCTGGGGTGCCGTCTTTTTGCTGATCCCTTCCCTCCTGGGTCTGAACGAAGCCATTGTCGCCTTCATCGGGCCCGTGATCGTGACGTCAATGATGGCCGGTGTGGGCATTATGCTGGCCTACGTTTCGATCGAGATGCTGCGTTCCGAAAAGTATTCCGGAGTTGTTTCCATGATCACGGCCCTGGCCGTCTGGTTCGTCACCCAGGACCTCGCCTACACTATTATCATCTCTGTGATCGTTGCCACCGTTGCCTATAATTTCCTGAAACGCTATCCCGGCCTCGTGAAGGATGAGCCCGTTGCCGATCTTGAAAACGAGCGGTTTCGTTTTGGAAACATCCAGTGGAAATTCTGGACAAACCGGAGGATCCTTCTGGGCGCTCTCGCCCTGGCTTGTCTGAACATCGGGGCAAACATCAGTTTCGGAAAGATCACAGGCAGCATCGCCGGTGCCGAGACAAATATCGATCATCTGGCGATTTACTCAAGCCTGGCGGACATCGGTTCGACCCTTTTCGGAGGCAGCCCTGTCGAGGCGATCATTTCGGGGACCGCGACGGCTCCCAACCCCCTCCGGTCATCAGTGATGATGATGGCCATCATGGCGGCGATTCTTCTTTTCAAGCTGCTGCCCGTTATCGGAAGATACGTTCATCGTTCTTCCATTGCGGGGTTCCTGTTTATCCTTGGGACTTTCGTGACTTTTGCCTCGAACATCCAGGGCGCCATGGCAATGGTCCCGGCCTTCGAGGGGCCCTTCGGCTTCAGTCCGTGGGGAATGGTTATCGGGGCGACGGTGCTCGTCTCGGCGAGATGGAATCCTTTTTACGGTCTTGTCGCGGGAGTGGCGATAAGGATGGTGTTCGGGCTATGAGCAACGGTTTTTACGAACTGGAAGTGGCAGGTTTGAAAAGGCGCCTTCCGAAGGTTCGGGTGGCGGATGACCTGGTGATTGCCTCCTTCGTCATGCTCGGGGACACGGAGCTGGTCGAAAGAACCGCCGATGAGCTGGTAGGACGACTGCCCGGTGAAAGTATCGAAATGCTTGTATGCCTCGAGGCAAAGGGCATACCCTTGACCCACGCCATCGCCAGGCGGCTGGGCGTCAACTATGTGACGGTCAGGAAATCCGTAAAGGGGTACATGGAAAACCCGCTCATTGAAGAAGTCAAGTCGATCACGACAAAAGAGAAGCAGCTTCTCGTGCTTGACGGGGTCGACAGGAGGAAAATCACGAACAAGAAGGTGTGCGTGATCGATGACGTCGTCTCTACGGGAGGTTCTATGAAAGCTGTCGAGAAGCTGCTGCAGAGGGCAGGGGCATTGGTTGTCTGCAAGGCGGCTGTACTGCTTGAAGAGGGTGGTTACGACGGGTCAGATCTGATTTACCTTGAAAGGCTGCCGGTTTTCCCGGGGTAAATCCGATTTGATCAACTGCACGGATTACAGGAAGGGCCGTCCGCATCCAGATCGGCCCTTCCTTCTGTGTTTTGACTATTTTTTCTGTTTTTTTCGGGGATCCTTTTGAGAGGGTATCTTTTCCAAAATTTCGTTGATCCAGCTCCATACATGTGGAAATACCCGTGCAGTTTCGCCGGGCCTCGGGACAAGAAACACAAAAGCTTTCTCCTGGTCGGGGACAAAGGCCACATGGCGCAGATCTCCGGGGGTGTCAAGCTTCTTTTTCAGTTCGAGCAGGGCATCGTGCATTTTCTGGTCCTGGTAGTAGAGGGTGAAAGTTTTACCTCCCCACTCGATTTGCTCACTTTTGAGCTTGTCCTTGTTGGTGATTTTCTGGGCACGAAAATCTTCATATTCCTTTTCGATGATGTGACCTTCCGAAATTTTTCCATGAGCATCTTTCGCAAAAAAAAGCGTGATAAAAAGCCTGTCCCATTTCCTCAGGTATCGGGAAACGGGGTAATAGAGCAGAGTGTGCCGGGCGAGTAGCGTAATCGTTGCGTCCACCCGGCGGATGAACCGGTTTTTCCTGGGGACAATATTTGCGTGGTATCCTGATTGCCCGCCGATTGTTGTAAAAGTCTGGTCCTTCGGATTCAGGGTGTCCACAAGGGCGTTGAAAGCCGAAAGATGTATGCGTTTGTTGCGACGCCCGCCCCAGAAAAAACAGAGCGAAACGACAATAGTTGCAGCAATAAACAGCAAAAAAAGCGGTTGTTGCACGATGGATTGGCCCGACAATTTCGACATCCTTTCTTGGATGGCTTTTAGGCTTTCTTTTCAGTGGTAAAACCCAGGGGTCCTGTAAGGTCGGTGTCCATGATATAACATTCGGGTGTGTCCTGGCGGAACATGGGAACCCGTTTGAGTGCAACCTCAGGTATTTCGTCCAGGAGTTCTTTTTCCACTCGATCTGCGGCATCGGCGTTTTCACTGGTAACCTTGTTTACAAAAAGCGTTCTCAAGGGGAGTTCAAGTTCTTTCGTTCCTGTAACAAGCCTTTGCGATTCTTTCAGGGACAGCACGTCGGGATTGCACACGAGGGCTATGTTGTTATCCGGTGACTGGAGGAAACTCTGCACCGTTTCATAGCGCGTTACCATTTCCCGAAGCTTCCGCATTACCGTGTCTTCATCTTCCGTATAGGGGAGCTTTGTTTCTTTTCCGTCATGCTTTCCGGTGATGTTATGAATGGTATAACGTTTGTCCAGGATCTGGAGTCGTATTTGAATAAGTCTGTCGAGCCAGGCCAGGGTGACCTTCGGCAGTGCCAGGATTCGCAGTGTCAGCCCCGTCGGAGGTGTGTCGATGACAATGTAGTCGAAATTTTCACTTTCCCGGCGAAAAAGATGTTCCATTGCGACAAGTGCCGCATATTCCTCGACACCCGGCGAGTACCGCAGGATCCTGAAATATTTGTCCATGTTGAAGGCTCTGGTGTAGCTGTAGACTTCCTCGAGAATCCCGACGCTGGATTTGAGATACTCCTGGGCGGATTTCTCGAGATCTATTTCCTGAAGGTAGAGCGACGTTTTTTTGTATCGCGTGATCCTGTGGGAAAGCTGTTCGTCGAAAATGTCCCCCAGGTTATGCGCCGGATCGAAAGAGGTTGTCAGAACACGATTCCCCTGTTCAGCAAGTTGCCAGGCAGCAGCTGCCGAGAGGGATGATTTTCCGACGCCGCCCTTTCCTGTGAAGAAGACTGATTTCATGAATCGACATCTCCCTAGTCTATGTCAAGCAGACCTATGATCTCGGCCATAGAATCAGAGGCTGCATGCGCACGTGCGTTGAGCACCTTGATTTCGTGCTCGAGATGGGGAAGAAGCTCGGCGGCAATGAAGGACGGGGGAGCCGGGATTCCTGTAAATGACCCCATCAAAAGCAGGACAAAGAGGTTTTCCAGCTCTTTGGCTTCAAAGCGTGTGAGCTCTGCGGCCTTCTCTCTGTGGGATGATCCAATGATCGAAAAGAAAGAGAGGGCTTTCTCCAGGAAAACCCGGAAAAAGCCCTTCCCACCCTTACCGTGAATGTTCGTCAAGATGGCACGTCACCCTATTTCTCCTGTTCCAGGGGCTGCTTCCTGTACTTGAGGAAGTCATACATGAAGATGAAGTTCAGGATCAGCATGGCGATTTCAATGACAAGCACCGTAACACCCGTTACGGGGTTGGCCTTGATGGTGCCCGGCAACGCCACGGAACTGAACCAGATGATGGCCGCCGTAACGGTGATCCACAGCAGGTAGGCCGGGATGGTGCAGATCGCCACCGCCGTGGACTTGCCCTTAAGTCGTTTCGAGACCCATGCCGCGCCCGTAAGGAGCGTAATCGAGGCGACAAGCTGGTTGGCGGAACCGAAGGAAGGCCAGAGGATGGCAAAATTTCCGCTCCACGCAAGGTAAATTCCGATGGCTGCAGGAATCATAGAGGCCACCCAGGGGTTGGTCAAAAAGTCATAAGATCCTGAGCCCTTTTCCTTCAGCGGCATGGCAATTTCTGAAATAGTGTATCTTGCGAGTCGGTTCGTCGTGTCAAGGGTGGTCATGGCGAAAGCGGCAACCCACATCCCTGCGATAACCTGGACCACGCTGATTGGAATAAATCCGAGCCAGGTGGTTGCAACCATCTGTGCGTAGGAGTGGGAGAACATGACGGCATTTGGATAGGTGGCAGACATGGATTTGACATACTGCGACCCCCAGTTCGCCACGGTGATGCTCTCACCGGCGTCTTGCATCAGCTGGAGCCCGAATCCCGCCACAGAGGCCACGACCAGGGTCGAGAGGAAACCTTCCGTCAGCATGGATCCGTAACCGATCGGAAGACCATGACTCTCTTTCTCCAACTGCTTGGAGGTTGTTCCGGACCCTACCAGGGAGTGGAAGCCCGAAAGGGATCCACAGGCGATGACCAACGGGATCACCGGCCAGAAGGGGCTCGGCTTTCCTCCCGTCACGATCGGTGCGAAGGACGTAAAGGCCGGTGCGGTGAAGCCGTGGAAACTGAAGATGGCGGCGACGGCACCAAGGGCCAGACCGAAATAGAGCAGCCAGGAGTTCAGGTAGTCCCGTGGCTGCAACAGGACGTCCACGGGGATGGCTGCTGCGATGATGATGTAGAAGAAGAGGATGATCATCCAGGTGCTGTAGCCCAGCTCGACCGGCCAGAGAGCGCCGCCGTAGATCGAGGCTCCAAGCATGATTATCCCGATGATCGTCGCCGGGGTGAAATTCATCTTCACCCTGTACATCAGGACACCCAGGATCAACGCTGAGAGGACCATGAGGAAGAAAGCCGTCGGAACTTTCGGATCACCTACAAAGGTTTTCCCGACGACGGCGGCGAACGCTGCGATAACCAGGATCAGAAGGAAAAATACAAGCCAGTAAAACAGCTTTCCGGTTCGCTTCGTGATGACGTCCGAGGCGACGAACTGGACGGACCGCCCGTCGTAGCGGACAGAAGCCATCAAGGAAAGATAATCATGGACGGCACCGATAAAAATGTTGCCGAACCACACCCAGAGGAGGCCGGGGACCCAGCCCCACGCCATGGCGACGACGGGACCTACGATCGGTGCAGCTCCGGCGATTGACGCAAAATGGTGACCGAAAAGCACAGGCGGTTTCGCCGGTACGTAATCGACCCCGTCAAATAGCCGGTTCGCCGGTGTTTCGTTCTCGTCGGACGCCTTGATCACATCCCGCTCCAGTTTCTTGCCATAGGTCATATAAAGAAGTACATAGATGGCAAGACCGGCGACTACAATCAGTGTAGTCATAAAACAGATCCCTCCTTTTTTTATTAAACATGAAGATTCACCATTAATTTACGCCCGGGGCAGGGCATTTGTCAAATGGCATGACGCGCTGCTTCAGGGGAAACAGGACTCCCGAACAGTCGGGTGCAAGGTGTTGGATAGTGAAATAACACACGATATCGAAATGTTCATTTTTTCGTTCCGTCGCAACGGATGTTTTTGGTATTCCTAACAGTAGAATCTTTGAAATCAATCCAGATCATTCAAATCGAAAAGATACGAAACGTTAATTGATTTATAAGATATATATGGGATAATATTATATTGACAAGATAGTGTCCCAAAAACATGCATGAGGCTGCGACCTTGCGTAAAGAGGGGTGGCGTCAGAAGGGATTTTTTTCGTGTTTCTGGTGAAACTGGAGTATCCCGGGGGAATTGCAGATCGAGGTGTAGCGAATGAGGAAGTTTCTGAAAAGCGTCTGTATAAGCATGGTTGTGCCTTTGCCGAATCGGTGTTCATCTACTGAAGGGGCGGCGATGCCGTTCGACTCGATCCTGCAGATATAATGGCAGTCTTTCAGGATCCCTTTTCTTCGCTCAATCCCTGAATGACGGTGAGGGACATCGTCGCTGAGGGCATCGAAATCCATGGTCTCGCAAAAAATGAACGAGAAAAGGAAGGAATGCCAGGGTTCTGGAGGATGCGGGCCTGCCACCGGAGTACATGGTCCTGTACCCCCCATGAGTTTTCAGGCGGTCAGCACCAGAGAATCGGTATCGCCAGGGCCCTTGTCATGAATCCGGAGCTCATAGTCTGCGATGAACCTGTGAGCGCCCTTGATGTTTTTAGACCACCCCTTGTCGATGTCGGCGGTGAACACCGGATCGCCTGCCGGCGGTATGCGTAAAGAGGAAATTTTCGGCGATCCTTTCGTTTTGAGTGATAATTTCTTTACGGGATCGATCCCGGGAATGTGGAGGGCCCGCAGACATGTCAGAAATGCAAAGGGGCAACGAAGAGGAAAGCATGCGAACAAAAGAAGAACGGCTTTATCATATCCTCCTGGAAAGGGCGATGGAGCCCTTTGCCAGGTATCAGGTCCTGTGTGCCGGGGAAGACGGTTGCGATGTCAGGTTTTTAGACGTCAACTTTTCCTATGAACGTGTCATGGGGGTGAAGCGCGAAAATGTCATCGGCAAGCGGTTCCGGGAGGTCTGGCCCGAAGCCGAAAGCTGCTGGATGGATATCATTGTCGAGACCATAAAATCAGGCAGGTCCGTAAGAAACGAGGCCTGGAGCAAGGACACCGGGAAATACCTTGAGGCCGTGGCGTTTCCAACTTTCTCTGACGAAGTGGCCGTACTCTTTCTGGACAGGACACGATGGAAACAGTCTGATGAACAACTCAGGAAGAACGAGAAGACCCTTCTTGAATACAGGCAGGAGCTCCGGGAACTCGCTGCGAAACTTTCACTTTCCGAAGCCGAGACGAGGCGAAAGATTTCCAGGCAAATTCATGACAGGATCGGTTATGCCCTCGTGGATATCCTCAACAGGCTGAGAAGAATGAAAGAGGGGGCCAAAGAGGACATTGAGGAAATTTCGTCCGTTGTCGAGAATCTCATTTCCGAGAGCAGGGAACTGACTTTCGAGACGGCCTCACCACTCCTTTACGATGTGGGTCTCAATGCAGCCATAGAGGACCTCGCCGAAAAACTCCTCAAGCCCCAGGGCATCGACTACAGTTTCCAGGGGAATCATCTTGAACATCAGGCCGACGAACGTATCTGTATCCTCCTTTTCGACATGACCAGGGAATTGCTGGTAAACGTGGTAAAACATTCCGGAGCCTCTTTCGTCAACATCAGGGTTCACAGGTCACCCAAAAAGATCATGGTCATTGTCGAAGACAACGGTAAGGGCTTTCCCAAGGAACTCCGGAAAAAATGGGGACAGATGAAAGGGTTCGGCCTGTTCAGTATCCGGGAGCGAATTCTGCCGATCGGTGGAAAAATACAGGTTCTGACTGAGCCGGACAAAGGTGTCACCGTATGTCTTGAAGCACCCTTGACCGAGGGGCGGATGTCGGAATGGATTACGACGTGATCAGAATCCTTATGGCCGATGACCACAGGCTTTTTCTGGCGGGGTTATGTGATCTTCTCCGCAGAGAGAAGGACTTCGAGATTCTCGGAACGGCCTGTACGGGAATCGAGGCGGTGGATCTGGCCCTGGAACTTGCCCCGGACGTGATCGTCATGGATGTGACTATGCCTGACCTGAACGGAATCAAGGCAACCCGTCGTATCCTCGAGGCAAAACCGGGAATCGGAATTGTCGCACTCTCGATGCATTGCAACAAGGGCTTCATCTCGGAGATGCTCAACCTGGGCGCAAGAGGCTACGTGTTGAAAGAAAGCGCTCCAGAGGAGTTCATGACCGCTGTCAGGGTCGCCGCCGAAGGGAATGTCTATCTGAGTCCGAAGGTGGCCACAATTCTTGTGGAGGAGTTCAGAAAACTGTCGAGCTTGACAGGTGTTCCTGCCATCCCGGAACTATCCGCCAGGGAGACGGAAGTTTTGAAGCTTCTTGTCAAAGGAATGAATACGAAATCCATAGCCCAGGTCCTCCGTATCAGCAAAAACACTGTGGACACCCACCGCAGGCGCATCCTCGACAAAATGGGGTGCGAAAATATCACTGAACTCACCCGTTTGGCCCTTCGTGAAGGTCTCATCGACCTCGACGAATAATTCCAGTCTGTTTTCACCACATGACTTTGGTAATTTTCATGATCCTCTGTGCCCCTTTTCAGCATAGCGGCTAACACCTGTATGCTAAAATGCGGCTTTGTGCGTAAAAGAACGATCCGGGAGGTGAAGCACATGGGGAAGCTCGAGGGTAAGAAGCTCCTTCTTCTGGGGGAGCGGGACGGCATAGCCGGGCCCGCCATGGAGGAAGTCCTCAAGGAGAGCGGCGCGGAGATTGTTTTCTCGGCGACGGAGTGTTTTGTCTGAACCGCCGCCGGAGCCATGGACCTGGAAAACCAGCAGAGAGTGAAGGATGCAGCTGAAAAATTTGGTCCGGAAAACATCGTTGTGATTCTTGGAAGCAGCGATGCCGAAGGAGCCGAAATTTATGCGGAAACACTCACGAAAGGTGATCCCACATTCGCAGGTCCATTGGCCGGAGTCCCGTTGGGACTCGCCGTGTATCACGTTTTCGAGGAGGAAATCAGGGAATCAGCTGATTCAGCAGCCTGGGAAGACCAGATCGGCATGATGGAGATGGTTCTCGATCCCGCAGCATTGAGTGAAGCTGTTCGCAAGATGCGGGAGGAAGGCAGCAAATATACTCTCTAGATATTCGGGCCGGGCACGGGGGCTTTTGATGAAGGTAGCCCCGCCCGGCCCTTTTGGCGTGAAGGGGGAGAGATCCATATGAAGCTTGAGATGGGGAAATTCAAGATCAAGGATATCGCCTTTGGTGATGAAACAAAAGTGAAAGACGGGGTGCTGACTGTTGACAAAAAGAAAGCCCTCGATGTGGTGAAAGAGGATGAGCATATCACATCGGCTGACCTCCATATCGTCCGCCCCGGCGATGAAGTCCGGCTGTGTCCCGTCAAGGAGGCACTGGAAATCCGCTGCAAGGTAGAAGGGGGTTCGGGGATTTTCCCCGGTGTCACCAGCCCCATGGCCAAAGCAGGAACAGGGCGGACTCATGTGCTCTCCGGGTGCAGCCTTCTTGTCGTGGGCGAACATTGGGGAGGGTTCCAGGACGGTTTGATCGACATGTCAGGCAAGTACCAGAACCAGTGTATTTTCGGCATGATGCCCAACCTGGTGTTGGTGGCCGACACGGACGAAGAGTTCGAACGTCACGAACAGCAGAAGAAAAACCATGCCCTCAGGTGGGCGGGAATGCGCCTGGCCGAACACATCGGAGAATGTGTCAAGGATGAAAAACCAGATGAGGTCGAGGTTTTCGAGCTTCCGCCGGTGAACCGGAGATCTGCCGAAATCCAGGGACTCCCCTCAGTAGTGTATGTTTTGCAGCCCCAGACGCAGATGGAACAGCTCGGCTATAACAGCCTTATCTACGGATGGGATGGAAACAGGATGCTTCCGACGTTTATGCACCCCAATGAAATTCTTGACGGCGCCGTCATTTCGGGAAGCTTCATGCCCGTATCTTCAAAGATATCGACCTACGAATGGTGCAATCATCCGACGATCCACAGGCTCATGAAAGAACACGGCAGGTCAATCAATTTTCTCGGTGTGATCATGTCGAACCTCAACCCCAAAATGGATGAAAAGGACCGGTGTGCCAAGATGGTTGCCCAAATGGCCGTCAATCTGGGAGCGGATGGAGCCATTGTCTGTGAGGAAGGCTACGGGAACCCTGATGTTGACTACATTCAAACTATCGTTGAGCTCGAGATCGCCGGCGTGAAGACTGTGGGCATTTCCGATGAATGTACCGGCCGTGACGGAGCCTCCCAGCCGTTGGTGGCCCTTGACGAGAAAGCAGATGCCCTTGTTCATACGGGCAATGTCTCGGAACTGTATCAACTGGCCCCCATGCCCGTTGTTCTTGGAGAGCTCGAAGCTCTGGCCCGTGACGGAAACTCCGGTGGCTGGGAAGGCTGTATTGCTGAAGACGGTTCCGTAGAGATGGAGAACAACGGGTATTTCTGCTCGAACCACATCAGCGGCTTCTCGAAGAAGACCTGCGCTGATTTCTAGGGAGGGATGGAAAAATGAAAGCGATTCATTACATCAACCAGTTCTTCGGTCAGGTGGGAGGAGAGGACGCCGCTGATTACAAGCCGTCTTTTCACGAGGAACTCGTGGGTTGTTCAAACATGCTGAACCAGCTGATGCCCGATGTCGAAGTCACCCACACCATCATCTGTGGTGACAACTATATCGCCAGCCATACCGAAGAAGCTGTCAAGGAAATCATCGACTGGCTGAAACGACAGGAATTCGACATTTTCTTCGCAGGCCCCGCCTTCATGGCAGGGCGGTATGGCGTCGGGTGTGGCACCGTCTGCAAGGCCGTCAAAGAGGCCTTTGGAGTTCCTGCCATCACTTCAATGAACGAGGAAAACCCCGGCGTCGAGATGTTCCACAAGGACATGTACATCTTCAGGGGTGGCCGCAAAGCCACCTTCATGAAGGAAGACATGGAGAAGATGGCCGCTTTTGGGCAGAAGATAGCGAAAGGCGAAGAACTTCTGCCGGCTGCGGAAGAAGGCTATTTCCCCAGGGGCATCCGAAAGGAGATATTCCATCCCGAAGGCATTCCCGCTGCTGACAGGGCGGTGGACATGTTGATCAGGAAACTGAAAGGAGAGCCTTTCCAGACGGAACTTGTGATCCCGAAGCGGGAGCGGGTGCCTGTGGCTCCCCCGATCAAAGACCTGAGCAAGGCTACCATCGCTTTGGTCGGATCCTGTGGAGTTGTTCCGTCCGACAACCCGGACCGGATCCAGTCGGCTTCTGCAACGAAATGGGGCAAATACGACATCTCAGGACTGGATCATCTGCCGAAAGGCGAATACAAGACCATTCACGCCGGTTATGATCCGGAGGCCATCTGTGAAGTCCCCGACAGGGGCATGCCCCTGGACGCCATGAGGGCCTATGAAAAGGAAGGCAAGATCGGCAAGCTTCACGAAACCTATTATGTGACCGTCGGGACGGGAACGACCCAGGCCTATGCGGCCAAGTTCGGAAAGGAAATCGCCGCAGAGCTCAAGGAGGCCGGTGTCGACGGGGTTCTCCTCGTTGCCACCTGAGGAACCTGCACTCGTTGCGGTGCAACGATGGCAAAAGAAATCGAACGTGCGGGTTTCCCCATTGTCGTTTTGTGCAATCTCCTGAATGTCGCCCAGTCTGTGGGCGTCAACAAGATGGTCCAGACCGTTTCCGTTCCCTATCCGCTCGGCGATCCCAACATGAGCCCCGAAGAGGAATGGAAGCTCCGTTACCACAGGGTCGGTGTGGCCCTTGACGCCCTGACAAAGAAAGATTTGGAAGCGTTTCACATTTTGTCTCGGTTCATGTCGCTTCTGGCCTGTTCCCGGGCTTCCTCCGAAAGCACCCTCGCACGCGATGAAGCG
>CAZERC010000015.1:16973-43858 GCA_964515395.1 uncultured Synergistaceae bacterium | reverse complement strand
TCCCCGATGGGTTCCATCTTCGCTCTCTGCGCTATCTCAATGTCCGACAGCATGACTTTCACTCTCCCTTGACGAAGTTCAGCAGATTTGACATGGTGTTATAGCCTTTCAAAAACTCGGGGTCCTTTCGCGAACCCATGGACGATGATCATATTATCACTAGATGGGACTTGCGACCACGGCCCGTCTTCGGCTTTCAGGGAACACCGGACGGGAGCTTCCGAGGTTCCCCGACACGTTCCGGAAAGGTTGGAATTCCGGGTCCTGCTGCTCTGGACACACCATATATCTAGTATTATTCTAAACTCTGTTACCACATATATAGTGAAATGTGTAAGAAAAGGAGCGGTCTCATCATGCAGAACACCGGGCGAACCGGGAAAACCGCTGCATCTCTCTCGGACAATTCCCTGAGAGTCCTGCGGGAACGGTACCTCGTCAAGGACAAGACAGGAAAACTCATCGAAACACCGGAGGAAATGTTCCAACGTGTCGCTTCAGCCGTTGCGGGGGCGGAAGGAGCTGGTCCCGACGATCCATTGGTAACGGCCTTCCGCGACATGATGACCCGCCTGGATTTTCTGCCAAACAGCCCCACCCTCATGAACGCGGGGCGCAAGGGGGGGCAGCTCGCCGCCTGTTTCGTGCTCCCCGTGGAAGACAGCATGGAGGGCATTTTCGATGCCCTCAAATACATGGCCCTCATCCACAAGTCTGGAGGAGGCACGGGGTACAACTTCAGCAAACTCCGCCCCGGCGGGGACATCGTCTCGAGCACCAACGGCGTGGCCTCGGGCCCGATCTCCTTCATGAGCATGTTCGACCAGGCAACGGAAGTGGTCATGCAGGGCGGCATGCGGCGAGGAGCCAACATGGGGATCCTCAACGCCGATCACCCCGACGTCTTCAATTTCATCAGGGCCAAGACGGAAGAAGGGAAACTCAAGAACTTCAACATCTCCATAGGGGCCACGGAAGCTTTCATGCAGGCTGTGACAAACGATGAGAACTGGGACCTGGTAAACCCCCGGGACGGGGAGATCATCAAGACTGTGAAGGCGAAAGACCTCTTCGACCTCATCTGCGAAATGGCATGGAAGACGGGCGACCCGGGCATGCTTTTCCTCGACAGGATCGAGGAGACGAACCCGACGCCCCACCTCGGCCGCATCGATGCGACCAACCCCTGCGTTCCGGCCGACACCTTTGTCATGACCGACTCCGGCCCACGCCTGGTCAGGGACCTCATCGGCAGGAAAGTCACCCTCATCATCGACGGAAAACCTTTCGAAACCACCGAAGAGGGTTTCTTCAGGACGGGAGAGAAACCGTTGTTTTCTGTCACAACCAGGGAAGGGTATTCCTTCCGGTCTACGGGGGACCACCCGGTTCTGCGGGTCACAAAGAAGACGCGGTACACCGTGGAAAAAGAATGGACCAATGCCTGTGACCTCAAGCCCGGGGACGAGATCATGTTGCACGACCACAGGAATTTCGCCGGCTGGGACGGCCTGTACGGAGAAAAAGAGGGCTACCTGACGGGACTTCTGGCAGGAGACGGAACACTCAAGTCCGACAAGGCCGTCCTTTCCGTCTGGCCTCATGAAAAAGCCTGCGGAGACGGGACGGAAGCCATCATGGAGCGGGCTCTCGAGGCCGCCGAGTCCATGCCCCACAGGAGTGATTTCCGGGGCTGGTGGAACGTTTCGGGAAGAAATGAATACCGCATGAGCCTCGCATCCCTTCGGGAACTCGCCTTCTCACTGGGCATGAAGCCCGGCGACAAGGTCATCACACCCTGTCTGGAAACCAGGACGTCCTCGCAGTTCGCCCGCGGCTTCCTGCAGGGACTCTTCGACGCCGACGGCTCCGTCCAGGGTTCCCGGCAAAAGGGCGTTTCCATCCGCCTTGCGCAAAGCGACCTCGACAGGCTGCAGGCCGTCCAGAGGATGCTCGCCCGCTTCGGAATCGCCGGCGTCATCTATGAAAACAGGCGGCCGTCGAAAACCACACAACTTCCCGACGGCAAGAACGGAACCGGATCCTACCGGACCCGGCCGCAGCATGAACTTGTCATATCCAGGGACAACGTCCGGGTCTTCGCCGAACGAATCGGCTTCTGTGACTCGGCCAAGAACGCCAGGCTCCTTTCGCTTCTGGCGGCATACAACAGGACGCCCAACCGTGAACGCTTCACGGCCACGGTGAAGTCCGTAACGCCAGCGGGGACGAAAGAGGTTTACGACGTGCAGGTTCCCGGCGTAAACGCTTTCGACGCCAACGGCGTCGTGGTTCACAACTGCGGCGAGCAGCCCCTGCTTCCTTATGAGGCTTGCAACCTCGGAAGCATCAACCTCTCGAACATGGTCGCCGAAAGCGGGATTGACTGGGAGAGACTTGCGGAAACGACCAGGCTGGCGGTCCGGTTCCTGGACAACGTCATCGACGTGAACGAATACCCCCTTCCCCAGATCGAGGAAACGGTGATGAAAACCCGCAAGATCGGCCTCGGGATCATGGGCTGGGCGGACCTGCTCTTTCAGCTCCGGATACCCTACGATTCGCAAGAAGCCCTCGAACTCGCCGAAAAAGTCATGTCCTTCATCACCGAAACGGGACGCGGGGAAAGCCGGGAACTTGCGAAAGTCAGGGGAGCCTACCCCGCCGACCGCGGCACGGGACTGCGAAACGCCACAATCACCACCATCGCCCCCACGGGGTCCATCTCCATGATCGCCGACTGCTCCTCGGGCATCGAGCCCGTCTTCGCCCTGGAGTTCACCAAGGAAGTCCTGGAAGGCAAACGCTTTACCTACGTCAATCCCTACTACGAGCAGGCCCTGGAAGATGAACTCGACCAGGAAACCATCGACAGGGTCTTCAAGACGGCCCACGACATTGCGCCACAGTGGCATGTCCGCATGCAGGCGGCTTTCCAGAAAGCCGTCGACAACGCCGTCAGCAAGACCATCAACCTGCCCAACAAGGCCACCGTGGATGATGTGAGGAAAGCCTACCTCCTCGCCTGGGAAACGGGATGCAAGGGCATCACCGTTTTCCGGGACGGCTGCCGCTCCGAGCAGGTGCTTTACACGGAGCGCCCTGTGCAGCAGAAGCTTCCCATCCCCCAGGGTACGGAAGGGCCCAAGCCCATCGAGCGCCCCTTCGTTCTGACGGGGAAAACGGCCAAGATCCCGACCAGTTACGGGAATCTCTACCTCACCGTCAACGAGGTCAACGGACGGCCTATCGAGGTGTTCACCACCATGGGCAAATCCGGACATGAAACCATGGCCTTCACGGAAGCCATCGGCCGAATGATCTCCCTGGCTTTGCGGAGCGGGGTCAGGATCCACCACATCATCAAGCAGATGAAGGGCATCGGCGGCTCGCAGCCCGTCTGGCACGAGGACAGCGTCATCATGTCCGTGCCCGACGCCATCGCCTTCGGGCTGACGCACCTGGGGTACCTCGACATGGAAGAGAAGGAAGTCATGGAAAGCATGGAGGAAACGGACATGTGCCCCGTCTGCGGCGCCTCCATGACCCGCATGGAAGGCTGCATCACCTGCACCGCCTGCGGGTTCTCGAGGTGCTAGCAGGCCGCCGGCTTCGCCGGGAAATGCAAAAAACCGCCACAGGACGAACGAATGGGGGGCCGCCTTCAGGCGGCCCCCCATTCGTTTATCCCGCACGTTTTCAGGCAGTTCTACCTCTTTCCGACGACGTCCCTTATCCGTCCCATCTGGTCTTTGCAGGCAAGGCCGAAAATCAGGCTGTCCATGCTGTAGGCGATATAGCGGAAACCTTCGTCGATGCGCTGCAGGGCTTCCTCGACGGATGTCACGAAAACGCCTGCCGGCTTGCCTGCTTTTGTCGTTATGGAAAGGGCTTTTGCGACGGCTTCTTTCATGTCGGGGTGCATGATCTGTCCCGGAACACCTAAAGATTGCGAGAGGTCGTAGGGTCCCACAAAGATCATGTCGATTCCCTCTGTGGCGGCAATCTCTTCAAGCCGCCCGAGCCCGGCAATGTTCTCACAGTGGGCAATGACCATGTTCTTTCGGTTCGCTTCCTCGAGCGCTTTGTCGAGAGGGCTGAGGCCATAGTCCAGAGCCCGCGGCACGGCAACGCCGCGCATACCTTCGGGGTGATACCGTGCGGCCTTCGCCACCATCTCGGCCGTCTGCCGGTCATTCACCTGGGGTACGTGGACCGCCTGGGCTCCCACATCCAGCACACGAAGTATATCCGTCGGTTTCGCCTCGGTGACCCTGACCACAGGCGTCATGCCCGACAGTTCCGCCGTTCGGATCATGTGCTGGATCGACTCGGGATTCATGGGCCCGTGTTCCGTGTCGATCACGCAAAAATCGAAGCCCGCAAGCCCCATGATCTCCACCAGGTCCGGGCAGTTCAGTCCCACGAAGGGCCCGACCACGACCTTTCCCCGGGCAAGCTTTTCCTTCATCCTGTTCGTCATGGATACCCCTCTTTCTTGATCGGCTTTCTGCAAACTCCGGAATGGATTCTACCCATCGAAGACAAATCCTTTTTCCCTGAAGAGCCTCGAACAGGCATCCACGACCTCCGGGTCATAGAGAAGGCCCTTTTTGCTTTCGATTTCCTCCAGGGCGGCGTCAATGCCCAGTGACGGCCGGTATGGACGGTAGGACGCCATGGCCTCGACCACGTCGGCAACACCGAGAATACGTGCCTCGAGAAGGATTTCTCCGCCCTTCAATCCCCTCGGGTAGCCCGACCCGTCAGGGCGCTCGTGGTGCTGGTGAACAATTTCGGCCAGCGGCCAGCTGGTCTGCACATCCTTGAGGATCTCGTACCCCTGCTGCGGGTGTTGCCTGACCAGTTCCATCTCAATGGGAGAAAGTTTCCCGGGACGGCTCAACACCTCGGCGGGAACGGATATCTTGCCGATGTCATGGATGGCTCCCGCCATGGCGACCCGCTCGGCGTTTTCCTCTTCGAAACCCAGCTCGAGGGCAATCGCCCTGGAGAGTTCGGACACCCTTCTCTGATGTCCGGCCGTGTAAGGATCGCGACGCTCCACAAGCTCCGCGAGAACGCCGATCAACCTTTCAAGGGCCTCGCGAAGTTCCTGTTCCGATTGTTTTCTCGCCGTGATGTCCTGAAAGCACCCCAAAACCCGGACAATACGGCCCGAGGAATCCCGCTCGGGAACGCCGGCGGTTCTTACCCAGACTCTTCTGCCCTTTCCGGTGATGATCGGCATTTCCTCATCATAGGGGATGCCTCCCTTCGCGCACTGTTCAAAGACCCGGGCGATTTCCCCCCTGTATTCCGGGGCATAGAAGGCCATGCCTTCATCCACGGTGGGCGAATACCCCGCCGGCATGTCATGGATGGCCGCCACTTCATCGGACCAGTAGACACGGTTTTTTCGAAGGTCGACGCTCCAGCCTCCAAGGTGGGCCAGATGGCCCGCAAGCCTCAGCACGGACTCGCTCTTTCTCAGGGCTTCTTCGGCCTGTTTGCGGGTGGAGATATCGTAATAGATGGCATACATCGCCGTCATTTCACCATCGGCGATGATGGGGATGCCGAAAAGAAGGACCTGCAAGGGGGTCCCGTCCTTCCGGTGGCGGACCGTCTCAAGCGTTAATCGTTGCCTGCCTGCAGCGTTTTTCAAAATGCGTGAAGCCTCTTCGAAGGTGTCGCGATCGGCTGTGACGAGATCCTCCAGTACACGGCCCATGACCTCTTCGCGATCGTAGCCGAACATCTCGCAAAAACTGGAGTTTGCCTGTAGCACACGCCCGTTTAGGTCTTCTATGACGATAGCTTCGGGCGATTCCTCGAAAAAGTTTTCGTAAAAAATCGCAGGGACTTTCCCCAGACCCGTTCCGCGGGCTTTGTTCCCTTTCCCGGCCATTGCAGTCCCTCACTTCTCTCGCGCTGATTATTCCGTATGCATGCTGTTGCTTTGCTTGATTACCTAACCGGCATCGACTCCTATTCTAGAACATTTCCAGGCAATCCGCCTATTCCCCCTAATCCAGGAGATCGCCGGAAAACCGGAACGGCCTTTTTCAGACCTGTGCCGACTTCCCGTGCTCCTCATTTATCGCCTCCCTGAGTTCGTCGTCGGTCATCATGGACAGGGTCATGACCGCAAGGATTTTCGCACCGGTGAGGAGGGCCTGGTGTGCTTTCGGGGACGTCGTCGCCTCGGCAAATTCCCGTGTATGGAGTTCGAGAGGCTTCTTTGTAATGGCAAAAACCGGCTGCAGTGCGGGACATCGCTTGCTGACATTGCCGATGTCGGAAGATCCCTGGGGGCCCGGGCACTCGGAAAGACTGACGCCGAGGTCTTTCATGATTGTCTCCATTGCCTTCTCGGCGGGCCTGTTGAATTTCATTTCTTCAAAACTGATCTCCGCCGTCTCCCACCGAACATCCGTTTCCGTGGCCATAGCCGCACCCCTGGCGCAATTTTTCGCTTTTTTGACGACCTCATCCACCATGTTCCGCTTCGGAGCGCGGAAGTAGAACTTTGCCGCGGCCCTTTCGGGAACGATATTCGCAGCTTCTCCCCCCGACGTGATGATACCGTGCATCCTGACTTCGGGCGGGAGATGCTGCCGGAGCATGTCAACGGCGTGGAAGAAAAGCTGAACGCCGTTGAGGGCGTTTCGCCCCATCCAGGGCGAAGCGGAGGCATGGGAGGCCTTTCCGTTGAAGATGAATTCCAGCGCATCCACGGCAAGGCTCTCGTAACGGACAAAGGACAGGCAGCCTCCACAATGAAGCATGAGTGCCAGGTCGAGATCGTCGAAAACACCCTTTTCCGACATGGCGACCTTGGCCCCGTTGGTCTCTTCGGCAGGCGTGCCAATGACTTGTATTTCGCCATCGAGCTCATCCGACACCGAGGCAAGGGCCATCCCTGCAAGTGTCGACATGGCGCCCGAGAGATTGTGCCCACAAGCGTGCCCGATGCCCGGCAAGGCGTCATATTCAACGAGGAGGGCCACCTTTGGCCGGCCTTTCCCCTTTCTTCCCCGAAAGGCCGTCGGGATTCCTGCAAAAGGGTACTCGACCTCGAAACCAGCCTCTTTCAAAAGATCCACATGTTGCCGACTGGAGTCGAACTCTTCGCCTCCGGGCTCGGGATTCGCCGCGAGATGATCGCTCAGGGCGACCGCCTTCGGCGAAAGCCGTTCAATGGCTTTAAAGACTTCTTCCTTCAGACGTGTAATCTCGTCATGCATTTTTGCACCCCCCTTCCCTGAAACTGAAACCCGCGTCGATAATTGGAATTCAAAGACCCAGCCCGTGCCATTGTATTTCCCCGATGATCCGAAGGAAAATACCTGCTTTTCTTCAGGCAGAAAGGCCGCTGATTCTGGAGCATTAAAAAAGGGCCGCCTCAGGCGGCCCCAGGGATACAAGAATCTGCCAAACCTTTTTCCTACGACACCGTTTCAAGGGCTTTCTCGATCCGCTTGATCTTTTCCTCGTCCTCAACCCATTGATGCCACAAGTCGGTATTTTCCTTCAAAAACCAGACCGCCGTTTTATCGACATCGTCGCCGTTATTTTTCATCCACGCCAAAGCTTCATTCGTCTTTTCCAGAGTCATGTGATAACGCTCGATCAGACCCCGGACTTCTTCATTTGCCTTTATCCAGTCAGGATTGACGGCCTTTGCGACGGTAAAGGCGGGAGAGGCGCAGGCATGGGTGGTCTCCCAGATTTCCGGATCATGTGGAGGTTCCTCGATCATAACCATGTCAAGCTCTCCAAGAAGTGGAGTGGGCTCCCAGTAATAGGCGACTATGGGCTCGTGACGTTCATAGGCGGTGACAATGGCCGTGCGCAATGCCGTGGCCGAGCCCGTATCAAAGGGCTCCAATTTGTCCTCGAGGCCGTATCCCTTGATCTTGTCCTTGTTGATCGTGTGGGCCGCCCAACCCGTCGGGGCATTGGTAAAACGTCCCATTTCGGGGTTCTCGGGATTCTTGAATATCATCCAGTGCTCCCTGATGTCCTCTATGCTCCTGACTGATGGAATTCCTTTTTCCGGATCGCCTTCTGCAACATAGTAGGGGACATACCACCCTGAGCGGGCGTTGGGAAAGACAGTCCCGAGATCAAGAACCTTGCCGGATTCCGTCGCTCCTTGCCACCACTCCAGCTGACCTTCCGTCCAGACTTCGAGAATGACGTCGACGTCTCCCCTTTCGAGGGCCACGTAGCCTGGCATCTCTTCAGAGAAAAGAAAATCCGTTTCGTAATCCCAGCCTTTTTCCATCAAAAAGGCCATTACCCTGTTGTGAAACTGGATGCTGTCCCAGGAAAGATCCGAGAAAACGACTTTTTTCGGAGTCGCCGAAACGATCCCCGCGCAAAGCGCTACTATCAAAAGCGCCGACAAAATCATGGTAATTTGTCTCTTCAATGAAACACCCTCCTTCATTCGAATACAGAACAACACTCCCTCGCGAAAGCCCGGTGAAAACGTCATGTACCCCCTTTCCCTGAGCGGCGCAAGGTGTCCCTTCTGTACGGCAAAATTTCTGAATTGTAAATCCTGACTGGGATATACAAAAGTATAACATAACCTGTTCAGTCAATATTCTGAGCGCTTGGTTAAAGGATGTACGGGCCCCGATACCAGTCCTCAAAAAAATACCGGGACGGCTAGAAACGCCGTCCCGGTGAGAACAGGGGAGTGTGAGAGGAAAGAACCAGGAGCAATTTCTATTCGACAAGGACCACCGGCTTGATCAGGTCTTTGGGCTTGTCTTTCATCAGCATCAAAGCTTCCTCAATGTGATCGAAGCCCTTGAAGACATGGGTGACGAGCTTGCCGGGGTCGATGCGTTCGTACATGGCGAGGTCGACCAGTTTTTCCATCCTGAGCCTTCCACCCGGGCAAAGACCGCCCCTGATGTTCTTGTGGGACATGCCGCATCCCCATTCGAGCCTTGGTATAGGAAGGATTTCTCCTTCACCGAAGTAATTGATGTTCGAGATATTCCCGCCCGGTTTCGTCATCTTTACCGCCGATCCCAGAATGTCGGGATTCCCTCCGGCAATGATGGCTGCATCGACGCCTTTCCCGCCGGTCAGTTCAAGAATCTGTTCCTCCACAGGTGCCACCTTGTAGTTGACCACATCGGTCGCCCCGTATGCCTTTGCGACTTCGACACAGTTCGGGCGTGTACCGACGACGATAAGACGCGAGGCGCCGCGCAGCTTTGCGCCGGCCACCGCCATAAGCCCCACCGGGCCGATACCGAGGACGGCCACGGTGTCCCCGACACCTATCTCAGCAAGTTCCGCACCATGCAATCCCGTTGTCACCATGTCGGGGATCATGGCCGCGGCTTCCAGGGACAATTCCTCAGGAAGCTTTGCCAGGTTCATGTCGGCATCATTGACATGGAAGAACTCGGCGAAGACGCCGTCCTTGATGTTGGAAAACTTCCACCCTGCGAGGAGCCCCCCTGAATGCTGAGGATACCCTCGCTGCACGTCCAGAGTCCGCCAGTCGGGAGTAATTGCCGGGACAACCACCCGGTCACCGGGGACAAAATCTTTGACCTCGCCGCCGACTTCGACGACCTCGCCTACGGCCTCGTGACCGAGTATCAGGTCATTTCGTTCGCCGATGGCTCCTTCGAAAACCGTATGGATATCCGACGTGCAGGGAGCAACGGCCAGAGGTTTGACGATCGCGTCAAAGGGCCCGGCCTAGGGTTTTTCTTTTTCTATCCAACCCACTTTCCCTATTCCAAGCATTGCAAAACCTTTCATATTTTCCACCTCCTGCAGGAATATGCGACTGAAGTTGACACTAAATCCAAGATAGTTTGCGAACATATTCACTATAATACGGACGGATTTGTTAGTCAAGTCATTATACAGATTCCACACAACCTGAGAATATAAACCATAATTTTTTGGATAGAGCTCCGAGATTGAACTGATTCCGAATCCTTCTTCAGAAATCTTCCTTGAAACAAACGGCAGGCCAAGAAGGCCTTTCGACCTTCCCGAATAACCTTGCAGGCGGCAGCAATTCACCGTTTTTCGGCAGGTGCTACAATGAATTGGATGCTGATCATACCTCGTCTGCCCCACATGCACAGAACCAGGGGCCTGTACAGGAAGGGGCTTCACAAGTGTCACCAGTCCTTTTCGCCCTGGGGCTCACTGCCCTCGCCGGCCTGGCCACAGGCGTCGGAAGCGCCATTGCCTTCTTCGCAAAACGGACGAATTACCGTTTTCTTTCCATCTCCACCGGTTTTTCCGCCGGGGTCATGTTGTACGTGTCTTTTGTCGAAATTTTTTACAAGGGGCTCGATGCCTTTATTGACGCCTTCGGAAGCTACTGGGGCCACTGGGTCAACACGGCATCCTTTTTCGGCGGAATGTTGCTGATCGGCCTTATAGACACTTTCGTGCCCGAAGCGGAAAACCCTCATACCGTTTTTCCGGAAAAAGTGACGGCGCCACTTCACGACGGATCCATCCCCATCGAATCCGGCGGTCCCCCGCCGGTGAGGGAAGATCAACTCAAGCAGAACAAAACCGTGGACTTCACGGAAGAGGATCATGGGAAACTCCTCCGTATGGGGCTTTTCACCGCCATGGCCATCGGGATCCACAACTTTCCCGAAGGGCTGGCCACATTTCTTGCGGCGCTCCAGGACCCTGGTGTCGGCGTCGCCATCGCGGTCGCTGTCGCCATGCACAACATCCCGGAAGGGATCAGCGTCTCTGTGCCAATCTTCTACGCCACGGGCAGCCGCTCCAGGGCCTTCATCTATTCCTTCCTGAGCGGCCTGGCCGAACCCGTAGGGGCCCTGATCGCCTACGGGCTCATCCTTCTTTTCCTCGAGAAAGGACAGATCATGCCCTCCCAGATCATGGGAATCATGTTCGCCGGTGTTGCCGGAATCATGGTCTACATCAGCATCGACGAGCTCATCCCCACGAGCCAGGCATACGGGAAAGGCCATGACAGCCTCATCGGCCTCATCGGAGGGATGGTCGTCATGGCCCTGAGTTTGCTTCTGATGAAATGAAGCGGACTTATTTCTCTTCTTTCAAGACCTTGTCGAAGGTTACCCTGTCCTTGTACTCCTCTTTTTTCCCACGGTTCCACTGGGAAAGGGGCGACAAAAAACCAACCACCCTCGAATAGACCTCACACCTGGTGCGTCCCTGGTCCTTTTCATCCCGCATTGTCCGATCCTCCTTTAAAAAGTGTCAATCCGGTTCAGTCACGGATCTCGACGGTTTTCGCAAAGGGTGCCATGATTTTGCGAAACCTATCGAGTTCCTGCGGCGGATACCCTTTCCGGTCCCTCATCCTTTCCGAAAGGACGTTCCCGGGTCTGAAATTCTGCAAGACATACCGCCAGGCAGGTCCGCCCCGTGCAATCATCCGGCCGATAGCGAAAAGCTCATTCTCCCCCACCAGGTCCGGCACGACTGTCGTTCGGAACTCGTATTCCACCCCTGATTCCTTGATGATGGCGATGCTTTCGGCGATCCTCCCGGCCTTTTTGGCGTATCCAAGATCTCGGGCGTACCCTTCCAAGGACGTTTTCACATCCATGGCAACGAAGTCGAGAAGCCCCTCTTCAAGCAAGGCCTTCAAAGTTTGCGGCCGCGTTCCGTTGGTGTCGAGCTTGACGAGAAAGCCAGATTCACGGATCTTTGCTGCAAAATCAACCAGGTCCGGCTGGATCACGGGCTCGCCTCCGGTGATGCAGACCCCGTCAAGGAGCCCCCGCCTCGATTCCAGGAAGGGAAAGAAGTCACTCTCCGCCGGCAGGTCGTCTCCATCGGAATCACAGGAAACCAATTCAGGATTGTGACAATAGGGACAACGGAGATTGCACCCCCGGGTAAAGACGGTGCAGGCGACTTTTCCCGGAAAATCGATCAGCGTCGTCTTCTGCAGCCCGGCGAGTATCACCACGAGACCCGCTCCTCTTCGGCCTCCTGCTTCCAGGTGGCCTCCCGGTCGCAGATCGGACAGAATTCGTGCTCTCCGGGAATGTAGCCGTGGATGGGGCAGATGCTGAACGTCGGGGTAATTGTGTAATAAGGCAGCTCAAAGCGCTCGGCGATCCGCCTGACGAGCCTTTTGGTGCTCTCCCCCGAAGGCATCCGTTCGCCCAGGAAACAGTGAAAGACCGTCCCGCCGGTGTAGAGGGTCTGGATCCTGTCCTGAAGCTTCAGTGCTTCAAAGAGGTCATCGGTGCACCCCACCGGAAGCTGCGACGAATTGGTGTAATAGGGATCGGCTTCCCGTTCGCGGACGGCCGATTCGTTGGCGCAGATGATCCTGTCTCCGAAAAGGACCTTGTCCGATTTCGCGAAACGGTATGTCGTCCCCTCCGCCGGGGTGGCCTCAAGGTTGTAGAGGTTTCCCGTCTCCTCCTGGAAATCGGCCATCTTCTCCCGCATGGCCGTCATGACGCGCTCCGCGAAGACAACTCCTTCGGCGTCGGCAAGATCCCTGCCGAGGAAATTGAGGACCGCCTCGTTCATCCCGTTAAGCCCGATGGTGTTGAAATGATTGTTCCAGTACCGGCCAGACGATTCCTTTACATTCCGGAGGTAAAAACGTGAATAGGGATACAGGCCGTGTCCGGTAAACCGTTCCAGGACCTTTCGCTTCGTCTCGAGGCTTTCTTTCGCCAGTTCCATCAGCGTAAAGACCCTGTCAAGAAAGTCCTCCTCGTCTGTGGCCAGGAACCCGATCCGGGCCATGTTCAGCGTTACCACGCCGATGGAGCCCGTCATGGGGTTCGAGCCGAAAAGCCCTCCGCCGCGCTTTCGCAGTTCCCTGTTGTCCAGCCTTAGCCGGCAGCACATGCTCCTGGCGTCGCCGGGATCCATGTCGGAGTTGATGAAATTGGAGAAATAGGGGATACCGTACTTGGCGGTCATCTCCCAGAGGGGTTCCAGGCTCTTTTTCTCCCAGTCGAAATCGGAGGTGATGTTGTAGGTGGGTATCGGGAACGGAAAGACCTTCCCCGAGGCATCGCCTTCGAGCATGACTTCCGCAAAGGCCCGGTTGATCATGTCCATTTCTTCCTGGAACTCGCCATAAGTTTTCTCCTGAAGCTTTCCGCCGACAATTGCGGGCTGGCCGGCCATCACCCGTGGAGGCACCAGGTCCATGGTGATGTTCGTGAAGGGCGTCTGAAAGCCCACCCTCGTCGGGACGTTCAGGTTGAAAATAAATTCCTGGAGCGCCTGCTTGACCTCCCTGTACGAGAGGCCGTCGTAGTATACGAAGGGGGCCAGGCAGGTGTCGAAGTTGGCAAAGGCCTGGGCTCCGGCGGCCTCGCCCTGCAGGGTATAGAAAAAGTTCGTCATCTGGCCCAGGGCGGTCCTGAAGTGCCTGGCAGGACCGCTTCCGATCTTGGTGGCCACCCCTGTGAACCCCTGCATGAGCAGATCCTGGAGGTCCCATCCGCAGCAGTAAACCGAAAGGTTGCTCAGGTCGTGAATGTGAAAATCCCCCGAAACGTGTCGCTCCCGCACCGCGGGCGAATAGATCTCGTTCAGCCAGTACTGGGCCGTCACCTCCGAGGCGATATAGTTGTTGAGTCCCTGGAGGGAAAAGCTCATGTTGCTGTTCTCGTTAACCTTCCAGTCCATCTTCTGAAGGTAGGAGTCCACCATCCGGGTGGCGTTGGCCAGAAGCTTTTCCGCCTCTCTGAGCTTGGCGTGCTGCTCCCGGTACAGGATATAGGCCTTGGCGATTTCGGCATAGCCCTTTTCGATGAGAACCTTTTCGATCAGGTCCTGCACCTGCTCCACCGTGGGGTGACCTTTCTCTCCATAGAAAATCTCGAGGAAAGACAAGACCGCACCGGTAATCTCCGAGGCAATGCCGTCTGCATCCCCGCGCCCTGCTGCCCTTGAAGCCTTGGCGATGGCCAGGCGGATCTTTCCCTTGTCAAAGGCAACCCGCGTGCCGTCTCGTTTTTGGATAAACCTGATGACCATGAAGACACCCTCCATATTGAAAATGCATGCCCGGGCTGTGACGATATGACGGTCTCATTGTAGCACTATATATGGAGGGCTCAAGCTGTAAATTACGCTGCATATTGTGTTTTCTATGAAAAGAGCCCCGCCGGTTTCAACCCGGCAGGGCTCTTGTTCAGTTTCTTCCATATTACATCTATGAAGCTGTTTCAGTCTCTGAGGGTTTCACCCTTCCCCTGGTCGTAACGGCTGGCGGCCTTTTGGCCGTCACCGGTAATGCCCTCGATGATGGGGTTGTTGAGGGGCGGGCAGCCCTGGACGTAGGCGCCCCTGTCCCTGAGATGGCGGGTACAGATCCCGACGAGGACGGTATTTTCCTTCGTCGCGCCTTGCGGAAGGTCCTCCTCTTGCAATGGACCGGCGACGATGATCTTGCCTTCCAGGGCGCTCTCGATGCCGTGCTTTTTCATGTCCAGCAGGGCGCTGATGACGGTGTTGCGGCACCCGGTGCAGGCCCCTTCATCGAAAACAAGTTCAAAAGGCGGAAGCCCTTCCAGGCTTGTCTCGCTGGAGCGTTTGAACCGCTGCGCCACTTCATCGATACCTGCATCGCCCACAATGTGTATCCGCTCCAGATCCATCTCTCCCACACCCCGGGCGGCGGCCCTGGCGGTGATCATGACTTCCGCAGGGTCGTAGCCCATGATTTTTCCCGCCACTGCGTCGGCGGCGACGAGATCCTTCGAGGCCAGGATCAGGTCCATCCGCTTCGGCGTGCCGAAAATGGGCCCCATCCCCTCCTGGCATATCGTTCCGTCCATCACCGTCAGGCGAGGTTTGAGGGCCGTCATGAGGTCCACCACACCCTCCAGAAGGCCCTCCCTGTGAAAGGCCTTCTTCGTGGAATCATCGATAAGCCCCTTGAGGTTTTTCATGCTGAGGGTGACTTCCGTCTGGTCGTGGGTCTTCATGACGGGGACACTGATGATCGCATCGGCCTTGCGCACAAGATCCCATGAAGGCAGTTCGCCAAAGGCGACATATCCCTCGGGGACCGGAATGACTTCTCTCGTACAGGATTTGAGATCCACCACCTCGTAGCCGAGAGCTCTCAAACGGTCATAACCGGCGGCCTTCATGACTGCCTCCGTGTCGACACCGGCGGCGGCCGACTCCGCGATCACCGGTCTGGCACCGCGCTCCATGACGAGGTCCGCCACGGCCTTGGTGACCTCCCGGCGCGTGACCGTCCCGTTGTCAGAAGGCGGGACCCTGACCAGATTCGGTTTGACCAGCACAAGGTCACCGGGAAAAACCACTTCTTCGATACCGCAGATGTACCCGACAGCTCTTTTTACTGCTTCGGCAATGCCCTTTTCGTCATCACTGACAGTTTTGACGATCGATACGATACTCATCGGAAAAACCCTCCCTTAGCGAAAGCGAGAGGACAACAGGTTTGAGCATTTCCCGCCGATTCATGACAAATCCTTTCATCGGGCAAAATCCACCAGGATTCCACGCACGCATTTCCGACAATTCTACCAGAAAGCCCTGGAGAGGCTTTCGCTCCTGGCTGTACAGGCTGATACAATGATCTGGAGAAAACATTCTTACCTGATCAGGAGGAGAAACCATGGACGAATATTTCAGGGAGATCATCGATGCTGCGGCGGAGATGGCAAAAAACAACGAGGCGGAATACCACCTCTGCAGTCAAGGGACTTTGGCAGCCCTCATGAACACCTTCGGCATCCATAACCCCGATGTGCTCCGTTCATCGACGGCTTTTGCCGGAGGGTGCGTCAGAAGGGGAAACATCTGCGGTGCCCTTTCCGGGGCCCTCATGTTTATCGGGCTTCTGGCCGGCCGTGACGATCTGGAAATGAAAGACCAGGCAATACGGGGCATGGAATACATGGACGACCTGTTCAAAACATTCGAGAACCGCTACGGGTCGGTGCTCTGCAAGGATATCCAGCAAAAGCTCTATGGCAGGGTCTTCGACCTTACAAAGGAGCAAGACCGGGACGAACTCCACGAAGTCATGGTGGACTCGGAAGAAGGATGCCCCGACGTCTGCGGAGAGGCCGCACGGTTTGCCGCCGAAGTCGCCATAAATATTCTCGAGGCGGGACATCCCTTCGCCAATTCAATCGTCAGAATCTGAGCGGCCATATCCGGGCATACAAAGCGGGACCGGCTGGAAGGCGGGCCTCGCTTTGCCGTGACGAGACTTCCGGCCGACTGCTTTTACCTGCTGACCCCCTGCCCTCCCTTGTAGCCGCCCATTTTACGGACCAGTGCCTTTTCAGCCTCTACGACAAGAAAGACTGCGGCCCCTGCTCCGAGCATGCGGAACCACTCCGTCACACCGAGTGAAGCCGTTTTGAAAATCTCCTGCATGAACGGCAGATAAGTAAAAGGCATCTGGAACACAAGCACCGCCGCGGCAGCCCCCCAGACCTGCGGCGTCGCCCGGAGCCCCTCTTTTGAAAGAGCCGGCTTTTCCATGTATCGGCTGTTGAAGAGGTAGGCGATTTCCCCGATGATCAGCGTGTTCACCGCCATGGTCCTCGCAAGTTCCTGCGAAGATCCCTGCGCACTGTACCAATGAAAGACGCCGAAGGCCGCCGCCATGAGAAGCACCGAAACATAGGCGATCCGGAAGAACATAGGAAGCGAGACCAGGGGTTCCCGGGGAGGGCGCGGCGGTTTTTCCATGACCCCGGCCTCCATGGGTTCGAAAGCCAGTGCCAGTGCAAGTGTCACTGCCGAGACCATGTTGATCCAGAGAACCTGCACCGGCGTGATAGGCAGGACGAAGGCTTCCGGGGAGAAGAATCCGGACACGATGGCCGTCATGATCACAAGCCCCATGCCCCCGTTGGTAGGAAGCAGAAACAGAAGGGTCTTTTTGAGGTTGTCGTAGACGGTCCGCCCCTCTTCCACTGCATGGACGATGGAGGCGAAATTGTCGTCGGCCAGGACCATGTCGGCGGCTTCCTTGGCGGCTTCGGTGCCCTTTTCCCCCATGGAGACACCGATATCCGCCTTTTTCAGCGCCGGCGCGTCGTTGACTCCGTCGCCTGTCATGGCAGTGACATGCCCCAGGGACTGAAGGGCTCCGACAAGCCGAAGTTTGTGTTCCGGCGAGACTCGAGCGAAAACGTCCACATCATCGACAAGATCCATCAGTTCCCTGTCGGTGGCCTTTTCGATCTCCGGTCCGGTCGCGACCCTGCCGCCGTTTCCGATTCCCATCCGTCTTGCGATCGCGCCGGCCGTCCGCGCGTGATCACCGGTAATCATCTTGACCCTGATCCCCGCCTGACGGCATTCTTCCACGGCCTCGACCGCCTCCGGTCTGGGCGGATCCATGATGGCCACGAGGCCCAGGAGGGTGAGTCCTTCCTTCACGTCGTCAAATTCGAGGGACTCCTGTTCCTCCGAAGCAGCGGAGGCGGCCACGGCAAGCAGGCGGAACCCTTCCTCGGCAAGTTCCTGACTCTTTTCCTCCCAAAGGGACCGGTTTACCTTTTCCAGGTTCCCGTCATCATTCATCTGCCTGTTGCATTTCGGAAGAACCGCCTCCGGGGCGCCCTTGACAAAAATCTTCCTGCTCCTCCCGGACTGGTTCAGGGTAGCCATGAACTTGTAATCGGAATCGAAGGGAATGGCATCAAGCCTGGTCCATTGATGCGCGGTTTTTTCGTGGTCCATTCCCGCCTTGGCCGCCAGGGTCAGGAGCGCGCCTTCCGTAGGTTCTCCGTCGATCTTCCAGACCTCGTCTTCCTGATAGAGCCGGGCCTCGTTGCAGAGCAGGCCCGCCGTGACAAGCCATCGAAGGGCTTCGCTGTCGTCGGGGCCGGCCCTTCTGCCGCTTCCGGCGAAGGTCAAATTCCCTTCCGGCGCGTACCCGGCTCCCTCCACGCTGACAGAGTCTCCCGAAAGCAGAAGACGGTTGACAGTCATTTCCCCCTTCGTCAGGGTCCCCGTCTTGTCCGTACAGATCACCGCCACCGAACCAAGGGTTTCCACACTCGGGAGGCGCCGGATGATGGCGTTTCTGCCCGCCATGCGGCGTACGCCGATGGCCAGGATGATGCTCAAAACCGCCGGAAGGCCTTCAGGAATGGCTGCCACGGAAATGGCGACCACTGACAGGAAGAGGTTCTCCAGGGGCATGCCTGTCAGGAAGCTGCCCAGAACGAAAACGGCTACAGCCAGAACGACGATGATGGCGCTCAGAACAAAACCAAAACGGTTGACCTGCTTCAGTAGGGGCGTTGTCGTGGACTCCACATCGGCCAACATCCTGTTGATGTGACCGATTTCCGTGTCTTCACCTGTAGCGGTTACAATCCCGCGGGCCGTCCCCGAGGCAACGATGGTCCCGGAAAAGGCCATGCAGGTCCGGTCCCCGAGGGGGACGTCCTCTTCCACAGGTGCGGTTTTTTTCCTGACCGTCTCGGACTCACCGGTAAGGGATGACTCGTTGACTTCCAGACGGCGCTCCCCGAAAAGTCTCAGATCAGCCGGTACCCTGTCCCCGGCCGAAAGCAGCACCACATCCCCGGGAACAAGCCTTTCGGAAGGGATGGTCACCTTGTGACCGTCCCGGAGAACTCTCGACTCCACCGAAAGCATGCCCTTCACGGCTTCAAGGGCCTTTTCCGCCCGTCCTTCCTGAAAGAACCCGATGAAGGCGTTGATTACCACCACACCGAGGATCACCGTCGTGTCGATCCACTGCCCCAGGTAGGCCGTTCCAATCGCTGAGGCCAGAAGAACGTAGATGAGGATGTCGTTGAACTGGGACAGAAATCTCAGCAGGGGGTTGTCCTTCTTCCCCTGTTCAAGGCGGTTTGGCCCAAACCGTTTCAGGCGGTGTTTCGCCTCTGAAGCCGTCAGGCCTTCGCCGGACGTTTCGAGCCTCTCCAGGACTTCGTCAACTGTGAGACTATGAAATTTCACATTCTCCTCTGACATACAAAGGAGAGTACTTGAGAACCGGGGAAGCGTCAAACAGCTCTTTGGTGTCCCTGACCGCCTTCGTTGCAGCACCGGGAGTTGCCAGCAAAGGAGTTTAACAGTAAAAATAATATTGCGATAAAGTTTTTACCTTCAAAAGCTTCAAAACTTCATAACGCAAGGATGGTGTTCTCATGCGCAGAGAATTCCCGAAACCACCAGGGTCGATCATTTTTCTCCTGTTCCTTCTCGTCTTCGGTTTTGCCCTCGGATCTCACGCATGGGGCGCCCGGAAACCTCCGGAACCTATTGTCATCGCCGACACCGAAGAAGACTACTGGCCGAAGATCAACCGCATTTCGCCGCCGCCTCAGGTCCCATCGGACAGGCAGCTCCTCATAGAGTCCAGGCTGAAAAGTCTTGCAGGCGGCGGAGGGGACCCGATGACGGTTTTCCGCCGCTTCGGGGAGGACGGGATTTCCGTCAAGGACCTTTACGGCTTCAAGGCCGACTATATTCGGGAAAAGGCCGACGAAATAGCAAAATCCGGGGGCTTCTCGGCCGCCGAAGCCATGCCTCAGGCCTTCGACGCCTGGCAGAGGGACTACGGCCGGGCGGAACGAACCCTCATGGACGCACGACGCAAGGGAGTACAGGCCGCATGGGACCGGGCCGTGAAAAGGTACATCGAGACACACCCCGACTTTCCATACATTATAAAAATGGACGTAGGCAGCTGGCCCACGGAAAGCTGGAACGATCTCCGTTTCGAGGGTGATATCGATATCACCGCCATCACATCCATGGTCGAAAACGCCGTAGAGCTCAGAAACTACTACAACGAGGAAATCAGGAGCGACTTCAGGATGAACATGGCGGAACTCGATGCACATGCCACGGCACACCGCCGGGCGAGCCTCGACGTCTACATCACCCAGCCGGGTGCCGACTGGGCGGAAATGGACGCGCTGAACCGGGGGAAGCTCCAGGAAGTCGTCATAAAAAACGGAGAGGTCACCTACCGTCCCGTCACCGACCCCATGGAGCGCCTTTTCATCTTCGCCAATCTGAAAAACAACGTGGAAATGAAACGGGGAGCCCCGGACCAGCTTGCACGTCTCATGGATGAAGACGTCCCGAAACCCTCTCACGAGATGGAACCGGCCGTGAGCCTTGAATTCCTCCGCCACCTTACCGTCGACGCCATCAGAAGCAACCTTGCTCCCCACGAGCGTCTTGTCAAGATCGCCAAGTTCGTCAACCGCAGCTCCGTCGATCACCGGGCCATGCTTGAGGGTTTTTCCACCACGCCGGGGGATCCCGGACTTGCCTCATGGGCAAAGCGTGTCACCGACATCAAGCAGGATAAAAACAGGACAGCCGGGGCAAAGCTCAAGGCCATTCTCGAGTCCAGCCGCGATATGTTGGGCGATGCTGGAAGCGCCGGCGCCCTGGAAAGATCCCTCAACGCCCTGGCCGAACGGTCGGCGGCCCTCATCCGGCATAACATCGGAGAGGGCATCGACGCTCGCATCAAGGTCATCGACGACGCCAGGACCCCCTCCGAAAAGGATGTCGAAAGGAAAAAGCTTCTGGATGTTCTTGAAGAAACTTACGACGCCTATCGCAGGCAGGGAGTGGATTACCCGCCCAGAGCCTATGAAACCATGGTAGACCTGGCAAGGCACTTCAAAAAGCGGGCCATCCACATCCCCATTGCGGAGCAGAGGCGACTGGCGGAACTCCTGGAAAAGGCCGCCGACAACCCCAACATGTCGGAGATGATGCTGGCTCTCATTTGGGAGAAAACGGGGCAATACTATGACGCCGTCAATGACCAGATTGACGCGTTCAATGACATCATGGACGTCCTCGACAAGGCCACGGTGGACAAGATCAGGGCCCTGGACCTGGAGCTCTCATGGACCAGCGCCGATGGAGCAACGCGGCTCTCGCTCCCTATCCCGATCGGCCAGATCAATGAACGCCTGAATTCCTCCGTTCTTGGAGTCGTCGGGAACTCCATGCCTTTCAAGGCCTTCAACCTCTACCAGGAGGGGAAGGCCTACGTGGACGCCGTCATGAAGGCGAAAGACTGGAGCGAATCCTTCAGCAACCTCTCTACGGAACTCTTCAGGAAGCACGTTCCCGGGGGCGACCTCGTCGAGGCAGTGGTCATGGAAAACTACGCCAGGGCGGCCATCGGCGTGGTCTACCTGCTCTTTCCCGTCACCGCCGTACCGGAAGGGATTTATGGCATGAGCGTCGCCGCCGCCGAATGGGGCGTCGGAGAGTGGGAACAGTGGCGCTACGAGGAAATGGTGAACGCCCTTTACGAGGGGACCACTTTCGAAAAATCCGGCGATTCCTGGAAGGTCAAAAGCATTTCCTACGACTGCCCCGGGAAGGGCACCGTTACCGTCACCAGGGATGAGGCCTTCAGTCTGCCCGAACTCTGCCCGGATATCTCCAATATTCTCGTCCCCCAGGTCAAAAACGACCCGTCCATCGTCCTTTACCACGAGCTTCTGGTAAACCCCGCCATCTCCGACGGCCAGAGCGGCATCCCCGTGTGGCCGCGCAAGTATCTCAACCTGAGCCGTTACGGAGAGAAACTCTGGCAGGAATACTCCGATGCCGTCTGGCGCACGACGCGGCGGTTTTTCGCAGGCGTCATCGAGGAGCTGGAAAAACGCAAGACCTTCGCGGAAGGTGAAGGCCTCCGGAGGATAAAAGAAATAGAAAAGGAACTCTCATGCACCGGCCCCCTGGTGGAACTGACGGGCGATCCGGCGACGGACCGCAACGTCATCGAGGATGTCATTTCCGACTACGAACAACTGAAACAGGTCAATGCCGGGATCACACGGATCCGCGAAGAATGGAACGTGGTCTCTTTGAGGCCGCACAGGGCGGCCTGTCATCCGGTCTCGATCAAAAAGACCCTCGGGGAAGCACGAAAAGACCTCGAAAACGTCCGCCAGGCCGTGAAGGATGCCGGCGCCGCCGTCGAGGAAATCCTCGGAAAATCCGGCGCAACCCATGCAAAGAAGCAGCCCGCCGTGGAGGCCCGCATCGGGGCCGTCCGGGCGCCGTCTGGAAGCGAAGAACGGAAAAGGCACATGAAGACCTACAAGGACTACCTGGACTCCCTCAGAACCAACGTGGTCCCCATGGACGTGCGCATTCTCGGACCAGACCGGGTCTGCCAGGGGGAAAAGAACACCTTCTCGGCACAGCTGGACCGCGAGGCACGATGGGTGAAATACGACTGGCGCTTCGAACCCGAGGCCCCGTCGGAAACCCTCAAAAACCGCAAAGGCGCCCGTATGGAGTGGGTGCCCGCAGAGCCCGGGACCTATACGCTCGTTCTTTTCGCACAGCTTCAGGAACCACAAAGCGACTGGGTCTGGCACAAGAAAAAGGTGACCGTCATCGCAGCCGAAAAGTGTCCCAGACCGGTCCTGGAGCTTCGTGCGCCGGTGCGCGAGGTCTCGCCCGGGGAAATCCTTCCCGTAACGGCCGTCACCACGGCCTTCGGACTCAACGGCGAAAGCTTCGAGCGCTACTTCTGGGAGGTGAACGGGGTCAGGGCCGGCGCCTCGGCCGAAAACACCTTCGAATTTGACGCCAGGGGATACGAAGGCCGGGCCGTCGAGATCTCCGTCCAGGGACGATCCGCCACAGGGTACGTGGCGGGGGCGTCGATGACCGTCACCGTCGCCGACGACCTCGCAGGAGACAACCTTCGTGTTCTGATCGATCCCGAGGGAACGGAATTCGATGCAACGAAACCGGCGGCATTCAGGGCCGTCGTCCTCGGCCGGACCGCCGGCAAGGATTACCGGTATCAGTGGAGCCTGGACGGGGATGTCCTGGGCAACGACGACAGGATCATCCTCGATCCTTCGGCCTACGAGGGGGAAAAGGTCACTCTCGGCCTCTATGTCCAGCAGGTCGAGGAAGACCGCGTCCTCTACGAGGGACAGGTCACCCGGAAGGTTTCCTTCGTGACGGAAACGCCCGTAACGGTACGTCTGGCCTCCTGGCCGGACAGGGTGGCCGATTCCGAAAATCTCAGGCTTGAAGTGGCCGCCCCCGACCGCGATATCACCTACCAATGGCACGAGTGGCGGGGGCGTTTCTGGAGCACCAACCCCATTGCCACGGGGCCGAAGATGGCCGCCTCCATGCGGGGCCTTTCGGGACAGACCGTCAGGTACAAGGTCGTCGCCACCGACGGCAAAAACACCGCTTCCGCAGAGACGGGCCCCATCGAGGTCACGGAGCCTCAATGGCCTGCCGAAGACGAGGAAGAAGACGAACCCGACGCCGCGGAGGAATCCGCTGAAGAAACCGGGACCGCCGCCGGGGAAAAGGACGAAAAGGCAGCGCAAGACGCCGCTGGAGAGGAAACGGAAGATGCCGAAACCTGGGGGAAGATTGAAATCTCCGCCCCGGCCAGGGTCATGGAAGGCGACATCGTCCACGTCAAGGCTGTCATCCCCCCCGACATCGCCGAAAAGGCCGCGCCATCCTACCGGTGGGGGGGCGATGCGTCCAGGGGCATACGGCCCATGGTCATTCTCGGCCCTGATGTGAACCGGGACAGGACACACGTCCCTGAAGCGGAAATCCAGTTTCTGCCGAGGCCGGACCTTCGGGGAAACCCCGCCAATATCGGCGTGTTCGTCTACGAAAAGCTGAAAGCCAACCAAAAGGGAACACCCACGGCCTCCCTTGCCTCGGGATTCATTGGCATCAAAGTACTCCCCATGGGGTGCTCCGTCACGGCACCGTCAGCGTGGGAAGGCGGACCCACCGAAATGGGCATCGTAATGAAGCGAAAAACAGCTGAAGGTGAACCCCTGACGGTCAAAGGGGAATTCATCCTCGATATCGTCCCCTGGCCGAACGGGACGCTGGAGGCAGCGGAGGAACAGGTGCGACAGAACAACACCCACCGTGACGTCGCAGCTGTCGCCGTGGACGATTACAAGGGGTTTATGGCGACCAGTCTGACGGTCTCTGACCTGCGTGTTTCCGTCGGCGCATACGAGGCACGCGCTGTCGTGGACGGATTGGCGGTAAAAGGACAGGTTGGCCTCGATTTCGGGGGATTCATACATTACAGCGGGTCTGTAGCAGAATACAACGAAGAGGAACTCGGAGAGTATGTCGAAAATGGTCTCGCAGAACTCAAGGCAATACTGGCGAGCATCCGGATCGTTCCCGACCCGAAACGGACGGCGGGAGCCTATGACCCCGGATCACCTGAAGAGAAAAAGGATTCGGGCGTGGTGCTCAAGCGCCTCTCCCCCGCCTCCGGCCCTGTTCCCGCGGGCAGCCCCGTGGCCTTCGAGGCTTCCCTGGAAGGTGACAAACCCGAAGGGTCCGTTCTCTTCCAGTTCCAGCCCCATCCCGAGGTGGCCTTCGCCCCTTACGAAACGAAAAAGGGATCCACCTCCGCCGTTTTCGCCGAGCCCGGAACTGTCGACGTCTGGGTCGTCGCCATAGACGGCAAGGGTGATACCATCGGCGAATCGGATTCCATCACCATCGAAGTGACCGGGCCGGAGCTTTTCTTCACCGTCACCCCAGACACCCCCAAGGTCGGGCAGGAGGTCACGGTGAAAGCCGAAACAGATACGACCCTTCCCGAAGGCGCCTTCATCGCCTGGAACCTGGATGGCACATCGGGCCGACAGGGTGCGAAAGCCGCAGACTCCACCGAATTCAGTTTCCTGGCCGAAGAAGCCGGCAGCTATACCATCCAGGCCGAGGCCCGGAGCCCCAAGGGCGAACCACTGGCCGAAGGAACGGCGACGATCGATGTTGCAGGCTACGACTTGAAGGTCGCCGTCCTTGGCACAGCCGGCCCGCGACCTCGGGAATGGGTCGAGGGGGAGGGCCTGAAGGATGTCCCCGAGGGCAGCTTCATGACTGACGAACAGGTCCGGGTCAAGGCTGAAATCACCGACCCGGCCGCGCCGAAGGATCTCCGCTGGAAATGGATCCCCGGCGAAGGCACTTCCATGAGCTCCACAGGAATCGGTGATGAGGCCACGCTGTCGCGTCACGAGCCCGGAACGGCCACGGCGACGGTGGAGGCGCGGAACAGGGAGGACCTTGTCCTCGCACGGGGCTCGGCATCATTTCCCGTCCTCGCCCTTCCAGCGGAATTGCAGGACAGGCCCCTTGAAGTTTCCCTGAAGGCCGACAACACCGTCACCGTCAACGGTACCGCGAAGTTGACGGCCGAAGCCACCGGAGGGAAGCCGCCCTATACCTTCACCTGGAGCAAAAACGTCACCGCCGGAGGACCGGAAGCATCTTTCGTCGCCGCAACCCCCGGAGAGGTCAAAGTCAGCGTTACCGTCAGGGATTCGGCGAAGAAAAAAGCGTCGGCCACGCACAACGTCACTGCAGGACCTTTCACCGTCACCCTTTTGGATGTTCCCGAAGAGGTGCTTTTGGGAGAATCCTTCTCGCCGAGGGTCGAATATCCCCTGAGCCCTCCCGCATCGGGGGTCAACAGGAAGCCCCCGCCGAGATTCCGCTGGCTGACAGAACCAAAAACGCAAATGACCCGCACCCTGGGTGAGGAAGTCATGAACCGTATCACCGCAACCAGCCCCGGCGACTTGTCCTTATGGGTGGAGGCCAGAAACAGGCACGGGGACGTTCTCGGAACGTCACAGAAACATACCGTGCGTGTTGAGGCTCCCGAATTCTCACTGAAGACGCCTGAATCCATTGCCGAAAACGAAGAAGGTGTCGTGGAGATCCTTTTCCCCGAGGGCACCGATGGGTCGGAGCTCCGATACGAGTGGAAGAACTCCGGTTCCGTCACCTTTCCCAAGGGCAGGGAGTCCCGTTCCGTCACCATTCGACCCCGCAAGGGCACAGATTCCATAAAGATCGCCGTGCGGGTGACCCACAGCGATTCCGGCACCACCCTGGCCGAACTCGAAAGGACCATCCCCGTCACTCCGTCAGAAGAAACAGACACGACCGCCGAAGCCGAGAAGATCTGGACCGAAGCGGCCGAGCTCCAGCAGGCCGAAAAGTACGAAGAGGCCCTGGATAAATACGAGGAAGGCCTGAAGATCAAGGAAGACAAGGCCGTCAGGGATCACGTGGAAAAACTTGAGCAATTCATCGAAAAGAAAAAAGCCGAAGAGGACCGGGAAGATCGCGCCGAGGCAATCTGGACCGAGGCGGCGGAGCTCCAGCAGTCGGGAAAATATGAAAAGGCCCTCGACAAGTACAAGGAAGGCCTTTCCATACAGGATGACGCGGGCGTGCGGGAGCACGTGAAAAAGCTTGAGAAATACATCGAGGACCTTCGGAAAAAGGAAACGGAAAAACAAAAGCAAGCCTCGGAAAAGGCCCGGGCCGAGAAAATCTGGGCCGAGGCCGCCGAACTCCAGAAAGCCGAAAAATACCGGGAGGCCCTCGGGAAATATTACGAAGGGCTGAGGATCCACGACAGTCAGGCGATCCGCGACCACATCAAGAAACTGGAGCAATTCATCCGCGAATACGAGACCAGACAGGCTGAAGCCGAAAAGGAACGCGAGAAAGCCGACGCCGAAGCCGAGGCGGAACAGATCTGGACCGAGGCGGCGGAGCTCCAGAACGCGAAAAAATACGAACAAGCCCTGGAAAAATACAAGGAAGGCCTCAAATTGCATGAGAACGCCGCCGTCAGGGATCACGTGAAGAAACTCGAGCAATATATCGGAAGCCTGAAGAAAACCAAAAAGGCGCCTGCAAAACAGGAAGAAGAGACACAGCCGGCGCAGGCCGAGGCCACGCAGGAGAAACCGGCACCGGCCGAAGAGGCCCCGGCCCCGCAGGGTTCACCCAAGGGGAAGGTGACGGCAAGTTCCCGATACGAACCC
>CAZERC010000015.1:0-16873 GCA_964515395.1 uncultured Synergistaceae bacterium | reverse complement strand
GGCCCCGCAGGGTTCACCCAAGGGGAAGGTGACGGCAAGTTCCCGATACGAACCCAACTGCAAGGGCGACCCCTTCGCCGGCGGCCACTGGACAGGAGCCAGAAACGGTAGTGACTGGATCCAGAAGGATTTCGACTCACTGCAGCTGATCCATTCTTTCTACATCGGCATGGCCGGCACGGACATCACCACCGACGGTTTCGTCCTGACCGTCAAGTTCAAGAATGAAGCCGACGAATGGGTTCCCGTCGTGGTCTACAAGGGCGCCAACATCAACAGGGAAAAACTGTCATACGGAAAAACAGGGCTTTCCAGGCCCCCACAGACCTATAACCTGAAACACCCGCAGAAGGCCAAGGCCTTCCGGCTCGAGTTCGAGGGGAACGGCTGGTTTGATGCCGCCGACATCCGCATCAACTCCACCCCTGCACCAGCGGAGAAGAAAAAGGCACCTGCGTCCCTGGACGGGGCGGCCCATGTCTCAGGGTGGCGGCAAGTCACCCTCGGCCCCGTCTCCTTCCAGATCCCGCCGGACTGGAAGACCGACGAGGGTAACGACGAAGACGGGCAGTTTTTTGCCGCCTGGAAAGGCGACATGAACAATCCGGAAATCGGAGTCTCCGTCGGGCTCGGTGACCCCGACGACGTCATTGGCGACTTCCAGAAGATGAAATCAAAAGGGAAGGTCGGGTCAATCAAGGTGGGCAACAAAACCTGCGAGCAGGTCACCGCCGAGCTATACGGCGTCACGGCAATGGCCATCAACTGCGGGACCGTGTCCGGGGGCCAGGGCCTGGCAATCATGGTCCCCTTCAGGACCTGGGAGGCCTCGAAAGAAACCATCGAGAAGATGCTCGCCACCTTCAGGTTCTGATCCGGTATCCGCTCCAAAAAGGAGGGGCCGCCCGAAACGGCGGCTCCTCCTTTCTCCTGTCTGTCTATTGGGCGTATTTCTTGTACTTGTAATATTTATGGCTATCAATCTCGTAGAGGACCTTCTTGGCGTAATCCACATCCTTTTTCGCCGCCTGCTCCAGGAGGGAGATCCCCTTTTTCATATCCTTGTCCACGCCTTTGCCGGTGACGTAGCATTCTCCAAGGTAAGCAACGGCTCTGGCCACACCGTTCTTTGCCGCCTTCTCGTACCATTGGACGGCCTTTCTGGGGCTGTAAACCGTTCCCCAGGCACGCTCGTAGAAAACTCCCACGTTGAGCATGGACTCCACGTGGCCGTGCCTTGCAGCCCTTTCAAACCAGTAAAAAGATTTCAGGGGATCCACTTCCACGCCGAGTCCCTTTCGATACATGGTTCCAAGATTATATTCCGACGTCGCGTGGTCCTGGTCCGCGGCACGCTGGAACCAGAATCTGGCCTGGACGTAATTCTGCTCCGTCCCCGCACCCGTAAGATAGGCATAGCCCACTTCGGCCTGGGCTTTCGCGTAACCGGCCTGGGCAGCCCGACTGTACCATTCGAAAGCCTTTTCAGGGTTCGCTTCCGTTCCTTCGCCCCGTTCGTACATGACGCCAAGATTGTAGGCCCCGTGCATGTACCCCTGTTCGGCCGAAAGGGTAAACCACTTCAACGCTTCCGGGTAATTTCCCGCCTGGTAATCGGCGACGCCCTTTTTGAAAGCGTCTTCGGCGGAAATCTTCGGCTTTTTCGGTTGAGGCTTGGGAGCCGGTTTGGGTTTCGGCTTTGGTGCCGGCTTCGGTTCCGGTTCAGGTGCCGGTTCAGGTTTTACCTCTTCAGGCTCTTCATCCATCTTCGGAGGAGGCGGTGGGGCGGGTGCCTCTTCGCTGTCCCCGGCACCCTCTTCGCCCGGCAGGGGCGGCGGAGTGAATGCGCGCAATTCTTCTGCCGCGGCAAAAGTAAAACACGCCACAAGGAGCACAAGAATAAAGACGACAAGGCTCGACCGTTTTCTGTAATCCATTGTATATCTCTCCCTTCCGCCTACCTGAACAAACCCTTTTTGAAACGGGACCCCAGGGCCTGCTCAAGGATTCCGGCCGGTTGCGACGTGGCTCCCTTGAGGGTCAGTTCATACTTCTTGTCGGCTGTCTTCAGCAACACCACCGTGTCGGATCTGTTGAAATCCCCGTCACAGTCATATTTCGTTTCATTATTGACCCTTCCCTGGACCACGCCTTCGAGGGGGACGACGAAATTCTTCGGGCTCCCCGGGGAAACCTCGTCGGGATCACCTTTACCCAGGTCAGCAAGCAATTCATTGTTGACATTCATCGCCATGGCCATGCGCCCGAAAAACCCCGGTTTCTCTTCCGCCGATCTTTTTTTGATTTTTTCCGCCTGGGCAGCCAGCATGTCGTTGGTAATCTCCGCAAAGACAAAACGCCGGTTTGTCACGATCATGGCCATGGTGGCGGACTTGAACAAACCGAGCTTGATCTGTCCCCCAAGAACTCCCAGCACCTGTTCTCCATCCAGCATCCTGCTTTCCTCCTTTGAAAAATGATCAACCGAAAGAAATGTAAACCTATCATATCAAAGTCGTGGGGAAAAACAGCTTTAATACCGACAGTCTCTGTTACAATCAGATCATCCAGATCATGCACACAGCAAAAGAGGGGACTTCGGTTGATGATCCAGCTGACGAGAAGGGTACTTCTTTTTGCCGGTTTTTTTTGGGCGCTGGCCTTGTTTTTCAGCCCCCGGGGGACCGGTTCGTTGCTGCTGCCCTGGATCCTTCTCGTCCCGGGATTTTTGGCGTATGCCTTCCTTCCCTGGCCGAAAAAGCATCCCGGTTCCATCCGCTACAGCCGCTTTCGTGGCGTCATCCTTCCTGATCTTCTCGGATACGGACTGACAGCCTTTTTCTTTTCCCTCGGCACAGGCATCCTCGCCCAGGGGGGCCCGATGGGGGCATTCATCGCCATGGGGGTAATGGGGGTGTTCAGCCTTTCCCTCAACGCCATCGCCGCCTGGTATGAGGCCTACGAAATTACCGTTTTGCCCGAGGGTATTTTGCGACAAACCCTGTTCGGGAAAGAAGTGCTCCCCTTCGAAGAAATGGCAGAAGCCGGGCAGGTCAGGTACACCATGCCGGGGTGGATGCGATGGCTCGCCGCTGTCGCCGTTTTCGTAAACTGGCGCGCCACAGGACCGCTTTTGGTCCATTCCGGACGGCACGATCCGGGCGTTTTCATACGCATGGAGGACGGCCGGACCAGGACCATCTGGGGAACAGCCCTGCCTGGATACAGTGCAATATACGAGGCGCTCCGCAATGCGGGGGTCGAAAGAATCCACAATGCACCCTGACTCTTTTGCACAAACCCGGGAGGTGGGAAAAGGCGGACATGATTTTTTGACTCCACCCTTGCGTGACTATGTCTTGGTGCAGCTTTGAAAAAACAAAGGGAGGAAACCATGAAAACGGGGAAAATGCATCTTCTCGCCGGCATATTTACGGCATTCATACTTGTCGTTTTTGCCGGAACCGCCTCAGCGCAGGATGACCCTCTTGGACTCGGAGAAACGGGAAAGACCGACACCCTGGAAATAACCATAACGGGGGTGACAAAAGCCACTGAATGGACAAAAACCCCGAAGGACGGCTATGAATATGTCCTCGTGACAGTCCGCGCGACCAACATCAGCGGAGAAGAACAAGGCATCAATGCCGGGGATTTCCAGTTCTTCAACGAAGACCTCGGCCACAAGGACGGCTATTCCAGAACGACGGGCGTCAAGGCCGACCCTAAAGTGTTTTATTCCGCCGACATCGAACCGGGGGAAACCTTTGAGGGCACCATTGTCTTCGCCATGCCAAAGACCATGCGGCAGGTGGAAATGGAATACCGTGAAGGATACGCCCCCAAACCCCTGCTTTTTTTCGCCTTTGAGAAGTAGCGCCGCGAATCCCCGGGATGGGTCCTCGAAGCAGGTTTGGCAGCTTTCAGGCCAGACGTCGGCCTGTCCCGGCTGTTTTTTTCGAAACGGCGGTTTCCGAACCACGCCGCAGGTTCCGGAAACATCGCAAAAACATGGACTGGGGAAATGTGGAACTCGAAAAACATTTCTGCTATATTGTTATTTCAGAAATGTTCTGAATTTCAAGCTTGACATCCCCCCGGGGCTTTCAAACATTCAAAAATTTTTCTGGAGGCTGCAGCCTTGAAGACGGCTTCTGAGTGCATTCCCTTTGTTGGTACGGATTTCCGGAAACCTCTTGAAGGGTGTCTCCGAAAGATTTCTGCAGCCATCGGGGAGCCCTCCTTCATTCTCATGGCATGGAGCGGATCCATTGATTGTCAAAGCCTTCAACGGCACTGCAAAAAAATATTTCCCTGCCCCTTCGTCGGTGTCCAGACACCGGCCTTTTTTACCCAAAAAGGTCTTATGACTGATGGCCTTGGAATCTGGGCCGTTGCCGGAGAAGACATCACCGCCTCCACGCTCGTGCTGGATGACCTTTCCGAAGATTCATGGATCAGTGGTGAGAAGGCCGCCGAGCGCTTCCTGGAGAAAAACCCGAAACCCGGGACTTTCATTCATTTCCCCGAATTCTTTTCTTTCGACACTTCCTCTTTTCTCCACGGCTTTCATGGCAGGACAGGGCCCGGGTTCCGGCACGTCGGAGGAATGGTCAACTCCAAATCCGCCGGGGGAAACTGTTACTTTACGGAAAAAGGCGGGGGGGACAAAGGCGGCGTCATCGCCCTCATCGAGGGATTGTCCATGGAAACGGATTCAGCTCACGGTTTTTCAGCCATCGGAGTGCCCGTAATCCTCACCAAGACGGAAGGTACCAGAATTTTGGAGCTTGATTTCATGCCCGCCGCGGAGCGGTACAAAGATGTCATTCGCGCGGCCACTGGAAATGAAGTTGAGGATATCGCCCTGTACCCGCTCGGCATCCCTGGTTACGACGGCAGGCTGCTCGTCAGGGACCTGGCGGGACTCAATGAAGACGGCAGCATCCAGTGCGGTTCCCGTATTCCGGAACTCTCCCCCTTGTCGATTTTGAGCGGCACAATAACCGGACTTCTCGAGGAAACTGAGGACATGTGCGAAAAATTGAAATCCGGCGACCGTAAGCCACGGTTTGCGCTGGCTTTTGATTGCGTGACCCGGGCGGCCCTGCTGAAAGACAGACTGCAGGATGAACTGGCCCTGGTGAAAGATGGACTTCACGACACGGAAAGCCTTTGGGGCATCCTTTCCTGCGGTGAGATCTGTGATACCTTTGGATCCCCCATGTTTTTGAACAAAAGCCTGGCTGTGGGCTTCGGAGGCTGAACGATGAAATCAGACGTGAAAAGTTTCCCCCTCTACGAGATGTTGACCCTGTTCCTCGTGTCGGAGCCGGAAGATTTTTTCCGGAACATGGTGGACCGCTTCGCCAGGGTCTTCGGTGCCAACCGGATCGCCCTGCTCATCAAAAAGGACGGAGAGGATTTTTTCCGCACCTGGGGTTTCAGAGACCTTCCGGACCCCGACAAACTGGTCAAAAAGCAGGACGAAAAGACCTTTTTCGCACCCTTTGAGGACGGCGACCTCGGCTTTCTGTATGTGGGACACGCCCGCCCCCTGACCCGGGAAGACCGGATTTTCTACTCCATGACACTGCCGGTCCTGGAGAAAAGCCTTGAGCTCAGAAAGGCACACAGCCGGTTGAAAAAAAGTGAGCAATGGTACAAGCAGATTTTTCAAACCGCTTACGAAGCCATCGTGGTGACGGACAAGGATTTGGGGCTGGTTGAGGCCTCGAAACGATTCGAAGAAATTCTCGGATATTCCATGAAGGACCTCGAGGGCCGCACGCTCTTCGACATTGTGTGCGAAAAAGACTACCGGAAGCTCGTTGAGGAATATCGCCGCAGAAAAGACGGCAAAAGCGGTGTCTACGAGTTGCGCTTTCAGCACAAGAACGGTCATCCGATGTGGTTTCGCGTGTCATCTTCCCCGATCTTTGACGCCGAGGGGCGTTTTCAGGGTAGTCTCGGGTTTTTCTCCGACATCGACCAGAGGAAAAAAGCCGAGCTCGAAATATCCCGGCAACGCCTCTTTTTCGAAACCCTCTTCCGCATTGTCCCCGAGGCCATCGCCGTGTTGGACAAGAACCATTGCATCATGGAGATCAACGAGGCCTTCACCCGCCTGTTCGGGTTCACCCCGGAAGAATCCCTCGGGAAAAATCTCGACGATGTTCTTGATGTCGGCAAGGAAGGGAGCGCCGACAGGGAGTTGACGTCAAAAGTTCTCAACGGGGAAAGCATTGCCCAGGAAGGCCTCCGTTACTCGAAACAGGGCAAGCCGATCAACGTCCTCGCCAAGGCTTCGCGGATATATATCGGTGAAGAATTTGGGGGAGCCATTGTTATGTACCTCGACATCACCAAGCAGAAAGCCTACGAAAGTTATCTGAAACGGGAAAGCTATATGGACTCACTGACGGGACTCAATAACCGCACGTACTTCGAGAAGATGATGAGAAAACTCCAGGCGGACCCGCGAGCGTTTCCCCTGGTCCTCATGGTCATGGACATGGACAACCTCAAGGAGATCAATGACTCCTTCGGTCACACCCAAGGCGACGAGTACCTGGAACTTGCCGGGTACCTTCTGAAAAAATGCGTGCGCAGGGAAGACACGCTGGCCAGGATCGGCGGTGACGAGTTCGCCATCATCCTTCCCCAATCCGATGAAGAGACGGCGGAAAAACTGGAAAAACGCATCAAAAGAACCGTCAGAAAAGAAAACGAAAGAAGGGGATTTCAGGTTCCCCTTTCGCTTTCACTCGGATTCGCCGTCGCTCACAGCCCGAAAGAGGATTTCGAAGACATCTTTGATTCGGCCGACGCTGCCATGTACCGGCAGAAACAGCGCAAAAAGGCGGAATCAAACGCGGCCGGCAACGCCTAGGTTACCCACTTCTCCCAGATGGAAGGCTTTCTGGGTTTTCTGTTTTCGCGGTAGTGGCGTATTTCCTCTTTCAACTCCCTGATTTCCTCCATCAGCTGTCCTTTTCTGCTTTCGTCGAAGACGTCGCTGCCGTTCACGAAGTTTTCCACCGTCGCCACCTTTTCCTCAACTGTGCTCTTTTGAGCCTCTTTGAGAATATTGGAGAAATCCCGCTGTTCCGATATGACCTTCACCGTGTCGTCCTTGACGGCATGTTCCCGGATCTCCCTGTAGGCCCGTTCCACCACCCGGCCGATACCCCAGAGCAGGTCGTCCTCGATCTTCCTGTCGAAAAAGGCCAGCGCCTTGTCGATCTCCGAATAGCTGATCCCCATGCTTGACAGGGATTCCACGAACCTCTCCATAATCCGTATCCGTTCCAGCGCGCCCAAAGATCCCTCGCTGTGGTCTGTCATCGAAAGCACTTTCAGGTTCAATTCCGTCCCGAGCAGGCTCATCCGCCGGAGTTCGTGCAGGACGTTTTCGGTGTTTTTGACAACTTCAGCAAGTTTGGTCTTTGCCCAGGCGGCTTCGCTGTATTCAGACTCTCCGAGCCGGGCAAAGGTGAAGCAGATAAACCCCACCACGAAAGGGGCAAGGGAAGCCACGGCCTGTCCGAAGATCGACAGGATCAGACCCGTGAAAAGACTGGCAAAACCGAAAACGACAAGAATGATCTGCACGTTATCCCCTCCTGGGGTCCGAAAATGAAGACGACTTCAAAGGTCCCGAATCCTCCCGGCAAAAGACTGAAGTCTCCCCCATTTGTTTTTCGGCCATTCCCCCCGGGTCCGACATAGAGGAAACGCCCTGATCTGCAAAACGGTCAGGGCGTTTTATTCGTTTTGCGCACGAAACGGCTCAACGGGGCCCCTTCTTCCTCCGTAATGTCGAATGCGGTGTCCTCTCCGTCGAGTGACACGATGAAAGACACCGTCCCAAACATTGGATCGGGTTCCAGATTCATCCCTTAGGGCCAGTTGAAGAAGGGCAGCTTCCCTCCAGTGGACGAACCTCTCCTTCGTTCATCACATGGAGAGTCGCCGCATTCGGCGTTCCAGGAGACGCTTCCATGGAGCGGGACGTTCCCCATTCCGACCGGTCAACTTCTTGAGCAGACTACAGCGACACGGGAGATGTCAATTCGTTTTCCGGTCTCTCTCGAGGGTCTTCAACAAAAGCATGGGGCCGACAAAGAACGCCTTGCCTACAAAATAAAGCCCGATCGCCGTTGACAGGGCCTGATCCCCCGGATCCAGCCCGACCTTCGAGAGGATCCACGCACCCGCGCCCAAACAGAGTGAAAAACTTACCAGGGCAGAAAGAAGCCCCAAAAACCTCGTCCTGTCTTCCATGCCTTCCCGCTCCTTTCGGGGAAATTGATCCGTCTGACATCGTGCCGACATGTATAGACCATGATAATGTGTTAATTCTACCATTACAAAAGGGCGCTTCTGATCATTTGTCTGCTGACGGCCTGGGAGGCATGTGACGGATTCAGGGCAAAAACACTTATGCGGTGGATTTTTGTCGACATCCTTTTCCTGCGGCTCAAAAAGAAGTCTGACACAGATTATCTGACCGGCATCTGGAATCGGAGGGGGATCATACACCTGGCCGAAGCGGTCATTCATGACGAGCTCTCGATCATCATCGCCGAGGCAGACAAGGCGCTATACATGGCCAAAAATTCCGGAAGAAACAAAGTGATCCGTTTCCATCCAGAGCCGGGAAAAGGCATCCAGGAATGCCAGGATACCCTTTCGGCAAACATGGCGCAGATCTGACGTTCCAGGGAAAAATCAAGGGTTTCCAACAGGGTTGCCCCGGCGACGGGACAACCCTTGTCTTTTTTCCTAAGGACCTTTCCGTCTTCACCTCGCCTGTTCCAGCCACCTCCAGGCAAGGGCGGAAAGAAGGGTCACGCCGTCACCCAGCACCTCGTCGTTGGTCTTGAAAAGGGGACTGTGATGCTGGGCATCGGTACCCTTTTCGGAGTCTCCCATCCCAAGAAAGAAGAAAGCACCCGGGACCTTTTCCTGGTAGAAGCTGAAATCCTCCGATCCGAGGATGACGGGCTGTTCTTCAAGAGCCTCTTCGCCCATGATAGATTCCGCGGTCTCCACGAAAAGCTCCACCATTTTTTCGTCGTTGACGGTTACAGGGTACACGGGCAGAAAATTCACCTTTGTTTCGCACCTGACGGCCGACCCGACACCTTCGGCGATCCGCCGGATGCGCCCGGGCATTTCGTCCCTGATGACCCGGCTCGTGGTACGCACGTTTCCGGTCAGCCTGGCTGTCTCGGGTATGATGTTTGCCGCAGTCCCGCAGTCGATTTTCCCGACGCTCAGGACCACTGCTTCTTGCGGATCGATCTCCCGGCTCACAATGGTCTGCACCGTCGTAACGATCGTAGCGGCGGCTATGGTAGGGTCGATTGCCTCGTGAGGCCTGGAACCGTGGCCTCCCTGTCCCTTGACTTCAACTTCCCAGATGTCGGCGGAAGCCATCACCGGACCCGCCCTGTACCCGATCGTTCCTTTCGGCAGCGGCGCCCAGACGTGCAATCCCCAAATGGCATCCACGCCTTCCAAAGCTCCTTCCTCGACGAGTTGCTTCGCCCCGGAGTCAAACCCCGACTCTTCGGCAGGCTGGAATATGAGTCGGACCCTTCCGGGCAGTTCCTCCTTCAATGCCGCCAGGACGTGGGCGACTCCCAAAAGAATCGCCGCATGGGCGTCGTGGCCACAGGCATGCATGACCCCTTTGTTTGTCGATTTCCAGGGTTCGTCGACGTTCTCGTCGAGAGGCAGGGCATCGATATCCGCCCTTAAGGCCACCATGGGGCTTTCCCCGTCGCCTCCGATGTCCGCGATGACCCCGGATCCTGTGCTCCCGAAACCACGATGGATGTTTTCGAAACCAAGCTCTCCGAGGACGGATTCGATGATTTCCGAGGTCCGTTCTTCCTTCCAGGAGAGTTCCGGATGGGCGTGAAAATCATGACGAAATCCGATGACTTTCTCTTCAAGATCCTTTGCAAGACTGCGAAACCTTTCCATATCCAAAATCATCACCCCTCAGGCTACAGCAAATTCGCAAGGAATCCGGCCAAAAAGACCGAGGCAATGGTCACCGTGGTGAACCCCGAGACCAGCATCTTGGGCAGAATTCCCGTCAGGACGAACTCCCGCTCCTCGGGAGTCTCGCCCAATGCGGTGGCCACTTCATTGGAAATAATGAAGGTGGCGGGAAATCCAAAGAGGCAGCAGACCCCGATGGCAAGGCTCATTTCCCAGGTATACTTGAATATCTTCGCCGAGACCAGGGCTACTGCAACGATACCCACCAAAGCTATGCCAAAGGCGACGACTATGGGACCGATCAAAGACATCACCATGTCGGGCGTCGCCTTGTTCAGGCTCATGAAGATGGGAACCAGCAGGGCAAAAAGAGCCAGCCCCTCGGCGTTTGCCTTCGTCAGGATCTTGTTCTCAAGAAACCCTGTTTCGTAAAAGAGGATGCCAAAGGCCAGGGCCATGACAAACTTGTTGATGACGTCGCCCAGAAGCCCCGCCACCAGAACGGCCAGCCAACCGACCAGCATGGCTTTCATGATGAGGATAAAGGGCGTCTGGAGCTCCTTCGGCGTTTCCGGGAAAATCCTCAAGGCCGGTTTTTCGTGTTCTTCCACAACCTCTTCACCCTCATTCACCTCTGTGACTCCCTCTCCACTACGGAAGAGTCCCCTGAGACGCCGCCCCTCCCTGTTGAGGCAAACCGAGGCGACAGGCAGGCCGACGAAGTTCTGGAGCACCAGAAGCAACGTCAAAAAGACGAGCACCGTCTCCAATCCTTTGGCCTTGGCGGCCTCGCTCATGATAAGGGTGGCCACCACGCCTCCAGAAATCGGGCCCGCCGCCGGAACGGCGAACTCCTTGCCGATCAGTGGAGACCCGATGAGAAAGAGCGCCGCCGAGGCGGCGACAATGGCCCCCAAAGCGATAAGGACCGTCTTCCATTCTTCCCTGAGGTCTTTCAGTTTCATCAGCGTCCCCATGTGGACCATCAGCATGGGAATAAAGGCCAGGGCCACGGGGACGATAGCCGAATCCTCGAAAAGCGTCTTGGGAATGCCGAACCAGAACCCCACCATAAAAATGATGCCCGAAACAAACAACATGGAAAAAACCGCTTTCGTCTTCTGGGCCACGAAATCGCCTGCAGCATAGACAATTGCAATCACCAGAAGCGCCGCAACAGTACTCATCTTGCATTCCTCCCTTTTATGATCCCCAGATTCAAAAAAAAAGAGGCCGGGGTTCCCGTCTTTTCGGGAACCCCGGCCTCGTGTCGGCTCACGGACGCCTAAGCGTCGAACCGCAGAGGGGGTCCCACGCCGCCGTAATAGTAAAAGCCAAACCAGTTCATCGACATGTTCATGCGGTCCCTCTGCACTTCGGCGTCCTCCTTTTTGCGACAATTATTGAGTAAGCTTATAACACTTCATCCTGCAAGCGTCAAGAAAAGGAGTTCAGGGCTGTCACGAGATTCTTCCCTCACATGCCGCCAAAATCTGATTTTAGAGGCTGCAGATTCTCCTTGCGGATCCAGATACAGACAGCGCACCTTGACCCCGTCGATCCCATGGGAACAGACCACTCACCGGTCATCGTGCGGCCTTCAGTTTCTACCCCAGCGAGAGAAACCCCAGGCCCGCCAGGACAACGGTTGAACCAATGAGTCGACGGCTCCGGCCGCCCTCGCCCAGCACAGTGGTCCCGAGAAACACCCCGATGACGATGCCCGCCTCCCGGGCCGGCGCTATTATCGATAGGGGGGAAATCCTCAGGGCGTAGAGCACGGCCACATATGAAGCCGTGGAGAGAAGCGCTATGGCGAGGGCCGACTTTCCGTTCACCTTCAGCCGGGCACCGACACCTCCCCGCTCACGGAACGCCCACGGCGTCAGAAAAAGCACCTGCACGACAAGAACCAGCCAGAAATACACCACCGGGTGGACGCGCGCCACACCGACGGCAAACTTGTCTATGGTGGAATAGCCGGCGATGCAGGCTCCGGTCGCCAGGCCCAGGGACAGGCCCCTGTCGGTCCGGATGCGCCGGAAGAGCTGCATGCCCCCGGCTATCATAAAGATTCCCGTGACGACGCAGGCTGTGCCGAACAAGTTCAGGGGTGAAGGGTTTTCACCCAGCAGGACCAGGGCCAACGAGGTCGCAAGCACCGGACCTGTGCCCCTGGCAACAGGGTAGACCACAGAGAGGTCCCCGAAACGGTATCCCTTCTGGAGGAGAAGATAGTACAATACCTCTACGAAGCCGCTCCCGAGAACGGCTGCAACAAGAGGGCCGTTCCAGGGGATCTGTTGCAAAAGATCCCCGGCCACTACCACCGGGGCAACCAGGAACACGGCCATTACCGAGAAAAGCCAGGTGAAGGCCGCCCCGCCGGCCACCCTTTTGGCCACCAGGTTCCATCCGGCATGCAGGAAGGCCGAAGCCAGAAGCAACATCAAGGCAAAGAACGTCATGAGAGGGGCTTCACTCCCGCAAAAGAGGTTTCAGCCAGGCACCCGTCGGTGCCTGGACCTGTACCGGTTATACCACGGCATCAAGCCCATTTCCGTTTCATCATTGGTATTGGAAAGAACAAGGGAGCACGCAAAAAAATCCCCGCGCCCGGAAGTACCCAAGCGCGAAGCCGGCTGCACGCGTACGGCACACCGCTCGGCTTCGACAAGAACCTCCAGAATGGCCTTGACATTCTTCGGGCTTTCGGAAGGCGCGAAGGCGTACATGCCATGGAGGGCCTCCCGGTGTCATCGGGCGTGTTTGACCTTCCCCACGGCCGCCATGTAAAGGACAAACTCCTCCTCGCCGTCGACTCCCACCAGCCGGTCGGCCAACTTTTGGTCGTAGGCCGCTATGGCGCAGGCTCCGGCGGACACGGCTTCGCATGCCAGGTAAAGGTTCTGGCAGACATGGCCCGCATCGAGGGCGATCACCTTGTAGGAGGCGTCGCCATAGCGCCACTCCATTCGATAGGGAACGGCGGTCCACAGAAAGGTCACGGCACCCGCCCCGGCGAAGGCCTGACCAAGCGCCGCCCGGGCCGTCAGGGTTTCCACCGCTTCCGGCCTGGACACCTCCACGAGGGCGTGCTCGAGGGGAAGATACCGGTAAACGCCTTTCGGGAGCCCCGACACCCTGAAGACGGCAAGATAGGTTTCAAGGGCGTGACGGCAACCGGCGGAGGGGACCACACGTTTGGCATGTCCTCCGTCGGGCTTTTCCTTCATCCCCTGTGTCGCCCACAGGAGAAAGGACAGCTCCTCCATCGAAAGGGGATCCCAGCTGAAGTTCCTCCGGGAAGCCCTTTTGGCCATGGCCTCCCTCAGAAGCGTCCCGCCCGGTTCCTCCGGCTCGGGAAGAACTATCCTTTCGCGATCCTCAGGACATGGTTTCTGTACCGGCGGCGGCTTCACCCCCCGGTACTGGTCCGTCTTTGTAAAATCCACCTTTTTCCGTATCCTGTCCTTGAGAAAATATCGTCCCTGTTCTTTCATCATGAAACCTCCCTGGCGCAGTTCAGGTGAATGGCCCATCACGAATTAGGGGTATTCCAATCTGAATAATATGTCACATACAAGCCGCTTTGGTGGATTGTTTTCCCCCAACAAGACCATGGACGTTTTCCGGGGAAATTTGATGACTCAATTTAGCGGGCCCGGGAGTCAGTACATCCTTTCCCTGACCTTGACCAGCTTCGTCACGACCCTGTTGGCCGGCGTCGAAACACCCAGTGCTTCGCCTTCCTCCACAACGGCGCCGTTGATGACATCGATTTCGGTCGGTCTCCTTTTGGTAACATCCTGCAACATGGATGAAATGTTTTCCTTCGTCAGTCTGCAGACATCCTTTGCGTGCTCCACCGGATCACAGCCCAGTTCGATCCCCTTGCACCTGGCCACTTCCCATGCCTCGTTCACAAGGGCTTCGAGGAGTTCCTCGGTCTCCCCAAATGTCAGCAGCCCGCCGTTTTTCAATCCCGTCAGGGCTGTGAGGGCATTGATTCCGACGTTTACCAGCAGTTTGTCCCAGATCAAACCGACCACGTTGGACGACAGTTTGACGCTGAATCCGGCCTTCCGGAAGATGTCCGCTATCTCCTCGAGCCTTTTGGTTTTTGAGCCGTCAAGCTCCCCGAGGATGGTGTCGCCGGAACCGGCGTGACGGATGTGCCCGGGGCCCATCAATGCAGAACCGTGACCCGTCGTGCCGGCGATGACCTTGTCCTTCCCCACTGCTGCAGAGATCTTCTCGATATTTCCCAGGCCATTCTGCAGGGTCAGGACCACCGTATCATCGCCCACCAACTCCCTGGCTTTTTCCATAGCTTCGCCGGTGACCGTCGCCTTTACGAAAACCATGAGAAGGTCCACGTTCCCAAGGGTCGAAAAATCCGTAACGGCGGGGATGTCTTTTATGACCCTGTCGTCCGAGAGGCCTTCAATGCGAAGCCCCCTGGTATTGACGGCCTCCACATGTTCCTTCCATATATCGATCAAGGTCACATCAAACCCGGCCTCCGAAAGCATTCCGCCGTAAAGGCACCCCATTGCTCCAGAACCGAGCACGGCTATCTTCATCCGGAAACCTCCACCCTTTTCAGTCCTTCAGACTGTCCATATCCTCTTTGCTCAGCCCGCCGAAGGCATGCCGCTCTTCGGGAAAGTCTCCCGCAACGACCTCTTCCTTGTATTGCTTGAGAGCATTCACGATTTCATCGCCGATTCTGGCATATTGTTTGACGAACTTCGGCACGAACCTGTCGAACATGCCGAGCATGTCGTGATAGACCAGGACCTGACCGTCGCAGTACCGGCCGGCACCGATACCGATGGTCGGAATCGTCACCGCCTCGGTGATGGCCCGGGCCACTTCTTCAGGAACACATTCGACCACGATGGAATAAGCCCCGGCCTCTTCAATGGCTACCGCATCGTCGATGAGCTTCTTCGCGGCGTCAAGGCTCTTCCCCTGGACCTTGAACCCGCCGAGCATTGACGCCGTCTGGGGGGTGAGACCGATGTGCCCCTGGACGGGAATCCCCGCGTCCACGATGGCCTTCACCACGTCGGGCCTCCCGCCTTCCAGCTTGACGCCGTCGCAACCGCCCTCCTTCATCAGGCGGCTGGCGTTGTGGATGGCCTGGGGCAGGCTCTCGTTATAGGACCCGAAGACCATGTCCCCGATAACATGCGGTGTGGGAGCCCCCTTTACCACGGGCTTGATATGGGCGATCATCTCCTCCGTCGTCAGGGCGATGGTCCCCTCATGGCCGAGGATCGTCATCGCAAGAGAATCGCCGACCAGAATGACATCGATTCCGGCCTTCTCCGCCAGGGAAGCCTGGGTAAAGTCGTATGCCGTCACCATGGTAATCTTGCGGCCCTCTTCTTTCATCTTCTTCAGTGCCGGGATCGTGACTTTTGCCATATGGCTATCCACTCCTTTTTGAGCCCTTGCCTTCTGCTCACCTTCGTATCCGACTGGTTTGCTCATTTGCTTGACCGTTTGCGATATTTAATCGAGAGCATATACCCGCGGTGCCGGTTTTTCAAGTTGACCAGGGGGATGCAGACGCAATGATCGTACATTCATTTTTCAAAATGCATATCATTTCGTAAAATTACGTTACGTACTGATATGGGAGGTGATCGAAATCGGAGGCAAGGGAAAAGGCCGGAGCCGATTCAAGGGCGTCGGGGCTTTCGAGAAGCTGATCCTGTCACCTTTCGCCAAGACCGAAGGCATCAACAGGCCCCTTGAAAGCATCGGGTTTCTGGCGTGACCTTCAAAAAAGAACCGCAAGGGAGAATTCCATGGCACTGACACAAGCAGGCACAACGCCTTCGGGGAGCAGGCGCCTTCCGGAGCTGGACGCCACGCGCGGACTCATCATGATGCTCATGGCCCTGGATCACACCATTGGTCTGGTGTGCCACAAAGGTTTTTTCGAATTCTGGGCCATGCCTGTTCCCGACTACGGCACGCTCCAGGCCTTCTTCACCCGGTTTGTCACCCACAGCTGCGCCCCCGGATTCGCCCTCATCATGGGGGCGGGAATGGTCTTTTTCGCCAAAAGCAGGCGCGAAGCCGGGTGGAGTGAGGCAAGGATCATCCGTCACTACTGGATCCGCGCAGCCGTCCTGGTGGTCATCATGCTGGCCCTGGAGAATCTCGTCTGGTCCCTGGCCTATCCCTCGCAGACCGAAAACCCCGCCGTCACCCTCGAATTCGGCGTGCTCTACTCCCTCGCCGGGTCCATGGCCTTCGGGTCCTTGTTGCTGCGGGCTCCCGCGAGAGTTCTGGCCGCCCTCGGAGCGGTTCTGGCTATCGCAACCCAATGGCTCGTCCGCATCCACATGGGCTTTCCCGAACCCATGGAATCCGTCAGCCTGCCTGCGATGTTCTCCTTCATCCCCTCGGGGCTCAAAACAGAAGACCTTCGCGTCTTCGTCCTCTACCCGGTGCTCCCCTGGTTTGTCTTCGTCCTCTTCGGCATGGTGCTCGCGCGCCGTCTCCAGGCCGAGCGCGTCAAAACGGAGCGTGTGCTTCCTTTCGCAGGAGCAGCCCTCGTGGCAGCCTTTGTCTTGCTTCGCCTTTTCGGCGGCTTCGGGAACACCCATCCCGTCGAAGGCGAAGGCGTTATCGCCTTCCTGGCGGTGACCAAATATCCGCCCAGTATCGCCTACATGCTTCTTTTTTCCGGCGTTGCGCTTCTGGCCGTTTCAGCTTTCGCCCGGGCCGGGCAATTCTGGAGCGACAGCAAAAACCCCCTGCCGGTCTTCGGGAAATGCCCCTTTTTCTTTTATATCCTGCACCTGTATCTTTTCCTGCTGGTGGGGAAGCTCTT
>CAZERC010000014.1:21183-44856 GCA_964515395.1 uncultured Synergistaceae bacterium | reverse complement strand
TTAGGAGGCCGTTGCTCTATCCCCTGAGCTACAGGCCCGGAAAACAGAGGATATAGTACCATGGGTAGCAGCTGAGTTCAATGCTCACAGGATCCGGTATAAGAGATTCCCTGCCCGTCGTTGTCCAACCAGGTCCGGAGGGATCCGCCTCGCCGGTTCCAGCTTTTTCTGGCCGATGACACGTCAGAGGAAATTCTGTCAATTAGCTGTTCCACTCTGTCAAAGCGCATTTCATTCCGGATCCGGTCGAGAAAAAAGAGAGACGCATTTTTTCCGTAAAAATCCGTCGTGCAATCGAGCGCGTGCGCTTCGACACGAAGTCCACGCACTCCTTTGAAAGTGGGATTATATCCGATGTTGACTGCTGCGGGGTAAAGATCCGATTCGCAGAGCAGCGCTCCGGAATAAACGCCCCTGTCAGGCACGATTTTTTCGGGAGGGACGTGGAGATTCGCCGTCGGGAAACCGAGCTTTTGCCCTCTTCCGTCTCCACGCACCACGTTCCCGGTGACGAAAAAGGGATAGCCCAGCATGTCCCCGGCGTCGGCAACATTTCCTGCCAGCACCATCCTTCTGACAGCGGAGCTGCTGGCCTTTTCATTCCCCAGCCGGAGTGACCCGACAATATCCACATCCCATCCCTTCCGGGAGCCAAGGGTTTTCATGAGCTTCGCATCGCCGCTTCTCGCCTTGCCAAAACGGAAATCCTCACCCACGACGACGCCTTGCAGAAAGTATTTTTTCTCGAGGCATTCAACAAATTCGTCCGGAGAAAGCTCAGCAAGTCTCCGGGTAAAAGGCAGGCGGATGAGTTCGGGGATATGGAGCTTCCTCACAAGGAAATCCTTTTCCCTTTCCGTAAAAAGAACCGCAAAAGGCTCTTCCGTCAAAAAGGACTGGGGATGGGGATAAAAAGTGATCACACCCCAGGAATCACGTTTTCTTTCGGCAATCTCCCTGGCTTTTGCAAACAGCTTTTGATGTCCCCTGTGAAAACCGTCAAAGGCTCCGATGGCGGCGATCATTGGTCCTGTCGTTGCTCCTCTCCGATAAAAATGTTCGTCTCCGGTTTAAAAAGCGTTTCTCCGGCAATTTGCGTGCTCCTCGCAAAGGAAAAGACCTTTTCAGATTTGAGAATGACAATCCCGTTGTCTTCCTGAACGCCCCAATGGATTCTTTGAAGCCGTGCAGGCTGCAGGGCGTTTCCGTTCCCAAGGCGGTCAGCCAGTTCCTCGGGGACAACGTAACATGGGAAAACCTCGGCGAGGCCTTCCGGCCCTCTCCCTTCCGATGCCAGGGATTTTTCGTCAAGTTCCCCGGCCTTCAGTGATTCAAGGACATGGAAGGGGCCAATGGCCGTTCTTTTCAGGCTTGCAACTGTTGCATAGGTTCCGAGCATGCGTCCAAGATCCCTGACGAGGCTCCGTATGTAGGTTCCTTTGCCGCATGTCACGGAAAACCTTGCAGTTGCGGAGCTCTCCCTGTATTCGGCAAGCTTGACGCGGGACAGATACACGGGTCTTTCAGGCAGAACGACATCATCACCCGCCCTCGTCAACTCATGGGCTCTTTTCCCCCCTATACGGACGGCGGAGATCCTGGGAGGCCGCTGCCGGATCCATCCCGTAAAGGAGGCAAGACACCGGCTGATGTCGTCTTGCGACACCTGAGTCGTGTCCGACGTGGCGAGGACTCTTCCTTCATTGTCCAGAGTATCCGTCTCCATACCGAGAACCGCGGTGACTTCATAGGTTTTTGAAAGGGACATGACGTAGCGCGAGGCACGGGTCATTTTGCCGAACAAGAGGATAAGCAAGCCTTCGGCAGTCGAATCGAGGGTTCCCGCATGGCCGACTTTCACCTGCCGACCCAGGATTTTTCGAAGGGAATTCACACAGGCGGTACTCCTGAGTCCCCTCTCTTTATGGAGAAGAAGAAACCCGTTTTTCATGACTTTCTTCCACTTTCCGCCTTATCGATTCCAAGGCTGCAGCCAGGTTGCCCTCTATTTTGCAGCCCGCCGCCCGAACATGACCGCCGCCGCCCCAAATGCACGCAAGGTCCCTGGCGTTGTGAGGGGGTTTCGTCCGTACGCTCACGCGTATCTGATCGTCTTCCTCGACGAGAAGGAAAGCAAGTCTGACGCCCTTCAGGTGAAGCAGTTCATTTACGAGGTGCTCCGTATCCTCCCGTGTTGCTTTCGTCTCTGAGAAGTCCTCTTGAGAAAGCCAGGTGATACAGGCCTCGCCATCGGAAAACGTTTCCGCCCGCAGAAAACCGCGTCCCCACAACTGCAGGCCCGAAAGGGACCTGTTCTCATAAAGGAGTGAAAACATTTCCTGGGGTTCGACGCCTTGCTTTACCAGTTTCGAGACAATTTCGAACGTTTTCGGGCTGGTGCCCTCGAAACGGAAATGGCCCGTATCAGTAACAAGGGCCACGTATAACGACTCCGCTTCCCTGACATCGGGCGTCCAACCTGCATGTTCATAAATATCCCACAGCGGTTCTGCGACGGCCGGAGCCTCGCTGGAGACAAGGTTGACATCGCCGAAAAGATCGTTGTCTCCATGGTGATCTATATTGAGGACCACCGCATTTCGCCTCGCGTCCCCAAGGGAAACGGTCCTGTCCAACGAACTGGTATCCAGAACAAGAATGGCTGTATTTCCCTCGATATCCGTCCCGGAAAGGGATTCCCGGGAGCGGTACCTTTCGGTCCCGTGGAGGAAACGGTAGGCTTCCGGCACTTCGTCGGGACCAAACCAGGACCAGGACTTTCCCAGTATATCGGCCCTTCTTGCCAGTGCACTTCCGCATCCTATGGTGTCGCCGTCAGGACGTTCGTGAGCGAGAATCACCCAGCTGTCCGCTTCAAGAAGAGCACGGCGTACAGCTTCACAGGTCTTTTTCATCTGTTCCGGTTCCAGGCTTTTCTTCTTCATGCTTCAACGAATCCAGAACGGCCTCGATCTTTCTGGCCTCTTCCTCGACTCGATCAGGTATGAAGTGGAGCTCCGGGACCTTCCTGAGCCGCATCTGTCTGCCTATGCGACCCCGAAGTACACCCGTAGCTTTTTCGAGGGCCCGCTGGACGGCCTCCCTGTCTTCATTCGTAATCGTCGTGTAGTAGACCTTGGCATGTCCAAGGTCCTTCGAACAATCCACTTCGACAAGCACAGCTCTCTTGGCCGATTCATCCTTGATTTCGAACTTCAAAAGCTCCGAAAGCTCTCGAAGCAATTCCTTGTTGATCCGCTCAATCCGAAAATGTGTCATATTTATCGACCTCTCGCTGGACTGAGACTATGAAAAAATCCGATTCGTCCTCACGTCTTTCGACAAACTTTTTCACTTCACCGAGCCTTGACAACACGCTGTCATAAGAACTCCCGAGGGTGCCCACGGCAAGTCCCGCATCGGTCCAGGAATCCGGTGGCCCAATATCGGCCACGGTAATATTCCATTTTTTCTTCAACCGCTCCACAAGGGACCGGACAACCTGCCGTCGGTCCTTCAGGCTCGTGGCTCCAGGAATACGGAGATGCAGAAGCAGGATCCCCCAATACACTTCCTGAAAGGAAGGAATCATGCGTCCAGGGTCCTCTTCTCCTCAACGAATTCGTAGGCCTCCAGAATGTCCCCTTCCTGGACATCCTGATAGTTGGCGAGGTTCACCCCGCATTCGTATCCAGCCGTGACTTCCCTCACATCGTCCTTGAACCGCTTCAGGGCGGCCAGGGGACCGTCCCAGATGACAACTCCGTCGCGGATGAGACGCACCTTGGCATTCCGCTTGATCTGGCCTTCCTGGACGTAGCATCCTGCAATCTTGCCCGCTTTGGGGACTTTGAAAACCGCCCTGATTTCCGCCTGGCCGATGACTTTTTCCTTGATCGTCGGGGTCAGCATGCCTTCAAGGGCGGACCGAACGTCATCAATGACATCGTAGATAACCCTGTAGAGGCGTATCTGGATGCCTTCTGCCTCGGCCATCCTTTTCGCATTGGAATCCGGTCGGACGTTGAATCCGATGATGATCGCCTCCGAAGCCGAAGCCAGCATCACATCAGATTCGGAAATCCTGCCAACCCCTTCATGGACGAAGTCGATCTTGACTTCATCGGTTTCCAGCTTCTTCATCGAACTCTTCAGCGCCTCAAGAGACCCCTGGACGTCGCACTTGATGACAACCTTCAAAGAAGGCATTTCGCCTTCCTGCATTTTTCCGTAAAGGTCCTCAAGGGTGATCCGCCTTGAAGGGGCGGCTTCTGTTTTTTTCTGCTGCTGGACTTTTTCGTCAATGACCTGCCTGGCCTCTTTTTCGCTAGAAACGATTCTGAAGACCTCTCCCGGCTGGGGGACGCTGTCAAATCCGAGGATTTCGACGGCCTTGCTCGGGCCGGCCTCATCGACCTGCTTGCCCCTGTCGTTTATCATTGCCCGGACTCTTCCCCACGCGCTGTCCGTCAGAAGGATGTCGCCTCTGCGGAGGGTTCCCTGCTGGACGATAACGGTGGCTACCGGGCCCTTGCCCTTGTCGAGTTCAGCCTCGACCACGACGCCTTCAGGTTCTATTGTCGGGTCTGCCTTCAATTCGCTCATGTCCGCCACGAGAAGAACCATTTCCATCAGTTGATCAATACCTTCCCCCGACTTTGCGGAGATGTCGGTAAAGATGGTGTCACCGCCCCACTCCTCGGGAATAAGGCCATGGTCTGCCAGCTGCTGTCGCACCCTGTCCGGGCGTGCGTCAGGCTTGTCGATCTTGTTGACGGCGACGACGATGGGGACACCGGAGGCCTTGGCGTGATTGAGAGCTTCCACGGTCTGGGGCATGACCCCGTCATCGGCGGCAACGACAAGAATGACGATGTCCGTAGCCTGTGCGCCTCTTGCCCTCATGGAAGTAAAGGCTTCGTGTCCCGGCGTATCCAGGAAAACGATATCCTTGCCCTCGTGTTCGAAGGTGGACGCACCGATGTGCTGGGTTATGCCTCCTGCTTCCCGCTCCGTCGTCTGGGTCTTGCGTATATAGTCGAGAAGCGTCGTCTTGCCGTGATCCACATGTCCCATGACAGTGATGATGGGAGCCCTCGTTTCGAGCTTTTCGCCCTTCGGAGCCGCCCTCTTGACCTGGGGAGCCGTTTTTTCTTCCTCAGGCTCGACAAAGACCAGGTCTTTCCCGAAGGTGTCCGACAGGACGTCCGCCGCATCTTTTTCCAGCACAGCTGTGGCAGGAATCATATGCCCCGCGGTGACCAGGGCCTTTACGGCTTCCGAAGGCTTCACTCCCAGGGCTTCCGCGGCTTCGAACACCGTCGATCCTCTCGGCAGGGACACTTGTTCCCGCTCGACTCCAGCGGCTTCCTCCTCTTCGGCTTCCCCCTCACCGAGAGCTTCCTCAACGATCTGCGCCGTTTCGGAATCTATGGAGCTCATGTGGGTTTTCACTTCGATTCCGAGATCCCCGAGCATCTTCATGAGTTCCTTGTTTGATATTCCAAGCATTTTTGCCAGTTCATACACGCGAATTTTACTCATTCGTTTCGACCCCCTCCGTCACGAGCGCCTCTATTTTCCCGGCCATTCCGTTTTTTTCGGGAATGGCGAGGATCTGCGTCCGTCCAAGGCCAAGATGAACAGCAATCGAGTTTCTCGTGACGCCTTTCAGGACAATGACCTTGCAACGTCCTCTTTCCCTGTATCCGGCGACGGACGCCATGACGTTTCTGGAATGATCCTCCGTCAGCAGGACCAAAAGTTTTTCACCCCGTCCCAGCGCCCTTTTGATCCTCGTCTGGCCCGAAACGAGGATGTTCGCTTTCACAGCCATGCCAAGAACTTCGAAAAGACGCGTCAAAGCTTTTCTCCCTCGCTTTTCTTTGCGCTTCCGGCCGTTTCATCGCCCGAGCAGAGCTCCTCAAGTTCCTCATATATCTCCACAGGAACTTTCGTTTTCAGGGCCTTTGACAGGGCGTCCCTTTTTCGGGCTGAACGCAGGCACTCCCGGTTCCTGCACAAATAGGCACCCCTGCCGGGGGCCTTGCCGCCTCGATCAACCCTGACTTTTCCCCCGGGTGACCGGACAATCCTTAAAAGCCCGCGCTTGCCTTCCTCTTTTCTGCACCCCACGCAGGTTCGCGGTCGTTTCCTTCTGCTTTTTTCCGTCTGTCTCACTCCCGGGCTCATTCAGACTCGTCGCTCTCCCCGGTGATGATATCCTCGAAAAGGTCCTGAAGCGTCGGCAGACGCTCCGGCTCCAGAGCCTTGATGTCGATCTTCCAGCCCGTCAACCTGGCTGCCAGCCTGACATTTTGTCCAGCCTTGCCTATGGCCAGTGAAAGCTGGTCAGGGCGGACAAAAACCTGGACGGCCTTTTCCTGCTCCACCAATGGCTCCACTTTCGCGATACGAGCAGGGGAAAGGGCATTCCTGATGAACTGCAACGGGTCATTGTTCCACACGACCACGTCAACCCGCTCCCCGTTCAATTCCTTGCTGATCGACTTGATCCGGGAGCCATTGCTTCCGATGCATGCACCGACGGGATCGACATTCGCATCAAGTGTGCTGACCGCCACTTTGGCACGTGCACCGGCTTCCCGTACAATGCCCCTGATTTCCACTGTTCCCTCCTGGATTTCCGGGATCTCCAGTTCCAGGAGTTTCCTCAAAAGGCCGGGATGGCTTCGGGACACGACAATTCTCGGTCCTTTCGAGGTCTGCCGGACCTCGAGAAGATAAAACTTGAAGCGTTCGCCGAGCTTGTATGACTCTCCCACGCTCCGTTCTTACCTCGGCAGAATAGCTTCCGTCCGATCATTGAGTCGAACAAGGACATGTTCGTTTTCCGACTTGAAAATGATCCCGTTGACCATGTCCCCGAGTTTGTCGGAAAACTCTTCGTAGATGATCTGGCGCTCGGCGTCCTTGAGCCTTTGGATGATAACCTGCCGGGCCGTTTGTGCGGCGATTCGGCCGAAGTTTTCGGGGTCGACCTCGATCCTGATGATATCTCCGGCATTTACTTCCGGGAACCCGGCTTTTGCGGCATCTTCCACTGTCATTTCCTTGTCCGGATCTTCAACTTCATCCACGATGCGTCTGACTTCACAGATCGTCATCTGCCCGTTGTCGAGATCCAGATGGATCTCCACATCCTGATCCCCGTCCTTGTATTTCCGATAGGCCGACACCATGGCGGCCTCTATCCCCGACGAGATGATCTCGTGGGAGAGCTTTCGCTCCTGGGTTATCTGTCGTAAAGCGCGAACAAAATCACGCCCCAATTGCATTACTTTTTCCTCCTTTTTTTCCGTTCCTTCTTTCTTTCGGCAAGCAGTCTCGAGATTTCCTCTCCCTCGTCAACCAGCCTTGCCTTCGCGATCTTCTCGAAGGGAACTTCAAAAAGAGGTTTCCCCTCTTCCCCGAAACGGATCATTCCTTCCCCGACGCCGGTTATTTCCGCCGTCAGGTGCTTTCTGTTTTCTATTTTTTCGTGAAACCGGACCTTGACTTTCCGTCCGATGAACTTTCTGTAATCGTCAATGCTAAAAAGGGGTCTCTCCAGTCCCGGCGAGCTGACCTCAAGGAAAAAACGTTCCGGCAGCAGGTTGTCATGCTTGTCCAGAAACCCGTTGACTTCCCTTGATACAGTTTCGCAGTCGGAAACTGAAATTCCACCGAGGAGATCTATGTATACCCTGAAAACAGTCCTTCCGCTTTCGTTTATCCTTTCGGCCCCGACAAATTCATAGCCCAGGGACTCAACCACTTTTTTTATGGCTTCATTGCCAAAACGTTCCCAGAAAACGTCCTTCATGAGGTTCCCCCGTTCTGTTTCCAAAACCCGCCCGACAGATAAAAGGCGAAGAGCGGGCGCACCCGCTCTTCGCCTTGAATAGGTACATATCCAGGCGGAAGACCGATAAATTATACCATGGACGCTTCGGAAGTGACAACCTGGCTCCCGAGGGGCTCTCGTTCCGTTTGAAAGGGAATCCAGGCGTCTATTCCACCCAGTAGTTTGGTGCCTCCTTGGTGATGACCACGTCATGCGGGTGGCTTTCCTTGACACCCGCGGCAGTGATCTTGACAAAACGCCCCTTTTTCTGCAATTCCTCAATGTCGGCCGCACCGACGTAACCCATTCCGGAACGAAGCCCGCCGATAAGCTGCTGGACGATCCCGCCAAGGGGGCCCTTGTAAGGAACCAGCCCTTCGATTCCTTCGGGAACAAGTTTGTCGTCGGTTCGATCCTTCTGAAAATACCTCTCCCTGCTTTTACCTTCCTTCATCGCACCGAGGGAACCCATCCCCCTGTAGCTCTTGAAGGAACGTCCGCGGTAAATGACCACTTCTCCAGGACTCTCGTCGGTACCGGCGAAAAGGGAGCCGACCATTACCGAATCAGCTCCCGCCGCGAGGGCTTTCACCACATCGCCGGAATACCTGATTCCTCCGTCAGCTATTACTGTCTTCCCTTTTCTGTGCGCCACTTCGGCAGCCTCCATTATTGCCGTCAATTGGGGCACTCCGATGCCTGCGACCACCCTGGTGGTGCAAATCGATCCCGGGCCGACGCCGACTTTCACTCCGTCGGCACCGGCGTCGATCAATGCCTCGGCCGCCTCTCCGGTTGCGATGTTCCCAGCCACAAAGGAAATGTCAGGATGCCTTCTCCGGAGATCGCGGACGGTTTCAATGACCGACCTTGAATGACCGTGGGCCGTATCCACCACCAGGACGTCGACACCGGCGTCCACAAACATGTCCGCCGCCTCCAGTGCATTCTCGCCGACTCCGAGAGCGGCACCGACGCGCAGGCGGCCGTGCTCGTCCTTGGAGGCGTTGGGAAAATCCTTCGCCTTGCGGATGTCCTTGATGGTGACGAGTCCCTTGAGGATGCCGCGGTCATCAACTATGGGAAGCTTCTCCACCTTGTACCTCCGGAGAATTTCCGTGGCGCCTTCAAGCTTCGTCCCTTCAGGAGCAGTGATCAGGTTCTCCTTTGTCATGACATCCTTGATAGGCTGGCTGTACTCGGTGATAAATCTCAAGTCCCTGTTGGTGATAATGCCGACAAGCTTCCTGTTCTTGTCCACGATCGGGACACCGGATATGTGATAGTGCTCCATAAGCTCCACGGCTTCCGATACCGGGTCCTCTGGATTCAGGTAAAAGGGATCGACTATCACACCTGATTCGGATCGCTTGACCTTGTCAATCTCCGCAAGCTGTTCCTCGACATCCATGTTCTTGTGCACGATGCCGAGTCCTCCCTCCCTTGCGAGGGCAATGGCCAGTCTCCCTTCGGTCACCGTGTCCATGGCTGAACTGCAGATCGGGATATTCAGCGAAATTCCCGGCGTCAGACGTGAATTTACCTTGACTTCCGAGGGAAGCACTTCACTGTAGCCCGGGACAAGCAACATGTCATCGAAGGTCAGGCCCTCATGCGGAACAAACCGGTCCTCTACCATGTCAAGTCATCTCCTTCAGAAAAATAAAGCCGCCTGCCCGAATGCACACCCTTCGCGGGTCCATCGTGGTGCGCCACTTTGCAGGCCGCTTCGTTTTCTTGAATACCACTGCAAAAAAAACAAATTCCTCGTGGCTGATTAGTCCGAAATTGTAGCCCCAGGACGCGTCCGTTGCAAGCCTGGGGGCCCTTGAATCGGCGAATCCCTCAAAAGCGTGGAGCGGCTTCGTCACTCCCCTGGCCCGAAAGGCCCCGGAAACCGGAAAGTGTAGCAACGGCATAGCATTCAACGGCTTCGGAATTACCCACCGGCCCGGCTCTCTCTCCGCTTTTCGCCCGTACGTTGACTCTGGCATGAAAACCGTAAACTCCGAAAATGTCATCAAGGGATTCCCTGATACGATTTATCTCGTCGGCAATCCCGGGAGCCTGCAGGACAATGACGGCGTCGACCCATTCGATGAACCATTCCCGCGTTTTCAGTCGCTCGATGACGTCTTCAAGGAGCCTGAGGCTTTTGATACCTTTGAGGGAAGGATCCGATGCAGGAAAGAGAACGCCGATGTCGGATTCTCCAGCCGCGCCGAGGAGGGCATCGCAAATGGCGTGAGTCAGCGCGTCACCGTCGGAATGGCCTGACGGACCCAGGGGGGAGTCGATCTCAACCCCTCCCAGCACCAGGCGTGCTCCCGGTGTCAGCTGGTGAATGTCGTAGCCGATTCCCGTCCTGATGTTTCGTTTGGAATCGACGATCTTTGCGGCCAGTTCGAAATCCTCCTGGTATGTGATCTTGAAATTCTCCGGGTTTCCTTCCACTGTCTGTAGTTTTCGTCCCGACTCCACCCAGGCCTGTCCCTCGTCGACACAGGGTTCTTCCCTGTCCTGCAACACCGCAAGCAGATCCTTCCGGGGAAAAGCCTGGGGTGTCTGGGTCGCGTAGAGTCCTTCCCTGTCGACGTGATTCGGCTTTCCGTCTTCGTCGATCCTTTTCAGTGCATCCCTGACGGAAAGGACGGGGACCACCCCCGTTCCGGGTGCGGCCCCTTTCATGAGCTTCCCGCACAAATCAGGCGTCACAAAAGGCCTTGCGGCATCATGTACGAGTACATTTTCGGCCCCTGCCGCCTTGAGGCCCGTCACGACCGACTCGCGGCGTGTCCGTCCACCGGGAACGACTTTCCACGTCCCTTTGCTGTTCGCTATCCAGGTCCGGTGTTCTTCCTCGGTCTCCCCGGGAACGACAATGACAGTCTCCGTGATTTTCCCGGCCGCCATGAGTTCCGCTGCGAGGCGGCCGCTCCACAACCAGAGAGGAAGGGGTCCGAGCCGGCGGTATTGCTTCCTGCCTTTTCCGTACCGTCGGCTCTCACCCGCCGCGAGGATAATGAAAGCCCAGTCGTTCACGAGCGAACCTCTTTCCGTATCTTCCCAAAGACCATTCGTCCCGCAGAAGTCTGGAGCATGGATGTCACGATGACTTCGATCTTTTTCCCGATGTACTTTTCGCCGTCCTCGACGACGATCATGGTGCCGTCGTCAAGATATCCCACACCTTGCTGGGGTTCCTTGCCTTCACGTATGACGTCCACTGTAACCGCCTCTCCCGGCAGTAGCATGGGCTTCAGGGCATTCGCCAGTTCGTTGACGTTGAGGACATCTATTCCCTGTATCTGGGCTATCTTGTTGAGGTTGTAATCGGTGGTCACAACCTTGGCGGATATGGCCCCCGCCAGTGCCACGAGGCCTTCATCGACGGAATCGACGCCGAGCTCCTTCAGGGACGTCTCTACGATCTGTACCGTGATGTAAGGCAATTTCTGCATCTCGTTGATGACATCGAGCCCTCTCCTGCCTTTGGTCCTGCGCGTCGGGTCGGAAGAATCCGCGACGGATTGCAGCTCCGTCAGCACGAATCTCGGCAGGATGAACGTCCCCTCCACGAACCCTGTCGAAGCGATGTCCAGGATCCTCCCGTCAATGATCACGCTGGTGTCAAGAACCTTGACGGCAGAGCGTATCTGTGGAACCTCCACGGTTTCCAGATCAGCGGGAATTGAACTCTCCCCGCCTTTGGCATCCTTGATCTTGCGTCCCCTGATGCTGAAACGGTCCTTCAGCTCTCCGATGGACGACCACATGCCGAGAATCTCTTCCTTGCGCTTGAGGAAAATCCTGACACCGATGTACCCCAGCACGATATTGAGGAGAATCGCGATATAGCTTCCGATCACCGGAAGATTCGCAAAAGGCAGGGCGACGAGATTCGCCACAAGCAACCCCGCGATGAGTCCGAAAATGGCTATTGAGATATCATTCCAGCTGAGATTCTCCAGGTTCTTTTCCAAGGATAAACCAATAAAGCCCAGGATTCTGATAAACACGGGGGTTACAAGGTAGCCGATCAGGCTGCAGACAATGATCGAAAGAATATAGGGGACGATAATTTGGGGAAAGGTGCTCCATGGCCACCACTCTTCGGCGATGACCAACAGGGCGACCTGGTATCCCACCACGCCTCCCAGAAGCACGAAAATGCTCCTGGCAAGGATGACGAGAACCTTCGTAACTCCTTCAGCCATGGTATCACTCCTTTCCTGTCTTTTTGTCCTGTTGTCTTGCTTCCGTTCTCGATTCCAGCGATGCGTGTATCGTCACCCGGTCTGCATATCCGATACTCCCGCCAAGGGGCAGGCCGAAAGCAAGCCGGGTAACTTTGACATCAAAGGATTCGAGGGCGTCCAGAACCGTGAAATATGTAAGGTCCCCCTCTACCCGCGGATTCGTGGCAATGATCACCTCCCGAAAGGAAGCCGATTCGATGTAGTCTTTCAGGGCCTGAATCCTTTCCGGCTCCAGATCTTCCCCGTCAAGGGGCGAAACCCGTCCTCCCAGGATGAAGTAAAGCCCCGAGTATGCCCCCGATTGTTCGAAACTCAGCATGTCCTCCACGGTTTCAAGAACACAAAGGGTCTGCCTGTCCCGGAACGGATCGCTGCAAATGGCGCAGGGGTCCTGATCTTTGGTCGTGATGTTACCACAAAGAGAACACCGGACCGTTTTTTCCCTTAAATCCAGCAGGGCCCCCGTCAGCTCCCTGGTAAAGGTTTCGGGTTGCTGCAATACATACAGGGCAAACCTCCGCGCCGTCTTTTCGCCGACGCCGGGAAGCTTCCCAAAAAGGTGAACGACCCTTTCCAGAGGACCCTGGGTCACGTCAGGGCGCTCCTACATGAGGCCCGGAATGCCGAGCCCCTGGCTCAGTTTCCCGAGTCGCGACTGGGCCAGTTCCTTGCTCTTGGAAACAGCATCCTGAATGGCCGCAATCACGAGGTCCTCGAGCATTTCCTTGTCTTCCGGATCGATTACGTCTTCTTCGATCGAGATTCCGAGGATCTCTCCCTGGCCGTTCACCTTTACGCGGACCATACCGCCGCCCGCGGAACCTTCAAGAGTCTCCTGTGCCAGCTCTTCCTGTATCCTGGACATCTCCGCCTGCATTTTCTGTGCCTGTTTAAGCATCTGGTCCATTTTCATGGATATCACCCTTTCAAAAAATTGTCCGTCTGCATCGAAAGCATTCTAATACCTAGTCTAGGACCAATCAATGGTGATAGGAAGACCCCGCCCGGATCATCGCCGCCCTGTACAACTGTTCCACCAGGACGAGAAGACAGAGTTCGTGAGGGAACGTCATTTCGGAAAGCGAAATTGTCGAATCCGCCCGCTTGTGCAACTCTTCCGAAACCCCGTACGCTCCCCCTTCACAGAACACAAGCGACCCCTGTGTCGTCCCAAGGGTCTTGTACAGCCATTTCGAGAAGTCCCTGCTGCCCATCATTCTTCCACCCTCATCGAGCAAAACGACGTGATCTCTCTCCAAAACACCGTCGATGAGCTTTGACGTCTCTTCGGCTACCGCCTTTGCCCGATCCTTCCGACGGCCGCTCTTCGCCTGGACATATTCGATGGAAACGGGAAGGTGTTTTTGCAGTCGGCAAAGGTAGTCCTCAACGCCCTCACGGAAATAGGCGGCTTTCGGAGTTCCCACGGCTCTTATCCGGATTTTCATGGATTCCGCTCACCTGCCGCCGGTTTTCCCGGGAGACTTTTTGGCACTCTTTTTGCTTTTGGAAAACTTTTTGACCGCGAACCGCTCCTGTCTTTCCCGTTCGTCGAGAATATCGCCGATGCGCTTCATATCGCTCTTGAGATCGGGAAGGACCGTGTGCTCCAGGGTGTTGACCTTTCGCATCGTCCGCTTGAGTTCCCTTTCCAGGGCCTTGAGTTTCACCTTGAGATTGATATACGTCCACAAAAGCTGTTCCGTCCCCATCAGGTGTTCCACCAGCTCGTCAACATAGGGGGACGTCAGGGCAGGATCCAGGGAAGCTTCCTCGAAGGGGATATCATCACGCTTTTTTACTGGTTCGTATTGGTAATAGGTGCAACCCATAAGATTGTATCGTTCGGAACGTACGGAAACAGACTTGCGCCCCACAGCAAGGAGCTTTATGAAGGAAGGCCCTTCAAACATCCTGACGATGCCGTAACTATAGGCTGTCTTTTGTACGTGATCGAGAAGCTCCCTTTCGACCCTTTTCAGTTTTCGGCGATCCTCGTCAATGGCGCGCAGCAAGGCATCCTTTTTCTTTTCGAGAAGGCCTTTTCCGAACCTGACGATCTCCGTCTGCCGGCGGAGATGCATCATGGTATCCCGGGTAGGGGTCCTCCGGGCGCTCACGGGCTTCCCGCCTTCCGTATCTTCTGTTTTACGACGGACTCGGGCAATTTGAACAAAAGCTCCGTCGGCAGGCTCGAAAGACAATCCCATGAAGCCTGCAACGACTCCTCGAGGGACCTCATCTGTTCTCCCTGATGGAGAAATGTCTTTTCAAACACTTCGCCGAATTGCAGGATGCGCTGTTCCTCCCGCGTCAGTCCGTCGTCGCCGACGATCAGACGCAACCTTTCAACCTCCTTGGCCCGGGCATAGCTCGCGTAAAGCTGATCCGCCAGGGCGCGGTGCTCGTCAAAAGTCTTCTGCTTGCCGATCCCCTTGTTCATCAACCGGCTGAGACTGGGCAGGACGTTGATCGGAGGGTAGACGCCCCTGTCGGCAAGACTCCTGTCGAGGACGATCTGGCCTTCGGTGATGTAGCCGGAAAGGTCGACGACGGGATGGGTCATGTCGTCATCTGGCATGGTAATGATCGGAATCTGCGTAATGCTCCCCGGCCTGTCTTTCACGCATCCGGCCCTTTCGTAAATGCTCGCAAGGTCGGAATACATATACCCCGGGAACCCCCTGCGCCCCGGAACCTCCTCACGGGCCGCCCCGATCTCCCTGAGTGATTCACAGTAATAGAGCATGTCCGTCATGACCACGAGGACGTCGTAACCCAGTGTGTAGGCAAAATACTCGGCGGCCGTCAGGGCCAGGCGTGGCGTCAGAATCCGTTCCACAGCGGATTCTCCCGCGGTGTTGATGAAGAATACGCCGTGATCTACGGCTCCCGAGGAACTGAAAGCATCGACGAAGAAATCGGCCTCCCTGGAGGTGATGCCCATTGCCGCGAAGACGACGAGGAATTTCGAGGCAGAGGAGGGAACTGTCGACTGGCTGACAATCTGGGCGGTGATCCTTCCGGCAGGCAGGCCCGAACCGGAGAAAACCGGAAGCTTTTGCCCCCGTACAAGGGTATTCATAATGTCGATGGAAGAGATGCCGGTCTGGATAAAAGCATTGGGGCTCGAGCGCCGGACGGGGTTCAGGGGGAGTCCGTGAACGGGCAGTTCATCCTCCACGTATCCGATGTCTCCCAATCCGTCCACGGGTTTCCCCCTGCCGTTCAAAATCCTGCCGAGCAGGCTCCGCCCGACGGGAATTCTCGCGATGTCCTTTTCGAGCCAGACCTTCGTCCTGCCCGATTTGACGCCGATTGTATCCTCGAAGACCTGAATGATGCAAAGATCTTCTTCCACATCCAGGATCTGACCCGAGAGTTGTCCACCGTCAACCTCGACGGTCACCAGTTCTCCGAAACCTGCGTGCGGAACGTTCTCGACGAACAGAAGGGGACCGCTGACGCCACGAACGGCCTGGCTGCCTTCACGGTAGAACGTTGTCATTCGAAGGCCACCTCCATCTCATTCAGTGCCCGCCCGAGTTCATCAAGGAAAGCTTCGATCCGCTCCCCCATTGTTTCTTCGTCTTCCTTCAGGATGGCCAGCAATTCAGCTGCAAGCGGCCTTTCCTGCACCTGGTGAAAGAGCAACCCCTCTTCAAGCCTGGAGTGAACGATCTCATCAAGCCTTCTGAAACAGTCGAGCAAAAGGAGCTGCTTTTGCAGGGAACAATAGGCATCCGCCGGATCAAACGCATTTTGCTGAAGGTAGGCGACACGTATGAGTCCGCCAAGGTGCAGCTTCCACTTGTCTTCTTCGGTGAGGGCGTCGCGTCCGACGATCTGGACAAGCTCCTGAAGGCTCTTTTCCTTGTCAAGGAGGATCCTCAGATAGGCGACGTCTTCATGCCACCTTTCCCCGAGTTTCCCGGAAAACCATTTCATGAGGTTTTTTTCGTACAGGGAAAAGCTCTGTCGCCAATTGATGGAGGGGAAATGCCGCTGCTGTGCGAGAGCCTTGTCGAGAGCCCAAAAAGCGCCGGAAAGACGAAGGCTCGCCTGGGTGACGGGTTCCGAAAAATCCCCTCCTGCGGGAGAAACGGCGTTGATGACCGTCACGCTCCCCGTCTGCGGGTTTTCGCCCAATGTTTCCACTTTGCCTGCCCGTTCGTAGTACTGGGAGAGTCTCGAAGAAAGATACGCGGGATATCCTTCTTCCCCGGGCATCTCTTCAAGGCGGCCGCCGATTTCCCTGAGCGCCTCCGCCCATCGTGAGGTCGAATCGGACATGATGGCCACATGATGCCCCTGGTCCCTGAAATACTCTGCAATGGTCATGCCAAGATAAATGCTCGCCTCCCTTGCTGCAACGGGCATGTTGGATGTATTGGCGATGAGGACCATCCTGTCCAGCAGTGGACGGCCCGTATGAGGATCCTGAAGTTCCGGGAACTCCTCCAGGACTTCCGTCATCTCGTTCCCCCTTTCGCCGCACCCGATGTAGATAATGATGTCGGCGTTGCACCATTTTGCCAAAGACTGCTGTGTTACGGTCTTGCCCGTCCCGAATCCACCAGGGACCACGGCGGCTCCTCCCAGGGCCACGGGGAACAAGGTATCGATCACCCTCTGGCCCGTGACAAGGGGATCGGAGAAACTGAGTCTTTTCCCATAGGGTCGGCCTTTCCGGACATGCCATTTCTGGACAAGTCCGGAAGAAAAGCCTGTATCTGTCCTGATCAGGGTTTCCTCGGCCGAATACTTTCCGCGGGGTTTGATCATGGCAACTTTCCCCGGCTTTGCATCGGGATGAACCATGATCCTGTGCCTGAATCCTTCCCGTTCAAGGACGATCCCGAAAGTATCGCCGGGAGCCACACGGTCGCCTTCAGAAACGACGGGGTCGAACTCCCAGAGGGTATCACGCGAAACGGCCGGTGCCTCTATCCCCGCTCCGATAAAGATCCCCTGTTCGGCGAGAACATGCAGGGGTCTGCCGATACCGTCAAGCACTCCGCCGAGAAGTCCCGGACCGAGGTCGACGGAAAGGAGATCACCGGTAAATCCGACAGGTTCACCAATGCGCATCCCCGAGGTGTCTTCGTAAACCTGCAGGTCCACCCTGGGACCGTCGATTCTTACGACTTCGCCGAGAAGGCCTTTTTTCCCGACATGGACAACTTCATAAAGCGAAACCGAAGCATCCGTCCTGGCCTTGACAACAGGACCCGTTATGCCTGTGATCGTTCCCGTTTTTTCCATCATGGGTACCTCACTCCCTGAAGGGCCTGAGCGAAGGGAAAACAATCCATGACGGTTTTGTGGAGGCATCGACACGCCTCCGCAAAAGATCCGGAAGCCCTTCGTACCATTGTTCCTCGATCAATACCAGGGCCACGTCGTCATCAAATCCCGCCCGCATGGCCTCGTAGAGGTCTTCAGGCGTCTCGCAGAGAAAAGGTTCAAATCCGCAAAGAGCCCACAGCTCGATAAAATACTCCCTGCCTGCGACGAGAACGCGCTCCGTTTGACCTGCACTCATGATTTTTACTGTTCCTCCGGGAAAGTCAGTCTTGAAACGATTTCCTGAGACTCGAATCCCAATTCCAGGCCGGCGGCGAGGATGTTCATGTTTTGCCACTCCGTGAGCTGCCGTGCGACATAGCTGATGGCTACCTCGATGCCAAGGGGATCATGCCTGTACAACTTCATCTGCCAGATGGCGAAAGCCGTGGACATGACGCTTTGAAGAGGAACCTGGATCCTTTCGCCGGAAACATGACCGACAGCGCCCTGCCAGGGTGTCTCGAAGAGCAGTTCTCGAAGATTCCTCGCTTCTGAAAGCCTTTGCACCGACAGCCAGGCTCCGCCTTCCAGAAAGGGTTTGTCAAATTCTATTCCTTCGCCGTCGTTTCGTTTTCTCCTCGAAAAAATGTTCACATTCCAGATATCTACCATTCGCCCGAGATATTCCCTGACAATATCGGCGTTTTTCCCCCTGTGCGCCTTCAGGATACCGAAACAGTGCTGCAGGATCTCCCCGAGAAGCCGTCGTTCTGCAAACACGAGCCGCCCCGAGTTTTTGAGCTCCCTGCAGGCATGAGCAAGGTGAACTGCAAAGGGGTGCCCGTAGAAAAGAGCTTTTTCGATGATCTCGTTTACATCGCGGCTGCCCCAAAGGTCCTCGAAAAATGTCCCGGGAAGCGTCCCGTACCCATGCCAGAACGGCTCCCCCACGCCTCCGAAGGATTCGGTCCGGCACGCACGAAGAATGTACCTGCAGTTATAGATGTCGGCACGCGAAAGCAGGATCTCGAAGAAATCCCCGGGTTCCCCTTCAGCGAAGGATTTCGCTTCCTTCAACCGGCGCGTTGCCGTGTGGGCAAGAGCCATTTCGATCCGTCTGTTCAGGGAAAGGTTCTGACGGAGAAGGCCTTTCCGGTAGCTTTCCCCGTAAGTGCTGTCTATGAGAAACAGCTCAAGCTCCTCAAGGCGTCCCGAGGAAAGCTTCAAAAACTTCTCCTTCGGGAGAAAGTCCATCATCCGGGAACGCAGTCGGGCATTAAGATACCCGTAATTGCTGGGCTCTTCGCTCAAGAATCTCAAAAACTTCATGGAAGGATTCCGACAGAAGGAAACGCAGGCTTTTCTCCGCACGCTCCCATCTTGTCTTCAACGTATTGTCCACCAGCCGTGTCCGGGTAGCGGCATCCATCACCATACAGCCGCCCCACCGGTCCAGGGCTTCCTCTTCTACACTTTCGACAAGCGGATGTTTCAGGGGTATCGCACTTTCACCGGCATCAACGATGACAACAGCAGGTTCATCGAGGACTTCGAGCGCTTCAGCTACGAGGTCCCGAAGCAAGGGGCCATAGGATTCAGGGGTACTGCGGAGGTTGACAATTCTCTCCTTGATCTTGTCAAGGGCAAGCCCGACGGATTGATTGGTGAAAGAGGAGACCCTGTGCCGCATTTCGGCCAGGATATGCTCCCGGGCTTCCTCCAGGACTTTCTGGTATTGTTTTTCCTGGTTATCCCGCATTCTTGCGACCTTTAGCTCGATTTCCTGCCGTCTTTTCAACGCCGCATCAGAGAGCTCTTCCTCGTATTCGGCCCTGAGCTCTTCAATCCGTTTCCTGTATTCGGCGCGGAGGGACTCCTTGAAAGCCTCCAGGTTCGCATTCAGTTCCTGCCGCTCTTCCTCCATGGGCATCGCTTCCACAGACTCAGGCAAATTGGAGAATGAGCATGATGGCAATGACGAACCCGAGGATTACCATCGTCTCGGGGATGGCTTCGAGTATGATGATGATGCCGCCCGTCTCCGGTTTTTCCGCGATCGTCCCCGCTCCCACGCTTCCGATCTTCGCCTGGGCGAAAGCCGTTGCAAGAGCGGGCAGGCCGATGGCAAGCGCCGCAGCAATGGCTATGATTGCTTTTTCCATGATCTCAATCTCCTCCTTGCGAAGGGTTTATAGTCCTTGCCGCCTCCGGAATAGAACTTCCCAAAGAACTCGACGTACTGCAGACGAGCCGAATGGAGCCCCGATCCCGCAAGGGCAAGAATGAAATTCAGCAGGTGCATTGCCAGTGCAACGAGAATCCCCAGCATCGTCACACCGAAAACATCAACAAACTGTGTCGCCACCATGGCGAGGATCGCCGACGACAGACCTATGGCCGCAATACGGACATAGCTCAGGATGTTACCCACGGCTCCAATGGATTCTACGAGGCCCCCGATGCCGCCCCCGGCCAAAAGCAGGACGATTCCCACCACAAGCATGGTTACGGAAAGGGTAAAGACCTTGTCCGGCAACCACCCCTTTACGGCGACCATGGCACCGATGAGTCCCGCCAAAACAACAAGGTTCCCGAGTTTTTCAATCCAGACGTGTCGCTGTCTGTTTCGAATCCCCTGGACAAGGCCCAGGAGAAGTCCGAGAACAACGTGAAACACACCGAGTCCAAGGGTAAAGACCATCACGGGAACGACAACCTCCGAGCGTTCGATCCAGAGAGGTTCCAGATGGAAAAGTCGATGCCCCAGGTCGCCGAAAAACTCGCCGTAGGCAATCCCCCACAGGATACTCCAGGCCCCGACGAAAAGCAGGATCTTGCCGATGTCGGACATCACTGGCCGGGCCTTTTTCCCTGCAAATATGAACCCCAGCGTGGAGATGACGGCGCCGTACCCGATATCCCCGACCATGCAGCCTGCGAAAAAGGGGAAAAAGACCCCGACCAGGACGGTGGGATCGATTCCCCTGTATCGCACCGTCGGCATGAGTTTGAGAAAAAGTTCAAAAGGCCTGAAAAGCGGCGGGTTTTTCAAGGACGTCGGCACGGCATGCCATTCCTTTTCCGTGGGATAACGCCATTCAACGAGCACCCGGTTGCCGAATTGCGCTCCCAGCGTGTCCACCAGGCTGTCCATGACATCCGTCGGAACCCATCCCTCGAGAAAGACCATGTTGCCTTCCTGCTCCACATTTTCGGCCACGGTCACCTGCTCGAGTCGCTCGTTCATAAGGATGTAAAGCGTCCCGAGCTTCGGTCCCCATTCGGTGCGGGCCCGTTTGATATCTTCTTCGAGTTCCTGGAGCCTCTCCGGTATCTCCTTGTAGCGGTTCTCCATCATCTCGAGGGATTCCTCGAAAGAGGCCGTTTCCTTTACAGGGGGGGTCCAGAGGACAGCGTTTCCTTTCCTGAAAATTTCCTCGACCAGAGGGGTGAAGGGTGGTGCGACGGCCACAGAGACGATGACATCATTCTCCTCGAGTTTGACTTCGTGATGCCTGAAGTCGGCGGAGCCTGCATCGATGGATTTCTGCGCGAGTCCCGCACGAAGGCGGGAGAGCAGTTCATCCTGGTTCTCCCTGTAGATCCACCAGAGTGTGACCTCCTGCCCCTTGTCCCGGGCCTCTTTCCAGAAACCGTCGAAATGGTGTGCAATCCGAAGGGCGCGACGCAAGGTCTGAAGCTCCTGGTTCAATTCGTCCCGTTCTGTCTGAAGCCGTGTCAGCCTTTCACTGAACTCGTCAAGATTCCGCTGCAGTTCTTCCACGACATTCTGATCGGAAAGGGGCATCCGCCGACGGGCGCTTTCGAGATCGTCATCGGTCAGGCTGGACCAGTCCTTCCAGTCGAGGGCTTCTATAAGCCCCAGCAGCTTCGCCGAAACACGCTTGAACGTCCCTGCTTCCTCGCTCGAAAGGGGTTCTGACAAAGGCTGCAGGAGATGGATAACTCCAAGATCATGCAAGGTCTCCACGAGCCTGGCCCTGTCACTGGCCAGGCCCCAGACGGCGATGCGTGCCATTTCACGGATCAATGCCGGATCTCCCCTGTTTCCCCTTCAGATATCTTCGGCTGCAGGATACGGGCCGCGAGGGTCTGCGCCGCTTCTTCAGCAGCCTCCTCGACAAAGGCCTCATCTACAGCTTCACGGAGGGTTTTTTCAAGGCTTTTCCTGAATTCCGCGGATTCCTCGCTGCATTGCTCTTCGTAGGCCGTCCATTCATCTTCGACCTGGCGGAGCGTGTTTTCGGCCATTTCATTCAGTTTCCGGTGTAATTGCTCCTTCTTCTCGTCGAGCTTGATCTTTTCCTCACGAAATTGCCTTTCCAGTTCTTTCCGGAGGGACTCCAGCTCCCTTTCCGCCTTCCAGGAAAGAGCTTCCTCCGGGAAGTCATTCGATCGGGTCATCGAAGAAATTCCCTTCCATCATGAACTCACAGAAGGCACCACGGTCAATGATGCCGACCAGTTTCCCTTCTTCGGCAACGGGAAGCCGCTTGATCTTCTTCCTCAGCATGAGGTCCGCAACGGTCATGAAACTTGCCGCCGGTTCCACAAAGACGGGTTCCCTTGTCATGTAGTCGCTGACGGTCTGTTTTCCTATGCCTCTCAACCTCTGGACGAGATCTCCTTCGCTGTTGTCCAGAAATGACGATTGGGCAACGATTTCAAGGAATGTTGGCACCGCTCCCTGAAGGATATCCCTCTCGGACAGGTAACCGACAAGCTTCCAGTCCTCGCCGACCACCGGAACTCCGGCAAGTCTCTGACTGTAAAGAACATGAACGGCGTCCTGGATAAGATCATCCTCGGACACCGCCGTGAGATCCTTGTTCATCAATATGCCCGCATTGATTTTCATGGCATTCCCCTGTTCCTGTACAAGCCCGTCTTGGTAAGCATCACCCAGAAGGCGAAAACCGGCAATCCCGCAACGCGTCTCCAGCGCCACGGCTCCTGTATTAGTCGATACAACCATTCACATCCGGTCTTCTGCCATACTTCGGGAGCGCGTTTTAATCGTCCGGAAAGGATGTCAAGGCTGCCTCCCACTCCTATACAGACGGCCCGCTCCAGTTCCGGGACGTTTTGCCGCATCCAGCTTTCCTGCTTCGGGACACCCAGCGCGACGAAAACGAACCGTGCACCGGAGGAGCGGATATCTTCCAGTACACGCACACGGCCTTCCTCATCCTGGTACCCGTGTGCCGTTCCGGCCACTCTCAAACCGGGGAAACGAGCCGCCATTCTCGATGCGGCCTCGTCCGCAACTCCCTGCCTGCCACCATAGAAGTACACGGGAATCCGTTCGTAGGACGCGAGCCTGCACATCTTCTCAACAAGCTCGACTCCAGCTATCCGTTGCTGGACAGGCTTGCCGAGAAAGCGCAGCGCCATTGTCAGTCCCTTCCCGTCCGGAAGCGTCAGGTCTGCTCCTGTAACGCATTTTCTGAAAGACTCGTCCTTTTTCGCCCGGAGCGTGGAAAGTGCGTCAAGGGTAACGATGTATCTTGCTTCCCGTGAGTTCTTCGTCCAGGAAAGAATCTTGGAAAGGACGTAATCCGCAGACACGTTGTCGATGGGGACCCCCCAAAGTACGGGGCGTCTGACGGGGATCGCCGGGGCAGACCTCCTGACAAGGGTCACCATGGTATAAACGAGCAGGCCGGATGCCAGAATAATTCCGCCGATGAGCACTACGGGTTCCTCCCGCATCTGCACGCTTGCCGCGCTGACACCCACAACGGCACAGAGCGTGCCCACGGCCCGCACGGCGGAGGTGTGATCAACTCCCCTGGCCACAAGGTTCCGGTACAGGGACAGGGTGCCCTTGGGTCTTGCCGAAAAGGCACTGCTCATCACATGAAGCGACGTTTCGGCAAGAGGGATCGCGAAAAGCCCCAGGGGAAGGATCATCATCGTCGAGAAGGCTATCTCCTTGCTGACTCCGAGTATGGAGGTCCCGGCGATCAGGGTGCCCCACATGGCCGCCAGGGGCTCTCCAATGCGCCTGTAGGAATGCCCGTGGCGGCTCCAGAACACAGCGAGGATGAAGACCGCCATAAGGGACATGGCAAAGGCACCGTGCAGATTCTGGCTCGAAAGTCCCGTGGCGAAAAGCAGGACCACCCAGGTTATGGCAAGGAGAAATCCCGCCAGTCCGGGGACCTGATCCAGTTCCTGGAGAAGCACGGGGTAAATGCCGATCCACAGCGAGGTCAGGATGACGGCCGCAGGGAAACTGAAAAAGAGATAGGAGTC
>CAZERC010000014.1:17463-21083 GCA_964515395.1 uncultured Synergistaceae bacterium | reverse complement strand
CGCGTGTTCATGCGCCTTGCCTGGAAGTCCTCGCAATTGCTGCAAGAGCTGATCTCCCTGTAGGTCTGCTGGGAAGGAAGCCAGACTTCGATGTCATAAGTCTTGCTCGCCGCAAAGCCCATGTCACCCGTAGAGAGGCAGACGACCCTGTAGGGGATCTCCAGCTTCTGGAGGACCATCTCCGCCGATGCCGTCAGGCTTTCCAGTTCATCATAACTTTCTTCAGGTCGACACAGCTTCACGAGCTCCACCTTGTCGAACTGGTGTTGCCGGAGCATCCCCCTGACGTCCTTTCCGTGACTTCCCGCTTCCCTCCTGAAACAGGGAGTATAGGCCGTGTAATAGAGCGGGAGGTCCTTTTCATCCAGTATTTCCCCTTGATGCAGATTGGTCAGTGGGACCTCCGCCGTCGGGATCAGCCACAGGTCGTCGCCCTTGCAGGTATACAAGTCGTCCGCGAATTTCGGAAGCTGGCCGGTTCCCTGCATGGTGGCGGTGTTGACGAGAAACGGCGGCTGCACCTCCGTAAAACCGTTCCTGATGGTGTGCAGATCAAGCATGAAACCGATCAGGCCGCGAGCCATTCTCGCTCCTTCTTTCCTGAGCACCGTAAAACGGCTCTGGGCAAGGCGGACGCCCCTTTCAAAATCAAGAATTCCCAGATTTTCGCCGAGCTCCCAGTGTGGTTTCGGGGTGAAGGGAAATTCCGGCGGGGTCCCCCATGTCCTGATTTCCTCATTGGCGCTCTCATCGGGGCCGATCGGAACCGATCCGTGAGGCCAGTTCGGTATCTCGAGCAGATGCTCACGGACGGCTTTCTCCACGGAGTCGAGTTCCTCTTCGAGTTCCTTTATTTGCCGGCCGACGGTTCTCATCCGTTCCATCAGTTGCGACGCATCTTCACCCGACCGCTTCGCTTCCGCCACAGCCTTCGATCCCTGGTTTCTTTCGGCACGCAGTTCTTCCGTCTTGAGAAGAATCGATCGGCGTTTTTCGTCCAAAGCCATGACGTCGTCAACGGGATAATCCACCCCCCTGTTGCGGAGCATGGATTTGAGAGCTTCCGGTTCATCCCTGAAAAGGCGAATGTCAAGCATTGTTTTCCTCCTCTTTGGTGCCGTGTCTCATCTCCCTGAGCAGGTTGGCCATTTCCAATGCGGCCGCCGCGGCCTCGAAACCCTTGTTTCCGGATTTGCTCCCGGCCCTGGAAAGCGCCTGTTCCAGGGTGTCGCAGGTCAGCACGCCGAAAGCGACAGGAACACGCTGTTCCATGCCGGTATGGGCCAGCCCTTTGGCGACTTCGGCGGCTACGTAGTCGAAATGCGGTGTTTCCCCGCGGATGACCGCACCCAGGGCAATGACTGCATCATAGGTTCCACCGAGGGCACATTCCTTCGCAACCAGTGGAAGCTCCCAGGATCCCGGAGCCCATATGACATCCACGTCCTGGTGGCGAACGTCGTGACGCAGGAGAAAATCCCTCGCACCCTCGAGCAGCCTCGACGAAATGAGTTCATTGAAACGGGAAACGACGATTCCGAAACGGAGTCCCGATCCGATCAGTTTTCCCTGAAATACGCGCATTGTCATCCCCTCTTTTCATCATGTTCCGGCCTGTTTGTACAGTTTTACCCGATAATGTCCTTCAGGTGAAGGAGGTGGCCAAGTTTTTGCTCCTTGGCGGCAAGGTACCGTTTGTTGAACTCGTTGGGTTCGATTATAAGGGGAACCCGCTCCAGGACTTCAAGCCCGTATCCCTCCAGCCCCACGATTTTCCGCGGGTTGTTGGTAATGAGCCTGATCTTTCTGAGCCCAAGATCGACGAGGATCTGGGCCCCCATCCCGTAATCCCTCAGGTCGGCGTCATATCCAAGGGCCTCGTTGGCCTCGACGGTATCAAGTCCCTGCTCCTGCAGCTCGTAGGCCTTGAGTTTTTCGAGCAACCCGATTCCCCTGCCCTCCTGTCTCATGTACAGGACGACACCTTCCCCGGCCTCGTCCACCATTCGCATGGCGGCATGAAGCTGCGGACCGCAGTCGCACTTCAGGGAACCGAACACATCACCTGTGAGGCATTCGGAATGGACCCTGACAAGTGCGCTTTCCCCCTTTTCCGGTTCACCCCTGACCAGGGCAAGGTGCAAGAGTTCGCCCCTTGAACAGTCATAATTTGAGCGGTACGCATGGGCAATAAAATTCCCGTACTCCGTCGGCAGTGTCACCGTGGCGACCCTTTCGACGAGCTTTTCCGACCTGTTGCGGTAACGGATCAGGTCCTCGATGGAAATGATCTTCAGGGAATGCCTTTCTGCGAAAGAAACCAGATCCGGCAGCCGGGCCATGCTGCCGTCATCTTTCATGATTTCACAGCAAATGCCTGCCGGCCGCAATCCGGCAAGTCTGGCCAGGTCTACCGTCGCCTCGGTGTGACCGGCTCGCTTGAGGACACCGCCTTTTTTGGCGATCAAGGGAAACATGTGGCCCGGGCGTCTGAACATTTCCGGGGTGGCATCCGGGTCGGAGAGGAGCCGGGCCGTCGAGGCCCTTTCGGCTGCCGAAATCCCCGTTGTGGTTCCATCCCGGGCATCGACACTGATCGTAAATGCCGTTTCGTGCAGGTCCGTGCTCTCCTGGACCATGGGTTTCAAGTCCAGTTCCCTTGCCCGCTCATCCGTTATTGGAACACAGATCAACCCTCTTGCATACGTGGCCATGAAATTGATGTCCCCGGGTCTGACATGTTCAGCCGCCATGACGAGGTCTCCCTCGTTCTCCCTGGCTTCATCATCGACGACAATCACCATGCGCCCGCTTCTGATGTCCTGCACGGCTTCTTCTATGCTACTGAAGGGGCTTCTGTTTCTTTCAGGCATACTGCTTCTCCTTCCGGTTTCATGTATTAGAACTCCCAGCCCATTTTCCTCAGATCCTCCCAGCCGAGCCCCTTCGTCCCGGAACTCGTGGGGGAACCTCCGAAAGCAAGGCTTTCCAGGTATTTCGCCAGCACGTCGCATTCGATATTCACTTCGTCGTTGCCTTTCCTCTCGCCAAGGGTGGTCGTCTGGAGAGTGGTGGGAATGATTCCCACCGTAAACCATCCGCTCCCCTTTTCGATCACCGTCAGGCTGACACCGTCTACAGCCACGGAACCCTTGGCTGCCACATACCTGAGAGACTCCTCGCCGAGGCCTATCCGGAATATGGCGGTCCTCTCCGCTTGTCTTCCTTCGAGCACCTTTCCCATGGCGTCTACGTGCCCCGTTACGATATGGCCTTCGAACCTGCCCGAAACGGGAAGGGAGCGTTCCAGATTGACCCGCGTTCCCGCAGGAAGAGACCCGAGTGTCGTCCTTTCCGCCGTTTCGGGCATCAGTTCCGCCGTGAAACGGTTTGATGCCGGAATATCGACCACACTGAGACATGCCCCTGAAACGGATATGGAGTCGCCCTTTCGAAGAGCTCCGGCGAGATCCGTTTCGCCGATCTCCAGAAGGAGGACTTCAGACTGTCTCCTGGTCGCAAAAAGAACACCGATATCTTCTACGAGTCCTGTAAACATGAGGCTGTCCCTTCTATCCAGAGATCTCCCTCGACAAGAACTGTCTTCTGGATCCTGACGC
>CAZERC010000014.1:0-17363 GCA_964515395.1 uncultured Synergistaceae bacterium | reverse complement strand
GATGAGTCGAGAATGACCGCCCGCGGCGCCCGTCCCGAAACATCCCGCACGTTCAACCCTGGATCGTCGGCAAGCACCGTGCCGACCCCGACGAGGACGGCATCATGCCCGGACCGCAGAAGATGGGCCCTGGTTCTGCTCCATTCGTTGGAAATCCACTTGCTCCAGCCGTCCTCTTGTGCAATTTTCCCGTCCAGGGTCATGGCAGCCTTCAGTGTCACCCAGGGGCGTTGTCGTTTCACCCTCATGACAAAACCCTTGTTGATTTCTTCGGCGCTGGTCCTGCAGGGACCGATATCCACTTCAACGCCGGCTTCCCTGAGCCTGGCGGCCCCCCTGCCGGAAACACGCGGATCGGGATCCTGCATGGCAGCCACGACCCTCGATATGCCGGCGCTGATGATCGCCTCGGTACAGGGAGGCGTTTTGCCGAAATGGGAGCAGGGTTCAAGGTTGACGTAAAGCGTCGCTCCCCGCGCCTGTTCACCAGCCATGTTCAGGGCCTCCACCTCGGCATGGGCCAGGCCGCAGGCCCTGTGGTATCCAAAACCGGTTACACGCCGGTCCCTGACAATGACGCATCCGACTTTCGGGTTCGGTGCCGTCATGCCCGTTCCCCTCAGCGCAAGATCGAGGGCAAGGGACATATAGTACCGGTCACAGGTCTTGTTCATTCTCCTCGCCATGGATGGATTCACCTCTCAGTTGCGCCAGGATCCGGCGGGCCATGCCTCTGCTGATTCCTTTTACTTCCGCGAGCTCCTCTTCCGTGGATTCGACGAGCCCCGGAATGCTTCCGAAGCGTGCCAAAAGCTCCGCCGCCCTGATTTTTCCTATCCCGGGGATATCCTCAAGGGATGACCGTGCCAGTCGTTTTTTCTGCCTGCCGCGGTGCGCTGAAAGGGCGAAACGATGGGCCTCGTCCCGAACCCTCTGGAGGAGCCGCAAGGCCGGGTCCGTCACATCAAGTTTGACCGGTGCCTTTTTCCCCGGACGGAAAAGCAGTTCCTCCCGCTTGGCCAAAGCGGCGGTTTCAAGGTCTTCGAGTCCGAGTTCCTCCAGCGCTTCCCTGGCAAAACGCAGTTGCTGTGGTCCGCCATCGATCAAAACGAGCTGGGGGAGGGAACCGTCGTCACCGAGGACATGGCGGTATCTCCTTTGAACCGTCTCCTTTATGGAGCGAAAATCATCGGGCACCCGGCCTGACGTGATTCTGAAGCGCCTGTAAAGGGACGGGTTTGGCAGTCCCTGCTCGAAAACAACACAGGAACCGTACGTCTCGTTTCCGCTGTGATGGGATATGTCAAACCCATCGATCCTCCAGGGGACGACTCCGAGGCCCAGCGCCCGCTGCACCCCGAGGAGGGCCTTCCAGGTCGATTCATCGACGTCGTCGCTCAAGGACGAGGACACACGTTGACGGGAAAGCTTCCATATCGCGCGGATCGTATCCCGTATGCGGGCGGCTTCTTCAAAAGCCATGCGCCCGGCGGCTTCATCCATCCGGTCCCTCAGGCGAGACGTCAGTTCAGCCGACTGGCCTCTCAGCAACAAGATAACGTCGGCAACCCGCTTCCGGTACTCCGCAGCATCGCAACACCCTGCACAGGGGCCAAGACAACGACCCAGGCTGTATCTCACACAGGGGCGGTCGTTCCATTTGTCCCATGAACTGGGTTTCGTACAGGTCCGAAGCGGCATGTATCGTTCGACAAGGCGCAATACGCGACGGAGTTCGCCTACATGCACGAAGGGTCCGATGTATCTGCTGCCGTCTTCTTCCTTGTGACGGGTGACGACCAGGCGCGGAAAAGGCTCGTCGGTTATTTTCACGTAGGGGTAACGTTCCCCCATTTTCAGCTCCACGTTGTAAAAGGGCTGATAGTGCTTGATGAGCCTGGATTCCACTATGAAGGCCTCGGCATCGCTTTCCGTGCGTATCACCGAGATATCCTCGATTTCGGCCACGAGCTTTCTCAGACGCCCGGAAGCGTAGTTTTTGTGCCGGAGATAGGATTGCACGCGCTTTTTCAGCGACCTCGCCTTTCCGACATAGATGACGTTTCCATCCGCATCATGCATCAGGTACACGCCCGGGCGGGAAGGCAGTTCCCGTATTTTCTGCTGCAGGCTCTCTATTGACACGTCGATTCCATCTTTCCAGGGGTATATGGCTCATGCCATCGTGACAAGTTTAGTCTTTCCACGGTTCTTTCGCAAAACCACCTCCGTTTTCAGATCATTGCCCGCCGGTGTTGAGTGAAACACCGGAATTGGTATAGGATAGCCTGTATCATCAGCTTCTGAACGCACCACCTGGAGGTGGTTCCCATGGACAAGATCATGCTCTACAACGACCTGACACGGCAAAAGGAACCCTTCAAGCCGCTCGAAAAGGGACGCGTAGGATTTTACACCTGCGGCCCGACGGTCTATGACTATTTTCACATCGGGAACGCACGACCCTTCATCGTTTTTGATGCGCTGAGGCGCTTTCTTGAAAAACAAGGATACGAAGTCGTCTACGTCCAGAATTTTACCGATATCGACGACAAGATGATCAACAGGGCTGCCGAACTCGGTTTATCCGTCGGCGAACTCGCCGACCGTTTCATCGAGGCCTATTATGAGGATGCCGATGCGCTGGGAATACGTCGGCCGACGGTATCACCAAAGGCAACGGAACACATCCCGGAAATCATCTCCCTCGTGGAGAAGATCCTCGAAAACGGCCATGCCTATGTCGTTGACGGGGATGTCTTTTTCGATGTCCAGAGCTATCCCGGCTACGGAAAACTGTCGAAGCAGACCCTCGACGATTTGCAGTCCGGCGCAAGAGTGGATGTGAACCCTTCGAAAAGGCATCCCCTTGATTTCGTCCTCTGGAAATCCCGGAAACCCGGAGAGCCCTCCTGGAACAGCCCCTGGGGGAAAGGCCGCCCCGGGTGGCATATCGAATGCAGCGCCATGGCCATGAAATATCTCGGAGAAACCATCGACATCCACTCCGGCGGAAGTGACCTCGTCTTTCCCCACCATGAGAACGAAACAGCCCAGGCCGAGGCGGCGACGGGCAGACCCTTCGTCAGGTACTGGATTCACAACGGGTATCTTATGATCAACGCGGAAAAGATGTCCAAGTCCCTCGGGAACTTCCTCACGGCGCGCAGTGCCCGCAAGGAATTCCCGCCCGTGGCCATCCGCCTTTTCATGTTGAGCGCCCATTATCGCTCTCCCATCAATTTCTCGCGGGAAAACCTTTCCCAGGCCCAAAGCGGCGTGGAACGGCTCCGGAACTGTTGGTACGACCTCATGAACGCTTCAGTGGTATCCGGAAACGAAGATGACCTCTGGAAAGAAAAGACCGGAATTGTCGAAGCCGCCCGAAAGCATTTCGACGAAAGCCTGTGTGACGATTTCAATACCGCGGCAGCCATCGGACACCTCTTCGAAGGCGTCAGAACCATCAACCAGGCGATCGCCGGGAATCGGGTGCTCCATGAAAGCTTCCACAAGGCGTCGACAGGTTTTTTGAACTACGCCGACGAGGTTCTCGGCGTCATCGGAACCGGGGCTGAAACGACACCTGCACCGGGACTGGACGAGGAGGAAATCAACACCCTCATCAATGAGCGGAACGAAGCGAGAAAACACAAGGATTTCGCGCGGGCCGACGCCATCCGGGACAAACTGTCTTCCCTGGGGATCATCCTGGAAGACACCCCTGAAGGAACGCGCTGGAAACGGTCGCTCTGACGGGTGTCGGGGCAGCCAGGAGAAGGCATCGCGGCATGGAGGACATGATGAAGACATCGGAAGAAAGATACCGCAAGGTCTATCCCGTAACGTGGGAGCAGCTTCACCAGGACTGCAGAGCCCTGGCATGGAGACTCCTGGACATCGGCAAATGGAGCCGCATCGTCGCCATAGCCAGAGGCGGTCTCGTCCCGGCGGCTATCGTTGCAAGAGAACTGGACATCCATTTCGTCGACACCGTTTGTGTCTCCAGCTACACCATACGAATCCAGGGCAAGACCCGGATCCTCAAGGATATCGCCGGCGGAGAAAAGGACTGGCTCATCGTGGATGATCTGGTCGATACAGGCGGAACGGCCCGCATCGTCAGGGAGATGCTTCCAAAGTCGCATTTTGCGACGGTCTATGCAAAACCTGACGGCAGACCCGAAGTGGACACCTTCATCACCGAGGTCAGTCAGGATACATGGATACTCTTCCCGTGGGATTCACAGCCCCAGTACGAATACATCCAGCCCATCGTATCCATAAAAACCGACGACGATCAGGTCCGTTCTTCCCGTTGATAGGGAACCCCAAGGGCGGCCGGCGCCCCCAGAACGATCCCGCGTTTTTTCCGCATGGAAATCACGAGAAGCACGAAGATCGTAAAAAGATAGGGAAGCATCAGAAGCAGCGGGGCGGGGATGCTCGTGCCCGCTGCCTGGATCCTGAGCTGGAGAGCTCCAACCCCGCCGAACAGGTAGGCACCCAGGACAGCCCTCATCGGATGCCACACCGCAAATATCACCAGGGCAACAGCAATCCAGCCGCGCCCCGCGCTCATCTGATCCCCCCACATCTTTGTATAGACCACCGAGAGATAGGCTCCTCCTATGGCAGCCAAACCGCCACCTATCAGGGTGTAAACGTATCTCAAACGAACCGGATTGAGACCGACGGATTCGACAACATGGGGATCATCCCCGACGGCCTTCAGGTTCAGGCCGGCTCTGGTCACGTACAAAAACCACGCAATGAAGACAACCAGAAAATAGGACGCATAAACAAGCACGTCATGATGAAACAGGACCTTTCCGATCACCGGAATTTCCGAAAGGAAAGGAACCGGAACGGCCCGCAATCCCTTGATTGTTTCCCCGATCATCTCCCGCCCCAGGAGGGAGCTGACGCCCGTCCCGAACATGGTCAAAGCAAGGCCGCTCACCACCTGGTTCGCGCCCAGGCTCACGCAGAGAAAGGCGTGAATCGTGCTGACGGCGACACCGACGGCAAAGGCCGCAGCGATGGCAAGGGCGGGATTTCCCGTCACCAAAGCCGTCCAGAATCCCGTCAGGGCCCCGATGAGCATGAGCCCTTCGAGCCCGAGGTTCATGACTCCCGATTTCTCGGTCAGGATCTCGCCGAGGGTTGCGTAAAGAATGGGCGTACCGCTTCTGACAGCGGCTGAGAGGATCGTCACGATCACTTCCATGTCAACCTGCCTCCGTGTTGATGATATGGATCCTGTATACCCGGAAGAACTCCGACGCAAGAACGAAAAAGAGGATAAGTCCCTGTATGACCTGGATACTCGAAAGGGGCAGCCGCATGACAACCTGCAATGATTCACCTCCGACAAAAAGGCCACCCATGAAAAAGGAAACGGCGAAAATGCTCCAGGGATTGAGCCTGGCAAGCCAGGCCACAATGATGGCCGTGTACCCGTACCCCGGAGAAAGCCCCGGCTGAAGCCGTCCCTGAAGGCCGGCGATTTCCCCCATTCCCGCGATCGCTGCGAGGGCTCCTGAAACAACCATGACAAGGACGGCGTTTTTGAGAAACGAGATGCCGGCATAATCCGCCGCCTTCGGGTTCTCCCCGATGGCCCTGATCTCGAAACCCCATCGCGTCCAGCGGAGGACGACGCGATAGAGCAAGACAAGAACCAGCGCAATGAGAATCCCCACGTGGACACGGGTATCCGCCAATACGGGAAGACGCGCCGCTTCCGGAAAGGGCGCCGTCATGGGGAATCCAAGACTTGCCGGATCACGCCAGGGTCCATAGACGAAATAATCGGTCAGATGGATCGCCACGTAATTGAGCATCAGTGTCGTGATGATCTCATTGACGTTCCATCGGGCCTTGAGATATCCGGCAATCCCTCCCCAGAATCCACCGGCTGCCGCTGCAGCCGCCAACATGAGAACGAACATGACCGGGAAACTGTCCACGTAGGCGTAGCGGACGACGGCCGCTGTCGCCAGTGCCCCGAGATAGATCTGTCCCTCTGCCCCGATGTTCCATATTTTCATCCGGAATGAAATCGCCACGGCAATTCCGCATATGGCAAGAGGAATGGTTTTTACGACCACCTCGCTCAGTCCCCACCAGCTGCCGAAGGCACCGTTCCACATCGCGAGGAAGGCTCTTACCGGAGAAACGTCGAGAGAAACAAGCAAAACCGCCGACACGGCGAGGGCCAAAACTATCGAAATCACCGGGCAGAGAAACTCGAGATGAAGGGGAACCTGGTAACGTCGTTCCAGAATCACACGGTATTTCATCTTTCAGTCATCCTCCGTCACTCCCGACGGCACCGCTTTGCCCCTGTACCTTTCAAGTACGGTACCCGCCATCATGAGCCCCAGTTCCTCTTCAGTAATTGCATCCACATCATCGACAATGCCCATGATCCTGCCACCGTAGATGACGGCGACCCGGTCGCTCACGGCAAAAATTTCCTCCAGGTCGTCGGATACGAGCAGAATGGCCGCTCCCCTGTCTCTCTGCGCGAGAAGGATTTCCCTGACATAGAGCGTGGCTCCCACATCGAGGCCCCAGGTCGGCTGCATTGCGATGATGGCCCTCGGATTGTCCGAAAGCTCTCTTGCGAGCATCAGCTTTTGCATGTTCCCGCCGGAGAGGAGGCGGACCGGGTATCCAAGGCCGGGATTTGCCACCTTGAACCGTTCCACAAGGCGACCTGTATGCCCCGCGATGTTCTCCCAGTGAATGAAGGCGCCATACCGCGTGTACTCCTCTTTCCAATACTTCCGCAGGGCGATGTTTTCGCGTATGTTCATGTTGGGAACAAGTCCGGTGCCCTTTCTGTCGGCAGGGATATAGGTTACCCTGTGCTTCAGGAATGTTTTCGGGTCCCTGCCCGCCAGGTCTTTCCCGTCGACCTTCACCGTCCCCGAGTCCGGCTTTCTCAACCCCGAAAGGGCTTCGCAGAGTTCCTGCTGGCCGTTTCCGGAAACTCCGGCAAGCCCCAGAATTTCGCGTTTTCGCAAAATCATGGAAAAATCCTTGACCTTGAGGGTATCCCTGTCATCCCTTACGTTGAGCTTTTCCACTTCCACTACGGCTTCTCCGGGGTTCTGCACCGTCTTGTTTATCTGAAAGGTCACACGTCGCCCGACCATCATCTCGGCAAGCTTTTCCTTCGTCGCATCCTTTACGGAGACCGTGCCTGCATTGCATCCTTTCCGGAGCACAGTCACCCTGTCGGATATTTCCATGACCTCGTCAAGTTTGTGGGAAATGAAGATGATGCCATGGCCTTCCGAGGCCATTTTCCGTATGATCGAAAAGAGATGGCGTGCCTCCTGAGGCGTCACGACCGCCGTCGGCTCATCCAGTATCAGGATGTGGGCCTGTCGGTAGAGCATCTTGACTATGGCCGCCCTTTGCTGCTCCCCGATGGAAAGCTGCCAGACCTGTGCCCGTGGATCGACATTGAGGCCGTAAGTCTGCGAAAGCATTCGGATCCTGCCGATTATCTCGTCTTTGGGAAGAATCTGCGGAAGGTCTCTGTTGCCCAGGGCGACATTTTCCCATACCGTCCGGGAAGGAATGAGCATGAAATGCTGATGCAACATTCCAATACCGGCCGCAATGGCGTCCCGGGGGCTTTTGAATTCCTGTTCACGTCCGTCTATCCGGATTGTTCCCGATTCAGGCGTGTAAAGCCCGCAGAGGACATTCATCAACGTGCTTTTTCCGGCGCCGTTTTCCCCGAGCAGGGTGTGGATCTCGCCCCGCCGGACATCGAAATGTATGTTGTCGTTTGCCTTTATCCCGAAAAAGGACTTGACGATCCCTTCCATCGAAACCAGTGGGACCGCCCCCGTGGATTCAGAAACCGCCACAGGTCATCACTCCATTCATCCCCGCAGCAGAGAGCACTTCGGAAGTTGAAAAACGAAGTTATTGTACACCAGGGGGCTGTACGCTTTCAAAGAAAAAGGGGCGCTTCAAAGCGCCCCTTTTCTTCCCTCTTCAGCTTCTAGTCCGGGATTTGCCCCTCGACTCCCCGGACAAACCAGTTCATTCCCAGCATGTCGCCGTCGCTCATCTTTTTGCCTTCTGCCACGACAACATCGCCTTCCTGATTTTTCAGGGGTCCCGTGAACACATCCCATTCACCCGAGACGATCCGTGCTCTTTCGGTCTCGACGATGGCCCTGGTCTCATCGGTGACATCGTCACCATAGGGAGCAAGGTCGACAAGCCCTTCCTTGAGACCCCACCAGATATCCTTTGATTCCCAGGTCCCTTCGATCACTTCCCGGGCGGTTTCCTTGTATATCATGCCCCAGTCCCATATAGGGGCCGTGAGATGTCTCGTCGGCGCATACCGGCTCATGTCGTTGTTGTAGCCCACCACGTAAACGCCTTCCTCCTCGGCGGTCTGTGGCGCGGCGCCCGAATCGGCGTGCATGGCGATCACATCCGCACCTGCGTCGATCAGTGCGAGGGTGGCTTCCTTTTCCTTGCCGGGATCGAACCAGGAGAAGATCCATACGACCTTCACACGGGCTTCGGGATTGACTTTGCGCACCCCGAGGGTGAAAGCATTGATTCCGCGGATGACTTCCGGAATGGGATTCGCCGCAACGTATCCGATGACACCGGATTCCGTCGCTTTCCCCGCAACGATCCCTGAAAGATATCGGGCCTGGTACATGCGTCCGAAATAGGTTCCCACGTTTTCCGCCCGTTTGTAGCCCGAGCAATGCATGAAGGTAACGTCGGGATATTTCTTCGCCACATCGATAACGAAATCCATGTAACCGAAGGATGTGGCAAAAACGAGCTGCGCACCGTTACGAATAAAGGTCTCCATGACCCTCACCGAATCGGGACCTTCAGGTACGGATTCGACAAACATGCTTTCCATTCCCGGAAAGGCTTCTTCCATTTCCAGCCTGCCCTTTTCATGCATGTAGGTCCACCCGCCGTCACCTATGGGACCGATATATACGAAACCCGCCTTCAGTTCGTCTTCCGGAATTCCTTCCCCCGCCAGGGCCCCGCCGGCAAAGGACACGAGACATGCGGCCAGAAGCAACACAAACACCTTTTTCATGGTTTTGTCCCCTTCCTGAATTTGGATATTTCCTTAAACCGAAGCCGCCTTGACCTCCGTGACCCCGGTGTCCTGAAACCTGTTATACCCAGCTGTAGAGTACCTTCCCGCCGGGGAACGTGTACCCCGAGGAAAAGGCGAAAGCCCCAAGGACTTCTCCGGGCTCCAGAAGCGTATGTTCCTCGATTTCCGATGCGTAAAAGGAAAGGTCTCCTTTGCCAACCCAGACGCTGTCGCCTGTTTTCCGGTTTTCCGAACCAAGGGTCACGAGTTCGAGAACCGAGGGGGGCGCACCCTTCTCTATGGAGGGGAAATGCCTGATGTGGTACAGGGGAGAAGTCATGAGATCGGGAAGGTCCGCCGGTGACCCCTCTTTTTCGATCTCAAGGGTTCCCTCGAAAAGGCGTTCATCATTGGCCGATGCGATTCCTTTCATCGATACGCCAGGACCAGGCTCGGGCATTCCCGGGTTCAGGGGATGGAATTCCGTCACCTGGATCCTGCCAAGCTTCTTGGGGAATCCCATAAACCATCCTCTCGCCAGGGTAAAATCATCGTCCACCCAAACGTGCAAACAGATCTGGCCGGGGTTTCCTTCGTAGCTGCATCCTGTCCATATGGCCGCCTCCCGGTACTGGGTCCGTCCGGGGTTGACCCAGGCCATGTCATTATGTTCCTCCGACAGAGACCACCATCTACTGAAAGCCACGTAAGCCAGGTCCGGCTCCGGTCCCGGCTCGAGGGGCTCTGGCAAATAGGCCGCGACGGCATCGGGGTCGGTCCTGTACAGGATGTTCAGATATTCCGTTCCATAATGCCAGGGGAAATTTCCGATAACGGAAGATTTGCCTCCAGGAGTCAGGGGATAGCAAAACCCTTTGAGCGGAAAACCGGTACTCAAGAAAAACACCTCCAGTGGTGTCGGTTCACTATAAACCGACGAAAACGCGCGAAAGCATTACCTTCTCGTCGATTTTCCTTTTGACGTGGAATATTCCACGTCATTCATCTTAATGACGAAAGGCACGCCTGTCCACCTTGATGATCTGCCCCAAAAATCCGTCTTGCCGGCGTCCCCAGGGAATTCGTGGACAGACTTTCTCCCTGATGCGCATTCGCAAATCTGGCAGGACCCGCCCTGAAAACAAAAAATGGCGGAGGCGTGTGGGAATCGAACCCACCAGAGCCTGCTTTACAGACCCTCGACGGGTTTGAAGCCCGCGGGCAACACCAGTCACCATGCGCCTCCGCTATGTGTCCAATATATTTTAAGGCGTCTTGTGTGCGCTGTCCATCTTTCGAAACCGTTCCATTATGTATTGTTCTCAGACCGTTTGCCGGAAACCCCGGGAGTCACGGATACCCCAGACGAGTTTCAGCCTTTCCCGTTTTTCCCCGATTGTAAAGGCGGCCTTCACTTTCCGGGCAGCGGCGTCCGCCTCCTTGTCCCGGGAAGCGTACACCTTGGCCAGGAGATCGCCGTCCTGTACCTGATCTCCCGTCTTTTTGAGAATTTCAACAGCCGCCGTGAGGTCCAGGGCCTCCTCTTTGCTCAAACGCCCGCCGCCGGCCACGCGAAGGGCTTCTCCAACCTTTCCGGCATGACAGGACGTCACCCATCCTGTGCTCTCCGCCTTGATTTCCCTGACCTTTTTCCCCAAAGGAAGGGCTTTCTTTCCGGCGAGGACATCCTCATCAAGGTTTCCGCCCTGCTGCTCAATCATCTGCCGGAACTTTTCGAGCCCCTTGCCCTCTACAAGTGCCGAGGCTGCCCTTTCCCTTCCCACATCCTGGCTATCCGCCACGCCCGCGGCAAAAAGCATCGCCCCGGCAATTTCGACGCACAGCCTGGACGTATCTTCAGGACCTTTTCCATTGAGAACCTGAATGGCCTCGTTCACTTCCCCGGCGTTTCCCACCCATCTTCCCAGGGGGTGTTCCATGTTGCTTAAAAGGGCAACAGCGTTGCATCCCAGGTTGCCGGAAAGGTCCACAAGCCGGTCTGCCAGTTTCAGGGCAGCTTCCTGCGTCTGCATGAAGGCGCCGGCCCCGCATTTCACGTCAAAGACAAAACGCCTTGATCCCCCGGCGATTTTTTTGCTGACAATGCTGCTGGCGATAAGAGGAATTGACGGCACCGTGGCTGTCACATCCCTGAGAGAGTAAAATCCGGCTTCCGCAGGTGCAAGCTCCGGTGAATGGCCACTTATCGCGCATCCCGTTTCGGTAACCTGATCGACAAATTCCTGCATGGAGAGTTCCGTTCTCATGCCGGGAATGGCAGAGAGCTTGTCCACCGTCCCTCCCGTGAAACCAAGGCCTTTCCCGCTCAGCTTCGCCACTTTGGCTCCGCAAGCCGCAGCCAGCGGGACCACGACGAGGGTCGTCTTGTCCCCCACTCCTCCTGTGCTGTGCTTGTCCACCGGGAGCATCCCTTCGGGGAAGCGGACCGTCTTTCCCGAATGCGCCAGCGCCAGCGTAAAAGCCTCGAGTTCTTTTGAGGAAAGTCCGTTGAAGAAAACCGCCATCAGCCAGGCTGCAATCTGGTAATCCGGTACGGTCCCCTCGTTACAGGCCTTTACGAAGGCCTTCACCGTGTCCGGCGCGGTTTCGCGACCTTCCCGTTTGGCTTCGATGAAAGAAAGCATCTCAAACATGCATACCCACCGTCCCGGGGGTGAACTCAAGAAGCAGGCTGACCAGGCTTCCCGACGTCTTCTCCATGGATTCCAGAACCTCTTCATGGGTGAGAGGCTGCCCGGTCATGCCGGCCGCGTAATTCGCAACACAGGAAAACACACATACCCTCATTCCCATGTGCCGGGCCACGATGACCTCGGGCACAGTAGACATTCCCACCACATCGGCACCCATGAGCCTGGCCATCCTGATCTCTGCAGGCGTCTCGAAGGAGGGTCCCCCAAAGGCGATATAGACCCCGCGCCTGAGCTGGATGCCAAGTCTTGAAGCGCTCTTTTCGGCCAGCTCCATGAGATCATCGTCATAAACGTTGCTCATGTCGGGGAACCTGGGCCCCCAGTCATCCTCGTTGGAACCTCTCAGGGGATTTTCTCCGGTAAAATTGATATGGTCGTGTACCAGTACGATATCGCCCGGCTTGAGACCGTGATTGATGCCGCCCGATGCGTTGGTGGCGATGAAGCACCTGACGCCCCATTCGCCGAGCACCCGAACCGGAAAAGTCACTTCTTCCATGCTGTATCCTTCGTAATAATGCAATCTCCCCTGAAGCGCCACCACCGGAACCCCCTGCACGCGACCCGCCCAAAGTCTTCCGGCATGTCCCGGTGCCGTCGACTGTGCCCAGCCGGGGATTTCTCCATAAGGGATGGATACCGGATTCTCGAGGCTTTCGGCAAAGCTTCCCAGCCCCGATCCGAGGACAACTGCCGCGCGAGGAAGTTCGGGGATTTTCCGACGCAAAAACCCTGCCGCTTCCTGTGCCCGTTCCTTGATCGACATGAATGTTTCCCCCTTCACCGGTTTACGCCCGGGGATGAGTCCGGTCGTAAATGTCCCTGAGTTCAAGATCGAAATGGGTATATCGTTCCGTCGTGGCAATAGAGGCATGGCCGAGTATTTCCTGGAGGGTCCTCAGGTCCATCCCCCGCCGCAGCAAATGGGTTGCGAAAGAATGCCTGAGGATGTGAGGATGAAGCCTTGAAAGGGAAATTCCTGCCTTTTTCCCCCGTTTTCTTATGATTCTCCAGAGATCTTCCCTTCGAAGGGGTTTGCCGGACCTGCTGAGAAAAACACGATCAGAAAGGCCTTTCTCGAGGCGGGGCCTGCCCCTTTCGAGGTAAAGGCACAACCGGTTTCTGACTTCCCCCAGGAAGGGGACCATTCTTTCCTTGCCGCCTTTGCCGAGGGGTCGCAGCAATCCTCCCTCGACGTCAACATCCTGCAGACGCAGCCCTGCCAGTTCGCTGGCCCGTAGCCCACAGCCGTATCCTGTTTCGAGAAGAGCCCGGTCTCTCAACTCCAGAGGCCCATTTCCACTGCTTGCCTCGAAAAGGCGCTGGATTTCCCCTTCGCTGAGGATCTGCGGCAGACGCTTGCCTCTTTCCGGCAACGGGCAATTGAAGACTCCCTTCTCAATGACACCTTCCTCGACGAGAAAGAGCGCCCAGGATCGGAGTGCCGCCGCATGTCTCTGGACCGTGGCTGCGCTATACTCCCTGTCCACGAGATCCCGAATGAAAGAGGCTGCAGCATCGGTGTCAGGCGGCAGCGGGGGAAGGTTTCGCCTTTTGCAGAAGGCTCCCCATCTGGCAAGATCCGCGCCATAGGCCTTGACGGTATTTTCACTGCAGCCTCTTTCGTATCTCAGGTATTTTTTGAATTCATTCAGAAGCAGATCATCCTGGTGTCTCAAAAGCCGCCCCTAAAAAAGAGTTTTCCTCCCTCCGGCGGATCTAGCCGGTTTTGTGGTACAGGTACCAGCAAAGCGCCGTCAACGTTTTCGCGTCGCGAATCTCGCCCTTTGCAAGGCAATCGGCGACATGCCGGCTGTCGACGGGTTCGACGATGATGTTCTCATCGAAATCCTGCTCGAGGGGCGCATATTTCGTTTCGCCGGCGAAAAAGAGAATGATCAACTCCGTCGAAAAGCCCGGGGAGGTGTAAAACCTGAGGACCTCCTCAACACTCTCCGGCTCGTATCCTGTTTCCTCTCTGAGCTCCCGGACTGCGGTATCCCTGACGTTCTCGCCGGCTTCGACGATACCTGCGGGGATCTCGAGCAGGCTCTCGCCGACGGGATAACGGTTTTGCCTGACAAGCAGAATCCTGCCTTCGGGATCCGTTGCAAGCACCGCCACGGCAGGCGCATGTTCCACGACCTCGCGGGCGGTTTTCCGGCCGGAAGGCAAAAGGACGTTATCGACTTTCAGGTTGATGATCCGTCCCCTGTAAAGAACGCTGCTTGAAATCTTTCTTTCGCCGTCCATGTGTTCTCAGGACTCCAGAATTTTCCTGGCCAGTTCCTGCCCCTTCTCATAAGCCTGGAGGTTCATTGGCAAAAACTGGGGTTTCCGCTTCCCCAGCTTCTCCTTGATCGTTTCGAGGCACACGTCCCTGGAGACAAGGTCTGTCGCCTCAACCAGGGCACCGAGAACCACAATGTTCGACACCTTGTCGCTTCCAAGGTCCAGGGCGGTGCTGTGACACGGTATGGGCAGCACTGTAATATCCGTTCTCGGATCAGGATATTCCAGGAGGTCCGAATTGTAGAGCAACGTGCCGCCGGGCTTGACGCTGTCGATGAACTTTTCCAGTGAGGGTTTGTTCATGATGACGGCAACATCCGCCTCGGCAACGACAGGTGAAGCAATTTCCTCATCGCTGATGACAACGCCGCAATTCGCCGTTCCGCCCCGCATTTCGGGACCATATGAAGGGATCCATGTCACGTATCTTCCTTCGCTGATGGCCGTGTAGGCGACAAGCTGCCCCAGAACCATGATGCCCTGTCCACCAAAACCGGCAGCGATCAGGCCTCTTTCAAACTTCGCCATTCCGGTTCGCCTCCTTACTCGAAATCCTTGTAAACGCCGAGGGGATAATAGGGAATCATGGTATCCACGGTCCACTTGAAAGCCTGGACCGGCTGCATTCCCCAGTTCGTCGGACAGTTCGACAATACCTCGACAAAAGAATACCCTTTTCCGTCGAGCTGGTACTGGAAGGCCTTCTTGATGGCCTTTTTGGCGGCAATGACGTATTTGGGTTCCGCCACCGTAACCCGCTCGATATAGGCAGGTGTCTCGAGAGTCGACAGAAGTTCGCACATCCGCATGGGATAACCGGCAAGTTCCGGATCCCTGCCGAAGGGGCAGGTGGTCGCCTTCTGGCCCACCAGCGTGGTCGGGGCCATCTGCCCGCCCGTCATGCCGTAAATGGCGTTATTGATGAAAATAGTGGTGAATTTTTCGCCACGGTTCGCTGCATGGATGATTTCCGCCGTCCCGATGGAGGCAAGGTCGCCGTCACCCTGGTAGGTAAAGATCATGCGGTCCGGCCTGGTCCGCTTGAGTCCCGTTGCCAAAGCCGGTGCCCTGCCATGGGCCGCTTCGCTGAAATCAACGTCGATGTAGTCGTACATCATGGCGGCGCACCCAACCGGTGCGATGCCGATGGTTTTGTCCTGGATTCCGAGCTCGTCGATAACCTCGCACAGAATCTTGTGAGTAATGCCATGCCCGCAACCCGGGCAATAGTGCGTATGGACATCTTTCATCCAGGAATTCGGACGCTCGTAAATTTTCGTCTCTTTCATGACAGTCTCCCCCCTCGCCTACAGGAGTTCCCTGAGCTTGTCCTCGATTTCCTTCACCGAGGGAGCGATGCCGCCGCACCGCCCGTAGAAGGTCACCGGAGCCCTGTCGCAAACGGCAGCCTGGACATCTTCAAGCATCTGGCCGGTGTTCATCTCCACAACCAGGACCTGTTTCACCTTTTCAGAAAGCTTCCGTATCTGTTCCCCGGGGAAGGGATAGAGCGTGATGGGGCGAATCATGCCGACTTTCACACCCTCCTCCCGAAGGTTCGAGATCGCGGAGCGCGCAATCCGCGCCGTTGTTCCGAAGGCTGCGATGAGATATTCCGCATCGTCGGTGTAAAATTCCTCGTACCGGATCTCTTTTTGCATGGCGTCATATTTTTCCTTGAGCTTCAGGACATGCCGTTCAAGCAGTTCCGGATCCAGGTAAAGGCTCTTGAGGACATTGCGCTTGCCCCTCTTGTCCATATTGCCAAGGGCCCAGGGCGTCACGTCGGGAAGGCCTTCGCTCTTGTGTTCGGTAATCTCGACGGCCTCCATCATCTGTCCCATGAAGCCGTCGGCCACGATCATCACCGGATTCCGGTAGGTGAAGGCAAGGTCAAAAGCCAGCTGCGTCAGGTCCACTGCTTCCTGCAGCGTGCTCGGAGCCAGGACGAGCAACCGGTAGTCGCCGTTGCCGCCTCCCTTCGTAGCCTGAAAGTAGTCCCCCTGGGCGGGAAGGATGCCGCCAAGTCCGGGGCCGGCCCGCATGACGTTCACAAGGACTGCGGGAATCTCACATGCCGCAATGTAGCTGATTCCCTCCGACATGAGCGAAATTCCGGGGCTTGAAGAAGTGGTCATGATTTTCGTCCCGGTTCCTCCTCCGCCCATGACCATGTTGATAGCGGCGACTTCACTTTCGGCCTGAACGTAGGCCCCGCCGATGGAGGGCAGCTTTGCCGACATGTATTCGGGGATCTCGTTCTGGGGCGTAATCGGATACCCGAAGAAATACTTGCAACCGGCCTGAATGGCCGCTTCGGCTATCGCTTCGGTGCCTTTCATGAGTACACGTGCCATTTCACATCACCTCCGGCCGGTTCTATGCGTCTTCCTCAAACTTGTACACCTCGATCGCCGCGTCGGGACAGATGGTCGCGCACATCCCGCAGGCGATGCAACCTTCCTTGTACTGCTCAACGGGTCTGAACCCCTTGCTGTTGATCTTGTCGGATATCCGCAAAACATTGACGGGACACGCTTCGACACATAGGCCACAGCTTTTGCAAAAGCTTTCGAGCACGGCGATCCGCCCTTTTGCCATAACACCGTCCACTCCTCTCGTATGTGGTATCGACCTGACCGGGCCTCCATCCCTTTTCAAGAGCCCGGTACCTCCCATCAGGTCCAATTGTATCCTTTCTCCCAGGGGAGAAGCATCCGCCGCTGAAGGGGCCACAAGGGCACTCCGGCCGATCTTTCGAGGCTTTCGATCCTGTCATGAAGACCTGGAGGAACCGTTACGTAGAGCAACGGCAGCCCTGTGGCTTCAGCTGCTTCCCGTGTAATCTCCAGCCCCCGTCCAAAATCGTCTTCGGTGGTTTCCGACATGAGATGACTGTTCCCCACGAGAGCGCCTACCTGGAGGCCGCTTATTTCCTCCATCCTCCGGATCATATCGGAAATGCCTTCCATATCGGCCGTTTTCGGCCTGAAGACGTTGACGACAAGCACCAGGAGATACCCCGCTTTTTCAATGAGATCCGAGAACTGCTTGAGGGCGCGCACACCTGACGCATCGCCGCCGACATCGATGAGGAGCTTGCCTTCATTTTTCGTCAGCTCCCGACCGACTTCAGGCGAGATTACGGGAATGTCCGACCATTTTGCATTTTCCGGGGGTGTGATTATGGAGAGGCCCTCTTGCTCGAGGGCGTTTTTTACCTGTCTGATGCAGAAGTAGGG
>CAZERC010000013.1:0-48766 GCA_964515395.1 uncultured Synergistaceae bacterium | reverse complement strand
GATCAGAAAGCTTCCCGACGTCCCCACCGCTGTTGAACAGGGCTACGATATCATCCTGCCGAAGTTTCGGGGCCTCGCGGGTCCGAAGGGACTTCCCGAAGACGTCGTGGCGGCATGGGAGGAAGCGATCCCGCGCCTGCTCGAACATCCCGAATTCTCGGCATGGTACGAAGAAAACTGCCTGATACCGAAATACATGGATCAGGAAGCGACCCAGGCATTCATCAAGAAGAGCCAGAAAGAATACCGCGATTATCTGATATCGATCGGCCTGATTGACTGACAACCCTTCCGGGCTGGTTGAAGAAAGGGAGACCCAGGGATGCGCAAGGATTGCATAGCAGGCACCGCCTTCATGGCTCTTTCCGCCGCATACTACTATTTCGCTCTGGACATACCTCGAAGCTCGCTCAGCGACGCCGTCGGCGCGGCCTACTTTCCGAAACTGCTCGCACTTTGCATGTTCGTCCTTTCGGCTCTCCTGGTGGTGGCGGGGGTTTTCAGTAAACCCCCCGCCGCCTCCGAAAAGGCGGACGGCAAAAAGAAAGAAGGCCCTTCCGACCTGTACATGTTCCGCAGGGCCGCCGGCACGTTGCTGATCGGAATCACCTACCTGCTGCTCGTGCCGTATATCGGGTACCCCGTAGCGGTGTCCATGGTGGTCTTCTGGACGATCCTGTTTTTCCACGAACCCATGTCACGGAAGGTCGTCATGACAGCGCTCGGCGCCGGAGTCTTTTTCTGGCTCCTTTTCGTGGCCATTTTCAAGATACCCATGCCGATGGGTTTTTTGGCGCTGCTTTTTTCCTGACATTAGGAGTGTGACCTTTATGGAAAATATCCTCGGTATCATTTTCGACACGCTGCTTGGAACCCACGCCCTCCTGGGAGCCGCCTTCGGAGTCATCTGGGGGATGATCGGCGGAGCCCTTCCGGGCATTTCCCCGTCGATTTCCATGGCACTGATCCTTCCGCTGACCTACACGATGCAGCCCGTGGTGGGAATCATTACCCTGGCGGCCGTCTATTGCGGCGCCGAGTACGGCGGTTCCATCCCGGCCATACTGATCAACACTCCGGGGACCAACGCGGCCGGCGCGACGACCATCGAAGGCTACCAGATGAAGCTCAACGGCAGAGGCGGAGAAGCCCTCGGCATTTCACTCTTGAGCGGTTTTATCGGGGGCATGATCGGCCTTTTCATGCTCGTCGCCCTCATCGGATGGCTGGCCGAGGTCGCCCTGCTGTTCACTCCCGCAAGCTTTTTCGCCATCGGCGTTCTCGGTTTGAGCGTCATCGCCAGCCTTTCAGAGGAATCGCTCCTCAAGGGGCTGATCCCTGGAATCTTCGGCCTGATGATCGCCACCATCGGCAACGATCCCGTTTCGGGGGCCAACCGCTTCACCTTCGGCTCCATCCACCTCATGAGCGGCATCAGCCCTATCGTCATTATGGTCGGCCTTTTTGCCGTCAGCGAACTCCTGCGGCAAAGCGGCCTCCCCGACTGGCCCAAGGCGGGAACGGGAACGAAGCTGAAACTGCCGAGCTTCTCGCTGTGGAGAAAGCGCCTCGCCATCCCCCACATGATCGCCGCCTTCTGGGGCACACTGGAAGGAATCATCCCCGGAGCCGGGGGGACCGTGGCGGCTTTCATCTCCTTCAACGAGGCAAAACGCTGGTCGCGGACCAAGGACGAGTGGGGCAAGGGAAACCCAGAAGGCGTCGCCGCACCGGAATGCGCCAACAACGTGGTAACCAGCACGACCCTTATCCCTCTCCTGGCTTTCGGCATCCCGGGGTCCAACTCGTCGGCCATCCTTCTGGGCGGCTTTCTTCTGCACGGCATGCGGCCCGGGCCGATGCTTTTCGTCAAGAGTCCCGATGTGGTCTACGGACTCTTCGGCGGACTCTTTTTCGCCAACGTCTTTTTGCTCATTTTCGGCCTGGTCTCCCTCAAAATCTGCCTGTGGCTCGTGAACCGGCCGAAACCCTATGTCCTTTCCATCGTGTACGTACTGATCCTCTCGGGAGCCTATTCGCTGAACCACAGCCTTTTCGAGCCGACCCTCGTCCTCGTCATGGGCGGCATCGGGTACCTGATGCGCTATTTCGGCTTTACGCCCCTGCCCATGGTCCTGGGTGTCATCCTCGGGTTTCTGGTCGAAACAAATTTCAGGCGTTCTTTGGAAATTTCGGGAGGCGACTACAGCATTTTCATCGGTGACCCGGCCAGCGTCATCCTGCTTTCCCTGTCGCTCGTCTTTGTCGGCATCTCGCTGTTCCGGATGATCAAAAGGCAGCTCGAAAGATCCCGGGGATCCACGGCGTGACCGGCCCGGGATGCCAGAGGGTTCCGGTATGGGAAAGACCATTGCAGAAAAGATCCTGAGCCAACGAAGCTGGGCGGACCTGGCGGCCGGGGACATGTGCATGGCGGAAGTGGACTTCGCCATGGTCCAGGACGTCAACGCCCCCTTCGTCATCGAGAGCTTCGAGCTCGTGGATGACGCCTCCATCTGGGACAGGTCGAAGGCGCTCTTCGTGCTTGATCACTTCGCCCCGGCTCCCACGAGGGAAACGGCCCAGCGGCACAACCTCATCCGTTCGTTTCTGAAGCAGCGGGACATCCCTTCATGCGAGGTCGGCGAAGGAATCTGCCACCAGCTGCTCATCGAGAGGGGCCATGTCCTGCCCGGCGGCCTCGTGGTGGCCACGGACTCCCACGCATGCTCCTACGGCGCCCTGAACGCCATGGGCATCTCCGTTGGTGCGGCCGATGCGGCCGTCACGCTTTCCTCGGGGCTCTCCTGGTTCAGGGTTCCCGAATCGGTCCTTGTAAAGCTTGAAGGGACGCTGCCCGAAGGGGTCACCGCCAAGGATGCGGCGCTGGAAATGCTCCGCAGGCTCACCCAGAAAGGGGCCATGTACGCCTGCGTCGAATTCCAGGGAGCGGGTCTGTCTTCTTTGTCCATCGGGTCACGGATCACCCTGTGCAACATGGCCTCGGAAGCCGGCGCCAAAAGCGCCGTCATGCCCTTTGACGATGCGCTGCGGGAATGGCTTCGGTCGAACGGGACCCCCCGGAACGAGGGAGTCGCCCCCGACCCTGACGCCCGTTACGCTTCACGGCTTTTGATCGACCTCGGGTCGCTCCGGCCGAAGATCGCCAGGTCGCCGAACATCGACGACGTGGTGGATGTGGCCGACATGGCGGGCCTGCCCGTGGACCAGGTGGTCCTGGGATCCTGCACGAACGGGCGATTCGAGGATTTCGAAATCGCCGCCCGCTTCATGGAGGGAAAGAAAATCTGTCCGGGGGTCAGGATGATCCTCCTGCCCGCCTCCCGGAAGATTCTCCGGGAGCTCTCCGAAAAAGGGCTGCTGGAGATTTTCCTGGACGCGGGAGCCATCCTTTACACGCCCGGGTGTGGTCCCTGCGCCGGGCGACACGGCGGCCTGCTGGCTGACGGCGAGACGGCCCTTTCCACCACGAACCGGAACGTTTCCGGAAGAATGGGGAGCAAGAAGGCGAAGGTCCATATCGTTTCCCCCGTCACGGCGGCGCTTTCCGCCGTATCCGGCGTAATAACGCCCTTTGCCGGAGCCGAAAGGAGGCACGGGCAATGACCATCAAGGGGAAAGCCCATGTCTTCGACCAGGACAACATCAACGCCGACAGCATCATCCCCGGATCCGCCATATCGAAAGCCGCCGGTCTCGACGATCTTCTTCCCTTTTTTTTCGAAGACCTGAGGCCCGGTTTTGCGCAAGCCGTCACAAAAGGCGACGTGATCTTCGCCGGCGCGAATTTCGGGGCCGGCTCCTCCAGGGAACATGCCGCCCTGATGATCAGACATTGCGGCATCGAGGCCGTCGTCGCCAGGAGTTTCAGCCGAAATTTTTTCAGGAACGCCGTCAACATCGGGCTCGCCGTCATCGAAACGGGCTGGGAGGGGATCCAGGAGGGAGACGATGTCATCGTTGACCTCGAAAAGGGGCTCATCGAGGTGCCCGGCACAAGCACCCGCGTGGCATTCCCGCGAACGAGCGGATTCGTCCTGGAAATTATGCGATCCGGCGGGCTCATTCCCCTTTTCAACAGGGAACGACACCTCTTCAGGCCGGGCAGGTTATAAAAAGAGCTGCCCCTTTTCACGAACCACCCCCGCAAGGAATGCCGGCTGTCTCCCGAGAAACCCCTTTTCGGAAGCGGGCTTTACCGGCGCCCGTTTCATGAGAAAATACATGACATGCGGGCCCTTCATCTTTTCAGGGCGGCCGGACTATTCAGGAAGGGACGGCTGACATGAACGGAGAAATCATGGCGGGAATCGCCTTTCTTTTCATCGTGGGAATCGCCGGCTGGAAACTGTTCTCCTTTTTCAGGTTTCCTTCCCCGGACATGCTTGGGGCCCTGTTTTTGGCTGCGGGCCTCGGTATGTTCGGGATCAGTTTTGATTTCCCGACCCAGGAGGTCACCTTCGTCTGCAAGCTGGTTATCGGGGCCTTCCTCGGGCTCAAGATCGACCGGAATATTTTCCGCGAACTGCGGAAGATGCTGTTGCCTGCGCTGCTGGTTTCGGCCTGGATGCTGGTTCTTTCCGTGACCTCAGGCTTTTTGCTCTACTGGGCCACCCATCTCCCGCTGAGCACGGCCCTTCTGGGTTCCACCACGGGCGGCATTTCGGAAATGGCTCTTCTGGCCTTCTCCCTGGACGCCGATACCGTCGCCGTCACGCTGCTTCAGCTTGTCAGGGTGGTCCTGTTCCTCATCCTGATGCCATTTCTGGCCCGCTGTGTCAGCGCAAAGATCAAAAGAGGGCAGGGGGCTTCCCTGGAAGATGACGAGACACCCTCCGATGATGCCGCGCCCGGCACAACGGACAGCTCGGGCGTGACGGTCCTTATCCTGGTGGCCATCGCCGGCGGACTCGGCGGCAGAGCCCTGGGCCTTCCCGCCGGCGACCTGCTCGGCTCCATGGCTGCCGTAGGCGTTTTCAACGTCGTCAAAGGCGGCCTCCCCCGGGTTCACCCGACACTGCGTTCACTCGCCCGCGTCGGAGTGGGACTCGCCATCGCCCAGGAGATCACCCCGGAAACCCTGACGCTTCTGTCGGAGATGCTCTTTCCCGTCTTGATCCTGGCGGTGGTCATGATCCTGTCCGGACTTCTTCTGAGCCTCATCCTCTACAAGGTAACGGACTGGAGCTACATCACCTGCCTGCTGGTTTCCTCTCCCGGGGGACTCACCCAGATGAGCCTCGTCGCCGACGAAGTGGGAGCCGATGCACTCACCGTCAGCGTGCTTCACACGGTGCGGCTCATCAGCGTGCTGGCCGTCCTTCCCCTTTTCTTCCGGTTTTTGATGGGCTGACGTGCTCCTGCAGAATAACCGAAAAGGAGAGATACTCATGAATGTCGTGGACCAGGTGGCTGAAAAGGGTTTTTGTTCCGGATGCGGCCTCTGCGCCGCGGTCTGTCCTGAAACGGTGCTTTCCATGTTTTTCGACGAGAGCGGAGAGCTCCGCCCCGCCGAAAGCGACGGCTGCACCGATTGCGGCCTCTGTCTCGAGGTGTGTCCCTTTTCGGGGCGGGGCCCGTCGATCGATGACGCGGCAAACTCGCACTACGGGAAATCCAGGGAAATGGACCAGACTCCAGTCCTGAGACATTCCCTCTCATGCAGGAAGGGGCACATTGTACGGGGCGAATTCCGAACAAAGGGTGCATCGGGGGGTGTGGCCTCCTGGTTTTTGACGCGCCTTCTCGAGCGCGGCGATGTGGACGCCGTGCTGCTGGCGGGCCCTGACGACAAACGTCCCGGGTTCTGGACCTTCCGAAAGGTCATAAACCCCGAGAAAGTCATCGACTTCACAGGGTCGGTCTACCACCCCGTACCGATCACGGAAGCCCTCAAGGCAATCCTGCAGGAAAAAGAAACCCGGCGGTATGCCGTAATCGCACTTCCCTGCCTGGCCTACGGGCTCAGGAAAGCGGCGTCCCTTTTGCCGGCCCTTGGCGAAAGGCTCGCCTTTCTGGCTTCCATCACATGCGGCATGATTCCGACCCACCGCTACCAGGAGTATGCCAGTCTCGAATCGGGGGTGCTGCCGAAGGATCTGCTCCGGATGGACTTCAGGCGACCACCCGAAGAGGATGACAGCGATAACTACCGCCATGCCGCCGTCGCCAAAAACGGCAGCGAGGGGGAAACGGTGCCAGCCAAGGGGCTCCCGCAGTTTTTGTGGGGCCATGGCGGCTGTATCCAGGGAGGGTGCCTCATCTGTGACGACGTCTTCGGCGAAACGGCCGACGTGGTCTTCATGGACGCCTGGCTGCCTGAGTACAAGCACAGCCGCCTGGGCAACTCCCTGATGATTTCACGACATCCCCTGGCGGAGAAAATCGTCGACGAGGGAACGGCATTGGGGGAATGCCGCCTGGACATCATCCCCCCTGAGGATGTCGTCGGCGCACAGTTCGATACTATCCTGATGAAACGGATCCTCCTCGCGGGACGGCTGGCGCGCATGGAGGAAGCCGGAAGGGTTCCCCCGCCGCGTCGCGTAAAACCGGACAGGGATCTTGCCGAAAAGTACAAGGAATTTTTCAACCTTTGCGATGAGGTCCGCACCCTTGCGGCATCATCTCGCCTGGAGGATTTTCAGGACCTGGAGACATTCAAGAAGAAAATGGTCCTCCTCCGAAAGCGGGAGGAGGACCTCAGGGCTCGGGGGAAAGACCCCCTGACCACAATTCCGGGCTGATTGCAGGAGGAAAGCGCCGTCAGGCGTTTTCCTCCTGTTTCTTCTCATTGCTTTCGCGCGGCCTGAAGACGATGACCGTGCAGGGGGCATGGGCGACGACCTTGGCGGCCACGCTGCCGATGAAAAAGCGCTCCAGATCCCGCATGCCCCTGTGGCCGATGAGAATGACCTTGATATCCTCGTCTCGTTCCGCGCGGCGGACGATCTCGCTGTAGGCGACGCCCAGGAGCATGGTGAAATCGTAGGGGATGTTGCTCTGGGTCTCGGCAGCCGCCGTCTCGATCAGCGACCTGAACTCCTTTTCAAGATCCTTGCGATAGGTTTCGTCATACTCCATGGGAACGGGCATGCCCGGAAAGGCCGTCAACGGGTGCTCCTCGTAGACATGCAGAAATTCGACCCTGTCCAGCTTCTCCTTCCGCACGTGGGTGAAGGCGAACCTCACCAGGTCATGGCTCAGCGGACTGCCGTCCAGGGCGACAAGAGCCTTCTTCATGTGATTCTTCCTCCTCTCTGGGTCCGCCGGGGACCCCACTGGTCTTTCTGTTCTGTCATCCTACCACGACAGCACTTCAGAACGAAGGCCTTTCTTCGGCTTTTCCCCAAAAAACATCGTCAAGGGTAACGAACCGGTACCCTTTATCCAAAAGACGGGGCACGGCTTCCGTCAGGCCTTCGGCGGTACCGCTTCCGGGCTGGTTCATGTGGCAAAGGATGATCCGCCCCGGTTTTGCTCCCAAAACCCGTTCAGCCACCTTTTCCGGTGACAATGTGGCTCCCTCGTCTCCGAGGACGCTCCATCCCGTGACCATCATGCCCAAATCCTGCGCAACGGCGACGGCGACCTCATCATAGAAATTCGTCCCCGACCGGTAGAACCTCGGGCGCTTTCCCGTCAGTTTCCGGACGGCCCCGGCTCCCCTTTCGATCTCCCTACAGGCTTCCGCAAGGCTTTTGGTTCCCTCGATCCCCCAGGCGAAACGGCCCGTCACAGAACAGGGCTTGTGCTGCCAGCCGTGGTTGGCTATCACAAAAAGCGGATCCGAGGCAAGATCGGCTGCAATCTCCGGGTTGGCCTCGATCCAGCGGGCGTTCAAGAAAAGGGTGGCCCGAACACCGTATTCCCGCAGCATTTCGATGATCTTTTCGTCATAACCGGATCCGTGCGGTCCTCCACAGGCGTCAAGGGTCAGGGCCACCTGTTTCCCCTCCGGTTCGAAGGTCCGCACCATCCCTGGTATGTCCTCTCCCCAAAGTTCCGGTTCCCGATCCCCGTATCTCTCGATGATTTCCGCAAGCGAGGGGACCCCTTCCGAGGCCAGGCTGCAGGAAGACATGAGGATCCCGATCCATACCACCGCGAAAAGCACCCCGATTCCGACCGGTACCTTGTGTGGAAAGCGCATGATCCCTTTGCCTCCTTTTCTTCATGATACAGTACAGGGAGCCCTCCCGGACTCTCCGGGAAAAAGGACGGTGATTCCATGAAATCCATTTTGGACGATCCCCTCCTGGGGAACCGTTATTTCTTTCCCCGCATCGGACGGGCAGCTCACCCTTTTACGGTCGCCACCGAAGCGGGAAACGTGCTCTGCTCCTACAGGCATGAGCATCCAGGGGCGGCGACGGTCGTACATTTTCATGGCAACGGTGAGATTGCAGCCGACTGGGAAGGAGAACTGGCCGAAGAGCTCCATCGGCGCGGATTCAACTGTCTTCTGGCCGAATACCGCGGCTACGGCGGATCCGGGGGCTTTCCCGCCCTTGCCTCCATGCTGGACGACGTCAAGTCCGTCGTCGAGGCATGCGGGGAGCCCACGTCGAAAATCGTCCTTTTCGGACGGTCCCTGGGATCGATCTACGCGATCCACGGAGCTGCAACGATCCCGAAAATTGCAGGCCTTGTCCTGGAAAGCGGCATCGCCGACGTGGCCGAACGGATCCTTCTTCGGGTCACGCCCCGCGAACTCGGGACGGACCAGGCCGGTTTGCTCTCTGAGGTCAAACGCTTCTTCGATCACGAAACAAAACTCCGCCGATGGAACGGCCCCACGCTGGTATTGCACAGCCTCCATGACGGTCTCGTCGACGTGAGCCATGGCGAACGGCTTGCCCGATGGGCCGGAGACCGGGCAGAACTCAAGGTCTTCCGCCAGGGGGATCATAACAGCATCTACTTCGCAAATCAGGCGGAATACCTGGACCTCGTGACGGACTTTCTGACACGGGTCGCCGGGTAAGGACAACGGGCCGGATTGCTGTATCCGGCCCGTTGTTTGCCGTTTCCGCTACGGCTTCAGGGTCCACCCGAGACCGGGAAACTCCAGGGTTTCACCGGTGGGGCGCCCGTCGCAGTCCCTGGCCCGGGCGCATCTGTTCTCATTTTGCCTTGCACGAGATGGCCTCATAGAGGTGACATGCTACGGTATGTCCCTCGCCAACCGTGCGGGCCGCCGGTTTTTCCCGCTTGCAGCGCTCCATGACATGAGAACAGCGGGGATGGAAGCGGCAAGCAGGAGGTGGTGTTACCAGGTCCGGAACCGTTCCGGGAATCCCTTGCAGTTCGGTGCGTTCTTCCGACGGTATGGCCTGCATCAGTCCCTGGGTGTAGGGGTGCCTGGGGTTGAAAATCACGTCCCGTACATCGCCGGTTTCGGCGATATCCCCCGCGTACATGACCCCCACACGGTCACAGACCTCTGCTACAACCGACATGTCATGGGTGATCAGCAGAACGCTGGAACGTTTCTTTTTGACAAGCTCCCGCAGCAGGATCAGAACCTGGGCCTGGACTGAAACATCCAGCGCCGTCGTCGGTTCGTCGGCGATCAGCAGCGACGGCTCCGAGGAAAGCATCATCGCAATCATTACGCGCTGCGCCATTCCTCCCGAAAGCTGGTGCGGGTAGTACCGGGCCACCTTTTCCGGTTCGGGGATGTTGACCTCCGCCAGTCGGTCTATAACCGCCTTTTTGGCCTCCCGCTTGCTCATGCCGTGCGCCGCCAGCACTTCGGCTATCTGTTCCTGAATGCGCATGACCGGGTTCAATGCGGCAACAGGGTGCTGCATGATCATGGTGATTTCTCTTCCTCTGATCGTATCGCGCAATCTGTTCTTGTCCATTGAGAGCAGATCCTCGCCCTTGAAGAAGATCCTGCCGCTTTCGATACGCCCGGGGTTTCGGACAAGGTCGAGGATCGCCGAGGCGGTCACGCTTTTACCGCAGCCCGTCTCTCCGACAAGGCCGAAGAACTCCCCTTCGTTGATCTGAAGGTTGACTCCGTTAATAGCACGCACGATGCCTCTGTAGGTATAGAAGTTAACGTAAAGGTCCTGAATGTCTATTAATGTCTCGGCCATTAGTCTCCCCTTCTCAGATGCGGGTCAGAGATGTCGCGGATTCCGTCCCCCAGAAGGTTGAAACCGAAGACAGTCACAAAAATCGCCAGGCCCGGAAATGTGGGAACCCACCACTGGTTCACCAGGAAATCCCGACCTGTGCTCACCATAAGCCCCCACTCCGGCGTCGGTGCCTGCGCCCCCAGCCCGATAAAGCTCATGCCGGCGGCGATACGGATAACATTCCCCATGTCCAGCGTAGCCCTGACGATAGTCGTCGACGAGCAGAGAGGAAGAATGTGGGAGAAAAGAATCTTCCATCGTGGTGTCCCCACCGACCTCTCGGCCTCGATAAAGGTTCTTTCCTTGATACTCAGTGTCTCACCGCGGGCGAGACGTGCGTAGGCGGGCCACATGGTGACGGCGATAGCGATCATCGTGTTGATCAGACTGGGACCGAGGGCGGCACCGATGGCCATGGCAAGCACAAGACGGGGAAAAGCCATGAAGATATCAGCCAAACGCATGATCACTTCATCAAGCCAGCCGCCGAAGTAACCCGCGATAATGCCCAGAAACACCCCCAGAGGGAGGTCGATGAGCAGAACGATGATTATGATCTTCAGCGCCAGGCGCGTCCCGTAGAGCACCCGGGTGAGGATATCCCGCCCCAGTTCATCGGTTCCCATCCAGTGTGCTTTCGACGGGGCCTGCAGCCGGTTGCCCAGGTTCATCTCCACAGGGTCATAGGGAGCTATCAGGGGGACAATTACAGCCACCACCACCAGGCCCAAAATGATGGCGAGCCCCGCAATGGCCAATTTGCTCTTCTTGACGGCGAAGAGCACCTCCCGGATCTGGGAGATTTCAGAGGCATGGCGTTCCTTCCAGGTCTCGAGTCGTTCTCGTCGTGTACTCATGGGCATCCCCTAATATCTCACCCTCGGATCCAGGAAACCGTACAACAGGTCAACAATGAGGTTGCTGGTGGCGAAACAGACGGCGATCAGAGTCACAGAGCCGATAACGGCGTTGAGGTCCAGGGCAAGGAAGGCGTTCACCGAGTAACGGCCCAGGCCCGGATAACCAAAGACCGTCTCCGTCAGTACCGAGCCTTCCAGCATGTACCCCACAGAGATACCGATCATTGTAATCACCGTAATCGCGGCGTTCTTGAAGGCATGGCGGAGGATCACCGTCCGCTCTGGCAACCCCTTCACGCGTGCCGTACGGACATACTCCTCGTTGAGGATCTCCAGCATGGAGGAGCGTGTGGTTCGGCCGATATATGCGGTTTGTATCCATCCCAACACCAGCGCCGGCCCCAGAAGATGATAGAGGGCATTCCAGAACTTCCCGATCTGACCGGCCAGCAGACTGTCAATGGTATACATGCCGGTGACTGTAGGCGGGGGGGACAATGTAATGTCCAGCCTTCCTCCCGCCGGAAGCAGCTGGAGATGGTAGAAAAAAACCAGTATGATCAAAAGGCCTAACCAGAACGCCGGCATGGAGATACCAACAAGTGAGAAGATCCGGCTCAATGTGTCGGGCCACTGGTTCCTCTTGACCGCCGCGATGATCCCCAGCGTGATCCCGAGGATGATGGCGATGATCATTGCAAAAATGACAAGTTCCAGGGTTGCAGGAAAATATTTCTTCAGGTCCGTTATGACTGGATTGTTCGTCCGCAATGCGATGCCGAGGTCAAGCGTCGCCACCCCTTTCAGGGTCCGGAGATACTGCTGGTGCAACGGAAGATGGAGCCCGAGCTGTCGTTCTGTCTTTTCCACCAGCTCCTGGGGGGCGTTCTCACCGAGAATGGCCCCTACCGGGTCCGCAGGAACTATATGCGAGATGATGAAGGTGACGGTAACGACACCGAAAATCACCACAAAAAACAGAGCCAGTCGTTTCAATACATAATGGCCAAAACTCATTCGTCATTCCTCGCAGCTGACAAGATTTCCTCCACGGCATTCTCCGGGTCAACGGCCCACTCTGACATGAAGGGACAAGGCAAAGCCCGGGGCGGTGTTCCACCGCCCCGGGGGTACGGATATCGGCAAGTTGCGTCCTACTGCTCGAGCCCCACGAGCTCCAGGTGTGTCTCTGTCAGCGGATTGAGGGAGAAATTCTTCACGGCGTCCCGGACACCGACCTGCCCCGAGAACTGGTAGAGAATCTCGAAGACGCTCTCCTTCTGCCACATCTTCTGGATATCCTCGTACAGAGCTTCACGTTCCGCCTTATCCTTGATGAACTGCGCCTTTTCGACCATGTCGGTCAGCTCTTCGCTGGCATAGGCGTTCCGCCAGGCAAGCTGCTTGATCTTTGCGTCGTCACCGGTAGTTCTGCAGTGCGCAAAGGGCTTGGCCATGGCATCGGGGTCGCCGTAGTCGGCACCCCAGCGGGCGATGACGACTTCAAGGCCCTGCTCCCTGTACTTGCCAAGCAGTGTCGTGTAGGCCATAGTCTGGAGATTGGTCTTGATCCCCACGGCATCCAGGTTTGCCTTGGCCACAGTTCCGGCGGTGGCGAGGAATTCGGGGATAGTCAGATTGATATCGATTCCATCGGGATAGCCGGCTTCCGCAAGGAGCTCCCTGGCCCGTTCCGGGTCGTAGGGAAATGGATCACCTTCGTAATGTGCGAACATGCCTTTGGGAATAAAGGTATGCAGCTCCATAACACCACCGCCAATGGCCTTGATCATGCCTTCGGTGTCGATGGCCGACTTGACGGCCTGGCGCACCTTCAGGTTGTCCAGAGGCTCCACGCTTGCGTTCATGGCAAGGTAGATCTGCTTGAACATGGGTGTGGTGGTGGTATGGAGGCCCTTGGTCGATTCGACATCGGGGATCTGGTCATACTCGAGGTTCCAGGCGATGTCGATCTCGCCGCGTTTGAGCTGCAGCAGCTGGCTGGAGGACTCGGGGATATCGACGAGGATGATACGGTCGATCTTGGGTTTCTCGCCCCAGTAGTGGGGGTTCGCCTTCAGAACAATCCGCTCTTCCCTATCCCAGGTCTCCAGCATATAGGGGCCGCTTCCGGCCGATGTGGTGTCAAGATAGGCCGACCCCATGTCACCGTCTTTCTCATGCTCCTGCGTTGCGGACTTGTCCACCACTCCGGAAATGTAGGTCATGCAGGACATGACCAGCTGCGGCGAGTAGGGAGCATCCATCTTCACCTTGATCGTGTTCCCTTCGGCACTGATATCGTCTTCGCCAACGCCGAACTGGGTGAGGATCCAGGAGGGAGTTGCACCCATCGCAACAACCCGCTTCAGCGAGTAGACCACGTCTTCGGCCAGCAGCGGTTGACCGTTGGAGAACTTGACCCCTTCGCGGAGCTTGAACTTCAGGGTCTTCCCGTCAACCTCCCAATCCGTCGCCAGGCAAGGCTCGATCTCACTGGCGGAACCTGGTTTGAACTTCACCAGGCTGTCATAGATGTTGTTGAGCAGCCAGTGCCCTTCGACCTCGTAGCACGCGGCCGGATCGAGCGTCACGATGGTGCCGGTGTTCATCCCGATCACAAGCGGCTTCGCCGCGGCAACACCTGCAAGAGCTGCCACCATCATCACACTGAAAAGCCCCGTTACCAATAACCGCTTCCAACGTTTCATCCTAACCAACCTCCCTTTTATTTCTGCATTACGATTCACCTGATTCCTCTCCTGGCACAGATCCGCCGAGACCTTCCCCGCATTTGCCGGGGGCTAGTAAAGGTGACAGGCAACACAATGCCCGTCGCCGACATCCTTGAGTTCCGGACGCTCGGTTTCGCAGACGGAGCCGATTTTTTTGAAACAGCGTGTGTGGAAAGGACAACCTTTGGGAGGATCGATGGGGCTCGGGATTTCTCCCTTCAAAATGATTTTGCCCCCCCTTTTATCCGGATCGAGCTTGGGCGTTACCGATATGAGCGCTTCAGTATAGGGATGAAGAGGCTGCTTGAAGATTGTTTCCGTTTTCCCTATCTCCATGATTCTTCCGAGATAGAGTATGGCCAGTTTCTCGGTAAAAAGCCTGACAACGGAGAGATCGTGTGTGATGAAAAGATAGGTGAGATTCAGTTCGTCCCGGAGACGTTTCAGCAGTTTCAGCACCTCAGCCTGAACCGAAACGTCCAGTGAAGACGTGGGCTCGTCGAGGACGACCAGTTCCGGATCAAGGATCAGCGCCCGGGCGATGGACACCCTCTGCCGCTGCCCGCCGGAGAGCTCATGCGGATAGCGGTAGAGGTGCTGCTCGTTCATCCCCACAAGGGAAAGGAACTGCCCGACCTTCTCCACCATTTCCTGCCCGCTGGAAACGAGACCGTGCGTCCGCAGCCCCTGGCCGATGATATCCTTGATTTTCTTCCTCGGATGGAGAGATGCGTAGGGATCCTGAAAGACAATCTGAAGCTTCCGGCGCAGCCGCTTCTCATGTTCCATGTCAATACCGGTAATATCCTGTCCGTCATAGGAAATGGTGCCTTCCGTTGCGTCGAGAAGCTTCAGAACGACCCGCCCCAGGGTCGTCTTCCCCGAACCGGATTCACCGGCGATACCGAAAATGTCGCCTCTGTTGACATTCATTGACACCGCATCGACAGCTTTCACTGTCCTGTGCCCGTCAAGGGGGAAGTACTTCGACAAATTTTCGAGTTCAAGTATCGTACCCATATTTTCCCCTTACTGTCCGAAGACGAAAAACAACCCTGCCTGGCTCTTCTTCTCGTCACGTCTGTCAGGGAAACAATTCATTTTACACTGCCTCTTTCACTCATAATTCATTGAGCAAGAAGATCCGACAGTTACCTGCGGGAAGCCTCAAAAGCTTGCTCCCGTGCACGTAACATCGCAGTAATGTGTGCAGGAAGCCGATCATGTCCACTACCTGCAATAATCCATGTAAATCTAATTTTGTCTTTTCCAGTATATCAATTTTAGCATATCAACATCTACTCCACTATATCAACGTTGCGCTATGAGGGCTCCATGATTTTATGCGTGGAAAGCAGGCAGGAGGGAAGCAATACAATGCTGGCAAGGTTCGCTCCTCACCGAAGGACTCTACCGAAGTAGAGAAAGGTGCGCTTGCCACCATGACCAAAGGTCAAGAAACAGGGAAACTACAACAGTGCCTGTTTCAGAAAACCACAGGGAATACCTGGACCTCGTGACGGACTTTCTGACAAAGGTCGCCGGGTAAGGACAAAGGGCCGGATTGCTGTATCCGGCCCTTTTTTTGCCGTTTCCGCTACGCCTTCAGGGTCCACCCGAGACCGGGAAACTCCAGGGTTTCACCGGTGGGCGCCCGTCGCAGTCCCTGGCCCGGGCGCATCTGTTCTCATTTTGCCTTGCACGAGATGGCCTCATAGAGGTGACATGCTACGGTATGTCCCTCGCCAACCGTGCGGGCCGCCGGTTTTTCCCGCTTGCAGCGCTCCATGACATGAGAACAGCGGGGATGGAAGCGGCAAGCAGGAGGTGGTGTTACCAGGTCCGGAACCGTTCCGGGAATCCCTTGCAGTTCGGTGCGTTCTTCCGACGGTATGGCCTGCATCAGTCCCTGGGTGTAGGGGTGCCTGGGGTTGAAAATCACGTCCCGTACATCGCCGGTTTCGGCGATATCCCCCGCGTACATGACCCCCACACGGTCACAGACCTCTGCTACAACCGACATGTCATGGGTGATCAGCAGAACGCTGGAACGTTTCTTTTTGACAAGCTCCCGCAGCAGGATCAGAACCTGGGCCTGGACTGAAACATCCAGCGCCGTCGTCGGTTCGTCGGCGATCAGCAGCGACGGCTCCGAGGAAAGCATCATCGCAATCATTACGCGCTGCGCCATTCCTCCCGAAAGCTGGTGCGGGTAGTACCGGGCCACCTTTTCCGGTTCGGGGATGTTGACCTCCGCCAGTCGGTCTATAACCGCCTTTTTGGCCTCCCGCTTGCTCATGCCGTGCGCCGCCAGCACTTCGGCTATCTGTTCCTGAATGCGCATGACCGGGTTCAATGCGGCAACAGGGTGCTGCATGATCATGGTGATTTCTCTTCCTCTGATCGTATCGCGCAATCTGTTCTTGTCCATTGAGAGCAGATCCTCGCCCTTGAAGAAGATCCTGCCGCTTTCGATACGCCCGGGGTTTCGGACAAGGTCGAGGATCGCCGAGGCGGTCACGCTTTTACCGCAGCCCGTCTCTCCGACAAGGCCGAAGAACTCCCCTTCGTTGATCTGAAGGTTGACTCCGTTAATAGCACGCACGATGCCTCTGTAGGTATAGAAGTTAACGTAAAGGTCCTGAATGTCTATTAATGTCTCGGCCATTAGTCTCCCCTTCTCAGATGCGGGTCAGAGATGTCGCGGATTCCGTCCCCCAGAAGGTTGAAACCGAAGACAGTCACAAAAATCGCCAGGCCCGGAAATGTGGGAACCCACCACTGGTTCACCAGGAAATCCCGACCTGTGCTCACCATAAGCCCCCACTCCGGCGTCGGTGCCTGCGCCCCCAGCCCGATAAAGCTCATGCCGGCGGCGATACGGATAACATTCCCCATGTCCAGCGTAGCCCTGACGATAGTCGTCGACGAGCAGAGAGGAAGAATGTGGGAGAAAAGAATCTTCCATCGTGGTGTCCCCACCGACCTCTCGGCCTCGATAAAGGTTCTTTCCTTGATACTCAGTGTCTCACCGCGGGCGAGACGTGCGTAGGCGGGCCACATGGTGACGGCGATAGCGATCATCGTGTTGATCAGACTGGGACCGAGGGCGGCACCGATGGCCATGGCAAGCACAAGACGGGGAAAAGCCATGAAGATATCAGCCAAACGCATGATCACTTCATCAAGCCAGCCGCCGAAGTAACCCGCGATAATGCCCAGAAACACCCCCAGAGGGAGGTCGATGAGCAGAACGATGATTATGATCTTCAGCGCCAGGCGCGTCCCGTAGAGCACCCGGGTGAGGATATCCCGCCCCAGTTCATCGGTTCCCATCCAGTGTGCTTTCGACGGGGCCTGCAGCCGGTTGCCCAGGTTCATCTCCACAGGGTCATAGGGAGCTATCAGGGGGACAATTACAGCCACCACCACCAGGCCCAAAATGATGGCGAGCCCCGCAATGGCCAATTTGCTCTTCTTGACGGCGAAGAGCACCTCCCGGATCTGGGAGATTTCAGAGGCATGGCGTTCCTTCCAGGTCTCGAGTCGTTCTCGTCGTGTACTCATGGGCATCCCCTAATATCTCACCCTCGGATCCAGGAAACCGTACAACAGGTCAACAATGAGGTTGCTGGTGGCGAAACAGACGGCGATCAGAGTCACAGAGCCGATAACGGCGTTGAGGTCCAGGGCAAGGAAGGCGTTCACCGAGTAACGGCCCAGGCCCGGATAACCAAAGACCGTCTCCGTCAGTACCGAGCCTTCCAGCATGTACCCCACAGAGATACCGATCATTGTAATCACCGTAATCGCGGCGTTCTTGAAGGCATGGCGGAGGATCACCGTCCGCTCTGGCAACCCCTTCACGCGTGCCGTACGGACATACTCCTCGTTGAGGATCTCCAGCATGGAGGAGCGTGTGGTTCGGCCGATATATGCGGTTTGTATCCATCCCAACACCAGCGCCGGCCCCAGAAGATGATAGAGGGCATTCCAGAACTTCCCGATCTGACCGGCCAGCAGACTGTCAATGGTATACATGCCGGTGACTGTAGGCGGGGGGGACAATGTAATGTCCAGCCTTCCTCCCGCCGGAAGCAGCTGGAGATGGTAGAAAAAAACCAGTATGATCAAAAGGCCTAACCAGAACGCCGGCATGGAGATACCAACAAGTGAGAAGATCCGGCTCAATGTGTCGGGCCACTGGTTCCTCTTGACCGCCGCGATGATCCCCAGCGTGATCCCGAGGATGATGGCGATGATCATTGCAAAAATGACAAGTTCCAGGGTTGCAGGAAAATATTTCTTCAGGTCCGTTATGACTGGATTGTTCGTCCGCAATGCGATGCCGAGGTCAAGCGTCGCCACCCCTTTCAGGGTCCGGAGATACTGCTGGTGCAACGGAAGATGGAGCCCGAGCTGTCGTTCTGTCTTTTCCACCAGCTCCTGGGGGGCGTTCTCACCGAGAATGGCCCCTACCGGGTCCGCAGGAACTATATGCGAGATGATGAAGGTGACGGTAACGACACCGAAAATCACCACAAAAAACAGAGCCAGTCGTTTCAATACATAATGGCCAAAACTCATTCGTCATTCCTCGCAGCTGACAAGATTTCCTCCACGGCATTCTCCGGGTCAACGGCCCACTCTGACATGAAGGGACAAGGCAAAGCCCGGGGCGGTGTTCCACCGCCCCGGGGGTACGGATATCGGCAAGTTGCGTCCTACTGCTCGAGCCCCACGAGCTCCAGGTGTGTCTCTGTCAGCGGATTGAGGGAGAAATTCTTCACGGCGTCCCGGACACCGACCTGCCCCGAGAACTGGTAGAGAATCTCGAAGACGCTCTCCTTCTGCCACATCTTCTGGATATCCTCGTACAGAGCTTCACGTTCCGCCTTATCCTTGATGAACTGCGCCTTTTCGACCATGTCGGTCAGCTCTTCGCTGGCATAGGCGTTCCGCCAGGCAAGCTGCTTGATCTTTGCGTCGTCACCGGTAGTTCTGCAGTGCGCAAAGGGCTTGGCCATGGCATCGGGGTCGCCGTAGTCGGCACCCCAGCGGGCGATGACGACTTCAAGGCCCTGCTCCCTGTACTTGCCAAGCAGTGTCGTGTAGGCCATAGTCTGGAGATTGGTCTTGATCCCCACGGCATCCAGGTTTGCCTTGGCCACAGTTCCGGCGGTGGCGAGGAATTCGGGGATAGTCAGATTGATATCGATTCCATCGGGATAGCCGGCTTCCGCAAGGAGCTCCCTGGCCCGTTCCGGGTCGTAGGGAAATGGATCACCTTCGTAATGTGCGAACATGCCTTTGGGAATAAAGGTATGCAGCTCCATAACACCACCGCCAATGGCCTTGATCATGCCTTCGGTGTCGATGGCCGACTTGACGGCCTGGCGCACCTTCAGGTTGTCCAGAGGCTCCACGCTTGCGTTCATGGCAAGGTAGATCTGCTTGAACATGGGTGTGGTGGTGGTATGGAGGCCCTTGGTCGATTCGACATCGGGGATCTGGTCATACTCGAGGTTCCAGGCGATGTCGATCTCGCCGCGTTTGAGCTGCAGCAGCTGGCTGGAGGACTCGGGGATATCGACGAGGATGATACGGTCGATCTTGGGTTTCTCGCCCCAGTAGTGGGGGTTCGCCTTCAGAACAATCCGCTCTTCCCTATCCCAGGTCTCCAGCATATAGGGGCCGCTTCCGGCCGATGTGGTGTCAAGATAGGCCGACCCCATGTCACCGTCTTTCTCATGCTCCTGCGTTGCGGACTTGTCCACCACTCCGGAAATGTAGGTCATGCAGGACATGACCAGCTGCGGCGAGTAGGGAGCATCCATCTTCACCTTGATCGTGTTCCCTTCGGCACTGATATCGTCTTCGCCAACGCCGAACTGGGTGAGGATCCAGGAGGGAGTTGCACCCATCGCAACAACCCGCTTCAGCGAGTAGACCACGTCTTCGGCCAGCAGCGGTTGACCGTTGGAGAACTTGACCCCTTCGCGGAGCTTGAACTTCAGGGTCTTCCCGTCAACCTCCCAATCCGTCGCCAGGCAAGGCTCGATCTCACTGGCGGAACCTGGTTTGAACTTCACCAGGCTGTCATAGATGTTGTTGAGCAGCCAGTGCCCTTCGACCTCGTAGCACGCGGCCGGATCGAGCGTCACGATGGTGCCGGTGTTCATCCCGATCACAAGCGGCTTCGCCGCGGCAACACCTGCAAGAGCTGCCACCATCATCACACTGAAAAGCCCCGTTACCAATAACCGCTTCCAACGTTTCATCCTAACCAACCTCCCTTTTATTTCTGCATTACGATTCACCTGATTCCTCTCCTGGCACAGATCCGCCGAGACCTTCCCCGCATTTGCCGGGGGCTAGTAAAGGTGACAGGCAACACAATGCCCGTCGCCGACATCCTTGAGTTCCGGACGCTCGGTTTCGCAGACGGAGCCGATTTTTTTGAAACAGCGTGTGTGGAAAGGACAACCTTTGGGAGGATCGATGGGGCTCGGGATTTCTCCCTTCAAAATGATTTTGCCCCCCCTTTTATCCGGATCGAGCTTGGGCGTTACCGATATGAGCGCTTCAGTATAGGGATGAAGAGGCTGCTTGAAGATTGTTTCCGTTTTCCCTATCTCCATGATTCTTCCGAGATAGAGTATGGCCAGTTTCTCGGTAAAAAGCCTGACAACGGAGAGATCGTGTGTGATGAAAAGATAGGTGAGATTCAGTTCGTCCCGGAGACGTTTCAGCAGTTTCAGCACCTCAGCCTGAACCGAAACGTCCAGTGAAGACGTGGGCTCGTCGAGGACGACCAGTTCCGGATCAAGGATCAGCGCCCGGGCGATGGACACCCTCTGCCGCTGCCCGCCGGAGAGCTCATGCGGATAGCGGTAGAGGTGCTGCTCGTTCATCCCCACAAGGGAAAGGAACTGCCCGACCTTCTCCACCATTTCCTGCCCGCTGGAAACGAGACCGTGCGTCCGCAGCCCCTGGCCGATGATATCCTTGATTTTCTTCCTCGGATGGAGAGATGCGTAGGGATCCTGAAAGACAATCTGAAGCTTCCGGCGCAGCCGCTTCTCATGTTCCATGTCAATACCGGTAATATCCTGTCCGTCATAGGAAATGGTGCCTTCCGTTGCGTCGAGAAGCTTCAGAACGACCCGCCCCAGGGTCGTCTTCCCCGAACCGGATTCACCGGCGATACCGAAAATGTCGCCTCTGTTGACATTCATTGACACCGCATCGACAGCTTTCACTGTCCTGTGCCCGTCAAGGGGGAAGTACTTCGACAAATTTTCGAGTTCAAGTATCGTACCCATATTTTCCCCTTACTGTCCGAAGACGAAAAACAACCCTGCCTGGCTCTTCTTCTCGTCACGTCTGTCAGGGAAACAATTCATTTTACACTGCCTCTTTCACTCATAATTCATTGAGCAAGAAGATCCGACAGTTACCTGCGGGAAGCCTCAAAAGCTTGCTCCCGTGCACGTAACATCGCAGTAATGTGTGCAGGAAGCCGATCATGTCCACTACCTGCAATAATCCATGTAAATCTAATTTTGTCTTTTCCAGTATATCAATTTTAGCATATCAACATCTACTCCACTATATCAACGTTGCGCTATGAGGGCTCCATGATTTTATGCGTGGAAAGCAGGCAGGAGGGAAGCAATACAATGCTGGCAAGGTTCGCTCCTCACCGAAGGACTCTACCGAAGTAGAGAAAGGTGCGCTTGCCACCATGACCAAAGGTCAAGAAACAGGGAAACTACAACAGTGCCTGTTTCAGAAAACCACAGGGAATACCTGGACCTCGTGACGGACTTTCTGACAAAGGTCGCCGGGTAAGGACAAAGGGCCGGATTGCTGTATCCGGCCCTTTTTTTGCCGTTTCCGCTACGCCTTCAGGGTCCACCCGAGACCGAGAAACTCCAGGGTTTCACCGGTGGGGCGCCCGTCGCAGTCCCAGCCGCGGGCCGCGTAGTATTCGTCGAGCATTTCACCGTACCGCTTCGTGACGCACGCCGGTTCTTCACTGTAGTACCCGAAGGCCGGCTGCTTGAGGACCTTCTCGGGAAGCATATCATCGGCGCGGGTCACGCCCTCGCGGACGTTGAAAAGCCGTTGCAGGGTATAGGTCCGGCTCCCTGCCTTGAGGAGATCTTTCCCGGTGACGGTCCTTCCTGTCAGGGCCGTCATCATTTCGGCCATGTCGTCAACGGTCACGCCGGAATAGGCATAGAACTTGCAGGTGCCCAGCATATCCGGGAGCATGCCGAAATCATGGAGAATCTTGACGGCTTCTCCTTTTCCGGGTTCGTCCCAGCGGTCGATTCCGGCAGGGTCGGGAAGCCCGTAGGGCAAAAGGCCGAAATCGGCCTTCCCTGCATCCCAGGCCATCCCCTCGATGGGATGAATATGGTTCATGCCCGTGTTGCCGACGCCGTAGGAGAGGCCAAGGGCCTTCCCGGAGCGCGGGTCGTGAGCGGGACCTTCAAGTCCCTTCACGTGAACGGCCAGGCTTTCCGCGCCGCCTCCGATCCGCTTCGCAGCTTCCCGCGAGCCCTCGGCCAAAAGGTCTCCGAGGCCTTCCCTGCGGACGATCCGTTTCAAAAGATCCAAGGCCCCTTCCATGTCACCCCATTCGAGGGTGCGGCCATTGTTGTCGGAAGGATCTATCAGTCCCTGTTCGAAACAGTCCATGGCAAAGGCGATGACCGAACCGGCGGAAATGGTGTCAATCCCCATCTCGTTGCACACCCGGGAGGCATGAACGGCGGCGTCGACGTCCTCGTTCAAAAGATACGAGGTGAAGCTGGACATGGTCTCGTACTCACAGCCTTCGTGGGCGGGCGTCTTCCAGGGGCCTTCTGTCACCTGGGCCACTCTTCCGCACCGAAGGACGCAGCCCGTGTAGCATCCTCTGGCCTCGATGAAGTTCTTTTTCCGGAAATGGTCGAAAAGCTCCGGCCCCTTTCCCCAGGAGTTGGCCGCCCAGTTTTTCGTCGGCCAGTCTCCGGACTTGTCGGCCCGGGCCAGTTCGCCCGTGGTTCCCTCTTTCGCCCAGACAGCGTTGGACGGGTCGTCCACGAGGCGCTTCGTTACTCTTTTCACCGTTTCCCTGAAGGCGTCCTCGTCAGCCACGGGAACGGAGGCCTTCCCCCTGACGGCAAGGGCGAGGAGGTTCTTCGCCCCCATGACGGCACCTCCGCCGCTTCGTCCCGCGGCCCTGGATCCTTCGTCACCGAACATGACCGTGGCATAGCGGACCTTGTTCTCCCCCGCCGGACCGATGACGGCCGTCTCGAAATCAGCGCCGATGGAGTTCTTGAGGACCCTGACCCGCTCCGAAACGGGTCGTCCGGCCAGGTCACGGGCAGGACGAAGGGCAATCTCGTTTCCGTCCACAACGAGACAGACCGGCTTTTCCGAAACGCCGGAAACGACCACGGCATCAAAGCCCGCCTTGCGAAGCATCCCGCCGAAATCGCTTCCGCTCCTGGATTCGGCCCATATCCCCGTGAGAGGTGACTTGAAACACAGGTCGATGCTTCCCGATCCCGGCGCACCGGTCCCCGTGAGCGGTCCGGTGGCAAAAACCATCAGGTTCTCCGGGCCCAGCGGATCAGCGCCCCGCGGCATTCCGGAGTAAAGGATTTTCGCCGCCAGTCCCGCTCCGCCCAGGTACAACCGCGCGTCTTCTTCATCAAGAGGTTCGAGCGACCACGTTCCGGCTGTCAGGTCGATGTGGAGGATCTTTCCTGCATATCCGTCCAAACGGCTCATCTGTTTCCCCCCCCCCAAAAAAATAAAACAATGGCGGTGGAACTTTCCCACCGCCATGAATGTATCACAAGCTGGTCCTTCTCTGTCCTCAGACCCTTCTGAGCGTCACGGACCATGAGGAAACGAGATTTCCTTCCCTGAGTAACGTCCCCCTGTTGATGTAGACATCCCCGTCGATGAACCGCAAGTACTCCATTCCCGTGCAAGCGACGTCGTCGCAGGTGAAGTGGGACAGAATGGAATCGCCCACCACGGTGAACGTGCCTCCCAGTGTCCCCAGGGCCGGGTTTTCCGAAGACCAGGACGTGATGTCCCGGCCATTGAAGGGTTCGATGACGTAACGGTTTTCGATCCGCCGGGGTACCTCGCCCTCGATTTCCATGAAGCCTTCCATAATCCAGTGATTCTCCCCATGGCTAATTCGGGTTTCGCCCCTGACGGTTACCGTCAGGCCTTCCGCGTCGCGGAAAAAGCCTTCCGCTTTCCACCGTCCTTCCTCAAAAAGAAAGGTATGACCCATTTTCGATACCGACGGCATGCATGCCACTCCCGACGGGACAGGTTGTCCTTGTTCGTGTATTTTATCACGAACTGTGCCGGTTATCAGGGCATGGAGACCCCGTCGGCGAAAAAGAGGCCCCTGCGACGGAGCGAACCGCGACGGAACCGGATGACATTGCCGGAAAACGACATCCCCTCAGGGACCCAGAGGGTCACATCCCCCCCGGATACCGGGCGGTACCCTGTGAGGTCCTTCGGTCTGCCGCCCTTCACGAGGGCTTCCCGACAGGTCCGTCACCCACCTGTGGGGACGACGACAAGGTGGGCTTCTCCGCTTTCACCGAAAACTTTCTTTACGTCCTCATCAAGTTCGATTCGTTCCTGTGACATGTCTTCCCCTTCCGGAACCGTCAGGACAACCGGTCATCCAGCATGGCCCCCACGTCGGCCTGGAGGGCCGTCTTGGCGCACAGGCCCAGAATCCCGCGGTCGACTTTCGCCGGCGGCGGCGTCCATTGCCTGAGCCGGTCGTCGATATCTTCCTGGGGGATACCCAGGTCAACCCGTCTGGATGGAATATCGATGACTACGGGATCGCCATCCTCCACCACGGCCAGAGGTCCGCCAACGGCTGCTTCGGGGGCCAGATGGCCAATGGCCGCCCCCTCTGTGAAGCCGGAAAAGCGACCGTCTGTGACGACGAAAACTTCGGTCCCGAGGCCGAGTCCCACCAGCGCATCGGTGGTCATCATCATCTCACGCATGCCCGGCGCACCGCGGGGCCCTTCGTAACGAATGACCACCACGTCGCCCTTTTTGACGGTTCCGGACACCACGGCTTCATACGCCTCGTCGTCGGATGAAAAGACCCTGGCCGGACCGCTGAAGGTGCGCCGTTCGGCGGGGATGGTCGTTGTCCGGCAGATGGCCCCCGAGGGCGCCAGGTTGCCGCGGATGACGGCGATGCCTCCCGATTCGAAGACAGGGTCATCCACAGTGGAAAGGACATCATGGTTCGATGAACGGAATGTGTTCGCGATTTCCCCGGTTGTCACGCCGGCCACGGTTTTTGCCGAAAGGTCGAGCAGGTCCCGGAGTTCTCCCAAGACGGCCGGGACGCCTCCGGCCTTGTACAAATCGATGACCGTCGCTTTCCCCGTGGGGATGACCCCGGAAATGACGGGGACCTCACCGGACAGCCTGTCGAAGTCGTCCAGTGACAGGTCGATCCCCAGTTCCCTGGCGAAGCTCAGCAAATGGAGCACGCCGTTGGTGGATCCGGCGATCCCCAAAAGGGCGGTCACGGCGTTCAGGATATTGGCCCTGGTGAGGATGTCCTTCGGTGTGACGCCTGCTTTCACGAGATCCACGATGCGTCGTCCCGTCTGGGTGGCAAAGCGCAGCTTCTCCGCCGAGACGGCCGGTGACGCCGAGGAGCCCGGCAGGGCCATTCCCATGGCCTCCATCAAAATCTGCATGGTATTGGCCGTCCCCATGAGGGCGCAGGCTCCAGGGCCCGGGCAGACGTGGTTTTCGAGGTACCTCATTTTCTCCGCCACGTCCTCCTTCCCGTGCCGTGCGCCGAAGACGAGCTGGTCCAGTTCGGACATGACGGCCTGCCGGCCCTCGAACTCGCAGGTCTGCTGCGGTCCCCCGGACAGAAATATGGTGGGAAGCCCCGTCCTCAACGCCCCGATGAAAACGCCGGGGATGATGCTGTCGCAGGAGGCCAGCACCACGAGGCCGTCCAGCAGCTGGACGTTGGCCATGATTTCCACCGACGAGGCGATCACGTCGCGGATGACCAGTTCGTACCTGAGGTGGGGCGTCCCGATGGGCACGGCCCCGCAGGTGGCGATGGTCCGGAACTCGAAGGGCGTGCCCCCCGCCTGCCAGATCCCGGCTTTCACCTGCCGGGTGAGGCTGTCGAGGTGGACGTGCCCCAGCCCGGCGTCATTCGCCGGATTCACGACTCCGATCAGGGGCTTGGAAAGATCCTCGTCATCGTAGCCGCACCCCTTGTAGATGGCACGCCTCGAGGCGGCGGCGTCAGTGGAAAACAGCTCTTGTTCCCGTGAACGGTAGGACATCTCTGCTCCTCCTTTTTCCCGAACCATGTTGATTCATCCGTCCTTGTTCAAGGCCTCCCGCGCAAGGCGGATGACTCCTTCGCCCACATTGTCAGCCACATCGTCCACGGCTTTCATGAGACGGCGCTTGCGGGACTGCTCTTCCCTTGTGAAAAGAGAAATCTGCACCTGACGGGCCGGGACAAGGTCACGGAGGATGATGCTCACCCTCCGGAAGGCATATCCTTCGCGATAGACCTGCCGCAGACCCCTTTCGGCAGCCTTCGCCAGTTCAGGGGTGTAGTCCGTCGCCTCGGGCAACCGGACCGTCGTGGTTGCACTGTGTTGAGGAAGATCCCGCCGGTACGGATTGGTCTCGATAGAGACCTGGACAGCCCTGCACAGGAGATCCTCTTTCCGAAGCGTCCGCGCCGCATCGGCGACATAGTCGGTCGCCGCCGAGAGGAGCCTGTCGAAGGCTTTCACGGGCACGCCGAAGGCCGGCGCCACCTGGATGCTCTTGTGAGGCTCCCGTCGATTGCTGAAGGGGAAACAGCATATCCCCGAGAGCTCCCGGTGTGTCCGCCAGACGTGGATGCCGAAGCGTTCCCTCAGGATGTCTTCATCGATCCTCAGAAGGTCCCCGGCAGACAGGATTTTCATCTTCCGCAGCGTCTCGGCCGTCTTCTTCCCGACCCCCCACACTTCCTCCACGGGAAGTCTTTCAAGGGCGTCATTCCGCACTTCCTGGTCAAGAAAGGAAACCACGCCTCCAAAGCGGGAATCCCTTTTCGCGAAGTGCCCCGCGGCCTTGGCCAGTGTCTTGGTGGGGGCGATGCCTATGGAAAGGGGAATTCCCGTTTTTTTCTGGAGGTGTTCCCTCACGGTACGGCAAAAACTCTCGGGTTCTTCCGCATGAATCCCCGTCAGTTTCAGGTAGGCTTCATCGACGGAAGACACCTCGATGTCGGGCACCATGGAGGCCAGGGTGCTCATCACATTGTGCGAGACCTTCCTGTACCATCGGTGATCGCCGCTTTTGGTGATCACATTCGCCTTCTCGCATATCCGCCTGACGGTGAAAAAGGGCACGGCCATGCCGATCCCCAGGGCCTTGGCCTCGTTGGACCTGGCGACGACGCAGCCGTCATTGTGGGAAAGCACGATTACGGGCCTGCCCAAAAGAGACGGGTCCCTCAGCCGCTCGCAGGAAACAAAGAAATTGTTGCAGTCGCACAGGGCCAGGATCAATTCTTTCACCTCCGGCTCAGGCTTGCTGTGTCCTCCATTCCGTTCTCAACAACGCACAGTCCGTTCCTTCCGAGTCGGTGAGACGATGGAGGAAAATCATTCCCGTTCCTGCAGCCCGCCCCGCCAAAGACCGTATCCTGTCGCCGTAGCCGGCGGAATTCTTGAAAAGGGCGTCGACCACCGCCGGTGCCATGTTTTCGAGAATCTCAGGCGGAACCGTTTCGACGGCCCATTCGATGTACCTGGCATTGTTCACATGGCGGTTGACATCCAGGTCATGAAGCCTGACCAGAAAGGGGACCTCGCGGTCGTGCTCCTCCAGTTTCGGAATCTCAGGCAATTCGACGGTAAGTCCAGGTGACATGTTCGTTTCATATGAGGGAGGCATGACGGAATCGAGCCGCACGGGCCGGCCACGCTTGAGGTTCACCACAATCCATGAGGATTCTGCGAAAACCAGCGTTTCACCTTTTTCGCTTTCCATGACGAAATTCCTGAGGGAGTAGAGATTCCGTTCAGGGCGATACCACGTCCGGATCCGCAGGGAATCGCCGCAGGCTGGAATCCGGTGGAATGTCAGGCGGTACCGGTGAAGGACCCAGGTATAGCCATGGGCAAGCAGTTTTCTCACTCCGAGACCAAGTTCGTCGGCATGCTCTCCGGCGGCGTCCTGAAACCGGTTTGCCACGCTGACGATCTTCATCCTCCCGTGGGGTCCCATTTCCGAATGACCGACACGGAATGTGGTGCTGTATTCCACGCAACATCTCTCCTTCCGGCCGTTTCCCGGTCCGCCGTCGGATTCCGGCCCGGCCTGTCCGCTTGTCCCGCAACAAGGGTTCCCGGCAGGAAGTGCCCTGTATTCCCTTTTATGTATTGTAACGCCATGTCCTTCGGTCATATAGGTCAGTATTTATCAATCGCTCTTCCCACTTTTTATTTCCTTTTTTGTGAATCCGACCGGCCGGGGACACGTACAATGTGGGGCACACCCCGGACTGCAGGCAAAAGACAAGGTCTCCGAGAGTTTTCTTGTTTGTCAGAAAAGGGAAGTCCGGCAGTTTATGAGGACAGGGGGAAGTGGCAGGCCACGGTTCTCTCGCCGATGGTCCGAAGGGGCGGGTCTTCTGCGCGACAGAGATTTTTTGCATAGGGGCAGCGGGGGTGAAACCGGCAGCCTGTTGGTATGTCCGTGGGACCGGGGATATCCCCTGTAATGGGCGTTTTTGTCCGGTCCCTCTTGTGGGGATCAGGAATTGGCACCGCCGAGAGGAGCAGTTTCGTGTAGGGATGCAGGGAGGATTCGAAAATTTCCCTGGTGCTTCCCGTCTCGACGCACCTGCCGAGGAACATGACCCCGATCCTGTCCGCCAGGTGGCGGACCACGCTCAGGTCATGGGTGATGAAGAGAAGGGTAAGACTGAAGCGTTCCTGAAGGTCCTGGAGGAGGTTCAGGATCTGGGCCTGGATGGAGACGTCCAGGGCGGAAACGGCCTCGTCGCAGACGATGAATCGGGGTTGCAGCGCCAGGGCCCGGGCGATCCCGATCCGCTGGCGCTGCCCGCCGGAAAACTGGTGAGGGTATTTCATGGCGGCATCGCCATCCATGCCGACGATATCCAGGAGCTCCCGGACCCTTTCCTTCCTTTCCATTCTGGTGAGCGTCTTCAGATGGGTCAAGATGGGTTCGCCGACGATGTCGCCGACGCGCATCCTCGGGTCCAGCGATGCATAGGGGTCCTGGAAGACGATCTGCATGTCCCTCCGGAGGCTGCGCATCCGGCGTCGGTCAAGTTCGGGAAGGTTCTTTCCGTCGAAAAGAATTTCACCTGCCGTGGGTTCCTCGAGATGAAGCAAAAGACGTCCCAGGGTGGTCTTGCCGCAGCCCGATTCGCCGACAAGGGCGAAGGTTTCCCTCTCCATGACCGCCAGATCCACGCCGTCGACGGCGCGTATGCGTCCCTTCCCTCTCCCGAAGGCTCCCGAATTGACGGGGAAATGTTTTTTCAGGCCCTTCGTCTCTACAAGGGCTTTAGCCATCAGGGGACCCTCCTTCACCGGCAACGTGACATCTCGCGAAATGCCTCCCGTCGATGCGTACCATGGGAGGCTCCTTTTCACGGCAGAAGGAGCGCGCCTTCTCGCAACGGGGGGCAAAAGGACAGCCGGCGGGCATTTCCGACAGGTTCGGAACCGTCCCCTCGATGGCATGGAGTTTCCGTTTTCCCCAGTTCGCGTCGATCCTCGGGATCGACCTCAAGAGTCCCAGAGTGTAGGGGTGTGCGGAATTGTCGAAAATGTCGAAAACGCTCCCCTGCTCCACAACCTTCCCGGCATACATGACGTAGACGTCATCGCAGACTTCGGCCACGACGCCGAGATCATGGGTAATCAGAATGATCGATGTTTCAAGGCGCTTCATCAGGTCCTTCATGAGATCCAGGATCTGGGCCTGGATGGTGACGTCAAGGGCCGTGGTGGGCTCGTCGGCAATGAGAAGCTTCGGCTCGCAGATCATGGCCATGGCGATCATGACCCGCTGCCTCAGACCTCCCGAAAGTTGATGAGGAAAGGTCCAGAGCCTCTTCTCGGGTTCCGGGATCCCCACCAGTTCCAGCATCTCGACGACCTTCCGCCTGATCTGCCGGCGCCCGAGGCGAGTATGAAGCCGGAGGGGTTCCGCGACCTGCCGTCCAATGGGCAGCACGGGGTTCAAGGATGTCATGGGTTCCTGAAAAATCATCGAAATGTCTTTCCCCCGGACCCCGGCCATTTGCTCCGGGTTTTTATCCAGGAGATTTTCACCTTCGAGAATGATCCTGCCTGCCGTAATATGTCCCGGCGGGGAGGGGACAAGTCCCATGACGGAAAGGGCCGTCACGCTCTTTCCGCACCCCGATTCGCCTACCAGCCCTGTGATGGTCCCCCTTCTGACCGCAAGGTCCACGCCCTCCACGGCACGGACGACGCCCTTGCGCGTGAAAAACCTGGTCGTGAGGTTTCTGATTTCCATAAGCTCGTCCTGTCTCATAAGAAAACCTTAGTCCTTCATGTAGGGGTCGATGGCGTCACGGAAGCCGTCACCCATGAAATTGAAGGCCAGCACGGTCACGAATATGGCCACGCCCGGCAGGATGGCCACCCATGGTGCCGAGAAAAGGAACTCCTTCCCCCTGGAGACCAGAAGTCCCCAGCTCGGCGTCGGCGGCTGCGCCCCGACGCCCAGAAAGCTCAGGCTCGCCTCGAACATGATGGCCTCGGGAATGCGCAGGGTAAAGAGGACGATCAAAGCGGGAAGGCAGTTCGGGAAGATGTGCCGGGCCATGATGACGGCATCCCTGACCCCGATGGCCCGCGCCGCCTCGACGAATTCCATTTCTTTCAGCGACAGCACCTGGGACCTGACGACCCGCGCCGCGCCCGCCCAGCCCACCAGGCTCAGGGCGATGAAGATGTTGAAAAGCGACGCCCCCAAAGTGTACATGATCACCAGAGCCAGAAGCAGCGAGGGGAAGGCCATGACCACATCGGCCAGGCGCATGATCCAGAAATCGGTCCGCCCTCCCGTATACCCGCTGAAGATGCCCAGGAACCCGCCCAGAAAGACGGTGATGAAACTCGGGACAAGCCCCACCAGGAGGGAGATCCTGGCCCCGTAGACCACCCTGGTGAAAAGATCGCGCCCGAACCTGTCGGTGCCGAACCAGTGTTTTCCGGAGGGCTCAAGAAACTGGTCATCCAGGTTCATTTCGTAAGGGTCGAAAGGTGTGACCAGGGGCGCCGCCACGGCAAGGACTACCAGGATGAACACAGCGCAGAAACCGACCAGGGCCGTCCTGTTCCGCCCGAAGGATCTCAGGATATCCCCGATCAAAGTCTCCCCGCCCAGGGCGGAAAGAACCTTCCCGCCAGACGTCGCCTTTTCAGACGCTTCGGCGCTCCTTGGGTGAAAGACCGACAAAAGACGCTTCATCGTTTTGCCTGCCCTTCATCAAACCTGATCCTCGGATCAAGGAAAGAATAGAGGATATCCGCCGCCAGGTTCCCGAAAATAACCAGCGTCGTGGCAAAGAGAACGGCTCCCTGAAGCAGGGGCATGTCCCTGGTCTTGATGGCATCCACGGCGATACGGCCCAGACCGGGGATGCCGAAGACGCTCTCGGTGATCACCGCACCCGACAGGAGGCTCGCGACCTGGATGGCCATGACGGTCACCACCGGGAGAAGAGCGTTCCTGAGGGCATGCCCTGTAATGACCTGAAGGTTCCGCACGCCCTTCGCCCTGGCCGTCCGGATATAGTCCTTTTGCATCACGTCAAGAAGGCTCGACCGGGTGAGCCTCGCGATGAGCCCCGCCGAGCTCCACCCCAGGACGATTGCCGGGAGGATGACATATTGCCAGCCGTAAAAGCCCGCCACGGGGAGCCATCCGAGCTTCAGGGCAAAGATGTACTGAAAGAGGAGGGCGGACCAGAAGATGGGCATGGAAACCCCGGTGAGAGAAAAGCCCATGAAAAAGTAGTCGGGCAGGGAATACTGCTTTACCGCCGACAGGATCCCCGCCGGGATGCCGACGATCCACGAAAAGACCGCCGCCGAGACGGCAAGCACGAGAGTCTTGGGAAAAGCCTGCATGATAAGTCCCGTCACGGGGCGCTGGAGCTTGTAGGAAACCCCGAAATCCCCGTGCAGGACACCCCAGAGGAAACGAAGGTACCTGACGATCCATGGGTCGTCCAGATGCATCTGCCCCCTGACCCTGGCGATGACGTCGGCACTGGCCTTTTCCTTCATGAGAATCGCCACGGGATCACCGGGCACCACGTTGAGCAGGAAAAAGACGACGAAGGTAATGCCCAGAAGAACGGGGACGGCGATCAAGATTCGTTTCAGGATGTATTTCCACATCGGCGGGCTCCTCACGCAGAAGGGGCTTTTCCGGCAACAGGGGCCCCTTGCGCCAAGGGGCCCCGGGCCGGTTTCTTTTCAGGGAATGAGCGCAAAAGGGACCTATTCAACGTCCATGTGGTAGTAGGACATGTCGCTCCAGCCGTTCCAGGGGACCACGAACTCCCTGACCTTTTCGCTCACCACGTAGATATGGTCCAGGGTAAAAAGCGGCACCCAGGCGGCCTGCTCGTGGACAATCTTCTTTTCCAGATCGCGATACAGGGCGATCCGCTCGTCGGGATCGGAGATGCTCCGGGCGTCTTCGATGGCCTCGAAGACTTCCTCGTCATGATTGTTGAAGGACCTGATCACCGTTCCGGAGCGGCTGAAGAAGGTATAGAAGAAATTGTCGGGATCGTTGAAATCGGCGGACCATACCTGGATGTAGGGGTTGACGTCTCCCTTCTTCCTGGTGGCGTAATAGGTGGACTCGTCCACCTGCTTGATGTGCACCCGGAATCCGGCCTCTTTGGCCATGTTCTGGACGATCTCGCTCATGGTGACCCAGTTCTGGCTCCAGCTGCTGACCTGCACCAGGGTCACATCGACACCGTCGGGGTAACCCGCCTCGACCAGAAGTTCCGCGGCCTTTTCGGGGTTGTATTCCAGGGGCTGGAGATCCGGATTGTACCCCACCAGACCCTTGGGCATGATTCCGTTGGCAAGGATCCCTTTTCCATAGAACATCTTTTCCAGGATCGTTTTCCTGTCTATGGCCATCTGGAAGGCCTTTCGGACCCGGACATCGTCCCAGGGCTCGAGCTTCTGGTTCAGGCTGATGTAGTAGATCCCCACACGGGGTCCGCTGACCATGCGGTCCTTCCATTTCGGGTGGTTCATGAAATAGGGGATCTGCGAGAAGGCGTAGTCGCAGTCAAAGACGTCGATCTCGCCGGCCTCGAAAAGCATCCGCATCGTTTCGGCGTCTTCCACCACCTTGATCTCCAGCCGGTCCAGTGAGGGGCGCCCCCGGAAATAGTCTTCATTCGCCACCAGGACCTGCCGGTCGTTCAGGGTGTATTCCTCCAGGATAAAGGGACCGGTCCCGCAGGTGGTTTCCGCCGTCAGTCCGAACTGTTCCCCGGCGGCCTCGGTAAACTCCCGGTTGAAGATGCTCGACTGGGGGCTCGCCAGAACGGCCAGAAAGGGCGCATAGGGCTCCCGGAGCCTGATGCGCAGGGTGTACCTGTCGACGGCCTCAAGACCTTTCGTAGTATCGGCCTCTCCGTCAAGTCGTGCTTTCGCCCCCTCGACGAAATCGAGGATGTCCGTGTTGAGGGCCTTCGTTTCGGGGTCGAGCATGCGATCGAAGGTGTAGACCACGTCATCGGCGGTCAGTTCCTCACCGTTATGAAAGAGGACGCCTTCACGGAGATGAAAGGTGTAGGTTTTCCCGTCTTCCGTAATCTCCCAGCTTTCCGCGAGGCCCGGGACGATCTTCGATTCACCCGATTCCAGGGTCACGCACTCAAGCAGGCGGTCGAAGCAGTTCAGGGGAAGGGTGTACCATTCCGTCGTCTTCTGGCAGTCCGCCGTCTTCGGGTCCGAAGGGTAAGCGATCTTCAGGACCTTCTCCCCGGCAAGGGCTCCGCCTGCAGCTGCGAGCAGGCCGAAAACGACCGCCGCAGCGCACAAGATCTTGAAAACCTTTTTCGATCCCTTTTTCATTGGTTTCTCTCCTCTCGCGGCGCAGACCCCGAAGGGGACCGCCCCTGTCTTTTTTTACAGAACCCGACGGAAGAAATCCAGGAAATTTCCGCCAAGGATCCTGCCGATCTCCCCGGCGTCATACCCTCTTCCAAGAAGGCCTTCCACCCAGAGAGCCATATCCTTGTGACCGTCAAGGACCTCGTATGCCTTTTCACCCGACACAAAGGACGTGAAACCGTCAAAACCGGAGCAGAAATCGAACCCCATACCCGCATGCTCTACGCCGACCAGTTCCACAACGTGGTCCAGGTGGTCCAGAAGGTCCTCGACACCCGCACGGCGGGTCCTGTAATCCTCGGCGACGAAGGCGGCATAGGCGTTCATGCCGATGACACCGCCCTTTTCGGCTATGGCCTTGATCTGTTCATCGGTGAGGTTTCTCGGAGAGTGCACCAGGGTACGGCAATTGGAGTGAGAAGCAATGAGGGGCCCTTCATGAAATTCCATGACATCCCAAAAACCTTCATCGTTGAGATGGCTCACATCGATGAACATTCCGAGTCTTGAGGCCTCTTCAAGGACCTTGACGCCGAAGTCCGTGAGCCCGCCTTTCTTGCCCTCCCGTTTTTCCGAGAAGAAGCAGCCGTCGGCGATGTAGTTCCTCCGGCTCCAGACAAGGCCGATCCCCCGCACACCCAGGTCCCTGAAGACCGGGAGGAGATCCAGGTCATTCCCGATGGGGTCCGCCCCCTCGAAGGACAACAGGATCCCCGGGATCTTTTTTCCCAGCGCCTCCTCCAGACTGTCGCGGTCGGTCACAAGCATGATCTCGCCCTCAAGCCGGCCGATTTGTTGTTTCAGGATGCTGATCTGGGTCAGGGCCTTGCGGAGGGCCATTTCCGGAAGATACCAGTCGTGAAGAAATATGGAGGACACGATCAGGTTCACTCCTCCCTGACTGAATCCGGGGAGGTAATCCCGTCCGAGGATATCTTTTTGCCCGCGGTCCCACCTGTCCTGCAAGTCCATGGCCAGGTCGAAATGGGCATCCACGACGATGCTTTCCTCGAGGATCTTTTCCGTCTCTTCCCGGTTCACACCTTTTCGCCCCCCTTGCCCGGATTTTCCCGGGCCGCCCATCGCTGGTCATCACTGATGAGCGTATTGCGCCACACAGTTTACTCCTGCGCCACGGGCATTGTCAACACGGGTTTTACATTCAGGCCGATCTATGGCATTATATTACACCGTGCTTTTGCAATATCGTGAAGTTCCGGCTTTTCGAAAGGGATGCCACAGTCCGTTTTCCCGTCGCCGCTCATCCCCGAATTCTTTAAAAGGACAATCGACTTCTCAAGCGCCGGTCTCCGAAAATGTTTCTTTTGCGGTCCGCGAGTCTTCCAGTTTCCGTACGCCTTTTTCTTCACGGTTGAAACGAACCCCCCATGGAAAGCCCCGGGAGGGGGCCGCCCGCAAGGATGGAGCCCTCCCGGGCGGACTTCACACCCAATTTCCGGTTCATGACAAGGAGGAACCCGATACATATGCGAAAGACTTTGCTTTTCAGCATCCTGGCCCTGGTGGCCTGCGTCTTCCTTTTCGCGCCCATGGCTTCGGCACAGGAAAAAAGGATCCGCATCCTCGACAAGAGCTGGGACAGCAGCCAGATCAACAGCAGGATCGCAGGATTCATTCTGGAACACGGTTACGGGTACGACGTGTCCTATCTTTTTGCCGAGGTGGCACCGGGCCATCTGGCCCTCGAGCGGGGTGACGTGGACATCGTCATGGAAATCTGGGCCGACAACGTCCAGGACTGGCTCCAGCAGGCCAGAGACTCGGGCAAGGTCATCACCGTGGGCGACACTTTCAAGAACGCCACCCAGGGATGGTTCGTCCCCACCTACGTCATTGAAGGCGACCCCGAAAGGGGTATCGAGCCCATGGCCCCGGAGCTGGAGTCCGTCAAGGACCTTCCGAGGTACAAACATGTTTTCCAGAGCCCCACCGACCCCGACAAGGGCAGGCTCTACTCGGGCCCCACCGGCTGGGATGCCTTCACCATCGACCAGCACAAGCTGAAGGCCTACGATCTGGAAGATGACTACGAATCCTTCGCACCGGGATCGGAAACGGCCCTGGTCACGGTGTTGCTGCGCGCCTACGACAGGGGGGAGCCGATCCTCGCCTATTTCTGGGAACCCCACGGCCTGATCGGGATGCTCGACATGACCCAGATCAAGGAACCCACCTATGATGAAGAGCTCTGGAACGAGGAAAACGACTACGCCTGCGCCTATCCATCGGCGACGGTCCTGATCGGGATGAACGGCGAATATGCCGAAAAACATCCCGACGTGAAGGCCTTTCTGGAAAACTACGAGACCACCGTCGAACAGAACAACAAGTTCATGGCCCACATGGTCAGGAATGAAACGGACCACAAGGCCGCCGCGGTCTGGTTCCTGCAAAACTACGAGGACGTCTGGGAAAACTTCATACCGGGCAAGGATCCTGAAATTATCGAAAAAGTGAAGGCGGCGCTGCCGAAGTAAAACGACAGGTCGAAAAGCATGTGAAAACGCCATCCGCTTTTTGCGGATGGCGTTTTTTGTCTTCATCTCTTGCCGCAGGCTGCGCCTACACGGAATCCGACTCGAAAACCGTCTCGGACAGGTTTTCTTCCCTCATCGAGCCGGCAAAATCCTCCCCGCCGGAGGCTGCGGGAAATTCCATCGCAGGCGGCATTCCGGCGACGGGAATTTCCACGGGTCCTCCCAGGACGCCCAGGGCTATCTTTTCCTCTACGGCGGGCAACTGGAGGAGCGTATTCCCCAATGGATCATGGATCTTTCCCTTGCCCAGAAACCTCATACCCCCCTCGTCGCCGGCCTTGTTGACGCCCACGACGAAAAGGCCGTTTTCGATTGCCCTTTTCATGTATTCCATGTCCCAGTCGTGTTCGAATTCCGCCGTCCAGGCGGCAGGAGCGAAAATGATCTCCGCGCCCTTGCGCCTGAGGGCTCTGGCGGCTTCGGGAAATTCGATGTCGTAGCAAACGAGAATGCCGATTTTCCCGAATTTCGTCTTGAACACGGGATATTCGGTGCCTTCGGCAAAATACAGGTTCTCCAGGTCCCAGAGATGGGTTTTTTCGTACCTGCCTATCTCCTTCCCCTGGTCGTCAAAGATCTGGACGGCATTATAGACGGGGCCCATTTCGGACCGTTTCGACCCGAAGGGGGCGATGACGTGCACATGGTTCCATTTTGCGGCTTCGGACATCTTCTCGTAGATGTATCGGTAATACCGCTCGCTGAGGTCGATGATGTCCCGTCCAAGGATTTCCATGTTGTATCCCGTGGCAAAAAGCTCCGGAAGGCACACGACGTGCGCACCCTGCTTTGCCGCTTGCTCGATGAAGGCTTCGGCTTTTCTCGTGTTGAATTCCACATCTCCCACGCGTGAAGTCATCTGGATGATTGCGATGTTGACATTCTGCTTCATACACGCCACACCTCCCTGCCTGGTTCCAAGGCATATTTCTACCAGTGCTTCGATTCTCTCAAAGCCAAAAGGGTCACTTCCCCCAATACGGCATCGGTCGCGCATTCCTGCCGCATTCCGGTTCATGGTTGGTTTTTGACGCAAAAAACAGGTTCAAAAGGAAGGATGTCGGGTCGTACGATCTGAACCTCGGGCCCGCCCGGCGGAAAGCCTCCCTTTCCGGGACCCTGTCCCTGGAAAGAGTGAGCCGTCGGCAGAAATATTTTAGCAGAACTACGTTACGGTGTGAAGGGGCACGAATACACCGACCATGTATGCACATCTCATGTATTCGATGCCCCCTTAACTTAAAGGGTGACATTTTCCCTGTCCCCTTAAAGGGTGACATTATCCCTGTCCGGTCACAAAAAGTGCACATTGTGCTTGACAGGCCCCCCGGTGGCGTGTAGAATTCTCCGCAATTTACACAGATTCCGCCGGTACCGAAAGGAGGCTTTCCCGTGAGTGATTTCGCAATGCACCTGAACGCGATCATACTTGTACTTGTACTCGCTCTTATTATTCGCTGCGGGGTTCCTCCCGGAGTGCTGGCGGGCTAGTACACGTACGCAGCATACCGGGCCGGGGCCCCTTCTTACGGGGTCCCGGCCTTTTTTTATGCCCTGGCCCCGACGGGGAACCGGCGAGACAAAACCCAGGAGGGGGAGATCGCCATGCAACATACCATCAGCGTCCTGACAGAGGATCATCCCGGAGTTCTTTCAAGGCTTGCGGGACTTGTGGCAAGACGGGGGTACAACGTCAACAGCCTCAGCGTCGGCAAGACCGACAAAAAGGGCTTTTCCCGTTTCACCCTCGTCGTCACGGGAGACGACGAGGCCGTCAACCAGATCGTCAAGCAGCTGGAAAAACTGGTGGAGACTGTGGAGGTCAGAAAACTCAGCACCGGGCCCTTCGTGGAGCGCTGGATGACCCTGGTCAAGGTGAAGGCGCCCATGGACGTGCGCCCCCTGGTTCTCCAGACCGCGGAGGTCTTCCGGAGCCGTGTCGTGGATGTGGGAGAAGACGCACTGGTCTTCGAATCCACCGGAGACCGCGGCAAGGTGGAAGCCTTTCTTGAAGCGGTGAAACCCTTTGGTGTTCTCGAGGTCGCCTCAAGCGGAGCCGTCGCCATGGGACGGGGCGGATTCGCTGGCGGGCACCCGGATCACGGGCCGAAAGTGCCCGAATATACCACAACATTCGGAAGGAAGTGACAGTTGCATGCCGCGTATCTATTACGACAGTGACGCAGACCTCGGCAGGCTTACGGGAAAGGTGGCCGCCGTCATCGGGTACGGCAGCCAGGGACACGCCCACGCACAGAACCTGAGGGACAGCGGGGTTGATGTAGTGATCGGTCTTCACGAGGGAAGCCGTTCAAAAAAGCGGGCCGAAGCGGACGGATTCACCGTCCTCTCTGTGGCCGACGCCACCGCCAGGGGGGACCTGGTGGTATTTCTCATGCCCGACCACATCCAGGCCGAAGTCTACACCAGGGACATCGAACCCAATCTCAAGGAAGGTGCCGTCCTCGTCTTCTCCCACGGGTTCACCGTCCACTACCACCAGGTGGAGCCGCCGAAAGACGCCGACGTCTTCATGGTGGCCCCCAAGTGTCCGGGACACCTGGTCCGCCGGATGTTCACCGAGGGCAAGGGCGTCCCGGGCCTTCTGGCCGTCTACCAGGACCACTCCGGGACGACCCGTGAGACGGGGCTTGCCTACGCTTCGGCCATCGGCTGCGGAAGAGCGGGCGTCATCGTGACCACCTTCGAGGAGGAGACCGAAACGGACCTTTTCGGCGAACAGGCCGTCCTTTGCGGCGGCGTGACCGAGCTCGTCAAGGCCGGATTCGACACCCTTGTGGACGCCGGATACCAGCCGGAGATCGCCTATTTCGAATGCCTCAACGAACTGAAGCTCATCGTGGACATGATGTTCGAGGGCGGGCTGTCGTGGATGCGCTATTCCGTGAGCGACACGGCCAAGTACGGCGACAAGGTGGCCGGGAAGCTCGTCATCGACTCCCATGTCCGGGAAACCATGAAGGGGCTCCTCGAGAATGTCCGAAACGGTGAATTCGCCAAGGACTGGATCCTGGAGAACCGCTGCGGGCGGCCCTCAATGAAGAAATGGGCCGAACGGGAGGAAAAACATCTTATCGAAAAGGTCGGCAGGGAGCTCAGGAGCATGATGCCCTGGATGGAAGCAAAAGAGGCACCGAGAGACTGACCAGGCACGCGTGGGGCGGCAGAGCCGCCCCACGCCCCCAGACAGGAGGAACTTCACATGAGCGAGGATCACGTACGGATTTTCGATACCACCCTGAGAGACGGAGAACAGGCGGCGGGTGTAAACCTGAACACCGCCGAGAAGATCCAGATCGCCCACCAGTTGGGCCGCCTGGGCGTCGACGTTATCGAGGCGGGTTTTCCCGCTTCGTCGCCCGGTGATTTCGAAGCCGTTGAGCGCATTGCCCGGGAAGTGGAAGGGCCCGTCATCGCAGGCCTCGCCAGGACCCGGGCGGAGGACATCGACGCCGCCTACAGGGCCGTGAAAGACGCGAAAAAACCCAGGATCCATACCTTTATCGCCACCAGTGACATCCATCTCGAGTACAAGCTCAAAATGAGCCGCGAGGAGGTCCTCGAAGAAACCCGGCGTGCCGTGACACAGGCCGGAAGCCTCGTGGAGGACGTGGAGTTTTCGGCGGAAGATGCCAGCCGGTCCGACATGGATTTTCTCGTGGAGGTCTTCCGGACGGCCGTCAGTTGCGGCGCCACCACGCTGAACATCCCCGACACCGTGGGATACGCCCTGCCCGGCGAGTTTTCGTCCTTCGTGGAGGAAATCATCCGCCGGACCGATGCTCCTGAAAATGTCACCTGGTCCTGCCATTGCCACAACGACCTCGGGCTCGCCGTGGCCAATTCCCTGGAAGCGGTCAAGCGCGGCGTACGCCAGGTGGAGTGCACCGTCAACGGGCTCGGCGAGCGGGCAGGCAACGCTTCTATGGAGGAAATCGCCATGGCGCTCAAAACGAAGCGGGAACATTACGGCACGCAAACCAGGCTTGACACGACCCGTCTCTACGGCGTGAGCAGGCTCGTCTCCAACCTTACAGGCTTTACGGTCCCCCCCAACAAGGCCATCGTCGGCTCCAACGCCTTCGCCCACGAAGCCGGAATCCATCAGCACGGCGTCCTCTGCAACCGGGCCACCTACGAAATCATGCGGCCCGAGGATGTAGGGGCTCCAGGAAGCCAGCTTGTTTTGGGCAAGCACTCCGGACGGCATGCCTTTACAAAGCGCGTGGAAGATCTCGGCTTCAGCCTGACCAAAGACCAGGTCGCCGAGGCTTTTCGCCTGTTCAAGGACCTTTGCGACAGGAAGGAAAGCGTCACCGACGGCGACATCGAGGCCCTCGTGGTGGATGAAATCCTTGCCGTCAATCCCTTGAGGAAGTATGCCCTCAAGAGTTTCTCCGTCCAGGCCGCGGAGGGTCGAGGGACGGCCACCATCACCCTCCTCGACGGCGAAAAGGAAGTGACCGACGCCGCGACGGGAAACGGCCCCGTCAACGCTTCCTATGCCGCCCTCAAGCGCCTCATGGGCATCGATCCGGAGCTGGCCGCCTACCGGATAACCGCCGTCAGCGAGAAATCCGATGCCATCGGCGAAGCCCGGATTTCCCTGCGTATGGGGGGCATGACCGCCCAGGGGCGTGGCGCGAGCACCGACGTCATCGAAGCCAGCATCAAGGCCTACGTGAACGCCGTCAACCGGCTGTACCAGCTCGCGGCGGCGAAGGGAGTGTCTCTGGATGTCCCGGACGCTGGCTAGCGCCATCATCGCTTCACACACGGACCAGAAGGCGGCCACGGGAGAGATCTGCCGTGTCAGGGTGGACTTCGCCTTCGCCAACGACATCACGGGGCCGCCCGCGGCCAGGGCCTTCAGGAAAATGGGCGCTGAAACCGTCTTTGACAAAACCCGATGCGCCCTGCTGCCTGACCACTTTACGCCCAACAAGGACATCGCCGCCGCCACCCAGACAAAGGAGGGGCGGGAATTCGCCCTCGAGCAGGGCATGCTTTACTGGGAACAGGGCCGCGTCGGCATCGAGCACACCTTCCTGCCCGAACAGGGACTGATCCTCCCCGGCGAGGTGGTGGTGGGAGCCGACAGCCACACCTGCACGGGAGGCACCCTCGGAGCTTTCGCCACCGGCATGGGAAGCACCGACCTGGCCGGGGCCTGGGCCCTTGGAGAAACCTGGCTCCGTGTCCCCGAGACGGTCCGGGTCGTCTTCACCGGCCGACGACGGGCATGGATCGGGGGCAAGGACCTGGTCCTTGCCCTTTTGGGGAAAATCGGCGTCCAGGGGGCCCGGTACAAGGCGCTCCAGTTTGAAGGTCCCGCAGTGGAGGACCTTCCCATGGACGACCGTTTCACCATCTCCAACATGGCCGTGGAAACGGGCGCGAAGACGGGTCTTTTCGTCCCTGACGAAAGAATCCTCTCCTATGCGCGAAAACGGGCGGCAAGGGACTTCTCGCCCCTTTACCCCGACGAAGGCGCTTCCTGCGCCGAAACCGTCGAGATAGACCTGGAAGAACTGCGCCCCCTCGTGGCGCTGCCCCATTCCCCGGCAAAGGTGAAGCCCGCCGCCGAATGTGATGACGAGCCCATCCACCAGGTTTTCATCGGTTCCTGTACCAACGGGAGGCTCAGGGATCTGGAGCAGGCCGCACTTCTTCTGAAGGGCGGACAGGTCCACCCCGAAGTCCGCCTGGTGGTCATCCCCGCCTCCTGTGAGGTCTACAAAGCGGCCCTTGAAAATGGATATATCAAGACGTTCATCGAGGCCGGTGCTTCTGTCTGCACTCCGACCTGCGGCCCCTGCCTGGGCGGGCACATGGGAATCCTCGCACCCGGCGAGCGGTGTGTTTCCACCAGCAACAGGAATTTCGTCGGCAGAATGGGGCACCCCGAAAGCGAGGTCATCCTGGCCGGCCCCCTCGTGGCGGCGGCCTCGGCCCTGAAAGGCCGTATCGCCGATCCCCGGGAGGTCCTTTCGGAGACGGACCTTTCGTCGCTGGAGGTAAAAGACGATGAATAAGACCATCACCGGACAAGCGTGGATCTTCGGGGACGACGTGGACACCGACGTCATCATCCCCGCCCGGTACCTTGTGACCGATGACCCGAAGGAACTAGGCGCCCACTGCATGGAAGGCATCGATCCAGGTTTCCCGAAGACCTTCCCCAAAGGGGACATTCTCGTGGCGGGAGAAAACTTCGGCTGCGGCTCCTCGCGGGAACACGCCCCACTGGCGCTTCTGGGCGCAGGCTGCGGCTGCGTCATCGCCGCATCCTTCGCAAGGATCTTCTACAGGAACGCCTTCAATGTCGGGCTTCCCATCTTCGAATGCCCCGAGGCGGCAAAGGGAATCCGAAAAGGTGATGACGTGGAGGTCCGGCCCGCCGAGGGACGCATCCTGAACCTCGCCACCGGCGAAGCATGGACGTTTCCTCCTTTTGCCGATTTCCTCCAGGACCTCCTCGACTCGGGCGGGCTCGTTCCCTGGGTCAGCCGCGAGCTCGAAAAAAGGAGGGCCTCCTCATGACGGCAAAAAGGACCTACCGGATCGCACGCATCGGAGGCGACGGCATCGGACCCGAGGTCGTGACCGAGGCCTCGAGGGTCGCCGAAGCTGCGGGCAGATCATGGGGTTTTGACATCCGCTGGACGGACTACCCTTTCGGTGCGGGACATTATCTTGAAACAGGCGAAATCCTCCCCGAAAGCGCGCTGGATGAATTCGCAAGCCACGACGCCCTGCTTCTGGGCGCCATCGGGGACCCGGCCGTCAAGCCGGGGATCCTCGAACAGGGAATCCTCCTGAAGCTCCGGTTTCATTTCGACCAGTACGTGAACCTGAGACCGGCGAAGAGCCTCCCCAGGGTCCCGCTTCCCGTAAAGGCCGATTCGGTGGACATCGTCGTGGTCAGGGAGAACACCGAAGATTTCTACATGAATCTCGGAGGCATAAGCGACGAAAAAACCTCCCGGATCGACTTCGAGGCTTCGCGGAGCGCCTACGACCTCAAGGGAAAGGTTTCCCTCGCCTTCGAGCCCTCCCGTCGCGCGGCTGTCCAGTTGGGGATCGCCACGGAGGCCGGTGTGCGCCGGATCACGGAATACGCATGCAAGACCGCGAAAGCCCGGAACGAAGACACCATCGTGTTGGCGTCGAAATCCAACGCCCTCTCGTGGATCTACGGCTTTTGGGAAGAAACGGCCAAGGACGAGGCGGCGGGACACGGCGTGGAATGCTCCGTGGCCAATGTGGACGCCCTCAGCTATCACCTCGTCAGGGACCCCGGACGCTACGGCGTCATCCTGACGCCGAACATGTTCGGCGACATCATCAGCGACCTGCTGGCCGGCATCGCCGGAGGCCTGGGGACGGCGGCGGGGGCCAACATCGGGGAGGGGCTGTCCATGTTCGAGCCCGTTCACGGCTCCGCTCCGGACATCGCCGGGACGGGTCGTGCCAACCCGGTCGCCGCCGTTTTATCCACCGCCATCATGCTGCGACACCTCGGCGAAACAGGTGCCGCCGAAGCCGTTGCAGAGGCCGTCAGTGAATACCTCTCGAAAAGCGCAACCAGGGACCTTCCCTTCGAATTCGGTGGATCCGCCACCGTTTCCCGGGTGGGCGGGGAAATCACGAAAGGGATCCTGAATCCTCGCGGAAAGGAGTGACCTGAAAATGAGCATGACCGGAGCACAAATGATCGTCCGTGCCCTGGAATCCGAAGGCGTGGAACATGTTTTCGGCATTCCAGGCGGTTCCGTCATCCCCTTGTATGACGCACTGAAAGACGCATCTTTCACAACGATTCTCACCAGGCATGAACAGGCTGCCTGCCATGCGGCCGACAGCTATGCCAGGGTCACGGGCAAAACGGGCGTCTGCATCGCCACCTCCGGCCCCGGGGCGACGAATATCGTCACCGGACTGGCCAATGCCCATATGGACTCCGTCCCCCTCGTGGTCTTGACGGGGCAGGCCCCCACGAGCGCCATCGGAACCGACGCCTTCCAGGAGGCGGACATCTTCGGCTGTTCCCTGCCCCTGGTGAAACACAGTTTCCTGATCCGTTCCCTGGAGGAATTGCCCCGGGCACTCAAGGGGGCTTTCCTCATCGCATCGACGGGAAGGCCCGGCCCCGTGCTCGTGGACATTCCCTCGGACATCCAGAAGGCGTCCGGGACATTCGAATACCCTGAAGATATGGATTTCCCAGGCTACAACCCCGAAGGGAAAGAAGACCTTCACCTTTTCGAAGAGGCTGCAGAGGCCCTCGCCACAGCAAGGCGCCCCGTCATCATCGCCGGCGGCGGCGCAATCATTTCGAAGGCCTCGAAGGAACTCTTCAGTCTCGCCACAGAAGCAGAGATTCCCGTGGCCACGACGCTCATGGGAAAGGGCTCCTTTCCCGAGGATCACCCGCTCTCCCTCGGCATGGTTGGTATGCATGGCACTCCCTGGGCCAATACGGCCGTCAGCAAGGCCGACCTCGTCCTCGCAGCAGGAGTCCGCTTCAGCGACCGCTCCACGGGGGACAAGACGAATTTCGCCTCGGGTGCCAAAATCATCCATGCCGACATCGACAAGGCGGAGTTCGGGAAAAACGTCAGAACCGATTTCCCCCTTCAGGGGCCTCTGCCGCGAATTCTCAAAAAATTTATCGAAAGTCCTGGTGGGTCCGGGGAAAGTCACGAGAAATGGCTTGAGGAGATCCACAAGGTCCGCGAAACCTATGCTGGGCAGGCGACTCCCGGTCCGAAACTCGACCCGGTGGACGTCATCCACAGGGTCCGGTCACGTGTCGCCCCTGAGGATATCGTCACCACCGAGGTCGGTCAGCACCAGATGTGGGCGGCACTGCACTGGAAGACGTCAACGCCGCGCACCTTCATCACCTCGGGCGGTCTCGGCACCATGGGCTACGGGCTTCCCGCGGCCATCGGAGCCGCCTTCGCCAGGCCCGGCCGTCCTGTCACATGCCTTTCCGGCGACGGCAGCTTTTTCATGAACGTGCAAGAGCTCGAAACCTGCGTCCGTTACGGGCTTCCCATCCGGGTCGTCGTCTTCAACAACGGCAGCCTGGGCATGGTTCGGCAATGGCAGGAACTTTTCTGGAACAAGCGCTACGTCCATACCTGTGTAGAACCCGCCTGCTCCATTTCGCGGGTCGCCCAGGCCTTCGGATTCTCCACCTGGACGGTTCTCGACAGCTCACAGCTTGATGACGCCCTGGACGGCGCCTTCGCCGCGAAAGGTCCCTCCCTGGTGGAATGCCCGATCTCAACTGAAGAGCTGGTCTATCCAATGGTCCCGGCAGGGGGCCGTCTCGAGGAGTTCCTCCACCCTTCAAAAATCTGAACCTTTCTTTGTGCCGGAAAAAGGCGGGACGGGCATTAATGCCCGTCCCGCCTTGATTTTCTTCGCCCGGGAAGATGAAAGGACCGCTATTTTTCGAAGACGGCACCCGTGGTTCCGGAAGTGACGAAATGGCGGTACCGTTCGAGGAAGGAGCTGTCCGCCTCCTGTGGTTTCGGCTCGAAGGAAGCCCTGCGCCTCGCCAGCTCCTCCTCGTCCACCAGCAAATCCAGCCTCCTGGCCTGGATGTCGATGGAAATGGTGTCGCCTTCTTTCACGAGGCCCACAGGACCCCCTGCAGCCGCTTCCGGCGAGACATGCCCGATGGAAGCCCCTTTCGTGGCTCCCGAAAAGCGCCCGTCGGTAATGAGGGCGACGGAGCCGCCGAGACCCATTCCGGCAATGGTCGACGTAGGGCCGAGCATTTCGCGCATTCCCGGTCCGCCTTTGGGACCCTCGTAACGAATGACCACCACGTCCCCTGCCTTGATCTTTCCGGCCATGATGGCCGAGGAAGCGTCCTCCTCGCAGTCGAAAACCCTCGCCGGCCCTGTATGCTTCATCATCTCCGGAAGGACGGCAACCTGTTTGACCACCGAACCCTCGGGAGCGAGGCTTCCCTTGAGGACGGCTATGCCCCCTTCGGCATGATAAGGGTCGTCCAGGGGCCGGATCACCGATTCATCGGCGACGGCTGCACTTTCAAAGTTCTCCGCCACCGTGCGTGTCGTCACCGTCACCCCGTCCCGGTGGATCAGGCCCGCGGCCCCGAGTCTGGCCATGACGGCCTGAATGCCTCCGGCCTGGTGAAGGTCTTCGATGTGGTGCCTGCCTGCGGGGCTCATGCTGCAGAGATGGGGTGTCCTGCGGCTGATGGCATCCATGTCGTCAAGGGTCAGACGGATGCCCGCGGCATGGGCTATGGCGGGAAGGTGCAATGCCGTGTTGGTGGAACCGCCAAGGGCCATGTCGACGGCGACGGCGTTCTCGAAAGCCTCGCGCGTCAGGATACGGCCGGGCCGGATATCCTTTTCCACCAGGGTCATCACCGCAAGTCCCGCTTCCTTGGCAAGCCGCTCACGGGCTGCAAACACGGCCGGTATGGTCCCATTGCCCGGAAGTGCGAGCCCAAGGGCTTCCATCATGCAGTTCATGGTGTTGGCGGTGAACATCCCCGCGCAGGAGCCGCAGGTGGGACAGGCGGCATCCTCCACGGCCTTGAGTTCCTCTTCTCCGATCTTCCGTGAAGCAAACTCTCCGACGGCCTCGAAGGCGCTGCTGAGGTCCATGGCCCCTTTGGGACCCTTCCCCGCAAGCATCGGCCCGCCGCTGATGACCACGGCGGGAATGTCGAGTCTCGCCGCGGCCATGGCCATGCCGGGAATGATCTTGTCGCAGTTGGTCACCAGAACGAGGCCGTCCAGGGCATGCCCCTTGGCCATGACCTCGATGGAATCCATGATGAGCTCCCGGCTCGGAAGGGAAAATCTCATTCCCGGATGGTTCATGGCGATGCCGTCACAGATTCCGATGACGGGAAATTCGAGCGGCAGTCCCCCTGCGGCGTAGACCCCGTATTTTGCAGCCTGGGCGATCCTGTTGAGATGGGTATGCCCCGGAATGATGGAGTTATAAGCGTTCACCACGCCGATCCATGGACGCCTGATCTCCCAGTCCGTGAAACCGCCCGCTTTCAGGAGTGAACGATGAGGTACCCGTTCATGCCCCTTTTTTGCCCTGTCGCTGTTCATGGAACAACACGTCCTTTCCTTCATGTCAGAAATGCCCTACATCGATCCCGGCACACCCCTTTTCAATTTGATCCTACCTTGGTCCTACCAATTTCCGTGTATTGTAATATACTGGTCTGGCGAACACAAGGATTGGAACAATCCGAAAGGAGTCATTCCTTGACCAACACGAGACAGAAACTTTCCGAAAGAATTCTCGAGGCCATCCGGGACGGGACGATCATCGAAAAGGGAAAGCTCCTGCCGGAAAGGGACCTTTCAAGGCATTTCGACGTGAGCCGGAATCTCCTGCGTGAGGCTCTGGTCATGCTGGAATGCATGGACGTCATCGAAGTCAGGGGCAGGGAAGGCGTTTTCGTGAAGGAGCAACCGGGAGCCGGGGCCTCGTCGAACCTCTCCTCGGTGGTTCTCTGGCCGGAAAACATGCTCCGGGACCTGCTGGAAGTTCGGGGGATCATCGAGGTTTCCGCGGCCGGACTGGCCTCATCCAGGCGGACCGAAGAAGACCTCCGGAAAATCCGGCAATGCCTTCTGCACCTCGAGGAAATCTATCAAAAAGGGGAAGCCGAAAGCGGCGAAGGGGCCCGCTGGGACGCCCTGCTCCATCTCGCCGTCGTGGAAGCGGCGCATAACCGGCTGCTGACGCGGATCTTTGAGGACTTTGCACAGGTCCAGGAAAAATACATCGGTCACAGCCGGGCCATGGTCTTTTCCGGCGGAAATTGGCCCAGGATCATCCTCGACCAGCACCGCATCCTTTTTGAAGCCATTCGTGACCAGGACAGGGAGCGGGCCGAGACTGCCGCCAGGGAGCACATCGAACTCGCCAGGAAGCACTTTGCGGGCTGATTCACCCCTTCCTCAAACCGCTTTCCGATTCAGAACCCGTCGCCCTGATGTAAATGCCCTGAATCAAAAAAGAGCGCCTGTACCGGAAGGCTGAGAGAAAGTGTCCGAAAATGATGTTGAAAAGGCAGGTCCCGCCCCTCTCGAGGTGAATTGCCGAAATTTTCGCTTTCTGGGAGAATTGACT
>CAZERC010000012.1:0-50493 GCA_964515395.1 uncultured Synergistaceae bacterium | reverse complement strand
AGGTTGAGTTTTGTTTCTAGTCCTGACAGTGCTCTATTCGGGTATTTGTTTCTTGTATGGAATTCTTTTCGCCGGCTCAAAAGCACAAGTTCCCTCTTTAAGGATCCAGTCCCTGTAAACTCCTATATTCCTGTCTTCAATGTGGTCAAAGAGCATAGGTGATTTTGACCCATGACTGATGAAACGTATCGGATCAGGGTTAAGCTTTGCTGAAATAATTTCGTCGTTTCCCCGCGCCTGCGCCAGCTTCCAGCCAGTAGGATCCACGAACATGGAACTCCCGAAAAAACTGTTGCCGGAGCCATCGACACCGACGGAATTGACGGCAAGATAATAAACATGATTGTCATAGGCCCGCGCCTGGTTGACAAACTGCCAGATGTCGAAGGTCCGGAGGAAGGCCGAGGGTCTGACGATCACTTCGGCTCCCATAAGGGTCTCGACGGTCGCCAGGTCGGGGAAATCACCGTCGTAACAAATGGTCAGGCCGATTTTGGCAAGGTCAGTCTCCACCACGACCGCCTTGCTCCCTGCAGTCGCCCATCCTCCGCCCTCCTTGCGTTCCGTCGGGAAGGGGTGGGTCTTGTCGTAGATATCCCCCAGGATCTCTCCCTTGTCATCTATAACCATACAGGAATTATAAATAATATCTTTTGAAGGCCCTCTCCGGTACGTGGGCCAGATAACATGAACCCCGAGTCGAGAAGCTGCTTCCTGGATGGGTGCTGTGATCGGGCCTGGCACATCGCTCACGGTTTCCCGGATTGATTCGATGGTGGCTTCCTGGGATTCCTTCCAAATCGGCGTAAATCCTGTCGTTACGGTTTCAGGAAAGACAACAAGCTCGGCATCGTGATCCCTGACGGCACGTTCAAGGAAGTGAACGGCCTTTTCAACGTTCCTCTCAACATCCATGGGTGTAATCGTGAACTGGCATCCAGCAGCAGTAAAAGCTTTCATGAAAAGTACTACCCCCTTGTCTCGGACCGATCAGGCATGCCTCCGAAAGCATATCTGTTCCTTGGGAAACTCCGCAGCCAGGAGTACAGGACAAATCCTTCTTCGGCAGCAATGACCTGTACTGGCAGTTTATCGATCCTTGTGAATGAACAAACTGATACACGTGCCTTCAAATCCATGAAGTCAAGATACCTGGAAACCAGGTGCAGTACCATCTTCACGACCCAAACAAAAATACTTCCGGATCTGGAAAAGGGCCCTTGCCGTTTTCAGAGTACAACAGGCAATCCGGTTTCTTCGCAAGGGCCCGGTCAAGACAATTCTTCAAGTTCAGACGACTTATTCAATCGGGGCTCTGGGGGCAATACCCCTTTCTTCAGGAGTCCCTGGTATAAGGCTGTCGCAAATCGCTGCACAGATACCTGCCACGGCCATGTTTGTCTTCAAAACGGCCCACACCATTCCGCCGATAGTGGAAAGAACGGCACCGTGCTCAGGATTCATGAAAAGATCCTGATTGTTCTCGGCCCATCCTGGAAGCCCGAGAGCCATAAGGAACGCAAAGCCCACTATGAGCACGTTTCTTTGACTGCCCATGTCAGCCCGCATGAGGATCTGGATACCGAGAGCCCCAATGGTTCCGAAAAGAGCAATATAGGCACCTCCAATGATGGGAGAAGGCATGGTGGCTATAAGGGCACCAAGCTTGGAAACAAAACTCAGGAGAATGAGCAAGACCGCTCCGGTACGGACGACGTGCCGGCTTGCAACTCCAGTTAGTCCGATAAGCCCGATGTTTTCTGTGTATGAAGTTGTACCAACGGCCCCGAAGAGCCCCGCAAGGGCACAGTTAAACCCTTCCGCACCTATTCCCCGGCTTATCATGTCCGGAGTAGGGTCATCGAGCCCCGCAGCGTAGGAACATGAGTGGTAGTCACCTATAGACTCGATCATTACCGCAAAGAAAGCTGCCAAAAGAGCGCTGAAAGCCAGCAAACTGAATTTTGGAGGACCCCAGGGCATGATCACCTTGAAGCGGAACCAGGGCGCCTCTGCCACGCTGGAAAGGTCTATGAAGGCCGGATGGCCAGGTGGGAAAATACCTGTCAGAGAAGCCAGGAGGCACAAAAGATAGACAAGCACGATTGAAGAAAGAATGGCAAAAATGTTAGCATACTTGTTCTTGCTTACAAGACTGAAAAACATGATAAGGATAACCACCAGAATAGAGACGGGCCAATAATTCGCCGCATTACCTTCCACTGCAGTTGAAGCAAGGGAAAACCCGATTGCCATAATTGTCGGTCCGATGACAATGGGAGTGATGATTTTGCGAATCACACCAATAATTCGGCTGTACCCTATAAAGGAAAGTACAAGCCCTCCGCTTATCAGCCCGCCTCCCACGTACTGCATGACGACATTCGGTCCCAGTGCTCCGTATGCGCCGATAATCGTCATGATCGAAGGGATAAAACTGAAACTCGACCCCTGGACGATAGGAAGACCGGTACCCAGTTTCGGGTGCGTCTGAATCAGTGTGGCCACACCCATGGCAAAGTATACGCAGGAAATGAATGCTCCCATCTGTACGGTGTTCATACCCATAGCCGGGCCGAAGATCAGGGGCACCAGAGTTGTTGCACCAAACAGTGTAAGCACGTGCTGTGCTCCAGCAAGTATCATTATCGGCGCAGGTGGCTTGTCGGTGAGCCCGTAAACAATTTTTTTGCGTGCCATTGTCACACCTCCGGTTTTTTGTGTTACTTCATCTCTTCCAATGGCTTGGGCTTATACCCTGTCAATCAACGCAAAAAACCTGTTTCCACCTCCTTCCTCTTTTTCTCTTGCTTCTTTTTGCCCGGTTCGGGTAACAAGGGTGAAAGTTCCCGGCCCCCTGAAACCAGGGGCCCGGGAAAAACTTACTTTACCTTTATCAAAACCACTCTTTTTTTGCTTTCTTGTAGTTCTGCTCCTGAACGTAAGGATACTCCCACAGATCTTCTTCGCTCGTCTTGCTCATTTGCACTGCCTTGTAGACCCTCTCCCTCGAAAACGGGTAGGTATGGATGCGAATGCCCAGGGCATTGAAAAGGGCATTGCCGATGGCTGGAGCGGGGGAAATCATGGAGTGCTCCCCGACTCCGCGGTTCCCGTAGGGGGAAAGCTCTTCCGGCGTTTCTTCCCAAAAGCTGTCTATTTCCTCAGGGATATCCTTTATGGTTGCTATCTTGTAATCGGTAAAGTCGGGCGTCAGAAGTCGGCCTTTTTCGTCATAGTACATGCCCTCCATAAGCCCGGCGGAAATCCCCTGCACTGTCCCGCCTTCTATCTGCCCCCGCACATTCATGGGGCTTATGGCCTTGCCGACATCGTAACCGGCGCTTACGCGGTTTACTTCCAAACGGCCCGTCGACGGGTCGACTTCCACATCTATCCCGACGGCACCTACTGTAAAGTGGACGACGCTCTTGGGTGATTGTCCCGTTTCGTTGTCCGGATAAATCACATCGGGGGGGACGAAAGAACCTGTCCCTATGACAGGGCCGCCATGGTAATAACCGTCAGGCATCTTGAATCCGTTCTGGATTCTTTCGTCGAGGGGTTCAGCTTTTCCGGCACTGCGACACTTGACGATTCCGTGCTCGATGACAATGCTCTCGGGAGGAACCTGCCAATACTGTGAAAACAGGCTTATTATCTTCTCTCTTGCTTCAACGGCCGCTCTTTTTACAGCCATGCCCATCGACCAGCAGGACCGGCTCGCCACGGTCTGCCAGTCGTAGGGATGGCTGCTGGTGTCGGGGTAAATACATCGGATCTTATTGACGGGTATTCCGAGTTCCTCAGAGACCATCTGCGCAAAGGATGTATAGGTTCCCTGCCCCATGTCCATCGTGGCGGCAAGTACTTCAACGGTACCGTCTCCCAAAACCTTGACGATGGCCGACGAAGTCGGATTCGCAGGCTTCGCCGGAGCCTTTATCGCGAGCGCCAGTCCCTTGCCCCGTTTCCAGCCTGGTCTTCGAGCTTCTTCTTCTTTGTTGATGCCCACCTTGTCGACTACTTTTTCGATTATTTTTCGGAGGGCGTGGTTGTGCATGGGCATTCCCGTGCACGTTTTTAGTCCCGGTTCCAGCAGGTTTTTCAGCCTGAATTCGACGGGGTCCATCCCTATCTTGTGGGCGGCGATATCTATGATCGTCTCCATAACCCCCATCAGTTCAGGCAAACCGAAACCTCGATAAGCGCCGCCGAACGGCTTGTTCGTATAAACGGCGTAACTGTCCGTCCAGACGTTCGGAATATAGTAGCAACCCATCGATGTGTAGCCGGCGCTTCTTACGGGGTTCGCACCATATTCCGCCGAAACCCCCGTGTCGAAATAGAAGGTATTTTTTATTCCAAGGATTTTCCCTTCCTTGTCTATGCCCATTTTTATCTTGGCCACGTATCCCTGCCTCACCCAGGAAGTCAGCATTACTTCTTCGCGGGAGATGTGAAGTTTCACCGGTCTTCCCTTGATATCGGGATCCATGGCCCCCGCCAGGCAAAGCGCCTCGACAGTCATCCCGGCTTTGCCTCCGAACCCACCTCCAATTGGAGGAGCAATGACCCGGATTTTATTAAGGGGATAGCCCAAACCAGCTGCTATGATTTCCCGTGTGGCGAATACTGACTGAGCTGCGGTCCAAATAGTCAGAAACCCTGTGGCCGGGTCTTCCTTGCAAATGCAGCAGTGGGGTTCAAGGAAACCATGGGCGATTTGCGGGCAGTTCACGGCTTCTTCGACAATGTATTCTGATTCATCAAAAGCCTTCTCAACATCGCCTCTTCGAATGCGAAACCAGTTTGCCAAATTTGTCCCGGGCTGAGGCACGATAAAGGGGACACGTTCGTAGCTTTCCAGCTCAGGGTGCACGAGAAGAGAATTGTCCGTTGCCGCCTTTACGGGGTCGAAAATGGGCGTCAATTCCTTGTATTTCGCCTTGACTTTGAGAGCTCCCTCTTCGGCGGCCTCCTCGGTCTCGGCAATCACCAGGGCTATGGGTTCACCCACGTAACGCACCTTGCCTATGGCAAGCGGGGTACGGTCGCGCAGGTAAAGGCCGAACCTGTGCACGAACTGGTCCCCCAAAACGACCTTTACCACTCCTGGCACCTTCATGGCCTCCGAGACGTCTATCGAAACAATCTCTCCATGGGCGACAGTGGACCTGGCCGCCTTGGCATGTAGCAATTCAGGTCCAAACCTGAGATCATCTGTATACTGGAGGGTACCCGCAGCTTTTTCGACGTCGTACTGCCGTGTGACCCATTTGCCGACTCCGTCGTTTGTAATGGTCTGCTTCATGACCAACCCTCCCCTAGCTTCTTTCCTTCAGCATCGCCGCCGCCTTGTGAACGGCCCGGATTATGCTCGCATAACCCGTGCAGCGACACAGGTTTCCTGAAAGACCTTCTTTTATCTGCTCGTCCGTTGGATCAGGATGCCTGCTTAAAAGATCCACGACAGCAAGAACCATTCCGGGAGTGCAGAACCCACATTGGATGGCCCCTTCCTCGATGAAGGCCTTTTGTACGGGGTGAAGCTCGCCGTCCGGTCCCAATAACCCTTCCGACGTGACAACTTTCCTGCCTTCGGCTTCAACGGCGAGAACCATGCAGGACTTTTGCAGCTTGCCGTCAAGCAGAACCGTGCAAGTACCACACTCCCCTTCCTCGCATCCCCTTTTGACGCTGGTGACTCCGACTTCCCTCAGGGCTCTGAGAAGCGTGGTACGCGGCTCCACCTCCAGGGTGATGGGTTTACCGTTGAGCACAACGTTTACCGGTTGCTTAGGCATTTGTACACCCCCTAGAACCTTTCCAGGCTTTTGCGCAGGGCCTTTTTGGTAAGTTCCCCCACCATGGAGACCCGGTATTCCCTGCTGGCTCTGACATCGGTGATGGGATCCACGCATCCCATAGCCGCTTCGGCCGCTTTTTCAAGAAGTGACTCGTCGGGTGACGCAACTCCCCTCATGAGGTCTTCTGCGACTTTCGCCCTTACAGGCCTTGGGGTCACCGCTCCAAAAGAAAGCCGGTATTCCCTTCCGCCGGGTGTATCGGTGATGACACAGGCTACACCCACCTGTGCCAGATCCAGGGCGTTACGTCTGCCCAGCTTCAGGTAGCAACCTGCAGAGTGCCCCTTCAGCACAGGAAGCTCCACCGCCTTGGCGATTTCTCCTTTTTGCAAAATATTTTTCCTCGGTCCGGTTATGAAATCCATTATCGGGACCTTTCTTTCGCCCGTGGGGCCCGCCACGTGCATGACACCATCGTACACACAACAAGGGGCGATCATGTCTCCCGATGGCACTGCAGAACAAAGGTTGCCCACCACTGTAGCCTTGTTGCGCATTACAAAGTCCGAATGGGATAGGGCCGCATCCACCAGAGCCGGGTAGAATTTCCCGGCCTGTGGATGTTCCGCGACTTCGTTGACCGTAGCCAGGGCACCGATGACTAATCCCCCGGATGGATCGAAGGAAATTTTCTTAAGTTCTTCTATCAGGGAAAGGTCAACGATCAACTCGGGATGGACAAGGTTTTTTTTCATCCATACCAACAGATCCGTGCCTCCCGCCTTGACCGCAGTGTTGGGACCGCTTCTGGAAAGAATCTCAAGAGCCTCTTTAAAAGAGACTGGACGTTCCAACTCGAAAGCAAGCATAAAACCACTCCCTTATTTAGCCCCGTCGCCTCTTCGGCGTAAATTCCTGTTTGCGCCTGCTTCCCTTCTTTCGAATGCACAAAGGAAAATGGAAGGGGAGATCAGTTGCCGGATCTCCCCTTCATGCATTTGCCTATTCTTCCGCAAAGGCGACGATACGGCTGATGCTGGATTCCCCGCCGACGAACCTCCACGGGAAGCAGCCAATGGTCACGCGTTTTCCGAGGACCTTGTCGATGTCTCCTCCAAGGCATTCGGCATGGATGATATTTTCCGGGAAAAGATCGATGTGCATCAACTGGTAATCTTCGGGCGGGAAGAAATCATCCAGTCCCTTGTCGTATTTCTTCTTGAGGTGCGCATCGGCCTCCCTGGCCTGGGCGGGCATCCATTCCCTGATTTTGGTGTTCATCGGATGATCGGCTGAACCGCAATCCACGCCTATCCACTTGATCTTGCGTTTCTTGCACCACTGGGCAAATTCTCTTGTCGGGCCGGGATGCTTGACCATGTACCGCACCTCGTCTCCTTCCGGCTGATCCCAACCGTAACGATGATAGCCTGTGTTGATAATCAGGATATCCCCGTCGTGGATCTCGGCCCTTTCTTCGATATCCTTGCTGGTGTAAATACCGTAGTCTTCAGCGATGTCGGAGATATCAACAACGACGCCGGGACCTACCAGGAAGTTCTTGAGTTCCAGGCTGGCGATATCGCCGCCGTGGGTGCAAAAATGCACAGGCCCGTCAAGATGGGTCCCCACATGGTTGGAGTGAGTCACAAGCTGTCCGTTCGCTCCGTTCGGCGCAAGTCGCTTGAAAAACTTTATCTGAAGCGGTTCATAAGTCGGCCACGGTGGGGTCAAATGGCTCAAAGGAATCGTCAGGTCGTAAATCGTCAGTTTGTCCCAGTTTTTCAGTTCCCAGTTCGTACTCATTGTTCAAACGCCTCCTTATTTGTTTTTAAGCCAGGCTTTAAAAAAACCTGCAATAACTCAAACAACGATCGTCAATCCTCCAGATACTTGTCGACAAAAGCTGCAGCCGCCTTATTGAAAGCCTCGGCAGGCATACGGACTATTCCCGCTCCTACCTGGCCCTTTCCGGGTTCCTTGTGTGCCGCCCCTGTATCGAGCACCGGCGTGATGCCCGTTTCCACGACCTTGATTACATCTATACCGGTCGGGGTGCCGCGGAAGTTCAGCGAAGGGATGGTATAGGTGTTGTTCTCCACCATGGTTATTTCGAACATCTCAAAGGTATATCTGGCCGCGTCTTCGGGAGTACCGCCTATAAACTGCACTATCGCCGGCGCCGAAGCAAGGGCGAAACCACCTATGCCCAGAGTTTCCATAATCGCGCTGTCACCGATGTCCCTGTTTACATCGTCCTTTGTAAATCCAGGGAAAAGTAGAACGTCAGGCAATGCCGCCTCGCAGGTGAACCATTGATCGCCGAGACCGGATATCCTGATTCCCATTTCGGTTCCGTTTCTGGCCATGGTCGTAACCAAAGACGAGCCTTCCACACCGTGGGAGGCTTCTGTGCTTGCTTTTGCCGCGGCCATGGCGAGATTCAGGAAAAAATGGTCGTTTTTGTCGATGAACCTGAAGATATCCGGCAAGTCGCCGACGTTGGGCGCGGCTTCGATCAAAAAAGGCGAGATAGCCCTGAAAAAGAGGCTCGTTCCCGCCTTGTTACGATTGTGCATTTCGTCGCCCATGTGCAGTGACTGCGCCATTATATTCTTGAGGTCTATCCCGCCTTGCGCATCGAAAGCCTTGTTAACGCCCGCCTGGAGATTGGGGTAAAGAATATCGCGCATCCATTTGAGATGCTCTATGACTTCCGGGGAGAACGCCCCCATCCTCATGACCTTCCCCAATCCTTCATTCATGCTGCAGAAAGCCTTGTTGCCACGATCTCCGTTTTCGACGATAAAAACAGGCATATTGGGACTCGTAACGCCTGCCATGGGACCTACGGCATGGTGGTGATGACAAGGGTCGAAGGACACATCCCCTTTTTCCGCCATCTTTTGCGCCTCTTCCGGCGTTTCGGCCCAACCCTCGTAAAGGCAGGCCGCCATGACGGCGCCTCGCATGGGCCCCGACATGTTCTCCCAATCAATAGGGGGACCCGCATGAAGAAGAACCCGTTCTCCCATATCGGGGATGACATCTTTCGCCAGCCCCATACCAACGAGGATCGGCTGGGCTGAAAGCAGGCGGGATATCGCCTCCTGGTTTGCCTTATCAATATCAACCATTCTTTTCACCCCTCACTTTTTCTTGAGTTTCTTCAGTTTCGACAACAGGTCCGACTCAACCTGGGGAGGACGCCAATCCATCAGGACGGTGGGCACTTCTTGCTCTTCGAGATCCATGGCGAATTGCTCAACGCCTATGTTTATGACCTTGGGCCCATTTTTGAGCAGATCCTGCATTCGTTCGCTCATCTACATCACCCTTTCAAAAGGAAGGAAGCGAGCCTGGCGGCGCGGGCATTGCTGTCGCATACAATAACCCCGGCGTCCTCGAGAACGCTACGCTGCCTGGCAGCATTCTGGGGGTCGGATTCGGTACCGCAGATGGAGGCCACAAAGGCTACGCGGTCACCTGCCGTTGCCCTTGCTTTCAGCACGCCTTCGGCGAGCTCCTTGGCCGGGTCGGGATTGCAACCGTAGCCTATAACCACGTCAAAAAGAATTACGCCGACTTCCGGATCTTTGGCTTCCTCGACAAATCGGCCGGCCCTTAAAGAGACGTCGATCATGGGATGAAGCCGCCCCTGGGTGAACTCATCCTCTCCGAAGTCCACTATAGTGTGTTCTACCGAGTTCAAGCTGTCCTCAAGTTTGAGATCCTTTTTCAGGGGAGTGTTGCTGTGGATCGGACCGAGAAGGTCCTGCGCTATGACCTGGGCTTCATAGCAAAGGGTACCGCCGGAATAAAGCCCCCTGAGCCAACCTTTTCGCGGGCCCTGCTTTTCGGCAAGCTTCCTGAGGTCTTCATGAGCTTTCTCGAGGTCTTTTCGGGCTTCGGCCACGTCTTCACCCTTGGCCAAAGCGGCCGTCACGGCAGCAGTTTCTTCCAGCTCGGTACAGATATATACACCATCACGGTCTCCCCTGGACTCGCCGCCGATGAAACCCAGTACAGCAGGCTTGTCGCCCCGGGATATACGGTCCAGGATCCTTTTCTCGACTTCCGGTGCCGGAGGCTTTCCTATGACCACGAGGATCTCCACCTCGTCATCCTCGAGAAGCCTTTCCGTCGCCATTTCAGCCATTATGCCACCTACTTCGGCCCTTACGTCCCGACCGCCGGTACCGATACCGTGCAGGGTGCCTACACCCCGCCTTGCCAGCTGGACATGAACCTCCTGAAGCCCCGTCCCTGCCGCTGCAACTATCGAGACGGGACCAGTGGGACAGATGTTGGCCATCCCCATAGCGACGCCACGTACTATCGCAGTACCGCAGTCAGGACCCATTACCAAAAGGCCCTTCTCACGGGCGAGTTTCTTTATCTCTATTTCCTTTTCCAGCGGAACATTGTCAGAATACAGCATGACGTTAAGGCCCTTGTGCAGGCAATCCAGCGCCACGTCGCCGGCAAACCTTCCCGCCACCGATATCATCGCGATATTGGCTTCGGGGAGAATAGATATAGCTCCATCCAGGCTCCGGGGTTTGTAACTCTCGCTTTTCCCACCACTTTTCTTCCACGGCGGATTTGCAAGATATTCCTTCGACTTTGACAGGGCTTCATCAAGAACGGCTTTGTCGCCCGAAATGGCTACGACAAGGTCGTTGGGAGTCACATCGATCTCTGACAGGTCGAAACCGGCGGCCGCCAATATGCGCAGGTTCGCTTCCGTTCCCATCGACAGCGAGGCGTTTTCGACGCCTTCCATGTTGGTTATTTCCTTGGCTACCCGCATTAGCGTTATGCTGTCGTAATACATGCGAGGCATTACTTCCAATCGCTGCAAGTGCGATCACCTCCTGAGGCGTAATTCATACGGATACTTCTTTCCTGCTTAACGCTTTTTCCAGTCCGGACGCAAATCCTGCAAGCCACGCCCCGCCTGAACTGTGTCCCCACTGCAACAGCGTCCCCACCGCGTCCCGAACCTCTCGCCAGGAGTTACCCTGCAGAGCTTCAATCAATCTCAGGGAACTGATCCATGTCTTTCCTTCAAGGGCATCTGAAATGATGCTTTCAGAAAGCCACGTCGTAACACCCTTTCGGAACAAACCCGAAAAGCTCTCCAGGAGGATGTCCGTCTCTTGAGTCCCGCACCACTTTAGAGCCACGATCCAGCCTGTTATCCAGTCATCACCGGCTGGGGTATGTCCTGGACCCAGGCCAAGCATGGCTGCAATTTCTTCGACACTTTCCGGCTCTCCCGGAAGAGGCAACTCCAGGTCGCGTGTGAGAAAAACCCACTCCCTCCACAGGGGACGCCAGCGAGAATGCGGCATGCCGGGCTTTATCGCAGGGTCAAAAACAATGGTGCCCGCATCAGGCAAAGGGATGAAAACCAGTTCGTCTCCTTCATCAACACAGGGCAATTCTTTCAACCATGCGCTCCTTGGGCCCAGGCTCACTTCTTCCGCAACCAGGCTGAGACGTTTTGAACTCTTGTCTTCCAGATTAATTGTTCTTGAATGACGCTCCCGAACACGAAGCATACCCGTTTCTACAGGCCAATCAGCACTTATTCCTGAAATTTTGACCAAAAACTAACCTGCCTCTCTCTTTTTCCAAAACATGGATTATCCCAGACTTGTCCAAAAAAGATTATTGTAGAAAGTAAAAATGCCCCCGCAACTTTGGGATATCATTGGTTTGCCAAGACAACAAAATCCCGTGGGAACGGAGGCGAACGTCATGCTAAAGTGATCGAGCCTGTTCAGTCAAATTCTCGCGAGGATTCCGCGAACGGACTTTAAAAAACTGGTAGCGAAACACGGTACCGAACGACACGCAAAGACTTCATTTCTGGACTCTTGCCGTTACAGGGTCATGTTTTCAATTTCCTGATGTTTTGGGCAGCTGTGAGATTATCCCAAATACCTCGTTCGCATATTCTTACCTTACGATATCAATGTTAATTCAACCCCTCGCCAGCGCAATATCAAAACGCGACATCAAGGGGCTTCCGGGATTGTTACTCCATTTTCTGCCGAAAAAACTATGCTGCTCGGCAAAGTCCGGGGCAGGCATCCGGGGTGCCATTTTCACTTTCCGGACAAGTTTGGTTTTTATTGAGCCGTTACGTCTTTCCCCTTCCTGATCACGCGCAGGGGAGCCTCGTGTTCCCAGATCGCGTGGTAAACGTCTTTGGCGTTTAACACCACCAGGTCGGCGTTCCCGCCTACTTCCAGCCTGTGCCCCCTTATCCCCATGGCCTTTGCCGCACTCGTGGTGATGAGGTCGTAAATGATTTCCATGCCGCTGAAGCTTGTCATCCACAAAAGGTGCACTGCCAGGAAGGCCACTTCCAGCATGTTGTTTCTTCCAAAGGGATAGTAGGCATCCGCTATGTCATCCTGCCCGAGGGCAACGGCAACCTCTGCGCCGTAGAGATCCCTTACCCGCGCATGAAGCGGACCTGTCTGCGGGTCACTCACCAGGCCTATCCCGGCTTTCTTCAGCAAGGCTAACACTTTTCTGAAATACGGTTCGGGATACAACGCCATGGCACGAAAGTTGTCAATTTACACTACACCCGGATTCCCGCAGTTATTTTTTCATCCACTTTCCCGCAGGTGCACACGTCAGCCCGTGACCATAAAAATGTAATTTTGAAACATCCTGAGGTTTGTGGTTTCTTTCCTCCTGCATTGTCCCTTTTCAAAACGGCTCCTTTGAAAAAGACAGCCGGAGCGGAAGTACAAGTCAATACCTAAGAACCGCCGGATCGATCACCTTATTTTCGTCACCCTGTGGTCCAAAAAGTGGGAAGTACCGCGAAGGGGGGATCCCCTTTTCGTCCGGTCTTTCGATACAGCAATGGTCTGTCGGACATTCTTTTCTACAGCGCCAGGTCTTTTGACCTCAAAACGGCACGTCAGTCCGACAGATTCCTAGATCACACCTTTTTGTTTCAGCTCTTCAATTTCCTGTCGGGAGGCTCCTGCATATTCCTTCAGAACCGATTCTACGTCCGCCCCGAGCACCGGTGCAGACTCGTAATGGTCCGCCGGGGTTCCACTCAGTTTTATGGGGCATCCCGGCATCTTTACATTCCCGGCCACGGGGTGCTCCACGTCCACGATCATACCGCGCGAAAGAACCTGTGGGTCATTGACCAGTTGTTCGATGTTATTGATCGGGCCGCAGGGGACACCGACCTTCCTGAGTCTTTCAAGCCATCCTTCGGTGCTGTCTTTTGACATGATTTCCTGCAGGATGGGCTGAAGGTCTTCCCAGTTGGCATTCCGGCGATCATTCGTGTCGAAACGGGAATCCTCCGCCAGCTCGGGCCGGGCCACCAGGTCGCAGAACCTTTTCCAGATGGCATCGTTGCCGACGGCGATATTTATGAAGCCATCGGTGGTGTGAAACGTTGCGAAGGGGGCTATCGAAGGGTGACGATTCCCTATGGGGACGGGAACATCTCCCGTTACGAAATACCGGGATATGGCATTTTCCAGAATGGAAACCTGACTGTCCAGCATGGAGACGTCCACTTCCTGCCCCTCCCCGGTGCGATCACGATGTCTCAGGGCGGCAAGAATGCCGATGGCACAGAAGATGCCTGCAAAAATATCGGCGATAGAACTACCCACCTTCGTCGGGTGTTCCTCGTCTGGACCTGTAATGCTCATGATTCCGCCCATACCCTGAAGGATCAGGTCGTAGGCGGGAAGCTGGGAATATGGTCCCGTATGGCCGAAACCGCTCGAAGAAGCATAAATCAGGCCGGGATTGATCTCCCGCAGGGCATCGTACCCCAGCCCAAGCTTCTCCATGACGCCCGGGCGGAAGTTCTCGACGACCACATCGATGTCTTTGATCATTCTCTTGACGATATCCACCGCAAGGGGATCCTTGAGATTGAGGGTCACGCTTTTCTTGTTGCGGTTGATACTCATGAAATAGGCGCTCTCCTCACCAACAAAGGGGCCGAAGTGACGAGAGTCGTCGCCCGTTTCAGGGCGTTCCACCTTTATGACCTCGGCCCCCAGATCGGCCAGCATCATAGTGCAAAACGGACCGGCGAGAACACGGCTAAAGTCGAGAACCCTGATACCTTCCAACGCCTTCATCACAAATCACCTTCCCTGGAATCGATGCGTATGAACTGCAACGCTGACTTCATGTGTCATTTTACCCGCCAGGGAAGGTCTCGAAACTGTGACATCCTGACATGAAAGGCCCCCGGCCGTTGGCAGTTCTTTGAAAACCCTCTATACACTTTCGTCGACAATGGAAAGCACTTCGTCGAGGATGGCAAGGGCTTCGGCTATCTCCTCTTCCGTAATCACAAGCGGTGGAGCCACGATGAGGATGTTCTCGTGACTGTAATTCCAGAATCCTCGCTCCTTGAGCATCCCCAGGATACCCGGCATGGTGCCTTCGGGATCTTTCCCGTAGGGAACGAGAGGCTCCCTGGTTGCCTTGTCCTTGACCAGTTCCACAGCTCCGAAAAGCCCGATGGCCCTGACCTCTCCCACGCAGGGATGTTTTTCCTGGAGCTTTTCCAGTTCTTCCTTGAAAAACACGCCTCTTTCCCGTGCCTTTTCTATCAGGCCCTCTTCCTTGTAGACGTCAATGGTCGCCACGGCGGCGGCACATCCGACGGGGTGCCCGCTGTATGTCAGGCCGCACATGAGGGGATTTTCGTCGAAATGCCGGGCGATCCTGTCGTTGACGATCACTCCACCCAGGGGAACATATCCGCAGGTCACACCCTTGGCGAAGGTGATGATGTCGGGTTTCACGTCCCAGTTGTCCACGGCGAACCATTGCCCCGTACGCCCCCAGCCGCTCATGACCTCATCACATACCATGAGGATGCCGAATTCGTCACAGAGATTCCGTATTCCCTGGAGGTACCCCTCGGGCGGTATGATGACACCGTTACTGCCGGTGACGGTTTCGAGGAAGATAGCGGCAACGTTCTCCGGTCCTTCGTATTCGAGCTGTTCCCGGAGCTGCCCAAGATAATAGGATGTGGCCTCGATCTCGCCGTCAAAGTGCACGGGGGCTCGATAGAGATAGGGATCGAAAAACTTGACGAAGCCCGGAATCCCCGGCTCGCATGGGAAGCGTCGTGGTTCCCCGGTCAGGTTCGCGGCACCGTAACTCGCCCCGTGATACGAACGATACCGTGAAAAAATCTTGTTTCGCCCGGTAACCATCCTGGCAATCTTGATCGCGTTTTCGTTGGATTCGGCTCCGGCATTCGTGAAAAACACCTTGGCCATCCCTTCGGGGGCGACTTCCACAATCTTTTTCGCCGCCTCCGCCCTCACATCCACGGCAAAGGGCGGGGCCAGGTAGGCCAGGGTTTCGACCTGGTTCTTGACGGCTTCGGCGATCTTCTTGTTCCCGTGACCTACGTTGACGTTGACCAGCTGGGAAGACATGTCGTAATACCGCTTCCCCGAGGTTTCCCAGAAGTAGATACCTTCGGCTTTCGTGACATGGACGGGTTTCAGACCTTTCTGGCGGGCCCAGGAATGAAGATTGTACATCCTGTCAACTTGCAGGACATCATTGGTTTCATCATATTTGTGATCCGTCATGAGGGATTCCTCCAAAAAATGTGAATGGTCTCATCCTGATCCATCGGGAACAGGATATTGTGCATACAACGATAACACAGGTTCTCAGTTTTCCATGCAATCCAAATTGCTTTCCATCCCGCACGGGTCTCCCAGGCGCTCCGTTTCCAGGGTGGCATGGTCGATGCCTTTGCGGGAGAGTTGCCCTCTGGCTGCTCTTTTGACCGCAGTCGCGTCCTCAATGGATGAGTCGCGGGGAATGACCAGGTGTGCAGTGAGAACCGTCCTTTCTCCATCGAGCGACCAGACGTGCAGATCATGAACCGAAAGGACACCGGGAACATTGGTGAGGGTTTTCTCGACATCTTTCAGTGTGACGTCTTCAGGGGCCCCCTGAAGGAAGATTTCAAGTACGGAACGAAGATTCTTTATTACATTCCAGAGGATGAATACGGAAACGGCCACGGAAAGCAGCGGATCCAGGATATACCAGGGACGGAATGCAAGCACGATGCTGACGACAAGGACAGCCGTCCAGCCGAGGACGTCTTCAAGCAAATGCCATGCTACGATCCTCGCGTTCATGGAACTCCCTTTCCAGAGTCTGAATGCCGCGAAGGCATTAACTGAAACCCCCAGGAGGGCCAAAAAGAACATTCCGGAGACATTGGGGGCATCAGGGGAAAGGAGTTTCGGTATGGCTTTCGTGAGCACCAGGATCGACCCTGACACCAGGACGATGGCATTCACCAGTGCTGAAAGCAAGGAAAACCGTCTGTACCCGTAGGTAAACCGGCTGTCGCGCCCTTTACGGGAAAATTTCTGCAGAAACCAGGCAAGGCCCAGGCTGACACTGTCTCCAAGATCGTGGACCGCATCGGAGAGGATCGCCACGCTTCCGACATAAAGCCCGCCGACCAGTTCAACAACGGCAAAACCCAGGTTGAGAAGGAAAGCCGTGCCGATTCGTTCTTCTTCCGCCACGTGATGGTGGTGGTGCTGGTGCTCGCCTGACATTGCAGAATTCCCCCCGGCGGTGAGGCAGGATTTTTGGTAACGCCTGGTGTTATTCTCCCAAGGCCGTTCGCAGGTATCATAGTCCAAGAGGACATCAAATGAAACCACATCCGGGAAGGAGCTGACTTTCATGTCACCACACGAAGCGGACCAGAATTTCACGATTCGTCCCGCGGGAGAAAGGGACATCCCCGCCATTCTCGCCTTCATAAGGGAACTTGCCGAATACGAAAAACTGGACGTGGTCGCTACCGAAGAAGGGCTCCACAGGGAACTTTTCGGGGAAGATCCCGCCGCCGATGTCATCCTCGCATGCCTGGAGGACACCCCAGTCGGATTTGCCGTCTTTTACACCACCTTTTCCACCTTGCTCGGGAAGCGCGGTCTTCATCTCGACGACCTGTACGTCAAGCCCGAGTGGCGTGGCCGGGGGATCGGCAAGGCACTGCTTTCGTACCTGGCGGCATTTGCCGTCGAACAGGGGTGCGGTCGTTTTGAGTGGTGGTGTCTCGACTGGAACAGGGACGCTCTTGAATTCTATGACAAGCTTGGCGCAAAAATCGTGGAAGACGTCCTGGTCCTGAGGTTGACAGGCAGCGCCCTGGAAGCAGCCGCGACGGCCGGCGGCGTCTATCCCACTGAAACGACGGCTCCCTGAAAGTCAGTTTGTTTCCCTGTTTCGATACCTCTCCGGGCCAAAAGGAAGAGCCTCTCGAAGTCCCTCGAGATCGTCGGTGGCCACGATGTAATGCCCGCCGTTCTCGAGAAAGATCTCCAGCCCCTTCGAAGGCCCCACACAATAGAGCCAGCCACCGGCTATTTTCTTCAGTCCCATGGAGTACCAGGGAATGGGCTTGACGGAAAGGCCTTCAATCTGATCGAAAGGGATGCGTTTACGGACAAGACCGGGGCCCATGACAACTTCAAGGACGTCTTCTGTTACGCGGATGGTCATCGAGGTGAAAAGCAGCATGATCACCCCGAACAGTGTTCCGGCCGTGCCGAGAATCCCGTAGGGTGCCGCTCCTTTCGTAGCCGAATTCCAACCGCTGTAAACGATAAACAGAAAGGTCACTCCCAGGAGGAGCCTGAGACTCCATCCAATCTGCCTGTGCTCGTATTTCCCCATGTTTTGCCTCCTGTCTGCAGTTTCGCGGTCATTGCGGCCTGAATGGCCATACGCTATACTGACACTATGCCGTGATGACTTGACAAGAGTCCGACCATCGGAAGGAGGGATTCTCGATGAGTGGCGTGTACAAGGTCATCGAACTCGTTGGGTGCAGCGACACTTCCTGGGAAGACGCCGCACGGATAGCCGTGGAAACGGCGTCGAAAAGCCTGCAGGATCTGCGGGTCGCTGAAATCATCAAGCAGGACGTAACCATCAAGGACGGCAAGGTGGACAAGTTTCGTGTACGACTGAACGTGTCCTTCAAGTACCACACAGGCGACGAATAGAACTTTTTGCCCTGAAGGGTCTTTCATGGGGAAAGAGGCGGCCTTCGCGCCGCCTCTTTCTTTGTCACTATCTCACCAAAGCGTTGACGGCGATAACCAGTGGACCGGTAGAAGACGTGTACCTTTCAAGCCGCACGGCATCGCCTTGAAACTGAATGCCTTCTTGCACCCAAAGTTTGATCCCCTGATCCTCGAGGAGAGAAAACGTCTCTTTGTCTTCCGGTTCTCCGCCCTGCACGAGGGCGACGGTAGACTTTCCTCAACCTGAACCCAATTCGAAGACTGAAAGATAGGCCACGTCTCCCATTTTCTGGATTTCAGCCCTTGCCGCATCGGAAATCTCCATCTCGAGCGCGGTAACAAGGCTGGATCCCGCGAGAACAAGCGCGAAACCAACAATCAATATGGTCCAGATTCTTCCCGGTTTCATGACTCTGCCCCCTTTGTCCCGGCAACGTTGCAAAGGAATCCTGCCAGGATTCAATGCACCTTCCGCTCACGGCGGATTCTTTCATAGGCTTCCTGGATCCTCTGAAATTTCCTCGAGGCAAGTTCGACAAACTCCTTGTCCAGGTTCTGGCCGATAAACTTGTCAGGGTGATATTTTGCGACAAGCTCCCGGTAATGTTTCCTGATCACCTCGTCGCTGTCACTTCTTTTGCACCCAAGGATTTCGTACGGGTCAAAGGATTCCCTGGACGAACCCGTGTCGTCACTTCGTCGGCTTCCTCCATTGCCTGCTCCCTGATAGGATTTCCTGTTTTGCGCCTGCCTGAACAGGCGTGACAGAATCTTCAAGGCCATCAACAGGAAAAGCAGCAGGGGCAGGAATCTCAATACCCTCAACAGGAAGAGCATTTCCCTATACCCCTGATTCTTTCCATAGACTCACGGAGAACTCTTTTCTCGGGCTTTTTTCAGTTCCTGCAACCTTTTTTCTGTTTTTCCGATATCGGCCCGGGTATCTTCGATCCATTCCGAACGCTTTTTTTGATCCATTTTGCCCGCCTTGGGGTCGGATTCAAGAACGGCGAGTTTCTTTTTCTGAATGGCAAGCCACTCTTCAAGTCGTCTTTCCTGTTCGTGCCATTCACGAAACTGCTCGGCCTCACCGTCTTCTTTCACGAAGGCCCTGCTCACGTTGTATCCCTCCGTAACGGATATCCAGCCACTGTTCCGGCTGGAGACTTTGAAGAAGTATTATATCGCGACAACCTCCAAACACGAAAGGGCCAGAGTACCCGGCGCCAAAACCATAAAGGATCGTGCAAAACCTGGCTCGTCGAATTGAATGGGGTGTTGACGGTTTCCCGAAGGGGTCGCACGCAGTCACAGGGGAGGATTACAAGCCGGTAAGCGCAGCAATGGAACCGCTCTCACCGGCCATGAGTGTACGTTTTCATTCTTCCTTTCCGCCTTGCAGTCGTTCCGGATGTCGATATTCCCTCCAGAATTCCCTGAATCCTTTTTGAGCCAGGCGGACTCTCTCTTTACACCGGGGTGTCAACCTGTCCCGAAAATCGAAGGAAGCTCCGCTTACGGAAAGCAACCACCCTTCGGGCACTTTTCCCATGATCTTTTCTGCCAGCGCCAACACGCTTCCCGGGCCGAAAGTATGCATGTTGAGACCGTCGCCTCCGGAGGAGAAAGGATCTATCCGCTCCAGAGCGTATCCGTCCTCGTGAATGACAAGAGACGCATCACAAAATATCGCCACATCAACACCCTCGGTTTCAAGGACCGCTTCCGGAACCAGCTGGTGCCCCCTCCACAGAATCACCTCATCGCCGTATTTACGCACTGTATGGGTGACGAGCCGGGCAAGAACATGCCCGGCTCCGTCATCCTGTCGCGAAGGGTTGCCGTATCCGAGTACCAGAACACGCATGGACGGCACTGTTGAACCTATTCCTTGAAACGTGTCGCCAGTTTCGTGCCTCCGGCATCGTAGATCGTCAGCTTGAGAGGCATCTTCCCGACGGCATGAGTCGAACAGGAGAGACAAGGGTCATAGCACCGGATGACGTGTTCCATCCTGTTCATGACACCTTCGGGCACGTCAGGGCCCTTGATGTACTCTTTGGCAATGGCATGGACGCCCCTGTTCATGGCGTAATTGTTGTGTCCCGTGGCGACGATGAGATTCACCTTCGTGAGGGCTCCCTGCTCGTCTACCTGGTAGTGGTGGATAAGGGTTCCCCTGGGTGCCTCGATGACGCCGATGCCCTCGGGATAAATCTCCGATGAGGTAACCCGCAGGTCGCTTCCGGTTATTTCGGGATCTTCCAGCAGTTCTCCGATACGTTCCAGACCATAAAGGGTTTCGATGAGGCGGGCATAGTGGTAGTAGAGAAGGTGGTGAACCATGCCTTCATCGCCGGCCTGCCTGAAAACCTTGAGTTCCGCCGAAGCTTCCGGCGTGGAGATGTCGTCGCAGGCATTGACACGCCCCAGAGGACCGACCCTGTAGCTTCCGTGGGGGAATCCGAGAGGCCGGTAGAACGGGAACTTGAGATAACTCCAGGGTTCTACATGTTCACCGATATGGTCAAGGTAATCCCGATCGGCGAACTCGTCGATGATGCGACCTTTTGCCCCGCGGAGACGGATGTCTCCGTCATACAGCTCCAGGTAGCCTTCATTGACGAGCCCCATGCAGGCCGTTTCCATGGGCGCAAACTTCAGGACCTCCTCCTTGTGCTCCTCGAGATACCCCTTGACAAACTCAATGGCATCACGGGTGTCGGATTTCTTGGAGGGGAGAGCTTTCAGGATGGCATCCCTTTCATCTGCCCTGAGTCCTCGATTCACCCCGCCGGGGATGCTGTGCCAGGGATGTATCTTTTTCCCGCCCAGCGTCTTGATGATGTCCTGACCGAATTTCCTGAGAAGGATTCCCTTGGTGGCAAGTTCCGGAAAGTCAGCCGCCAGGCCGGCGATGTTTCTCGTGGCGGGATCGGCATCGAACCCGAAAAGCAGGTCGGGGCTCGACAGGTGGAAAAAGCTCAACGCATGGGACTGGACAACCTGCCCCATGTGCAGCAGTTCGCGGAGTTTGTGAGCCGTCGGCGTAACTTCGACACCGAGAATGGCATCACATGCCTTTGCCGAGGCAAGGTGATGACTTACAGGGCAAATCCCGCAGATTCTGGGCGTGATTTCGGGCATTTCCCGAAAATCCCGACCCCGACTGAAGGCCTCGAACCCCCTGAACTGTGTGACGTGAAAGCGGGTATCCGAAACAGACCCGTCTTCCGCGAGATGAACCGTTATCTTGCCGTGACCTTCTATTCTGGTAATCGGATTGACTTCCAGTTTGCGTACCGTTGTCATGTCGTCGCCCTCCTTAGTCATACCGCATCATGTCCGTGGGTACTTTGGGAATCCTGCCTTCCAGCAGTTCCTGGAAAACCCACAGGATGGTCTCGGGATCGGGGGGACAACCGGGAACGTAGACATCCACCTTGACGGCGTAATCAATGGGGACGGCTTTCGGCAAAAGGGCCGGAATGTCTTCACCGGGAATGACCCCTTCGGGGTTGACCGTGCTCGGCGTGTTCACATACCCCTCCTGCAGGGCCTCCGCGCAACTCATGAAATTCCTCATGCTGTTGATGCCGCCAAATACCGCACAGTCGCCCCAGGCCACGAGGATGTCACACTGTTCCCGCATCTTTTTGGCGAGATGGAGTTCCTCTTCGTTCCCCAGTCCGCCGGAGATGACGCCGACATCGACTTTGGGAATCTCCTTCGCGTCGACTACCGGCGAATACAGGATATCCACCTTGTCCAGAAGTCCGACGATCTTGTCGTCGATGTCCAGAAAGGACATGTGGCACCCGGCGCAGGCTTCGAGCCATACTGTAGCGAGTTTCACCTTTGCCATTACCGCGACACCTCCTCCAGCTCGACCATCTTGGCCTTGTTCGGAGCGATATGGCTTTCGTAAATCTGCTCACATGGAGCGGCCTCGGGTTTGCCAAGGCTGACGTCAAGATTTTTGGCCACGTCGCCAAGGACCGATGACAGACTCCGGATCTCTCCCTGGGGAGACACGATGACATTCAGTTTGCGGCGTTCACCCTCGATGGTGCAGAAATGGCCGCTCCTCTCATACCACGCCGGTGCCGGAAGCAGCACATCCGCCATATTCACCAGAGGATGCGCCATATAGGGCGACTGGACGACGACAAAACGCGTTCTCGAAATCGCCGCCAGGGATTCCTCGTCTTCGGGGATAAGACCTGTTGAGAAGACGTAAAGGAAATCCAGGTCTTCCTTCCCGAGCCATGCCTTGTCAGCAAGGACGGTATTGATCGTTCCAAGGCTGTTCCCGCTTGAAACAAGAGGGACCACGCCGATGCCGTCATCGAAGAACGCGCCCGATGCGATGGCGAGATTGATTGCAGCCGTGACGCCCTCCGGGTTTGTGGAAACATCTCTTCCAAGCACGAAAACCGGCTTTTTGGATGCCATGAGACAATGAATCAGTTTTTCGAGCTTATCGATCTCGACACCCGCAAACTCTGCCGCTTTGGTCAAGGCATCACGGTAATCGTTGAGTGCTTCGGTGCCCTTGCCGATATCGTCTTCAGCAAGTTTCAGTGATGTGATGGTCCTCGCAAGTTCGGAGAGGAGAGCCGCGTCACCGCAGGGTTGTTTCAGTCGCAGGTCTACGTCTGTAATGCCTTCGAAGGGATTCCCCCTGCAGGATATGTTGACTAGGGATGCTTCATTCTTGAGGGTCCCGACCCGCACGTAACTGGCTATGACAGGCGCCTCCTCGTCGGGATTCGCAGAGAGATTGACGATGCAGTCGCTTTCGAGGATGTTGTGAGCCGCCGTGAAGGGGCGTACACCCTGTTTTCTGAAGGGTTCAAACCCGTCCCTGAACCCTCTCAAAAGATCTGCATCGAAGGTGTCCAGCCGCTTTATTCCCATGGCATCGCGGAAGAACCTGCTGAAAACGGCAAGTTCTTCATCAGTGCAAAGGCTCGAGACCAACGCTCCCGCATTGTCCTTTTTCGTTGCCCTGGAGAACTGTTCCGCCACAAGCCCCAACGCCTCTTCCCAGGAAGCTTCCCTGTAATGTGCGCCTTCACGGATCATGGGAACATGAATGCGGTCCCGCTCAGTCGACCTGGGCAGCTCCAGACGGCCCTTGTAGCACAACTGGCCTCCATCGTGCTCCTCCGTCCCGAGGCCTTCCACCCTGGCGATGCTTCCGGTGCGGACATACCCGCTGAACTTGCATCCCACGGCACACAGGGGGCAAACGCTTTCTACCACGTCATCGCAGTCACTTCTTCGTCCCCTGTAGGCGAATTCCCGTATGGTGATCGTTCCCGTGGGACAGACCTGGGCACAGGCCCCGCAATTGACGCAGGTGTCACTCAGGCCGAGTTTGCTTCCCAGGTCCGAGGTGACCTTTGCGTTCCATCCGCGATCTTTCAGGTCCAGCGTATGGGCTCCGACCTTTTCCGCACAAACCCGGATACAGCGCTGACAGAGGATACAGCGGTTGTGATCGAGCTGGAGATCGGGGTGTGTTGCATCGTTCTCAAAATCGGAATACAGAAAGGGATACCTGACATGATCCATTCCGTGCTCGATGGCCAGCCTCTGCAATTCACAGTCTCCGCTCTGGGAACAGTACATGCAGAAGTGGTTTCTTCCGGCAAAGAGAAGTTCCAACATCTGCTTTCGGTAATTGAACAAGGTCTCCGTCTGGGTATGCACCACCATCCCGTCCTTGGCCGGTGTCGTGCATGCCGTCAGGAGTTTGGAATTGTTTTCGACCTCCACCACGCACATCCGGCAGGAACCGATGGGCGTGAGACCTTCAAGGTAACACAGCGTGGGAATATAAATATCGTTTTTGCGTGCCACTATCAATATGGTGTCGCCATGCTCCCCCTTGCACTGCTTTCCGTCTATGGTCAGGGTAATTTCTTTCATCTTATCTTCCTCCCCGCCGACTCAGTCCTTGTGCACCGCATTGAATGGGCACACTTCCAGGCACGTTCCGCACTTGATGCAGCGTTCCTGGTCAATCTCGTATGGAGTCTGGCGATCGCCCGAAATGCAGCCCACAGGACAATTCCTGGCGCACAAGCCACATTTTTTGCAAGTTTCCGGATCAATGGTGTAGGTGATGAGATCGGGGCACACCTTTGCAGGACACGTCTTGTCCCTTATATGCGCCTCGTACTCGTGGCGGAAATACCTGAGGGTCGTCAGAACCGGGTTGGGCGCCGTTTGCCCGAGACCGCACAGGGACATTCTCTGGACCATGTGGGCGAGTTCCTCGAGGGTATCGAGGTCTTCCATGGTGCCTTCACCCTTGGTAATCTTCTCCAGCAGGAGCAGCATCTGCTTCGTGCCTTCCCTGCATGGAACACATTTTCCGCAGGATTCCCGCTGGGTGAATTCGAGGAAGAATTTCGACACGTCCACCATGCATGTACCTTCATCCATGACCACAAGGCCACCGGAACCCATGATCGCACCGGCCGCAGTCAGGGATTCGTAATCCACGGGCAGGTCAAGATGATCTTTTGTCAGGCATCCGCCTGAAGGCCCTCCTATCTGGACAGCCTTGAACTCCTTGTCGTCGAGAATTCCTCCGCCCAGCTCATACACGATCTCGCGAATGGTAATGCCCATGGGCACCTCGATGAGACCGGTGTTCTTGACTTTTCCAGTCAGGGCGAAAACCTTGGTTCCGTTGGACTTTTCGGTGCCTATGCTGCTGAACCAGTCGGCACCGTTCAGGATGACCATGGGTACATTCGCCCAGGTTTCGACGTTGTTGATGTTCGTGGGTTTCCCCCAGAGTCCCGACTGTGCCGGGAACGGAGGTCTCGGGGTCGGCATGCCCCGCTTCCCTTCGATAGATGCCATCAAGGCGGTTTCCTCGCCGCATACGAAGGCACCGGCACCTTCCTTGATGTGCAGGTGGCAGGAGAAATCCGTTCCCATGATGTTATCGCCGATAAGGCCGTATTCCTCGGCCTGGGCGATGGCGTTTTTCAGCCGTTTGATGGCGAGGGGATACTCTGCGCGGCAGTAGACATACCCTTCATCGGCTCCGATAGCATAAGCCCCAAGGAGCATTCCCTCGATAAGGGTATGTGGGTCGCCTTCCAGTACGGACCTGTCCATAAATGCACCGGGGTCACCTTCGTCGGCGTTGCAAATGATGTATTTCTTGTTGCCTGCTGCCTTTCGTGCGAACTCCCACTTCAGGCCCGTCGGGAATCCCGCGCCTCCACGCCCCCTGAGTCCTGACCTTTTGACTTCATCCAGGGTTTTCTCGGGCGTCATTTCAAGGAGTGCCTTGGCCAGTGCCTGATATCCGTCCCTTGCGATGTACTCCTCGATATGTTCCGGATTGATGTAACCGCAGTTGCGAAGGACAACCCTGCGCTGTTTGCTGTAGAAGGGAATGTCCTTGTAGTGAGGCACCTTTGTCATCTCGTTGGGCACGGTGTAAAGAAGCCGTTCCACGAGCCTGCCCTTGTACAAATGTTCTTCCACGATCTCCGGGACATCTTCCGCTGTCACGCGGCAGTAAAACGCACCTTCGGGATAGATGACGACAATGGGGCCCATCTCGCACATCCCGTGGCATCCCGTCTCGACGAGCATCACTTCCCTGTCGAGTTTCCGGCGAGACAGCTCCTCCTGGAGGGCCTTGTACACCGCAGGCGAACCGCTCGCCGTGCATCCTGTTCCCGTACATACCAGCACGTGGGCGCGATACAATGCCATGTCTGAAGCCCCCCTAGTCAGTTCTTCCGACGACCTTGTCCTGAACGACACTACCGTTGACAAGGTGTTCGACCACAATCCTTGAAACATCCTTCGGCTCGACATTGCCGTAGGTCACTCTGGGTTCGCCGGGCCGGATGATGTCCACAAGCGGTTCCTTCTGGCACATTCCGATACATCCCGTTGTTTCGACGGCAACATCCTTGAGTCCCCGTTTGTCGAGCTCTGCGAGGATAGCTGTCATCACATCACGGGCTCCTGCAGCGATTCCACAGGTTCCCATGCCGACAATGACCCTCGTTTTCCCGCCTGAGCGTGCCGACGTCAGGTCTCCCGCCTGTTCCTTCAGTTTCCGCAGATCTTCAAGACTGGTAATCTTCGGCAAGACACTCACTCCCTCCCTGAACGGAGCGTTTTGATATTTTCATTCACATAACGGCGCAACCATTGCGCCGCTTCCGGTGTCGCAAGAAGATTTCTGTCTTCCAGGATCTCGACCAGCTCATTAGTATCGACGGCAAAGCTTTCTCCGTCTAGAGAACAGCGGAAGGAAAAATCCCGATCCGGCCAACCGACGACGAGGGTCACCAGTGTATCCGCAATGTCCCCCATTGGAGGGCAATCGATGCAATCGCTTTTGAAACTCGCCCGAATGGTCGTTCCTTTTCCTTCCTCCGAAAAGATCTCCAGGTTTCCGCCGCAGATTTCGGCGGCATGCTTGAGAAATGGAATTCCCAATCCCACTTTCCTCTCCGTCCGAGTCGTGTAGAAAGGGTTGTGTACCGTCAACAGCTGTTTTTCATCCATACCCCTGCCGTTGTCCGAAACGGTAAGGCGAAGGGTTTTCCCCCCCGTATCCTCGTCGACGACTATTTCCACACGGTTTGCATCCGCATTCAGAGAGTTTTCTGCAATGTCAAGAATGTATTGGGAAAGGTCCTGAAGCATTCCGCTATTATTCGTACTTGTCGAGGGTCGGCTGGACCTTGTCCGGAGTCAGCCGTCCATGGGTCTCGTCATCAATCATCATGACCGGAGCCAATCCACAGGCGCCAAGGCAGGCCACCGGTTCAAGGGTAAAACGCAGGTCTTCCGTCGTGTCGTTTTCCTCAACATCCAGGATCTGCTTGACCTTGTCCATGATTTTGAGACTGCCTCTCACATGGCAGGCCGTTCCACGGCAAACACGTATAATGTGCCTTCCCCGGGGTTTCAGGTGAAACTGCGAATAAAATGTCGCCACACCGTAAATATCCGCTTTGGGTATCTTGAGTTCCGTGGAAATCGTGAGCAGGGCTTCCTCCGGTAGATACCCGAACTCGTGCTGCACACCCTGGAGGATGGGAATGAGACCGCCTTTCTTTCCTTTCCAGGGCGCCACAAGTTCCTTCGTCTTTTCCGCAACTCCCGCTGTCTGAAGTGCCACTACCACCACCACCTGGATTGAAGATTTTGTATAATGGTTCCTGTGTAAGTCTCGTGAAAGATACCGCTTTCTCTAATTGATCTTTGCGCAAACAATCAGAAATGAATTCTCTCAAAAAAAGCAATATCAATCAACTGCAGGAGGAAGTTGCCCCCACGGCCAAAAAGCCGTCCTGCCCCTGTCATTCCCCAGCGCCAGGACGATTTCCTCAAAAGATGGTCGTTCGAGCCGGAAAACGGTCGTCCTGTCCCGGGACAGATCCCTCAGCCTGTGAGCATCAGATGACCGGATAATTGTTCTGCCGCCGGCCTCGACTTTCCATTTCAGTGCTTCTTCCCTCGAGAGCCCTCCCGAAAACTCGACGGCATCGACCTGAAGGTCGTCGGGAATCAGGCCCAGGACAGCCACATACGAGTATACAGGACGGTCGATATGAGCCAGGATACTTGCACCACCATGCTCCCGTGTCTTCAGGAGCACTTCGTCCGCCGTTGCTTCAATCCCTTGCAAAAGAAGATACGGCGCCTGCTCGAGTATCTTGTTGTCCTTGTCGATGCAAATCTGGTACCCAAAACTCTCGGGCCTGTTTTTCACGGGAGGGAGCAGGTTCCTGATCCATTTCTCAAAAGAAGACGCTGCTTCGAAATCTGGGAACAGGCACAGGATGTGAATATCCTCGCTGGACTGCACCTCGGCACCACAGATGACGGTCAATTCAGTCCCACAAGCTGCATCAGAGACGGCTTTTGCGTTTCCCGAAGAATTGTGGTCCGTCACTGCAATAATGTCGATTCCCTCACGGCAACACTTGTCGACAATCTCGGGAGCTCCCATGTCCAGTTCCGCACAGGGCGAAAGTACAGTGTGGACATGGAGGTCCGCATGATATCTTTTCATGCCCTGCCGGCGCCGGAAATCCCCAGTTCGTAAAGTCTCCCGCAGAGTTCGAAGGCATCGATCCCTACGGACGCCAGGCAAATCCCTTCCCGCGCACAATGTTCTTCAAGCTCCGGCGAGGGACTGCGCCCGGCGGCGAGTATCACCAGCGGTATCTCCTTGAGCACCGCTACGGCGGCGACATTGACATGGTTCTGGATCGTCACCCAGACCGCGCCCTCCGGCGCGGACCCCATGACAAAGCTCAAAAGGTCTCCCACAATGCCGTTTTCGACACTCCTGTCTACGCCCGACGCAACGTGAACGGTCCCATCAAGTTTTTCGAGTATTTCACTTATTCTCATCCTGATCCTCCCGTGTCATGGTGTGGACAAGCCTCCGTGACAAACCGTGTATCTCGTCGGACAGGCTCGCGATCTTCTCTCTCAGCCTGAATATGCAGTCGTCAACCGAACCTTCTCCCCGTACGATATCTTCGGCCATGATACGGCACGACGGTCGTCCACAGGTCCCACAGTCAAGGTGCGGGAGTTCCGCGTACACGGCATGGAGTTCTTCCAGTTTTTCCATGGCTTTGGCCATGTCCCGCCCCAGGGGTACCTGCTCGATGGATTTGATCTCTTCCTGGAGTTTCCAGATATCTGCGTCATAGAGGGATTCGAGGTTCTTCCGGTCCTCTTCCGTCAGCGCCGGAGAATAGCCGTAATTTTCGATCTTGATGCGACTGAGAAAACGTGATTCGGCGTTGGAAATCCCCCCGATGCATCCGAGGTCGCAGGCCCGCAGTTCGACAAAATCAAGCCCCTGCATACGGCGGAGTTCAATGTCCTGGAGAAAGGCAATGACATTTCTCATTCCGGAAACGGCAAGGGTTTTCAGCGGCCGCTCGGAAAACTGGCTGACATGCCGGGTCTCGCCCCCAAGAAGAGCCCAGTTGAGCCACCGGGAGTCCCTGGCCTTTCGTTCCGCAGTTTCCTTTATCCCATGACTTCTGGAGAGGATCTCCCTGGTCATGCGCGCCGTGGAAACCACATAATCCACTGAACTGGCGTCCCTGCCGACGGGATCTTCCACCATGGCAACCCTGGCCGGGCAACCAACGACAAGGCTCGCGGGGACATCGTGCTTGTTGTGCCTCGCTCTCCACAAGTCTATGCAGGTTTCCAGCGGGGACTCCACCGGTGCCAGATGTGGCAACAGTTCCTGGAACTTTATCTGGACAATTCTGACCACAGCCGGGCAATAGGTTGAAATGACGGGAAATTTCACTGAAGAACCGTCTCCTATCGTCCGTGCGGTAGCCATGGCTGCCAGGTCATAGGCCATGGCACACTCTCCGAAAATGGGTTCAAAGGCCATGCTCCTGAGTGCATCCTCGAGAACCGCCGGATTCGGCGACCAGGGAAACTGCGTGCAAAGAGCGGGATCCACGGCAACGGTCATGGGTTTTATAGAGGAAACCTTGTCCCAGTCATTTTCCTGAAGGGAAAGAGCCCGATGACGGCAGCTCCTGATACACTCTCCACATCCGATGCATCGTTCCTCCAGAATGCGCACCTTTCCATGAATGACACGCATGGCCTCCGTCGGGCAGGACTTGATGCAGTTGACACATCCTCTGCAGGCATTTTCATTGATCTGTATTCCGTGACCCATTCCCTATGCCTCCCCAGCGTTCAGGAATATGACGGCCCTGAGTGTGGTCCCTTTGCCGGGTTCAGTATCTATGTCGAGTTCGTCGGAATATTTCCTGATGTTCGGAAGGCCCATCCCCGCGCCGAAACCCATTTCACGGATGGAATCCGGCGCCGTGGAATACCCTTCCTGCATTGCCAGTTCCACGTTCTCGATCCCTGGCCCTTCATCGCTTGCCACAATGGTGATCCTGTCCTTTTCCATTTTCATGGCGATTCTGCCTCCTCCACCGTGAATGACGATATTCATTTCCGCTTCATAGGTCACGATGGAGGTTTTTCTGCACAATTCCGCAGATATCCCAAGCGACTTGAGGGTCTCCTTGAATTCCGAAGCCGTTTCACCGGCTGCGAGGAAATCCAGAGGTTTGACTTCGCGCTCGATGACAAGAGGTTCCCCGAGACTCATTCAGTCCACCTTTTCGAACAGGGACATGGCCGAATGCCAGCTTCATACAGCAATCCGCAAGTCTCAAACATGGTCTTGGCCGTAAGGACAAAGGGTATCCCGAGTTTTCCGGCCAGTTCGATGGTCTCCCCGGGAGGCTTTTTCCCCCTGACGAAGACGACGGCGGGCATGTCAATCATGCTGGCCGTCCTCATGATCTGGATATTGATGAGGCCGGTAATCAGAAGAGATCCAGGCTTCGCCAGCGCAAGCACATCGCTCATCAGATCCGAGGCAAAGGCACACTGGACATCAATGGAAAAATCACCCTTCTGGTTCAGCGGCTCGGCTTCCAGCAAGTTCATGATATCATTCAAGCGCATCGGTTTGCCCCTCCATGAAGTCACAAGAAAGTGATCTCATTAACTATATCATGTTTTCTCCCGTATTGCCCGCGCTTTTCTTCATTTTGCACAGGATTTCCAGACAGGCAAAAAAAGCAGGCTGCCTTTACGGCAGCCTGCAACGAACGTTCACGTTTTTCGAGGAAAACCGTCTGGTTTGTCTTCGCTGCTGTCTTTTGTGGTTCTCTTATTCCTGCTCGATGGAAAGGACCTTTCCCTGAACCATTTCGCTCTTGGGCAGCCTCACCGTTACGACACCGTTTTTGAAAGAGGCCTTTGCCTTGTTCGGATCAACTTCAACGGGCAGGTTGACGCAATAATTGATGTTTCGACTCTGTCGTTTCAGATAGTAGGTCTTGCCTTCATCCTGCTTTTCGTCCGTCTCTTCTTCCTTGGACTGGAAGGTTATCCTGTCGGGGTACGTCTTGATCTCCATCTTGGACGGCTCAATCCCCGGAGCATCAACCTGCACGACGATTTCTTCGTTTTCCTCGTACATTTCCACCGGTGCAAACCGTCTGGCCATTGGCCGGAGAGCATCGGTGAATCCCCTGAACATCTCATCCATGTCATCGAATATGGACCTCGGAGTATTGCCGAAAGGCATGAGCGTGCGTCCGTTCATGATCTCCCGCCTCCTTTTTGATGCAGTTGTTTTCGCTTTCTGCTCAAAGTATAGAAAAATGGTTAGGTTTGGTCAAATCGTTTAGTCAAAAATAGTCAGTTTTTTGGCTGGTTTTTTCGTCCTTTTTCAAATTTATTTGCTTTTTCGCCCACTTTATTTTTATATGTTCCTCCATATTGCTTTTTCCTCCGAATTCTAAAACCTGACCCTCCGACCATCTCTTCGTATGCGGAGGCCTCTCCCGGGGAATGCTGTATGGTTGTATAGTGGAGGATAATGGAAACCATTTCAGACAGGGGGCTTCCGCTGGGGATAGACAGAAACAGCGGTTTCGAATTTGGAGGATCCATCGTGGATATCGAACCTCAGGAGACTTCTTCTCCCCCGGGGGTTGAAAAATGCATCATTTTCGGTCCCGGAAGGTTCCGGGAAGACTACGTGGTCAGACATTTCACCGTCGAGGCGGGGGCTCGGACACCTTTTCACACTCACGATCGGCCCCACTACGTCATCATTCTTGAAGGAACCGCCGAAGCTCTGATCATGGGAGAAACCCTGCGTCTTGAGGCGGGCCCCGGGCCCATGTCCCGCCGGAGAGCCATCACGGCTTTCAAAACACCGGAGAGGGCGCTCTGCATCGTGCCCCGTCGCGGGGACCAGGACGTGGGCAGGGAAGGGCACCCGGAACGGTCCTGAACAGACTCCCGTACAAAACATGAAGGAGGAAATCTCATGTCGCGCATCAAAAAATGCACGGGCTCCATTTCCAGAGTGATCGCCGCCAGGCTTGCTCCGGGATGTGACCTTGCAGAAAGCATCGAAACCATCGCGGAAGAAGAAAACATCACAAGCGGGGTCATCCTTTCGGGCGCCGCAAGCCTCAGAAAAGCCGTTTTGCGAAATGTGGGAAGCTTTCCCGGGAAGTTTCCTATCACCGACGACGTCAGGGTCTTCCTCACAAGGACGGACCCCCTGGAGCTTCTGGCACTCTCCGGCAATATTTCCACCCGTGAAGGCAGCCTGCACCTTCATTGCCACGCCGTCGTCTCCTCCGGAGAGGAAGAGGGCAGGGCCTACGGCGGCCACCTGATGAAAGGCACCGAGATCTTTTCCACCGGAGAGATCGTCCTCGCAGAGATCACTGGATGTGAAATGATCCGCCTTGAAGACCCTGAAACGAAAAGTGCGGAATTGCATTTTCAATGACAAAACGCCACTGAAGAGCGGTGGAGGGAGGCCTTCCAATGAAAGGGGCACATAAAACACTCATGACTTTCATCGCCATATTTGCGATGATGTCTGTCTCTTTTGCAGCCCGGGCATCCCTTCCGTCGTCCACCGGGCCGGTCATGCGCGGCCCGGATTCCGTGCAGGCCGTGGCCCTGACTTTTGACGACGGTCCACATCGGTGGCACACGCCTGAACTGCTTGAAATCCTCCGGGAGTGGAACATCAAGGCGAGTTTTTTCGTCGTCGGACAACGTGTCGCGGAAAACCCCGGGCTTTTGCAGAAGATCCACGAAGCCGGGCACTGCATTGCGAATCATTCCTGGTCCCATCCTGACCTGACTCGTTTGACCATGAACGATATTGTGGATGAAGTCCGTTTCTGCAGCCAGGTTGTGGAAGCCCTGACAGATGAGCGGCCGAAATTTTTCCGCCCGCCCGGTGGCCGGTGGGATGACAAGGTCCTTCGTGTCGTGTCTGATGAAGGGCTCCTCTCCGTTCTATGGACGGTGAACGGCTATGATGTCCCCCCGAGACCGCCGGAGGAACTTGCCGAACTGATCCTGCGCAGAACGCGTCCCGGAGCCATTATTCTCCTGCACGACGGAGGCGGGGCCACCGCTGCCGCTCTTCCGGCCATCATCGAAAGACTGCAGGCGGATGGATACTTATTCGTGACCCTGGACCAGATGTTTCCGACACGGGTGACGCCCATCCCTCTGATTACCCCGACAGACAGCAAACGGTAGAGGAAAAAGGTGCCCTTCATGCCCGGGCTTTTCGGAGATTGAAGAAGTACCGAGCCAGTCCCGAAACCTCCCCGACGACAAGAGCCGCCCTTCGTATCTTCACGGAACGGAGGCGCTCGGCCAGTTCTTCGCCGGAGAGACCCTCCGGGGCATAATACGTGGCGAGATATGTAAAAAGCGCCAAAACGCCGATTATCAGGACCACCGACAAAAACGGGACCAGTTTTGTACGTCCGTGCAGGCGGGTTGCAATAAAATTCGCTACTATAAAGCCCACGGCAAACATGACAAGGGACATGAGCAGGTCCAAGAGCTTTCACCCCTTTTTCCGCCCAGTCTACTCAAAGGAGCCCGTCAGGGCAACATGCTTTCAAGCGCGTTGCTCAAAACTGTGATAGAGTTTTTCCCGCAAGGCTTTTCACTTCAGGAAGGAGGCGTTTCAGACGGTCAAGGTCGGACTGGCTCTCGGTAGTGGAGGGGCACGGGGGCTCGCTCATCTCGGAGTCCTGAAAGCCCTTGAAGAAAACAAAATACCCGTGCACATGATCACGGGTACATCCATGGGAGCCATCATCGGAGCCATGTATGCCCAGAACCCCGATGCCGCTGCCGTAATCGACCGTTTCAGATCATACCTCAAAAACGCCGACTACGAAGTACTGGGGCTTGAGAATATTGTGCCATCCGATGAAGACCCCCTTCCCATGCTTCAGCGCTTTGCCAGGACTATTGCAAAAAGAATACACATGAGCTCCATGGGCTCCCGGCCGTCTCTTCTGAAGCCCGACATTCTCAACAATGCCATCAGGTATCTCCTTGATGACAGATCCATCGAGGATACTGCAATTCCTTTCGGAGCCGTTGCCACGGACCTCAATTCCGGCGAATCGCTTCTTGTACGAAAGGGCAGCATCAGGCGGGCTGTCCGCTGGAGCGCCCTCATCCCGGCCTTTCTTCCGCCTGAAAAGCACGAAGGGCGCCTCATTGCAGACGGAGCCGTCACGACACCCGTTCCGGTGGATTTTACCCGTGCCATGGGGGCAGATGTAGTTGTAGCCGTCTCGGTGGACCCGACGGTCATGGCCTCCCTTGAAGACCAAAGCATTATCAGCATCATGCAGCGATGTGATCTCATACGCGGCATCGCGATGTCCCGTATGCAACTCGAAAAGGCCGACGCAGTCATACACCCTGATGTGGCCGACAGCCATTGGAGCCGGTTTCTCGAATTCGAACGATTCGTCAGTGCCGGCGTCACCGAAGCCTCCTCCCTGGCTCCGCGGATCCGTTTGATCCTGGAAAAGCGGGCCCGATGGCTTCCCCGAGCTTTCGGCATGCTGCGCCGAGGAGGAAATTGACATGGTTCTGTCCCGATCTTCCGGAATCCTGCTTCCGGTAACTTCCCTGCCCGGCCCATGGCCGGCAGGAGATCTCGGAGATGGCGCCTTCGCCTTCGTGGATTTCCTCAAGCACTCCGGCCAGAGCTGGTGGCAGGTCCTTCCTGCAGGGCCTACCGATCCTTCCATGGACGACTCCCCTTACAGCAGTCCGTCGGCCTTTGCCGGCAATCCGTTGCTCATCAGTCTGGAAGACCTTGCGGCAAGAGGATACCTGCAAAAAGAGGAGCTCTCCCTGCACCCCGCCAACAAGAGAGCAGGAAATTGCAGGCATTGCGATTACGGCCGTGCCCGGCAGGTGAAGGGAAGACTCTTCCGCAGGGCCTGGGAGAACTTTCCCCCCTCCACGGCGGAAGAAAGTTCCTTCGAGACCTTCCGTCGCGATCACTCGTTTTGGCTGCATGATTACGCCCTTTTCGAAACCGTCAAGGGACAATTGAAGGGGAAGCCATGGTATCAATGGCCGGAAGGCCTTCGGGACAGGCATCCGGAAAGCCTTGAGACAGTGCAAAAGGAACATGCCGGAGAAATCGCATATCGGGAATTCCTGCAGTTTCTTTTTTTCAGCCAATGGGAAACCCTCAGGAAGCATTGCCTTGAAAACGGCATCGGGCTCATCGGGGACATGCCCATTTACGTGTCCCATGACTCCGCCGACGTATGGGCCGCCAGACACCTTTTCCGCCTCGACTCCTGCGGCTTGCCGATTGAATCCGCAGGAGTACCGCCTGATTATTTCAGCGAAACGGGACAACTTTGGGGGAACCCGATCTATCGCTGGGAGGAAATCAAAAACCATGGATATTCGTGGTGGCTGAAAAGGATCGGTCACAATCTTCATTTGTATGATCGTGTCAGGATCGACCATTTCAGGGGATTCATCGACTTCTGGGCCGTACCCGCGGGGGAACAGACGGCTCAAAACGGTCACTGGGAACGCGGACCGGGAAAGGAATTCTTCCGCGTTCTCAAAAATCATTTCCCCGACCTCCCTTTCCTTGCGGAAAACCTGGGGACCATCACTCCGGAAGTAAACGAAACCATGCGGGAATTCGGACTCCCCGGGATGCTCGTGCTGCTTTTTGCCTTCGGGGACGAATTCGGTGACAATCCCTACGCACCGCACAACCACAGGCGGGAAGATTTCGTCTACACGGGAACTCACGACAACAACACCGTCAGGGGATGGTTCGAGGAGGAGATCGATTCCAGGGGAAAAGACCTGCTGGCCCGCTACCTCGGCCACAGGCCTGTCGCAGAAACCGTACACCGCGACCTGGTCCGAATGGCTTTTCAGTCCGTTGCGACGGTATCCATCGTTCCCCTGCAGGACTTTCTCGGCCTCGGGGCCTGGGCACGGCTGAACACGCCTTCCACCACCGGGGGGAACTGGTTATGGAGAGCCGAACCGGAAGACATGTGCGATGACTTGGTCGAAGAAATCCTGTCGCTGACTGCACTGACGGGACGAAGACGATTATAGTTGCAGAGGGACCCGGACATTGTGAGATAATCAGTCCCGTAAAACGCCGAATGAGAGAAAGGGAGATCCGCAACATGGCGAACATGATTTACGGCAAAGACATATCCCATTCCTTGCGTTACATGATGGAGCAGGACCCGGCTTTCAGGATGGTTGCCTATTTCTCGATGGAAATAGGCATCAAACAGGCAATCCCCACCTATGCCGGAGGCCTCGGCGTTCTCGCCGGGGACATCCTCAAGAGTGCCGCAGACCTGGGTGTCCCCATGGCGGGGGTGACGCTGCTCTACAGGAAGGGATATTTCCGGCAGACATTTTCAGAATGCCGCCAGAAGGAAGAACCGGTGGAATGGAACCCCGCCGACGAGCTCGAACTGCTCCCGAACGAGGTCACCGTCATGATCGAGGGGCGGGAGGTTACGGTACGGGCCTGGACCCTCGAGATTGAAGGCAGGGATGATTTTGTGGTACCTGTATACTTCCTCGACACCGACGTGGAGACGAACACCCCCCAGGACAGGCAGCTCTCCTGGTACCTCTACGGCGGTGATGCAAAATACCGCCTTTGCCAGGAGATAGTTCTTGGCTCCGGTGGTCTGCGCATGCTGAGGGATTTGGGCTACACCAACATTGAGAGCTTCCATCTCAACGAGGGCCATGCAGCCTTTCTGCTTTTGGAACTCTTGAGAGAACAGGGATATGAAAGCTTTGACCGCATCAGGGAACAAGGAGTTTTCACGACACACACCCCTGTCTCCGCAGGGCACGACTATTTCGGCTGGGACCTCATCAACAGCATCATGAACCCTGCCATGGCCAAACGATTGAGGCGAATGATGTCCACAGAAAGCGTCTCCATGACGGACATCGCCCTGAAATACAGCCACTACGTCAACGGCGTCTCGAAAAAGCATACCGAAGTCAGCCGGAAAATGTACGACAGAAACGATGTTGACTGCATCACCAACGGCATTCACGTGGACACCTGGATCGGCCCGGAGATGGCCGATCTCTTCGACAGGCACATCAACGGATGGCGCAATGCTCCCGAGCGGCTGGTGGGGGCCATGAACATTCCGCCAGACGATATCTGGCAGGCCCATCTGAAGGCAAAGCAACGACTCCTGGACGAGGTACGTGTCAGGACGCGAAAGGAACTCGATCCCGACAGACTGACCATAGGATTCGCCCGCCGGGCTGCACAGTACAAGAGGGCGGACCTGATTCTCAGCGACGTCAAACGGCTTGTAGACATCGGAGCAGGGAAGGTGCAGTTTGTCTTTGCCGGAAAGGCCCACCCCAACGATGAGGGGGGAAAGGAAATGGTCTCCAGGCTTCTCTGCGAAGCCCAGAACATGGTCGGAACGGACCTTCCCATAGTCTTCCTGGAGGATTACGGCATGGATCTTGGAGCTCTTCTCGTTCAGGGTGTGGACCTCTGGCTGAACAATCCGGTTCGCCCCATGGAGGCCTCGGGGACAAGCGGAATGAAATGTGCCGTCAACGGCATCCCGAATTTTTCTGTCCTTGACGGATGGTGGATCGAGGGGTGGGCTGAAGGTGTTACCGGCTGGGCTATCGGTCCCGCACCGGAAGAACAGGATCGCAATGATTCCGAAGGCGATGCCGAAGCCCTTTACGAAAAACTGGAAAATACGGTGATCCCCACGTACTACGACAAGCGGGAACACTGGAAAAACATGATGAGATATTCCATCGCCCTGAACGGAAGCTACTTCAACACCCACAGGGTTGTTCGCGAATACTGCGAGCGCGCCTGGGGCATTTGTTTCCGGGGGCTCTAGAATCCGCACATGAGGAAATGCCTCTGGCCTCTCCCGGCAATAACATTTACAATAGTAAAGTAACATTATGACGTTTTGCCGGGGGAGGCCGAGCGGACTTGGCACGAAAGCGACAACCCCTCAGGATTCTCCACGTCAGCCCCGAAATGGCCCCGCTCTCCAAGGTAGGCGGTCTCGGTGATGTTGTGGGCTCCCTGCCCAAGGCCCTGGCAAAGCTGGGCCTTGATGTCCGTGTCCTGACGCCCCTTTGGCCAGGTGTCATGGAAAAGGCAACCAGGAAAGGGCTGACACCGTACCTGGAAAATTCCTGCCTCCCTCTTTCCCTTCGGTGGAAGACCCTTGAGACGCGCCTCTGGACCACAACCCTTTCGGGAGTAACGGTTTACCTTCTTGATCAAGGGGAACTTTTCTCCGACCCGGGCATTTACCCCCACTCGCTCAATTCCGACAGGATCCTTCCCTTCGCCGCCCTGGCCCTCGCGGCCTCGGAACTCCCCCAACGGACAGGCTGGGAACCGGACATCCTGCACGTTCATGATTGGGCCGCAGCCATGGTCCCGGTGTTTCTCCGCTGGCACAGACACTGGAGCGAGCGCACTGCAAACATCTCGACGGTCCTCACGATCCACAACCTCGCGCACCAGGGCATCGTCGACGCTGCGGTTCTCGAAGAATGGCACCTGAAGCCCGAGGCCTTCAGCATCGAGGGCCTTGAATTTTTCGGAAAGGGAAACTGCCTCAAGGGAGGAATTGTGGCGTCCGACGCTGTTACAACAGTCAGCCCCTCTTACGCGAGAGAGATCATGACGCCTGAATTCGGGGCCGGACTCGACGGCCTGCTCGCCTCGGTCCGCGGAAAGGTCTCGGGCATCCTCAACGGTATCGATCCGGAAGCATGGAACCCCGCGAAGGACCCATACCTCCCGGCTCCGTTCGATTCCTCTAACATGGATGGAAAAAGCGACAGCAAAAGGGCTCTTTTATCCCGGTTCGACTGGATTGACGATGGACGTCCCGTTTTTTCCTTCGTCGGAAGGCTCTTCCGACAAAAGGGAATCGACCTTCTCCTGGGGGCTCTGCCGGATTTGGTGAAACACCGGATCCGACTCGTCATCATCGGCACCGGTGAGGACGAATATGAAAAGCGCCTTCTCGACGCATCAAGACGATACAAAAAGACCCTCGGGATCCGCCTCGCCTACGACGAGGAACTGGCCAGGCTCGCTTACGGCGGTTCCGACATGTTTCTCATGCCGTCCGCCTTCGAGCCCTGCGGACTGTCCCAGCTTATCGCCCTCCGGTACGGTACGGTGCCCGTTGTCCGGGCCACGGGGGGTCTTTCGGACACCATAGTCGATGCCGACGAAGACAACGATGGATATGGGTTCACCTTCCGGGACCTGTCCGTATCGGCCTTTCTGGAAGCCATCAACCGGGCCCTCGGAGCCTACAGGGACAGATCCAGATGGCGCAATATCGTCGCCAGGGCCATGGAACGGGACTTTTCCTGGACCCGCTCGGCCCAAAGCTATGAAAAACTCTATACGTCGTTGCAACATGGGAGATTTTCATCACCTGGGGAAAACCTCATCAAAGATGAAAGGTGGGATCATCCATGATACACGGCAAATACGGCAGAACACTGGCACTCGTCCTTGCAGGGGGGAAGGGGGAACGGCTCATGCCCCTGACGAAATACCGGGCCAAACCGGCCGTCCCCTTTGCCGCCAAATACCGGATCATCGATTTCGCCCTGTCGAACCTCGTCAACAGCGGCCTGTTCTCCATCTACGTCCTGGTCCAGTTCAAAAGCCAGTCCCTGAACGAGCACATCGAACGGGGCTGGCAGTTCGGCGATGCCATGCGCGACCGTGACTTTTTCATCACCCTGGCCCCCGCCCAGATGTGGAGTGGCGAACACTGGTACCAGGGCACCTGTGACGCCGTCTTCCAGAACCTTCACCTTGTCACCCTTTTCGATGCGGACCGTATCTGCATTTTCGCCGCCGATCATATTTACAAGATGGACGTGGAGCAGATGCTCGCCTTCCATGTTGAGAAGGGCGCCGACGTGACAGTGGCGGCCAACGTGGTCCCGAAAGCAGAAGCTTCACAGTTCGGCTGCATCCACACCGATGAAAAGGGCAGGATCATCGGTTTCGTGGAAAAACCGGCCGACCCGCCGGAGATCCCCGGAAAACCCGGGTACTGCTATGTCTCGATGGGAAACTACATATTCGAAAGGGAAACCCTGGAGGAGGCTGTAATCGAAGACGCCCGTGACCCTTCGAGCAACCACGACTTCGGAAAGAACGTCCTTCCGGCATTGCACGGCAAATGCAAGGTCTTCGCCTATGACTTCTCCACCAACAAGCTCCCCGGCAAGGACCGTCCGTACTGGAAAGACGTCGGGACCATCAAGGCCTATTGGGAGGCCCACATGGACCTCTGCCACCCCGATTCGGACATGACGCTCTTCAATCCGGAGTGGCGGATCAGGACCGTGTCTTTCGCCGACCCGCCGGCCTACTCCTATCCGTCCGGCGGTCAGCAATGCTCCGTGATCGGGACATTGCGGGCCGAAGGGAGCCGCGTCCTCGGCGCCGTGGTCCACCGGTCGATTCTCGCCCGCGGCACGCTCATCAACCCGGGGGCCGTGCTCGAGGAGTGCATTATCGGCCAGGGAGTGACCATCGGGGAAAACTGCAAGCTTCGTCGGGTCATCGTCGATGCCCATAACAAGATCCCCCCCGACACGGTCATCGGGTATGACCTCGACGAAGACCGCAAGAAATATCACGTTGACGAGGCCTCGGGGATCGTCGTCATCGGCATGCCCGTGATGCAGCTGCGAAAGGACATCGAAATCCCTCAGCCACCCCTGATAGAGTTGTAAGCTCCTCTTTTGTGAGTTTGACAACGTTTATGGATAAAAGATATAGTAGTACCAATATTTTACAAATAAGGTAACCCAACGAGTTTGCCGTGCATGTTTGACACGTGTAGTAAATAATCATGCGGGGCAAGGGGCAATTGGTCGCAAACCATTCAGGCACAGAGGGCCTGAAAAGGCAACATATCATTTCAGGGTGTTTCTTCTGACTCGAGGTGATCCAGGTGAAAAACATTATCCAGATATCTGAAGCGGCTTCCCTTGCCCTCCACGGTACGGGACTTCTGGCCTATAATGGCCGCCGCATGAGCATTCACGAGATCTCTGACATCATCGGCGCATCGGAAGCCCACCTGTCCAAGGTCTTCCAGCGCCTTGTAAGGCAAGGCCTGGTCAGGTCGGTCCGCGGACCGGGCGGCGGCTTTGAACTTACCAGACCACCTGAGGACATCACACTCCTTGAAGTGTACAGCGCCATAGAGGGCATTCCCTCTTCGGATACCTGTCTCCTGCGATCGGGAAGCTGCCCCTTCAAAAAATGCATTTTCGGGGACCTTATAAAAGACTTGACCCAAAGGTTTCTTGAACACCTCGAAAACACCACATTGGGAGAACTCGCCAAACAGCGGACGGAACCGGACGAGGCCGACAAAACCTCAGCCTGAATCTTCCAGGGTCACTCACCCATGACCTTCACGACAACCCGTTTTCTGCGTCTGCCGTCCGCCTCAAGGTAAAAGATCCGTTCCCATGGGCCGAGATCCAGCCGCCCTTTCGTCACGGGTATCATTGCCTGGTGATGGGCAAGGATCCGTTTCAGATGCGCGTCGCCGTTGTCCTCACCGGAGGATCTTCCCGCCATTCATTTCAGGGGTCCTTTCCAGAAAAGAGATATCCTGTTTCGGCGTTTTGTAATGACGCTAAATACAGGAACTGTCAAACCCTGCACGCTCGCCCGCCACAAGCTCGGCACAGGAGACTGAGCAAAAATGTTTGTCTACACCGAGCTGTTCTGGCAGGTTTCAAAATCAACTCTTTTTCGTGCTATAATATTATAGTATTAAAGTATTTGGAGAGAAGTCGCACTTCGCTTCAATGATCGTAGGAGGAATTACCATGGATACCAGAAGGGGTTTTCGCTCCATAGGGGTTTCGTTCGCAATGATTTTTCTGTTTGCGACAGGAGCCTTCGCAGCAATGGGGGAAATACAGAATTTCACTTTCAATGGGTTCGGACCGGGTGATACCGTCGGGTCCGGCGAGCAGAGCGGTCCGGACGGGGAACCCGACGCACGGTTTTCCGCAAGGATCTCAGGTTTTGGGGCTCTTACGGGCCTCATATTGAAGTCGCCCGATGAAAAGACGATGTGGGATACCACCACCGGCAATAACATATGGGGGATGGAAGTCAGGGATTCCTCGGGAAAAGTCTTGTCCCGCAGCAACGAGCGACTGTCAGTCGTTCCGTTCGTTGGCGGATTGGGAATAGAAATCTCCGTAGCAGACAACGGGGCCGTCGCCAAGGGAGGGGAATTTACCCTAACCGCCCGGTTTCTCGATAACTCCGAAAGCAGCGCATCCATTACATTGCAGCCTGTCGAAAGCCAAAGGGCGGAAACCGCGACAGGCCGGTCTGACGGTCTCGAAGTAACCTTTATGGGAAAAGGGGAGCGGGACATTGTAGGACCTGATGAAAGACGTTCGGGAAACGGGAAAACGGACTGGAGAGTGGACATTGGTCTTGAGTCCCCGGGGACAATAGTAAGTATGAAGATAGCCAACGTCAAAGGCCCGGGCGGTGAATGGGATACCATTCCTGGAAACGGGAAATGGCTGATCGCCGTAACACGGCCGGATGGGGAAATCCTCAACCGTCCGAACGGATCAATAAATATCCCTGTTACAGGCTCGCGCAATTATGTCCTGTGGATGGAAGACAACGGGTCTCTCGACAAGGCCGAGACCAGGTCCATTTTGACCGTGACCTATGATGGCGGCAGGAAGCTGGAACAAGAGATACAGAGCTTTTCAGCCTCAACCGGCTCCGGTGATGGTGACTTCCTCGAAGCCAGGCTGGCCGGTACGGGAAATGTCGATTACGTTGGGAAAAACGAAAATCTCGAAGGCAACCAAAACCGGGATTCACGTTTTGACATCAGGTTCAGGGCCGCGGGGACATTGAACGCGATCCGCCTGGTCAACCTGACCGAGGGTGGAGAGTGGGACACGGTCCCACGAAACGGGAAATGGCTGATCGCCGTGAAGCAGCCCGGCGGTTCGATACTCAACGCCCCGAACGGCTCGATAAAGCTGTCGGTGAATGGTACCGCATCACTCGAACTCTGGGTGGAAGACAACGGAACTCTTGATGATCCCGATTCCGCTTTCAGGGTTTCACTTGTATTCAGCGACGGCCGGGTCCTTGAAAAGGACATTCCATACGAGAGGGATCGGGGTCAGGGTCAGGGTAACCTCGTGACTGAAAAAGACCGCGAACTCGTTCTTTCAAAGCCGTGGCAGGCACATGGCGACTATGCAGGACCTTACGACCAGTTGAAGAAAAACGGGAAGGGCGACCAGGTCTTCACGCTGAAGATCAGGGGCAAGGGGACCATAAACTCAATGACCCTCCGGGAGACAACAGGTTCCGGGGTGTGGGACACCATCCCCGGCAACGGCCGATGGGCCCTGGCTGCACGCGGACCTGACAACAGGCTCTTGAACAGCGGCAACGGGTCCGTTTCCTTCCCGGTTCCGCCCAATCATAACCTGCAAATCTTTGTTGAAGACAACGGTTCTTTTCAGCTTGACCGGTCACGCTACGAACTGACTGTAACCTGGGAAGACGGAACGACGACCAAGGTGAGCACCCCGAAATAATGGCGGCGCTCTGCGGGGCATGATATCTTGCCCCGCCGTTTTTACTCCGGGGCTGGTTCATGAGATGAGATCGGCTCCGGCATACCGTAAAAGTGTACGCTCGGCAATGAAACATCAATGGGATACCGAACTGAGAGGTCCTGGTATTTACAGCAAAAAAGCAACAACACCCTGAAGGGGGAAGTTGAACATGAGAAAAATAATTCGCACATCTATATTTGTCCTGGTGCTTGTTATGACGGCATTGGTTTTTCATGTTTCACTGTCATTTGCCTTGACACCGACCGAACGCCTTGCTTCAGCGACGGAGATTGTTGGGGAAATGGCCGGCCATGATGATGTCAGCACTATGGCAGACCTGGTGAAAGGGTCCCACGGCGTCGTGCTCATCCCAAGCTTCTACAAGGGTGCCATAGGTCTGGGAGGATCCTACGGGGAAGGAGTTGTCCTGAGACACGATCCCGCGACGGGGAAATGGTATGGCCCGAGCTTTATGAACATCACCGGGATGTCTTATGGCCTGCAGCTTGGCTTTCAGTCAACTGCTCTTCTTCTTGTGATATCCAACAAGGCGGGAATGGAACATTTCTACGGAGACACGGTCAAACTGGGTGCCGATGTGAGCGTCGCCGCCGGCCCCGTAGGACGTAGTGCAGCAGCCGCCACGGACGCCAACCTGAAAGCCTCCATCTACAGCTACTCGATTAGCAAGGGATTGTTCGCGGGAGCCTCACTGGGCGGATCCGTAATGGCTACAGACGAGGAAGCAAATTCCTCCTATTGGGGAGCGGGGAACTACGATTCCAGGGAAATTCTTCTGAAGCCTGCCACGAAAAACGACGTGCAGCCTCTGCTGTCCTCCCTGATAGCGCTTGTCGGAAAAGCCAGCAAGTAGCGGGAGCTTCTTCCTGACTCACGCTGCACGATTATTCCTGGACCCGATCCTTTCTTCCGCAAGGCAGGACCGGAAATAGTGAGGTTAACGGAATGTTGACAATTATTGCTGTAGTTTTGATCGTTCTGTGGCTTTTGGGACTTGTGACATCGAACACCATGGGGGGCCTGATTCATGTTCTTTTGGTCATAGCCATTGTGATGTTTCTGCTTCGAGTCATCAAGGGATAGCCTTTCCGGCGAAGTGTTACCGGGAAGTACATATGAGACTTTGGCTTTTCGTTTTCCAGCCTGAGCGGCAGGTTTTATTAATTCAGGAGGAGTCTACAATGAGTGCAGTCAAGATAGCGGCTATAATTCTGGTTGTTGCGGGTTTGCTGGGTTTGGTCTATGGGGGCTTCAACTATACGAAAAATACCCAAAACATCAAGCTTGGCTCTGTAGAGCTCTCTATCAAGGAAAACCAGTCGGTCACCATCCCTGTCTGGGCAGGAGTCGCAGCCGTCGGCCTGGGCGTGGGTCTTCTGGTTGTCGAAGGAAGGAAAGGCCTGTCCCACTGATCACTGGCAGATCAGGGAAGCCGGCCCCTTGGGCCGGCTTTTTGCTGCCTGGGTCACGCTGTATCAGAAAGCCCCCGGCACCGGATATAGAGTCCTGAAAGAGACATGAGCTCAGCCATGTCCAAGGGAAAAGAGCTTCATTTCCCTCGTATAACGGTAGCTACTAAACAGAAGGATCCATGAAAGCCTTGCAATGCTCCCCTGTTTTCAAGCCATCGAGACCGGTTATTTCAGCGGAGACGACACGAATGGAAGGTATCCCGGTTTTTCTTTGCAGGAAACAGTACAAAAGCCCTCCCAGCCGATCCCCAAGCTCCTGCACGATCCGCTCCACATCTTGCGTTAGAGGTACGAGTTCCCGTCTGTTTTTCCTATTGGCCAAGAGGTCTTCAGTATGGAATTTCAGGGCTGCCCCTTCTTTCTATTGGGAAACAGCATACCCGCCTTTCCATACCTTCAAGCCGCATTGCTAAAAGACACTTTCACTCAGTGCTTTGGACAAGTCTGCTTTTGCATAATACTTGTCTAAATCTTTACTTTTTCTCCGTATGAGTTTATCATTTGTATTTGGAAACACCATGAAAGGAAGGAAGTGTCTCATAATGAAAGACAGGAAAATGTGGATTATTGCCCTTGCAGCAGTAATGGTGTTCGCCGCCACATCTTTCGCAGCTGTCGATGAAAATCCGGTTGGAATGTACACGGGAACTTTCGTCGGAGAAGAGGATTACGGGTCATTTGTCATCACCATCAACAACAACGGTTATATCGAGGGAACCGGGCGTTCGCAGGTGTACAGGTCAGAGCTCGCCATTCGAGGTGAGGTTCATGTAGACAGATCGGTCGAGTTTTATGTCGTTGAAGGTGGAGAAGAACCAATCATCTTCACCGGCAAGATCGATTTTATGAACAGGATAATCGGCAAATGGGTCTACAACGACCATTCCGCCCAGGGTTCTTTCTACGCAATGCCCCAGATGGATTGAGCGCAAAGGGCCTTTCCTCGAACAACCGAAAGAGGGGCGCTTTCAGGCCGGGCGGCCGGGGCGCTCCTCTTTTTTGACTTCCGTCTTTTATCAAGACGGGGCGCAAAAAAAGAACCCGAAGACTTTCATTTCTTCCCAGAACACGGGAAATACGGAACGACCTGGAGCGCAACATCGGGTACACCAAAGCCCCAAAGGAGCATCACTTCTGCCTTCTTTTGTCCTTCCGGAGCCATTCGATCAAGTTTTGCTGTCTCGCCTGACGGGTCTTTTCAAGCTTTTCCGGGGACCATACATAGATCCCCTTACCGGTGGAATATCCAAGATCTCCCTTTTTTACGGCTTCCGCAAGGGTAGGGGAAATCTCCCGTGCGTTGCTTAATTCCGGCAGAAGCATTTCACTGATTGCGGCAAAGACATGGGTTCCTCCCAGGTCCGCCGTCTCTATGGGCCCCGTGACGGCCAGCCTTCTTCCGATTCCGAATTTCACCGCCCTGTCTACATCCTCCTTTGAGGCAATCCCGGAATCCACCAGATGCAGTGCTTCCCTCAACATTGCGTATTGCAGCCTGTTGCCGATATAGCCTGGGGTTTCCTTGTAAAGAACCACAGGGTCCTTGCCGATCCTTTCCATGATTTCTTTCGTGAATTCCACTGTTTCTTCAGAAGTCTCCTCTCCCGGCATAATTTCCACGAGAGGCAAAAGATGAGCCGGGTTCCAGAAATGAGCCGCCACAAACCTGTCTTTGTTCTCAAGAGCTGTTGCAATTTCTGTAGGCCTCAGGCTCGAGGTATTCGTCGCAAAGACCGTCGCTTCCGAAAAATGTTCCTCCAGCCCTTTGAGCACCTCGCGCTTCGTCTTCAGATCTTCTGAAACACATTCAATGAGAATGGGCGTATCCTTTGAGGCGGCTTCGATTTCCGTCAACCCGCGCACCCTGCCCAAAAGCGGGGAGACCTCATCAGGTGCCACGAGACCGTTTTCCACAAGGATATCAAGATCCTGCCGAATGAACCTGAACCCTTTTTCCAGGCTCTCGACCGACCTGGCGTAAAGCTCCACTTTCCAGCCTTCCCAGGCAAAGTTCAAGGCTATGGAGGAACCCATCGTTCCCGTTCCGATGATACAAACCCTCCTGGCATCACGGGCAGACATTTTTTAATCCCCTTTCGCAAAAAACCGCTTCGTTCACCCTTAATAAGATGAAGCCTTCTTCATTTTGACTGCCGCTGCAGGATCAGTCGCACTGTGGAGCCGGTAATGAACACTCACAGCTCTTTATGTCCCGGCCGTCCTTTCCCGGGACTGAAAAAACCGCTTTGTTTCCTGCGGGGCCGGTTGTTTCAGAATAAAGCGACCGCCCCAAGGCAGGCTAAGATACAGTTGAGGTACACGTCCTGTCTTTACCCTCTTTCTTCGCCTGGCACATCATTTTGTCAGCATGAGGCACAAAAGTTTTCATACCCATCCCATGTCTGTATTCCAAAACCCCGATGTTTCCCTAATGTGGACTTCTTCACCGGGAAAGGGATAAAACACCTCGTTTTTGACTTTTCTTCGAAATTCTCTCCGCGGTTTTGGCACCATCCTCACCTGTAGCGAATGGCATTAACACGGCGAATTCTTCACCGCCGCAACGAACCGCACGATCCATCTCCATTTACCTTCTGCGGCTGGTCATTGTTTGGAAAATCATAATATCGACGATTGCCCTGTTTCTTGGGTGTTTCTCTAATGATACAAATCTTTATTATAATGTACAACAATTTTTCCCCCTTTGCGGGATTTTTGTTCACTTCCCACTCACAACCCGTTACCCCTTGGTTATGGCAGGTTTGAGAGTATACTATTACCTGGTATAATCACATGACTGGAAAACGCTTGCTCGGGAGGACAAGCACATGTTTCAGGGCAAACATTTCCTTATTGTATTATGTTGGTGTTTTCTGCTTGCTGTCCTTTTTCCCCTCCCTCTTCCCGTTCATGCTCAAGACATGAACCAAATCACGCCGGAGATGCTTTTCGACGCCTTTTTGTCGGGACTCCGCCCTGAATCGATGGAAATGATTCTGGATGCAGCTCCTGACGAAAACGGCCGAGTGCGCCGCATCTACCTGGATCTTGCGGGCTGCCGCGTGGGACACATCCGCATCGAAAGACTCCAGGTCGATGCCATGGACGTGACCTTCACACACCCTTCGACCTGGGATGAAACAGGACCAGGCGTGGAACTTGCGCTACTCGTCCGGACAAAAGCCCGGGTTTGCGAGCACGATGTGGATGCTGCTTTGCGTTCCGGTATCTTCGGCGGCGTTGAAAAAAACTGGCAAGACATGCAACTGAGGTTTCGAGACGGGGGTGTCTACGTCGAGGGGTACAAGAAGGTTCTCTTCCTGAACATTTTTTTCGAACTGCAAGGCCGGTTCGATATCCGCAATGGACGGGAATTATGGCTTACCGACTACTCCCTGCGGATAAACAATGTCAATGCCCCGGAAGGGTTGACGGAAAGAACCGTTTCGCTAATCCAGCCACTCATAGACTTGAGGACATTTCCTTTCCCCCTCAAACTCAAAAGGGCCATACAGATAAAAGATTACCTGATCCTTGAAAGCCGGACCCCCCCCGAGCCTTTTGAGGGGATACACTTCCGATACAAAGGGAGCGAAACTCAATAAGCCGGCACGAGCTCCCGCCTGCTGTCCGTATTGAAACAGAGGTATTCGGTGTGAAAATTCATTGAAAACCCTCCTTTTCCTACAACTTTTTTTGAAGTGTTTTTTACGGCGAAGGGTTGGGCAAATATCCTTTCCTGAAGGGAAAAGCCTGCTCATTCTTCTCCATTATCTTTCCTTCCAGGACCCTTGCGGCAAGCTCCGAAGGGATTGCTCAACGTCTTCAGAACCCGAGGCAATTTCTGTAACGATCGAAAGGTTTTCCTGAAAGTGACGGGCCCTGCCGAATCGGTTCCGGAGGGAACGGAAAGAGAATGCCGCGCCCCCCTTGCTCTCAACATGGATAATTATCTTGCAGGTCAAACAACCCTTTTTTGGGTGTTTCGTTACAGTATTCTGGACTACACCGGCGGAATTCCCCCATGCTTCGGCCTTTCAGGGCCGGCAAAGAAATGGATGCAAAACGCCGATATCAAAAGTGCTTACGGAATGGGCCGTTTGCCCTGGAGGAATAAAATGAGCGAACCGGGTTGCGTCTCCATGATGGAAGGATTATAAAAGACACCTGGAACAGCTGGAATCAGGTGTGGTTGAGAAAATTTAAAGTACTCGAGCAAATGAAGGTTTTTGCTATAGGCCTTTTTCTCCACGCAGCCAGGCCCACTCAAGGAAGGGAATCGAATGAACCGGAGACCGGAAAACGGCAAAAATGCCCTGCAATTTGTCCTTCTCCTCGGGCTGGTCAGCCTCTTTGCAGACGTCACCTATGAATCAGCACGAAGTATTTCCGGACCGTACCTGGCCATACTCGGGGCCAACGCGGCCGCCGTGGGATTTGTCGCCGGCTTCGGCGAATTCATCGGCTTCGGCCTGCGGATCATCTCCGGCATCATTGCAGACAGGACACGCCGCTACTGGCTCGCCACCATCGCCGGTTACACGATCAACCTGCTCGCCGTGCCCGCACTGGCGCTGGCTGGGAGGTGGGAAACCGCCGCCATCCTGATCATGCTGGAGCGCCTGGGCAAGGCGATACGGACACCGGCTCGCGATACCTTGCTCTCTCACGCCTCCCAATCCATGGGGCGAGGATGGGCATTCGGCCTCCACGAAGCCATGGACCAGGTTGGAGCCATGGCCGGCCCCGCAATCGTCGCGGCCATTCTGGCCTACAATGGCAGTTACCGCTACAGTTTTGCCGTGTTGCTCATTCCCGCCATACTGTCTTTGTCTGTGCTTGTCATCGCACGGACCACATATCCGCAGCCACCGGATTTTGAAACCTCCTTGGCTTTTTCCAAAACAACGAACCTGAAGCCCCTTTTCTGGACATACCTCGCGGGAGTCGCCCTGATCGCCCTGGGTTTCGCTGATTTCCCCCTGGCGGCTTTTCACATGAAGACAACGGAACTTGTCGCGGACAAATGGATTCCCCTGATCTACGCCTGGGCCATGGGGGTGGACGCCGTGAGTGCCATCCTTTGCGGCCGCATATATGACCGGAAAGGGTTCCTGGTGCTGCCGGCAATGGTCGTTGCTTCAGCATGTTCCGCACCCATGATTTTCTTGTCAGGGCCTGCCTGGCTCATCGCCGGGACTGCTTGCTGGGGTATCGGAATGGGGGCCCTCGAATCGATCATTCGTGCAGTGGTGGCGGAAATAACGCCCAAAGACAAAAGGGCAACGGGATACGGCATTTTCAATGCCGGCTTCGGCCTGGCATGGTTTCTTGGAAGCGCCCTGATGGGAATTCTGTATGATCGGTCCCTGATGGCGCTGGCAGTTTTCTCGGCAATCGCCCAGTTGTCTTCAATACCATTGTTCCTGTCCGTGAACA
>CAZERC010000011.1:46139-50981 GCA_964515395.1 uncultured Synergistaceae bacterium | reverse complement strand
TCGGGGGGTTCCCTTTTCAAAAAAAATTTTGTAAAATCTTTTGCCGGGAAGGGGCGAGGGTCTTGTTTTGTTCAACTTTAATGCTGCGCGCGCACACACGCGCAGCATATCTCAAACTAGCCTCCTTATCTATTTCAAAGTCAAGATTGTCCCCTTTTTTGAAAGCCTCCCCTTCCCATTTCCTTTTTTCCTTCAACCGGCCATCATCTTTCTGCATTGCTCTCATCATTTTCCTTCTTCGGCACGGCTACACCCCTGGTGATCCACGTCCACGGGCGGAGCTTTGTGGCATAGAACCGCTCCAGGACCTGGCACTCGAAACCTGCGACCTGAAGCAGGTCCACCACGTCCCTGTCGAGGTGGCAGCCGCCGGAGACTCTCTTCCACCAGGGAGTCAACAGGTCCTGCCAGCGGCTGACGGAACCATGGGGTGAGCGGCCGTGCTCACAGAAGAGCAACCTGCCGCCCGGGCCGAGAACCCGGCCCATTTCCCGCAGTGCCTCCAGCGGGTCTGAAACGGAACAAAGGGTGAAGGTCAAAAGAACCGTGTCGAAGCTTCCGCTTTCAAAAGGCATGTCCTCGGCGACGGCATCAACAAGGCTGATGTCAAGCCCCGAATCGCGAATGCGGCGCAGACCTATGCGGCGCATGGGCTCCGACGGTTCGAGCCCGACGATCTCCGTCACCCTGGAGGCATCGTAGAAGGGGAGGTTCCTGCCGGTCCCGAAACCGACCTCGAGCACCCGCCCCCTGGCCGCGGGCACGACAGCCTTTCTCTGGCGCTCCAGGGGCGTCACGCCGGCGGCCAGGTCAATGAAGTGCGGGAGCAGGTAGCGGTCATAGAACTCACGGATCACGGCGGTTTTCCCCTTTCCCGTACGCCCGGGTCAGTTTCTCCTTCAGTATATATCGGTGCAAACCCACCGGGTTCGATCTTCTCTTTCGCGTTCATTAAAATGCCGGGGGCCCGCCATGTTGGATACAATCAGCAAATCAAAGATCCGACCCCAAGTGGTTGGGGGGTCAGTCGGGGTGGCGGCGGCTGAGCTTGACGGCGCAGAGCTTGCCGCACATGGTGCAGGCCTCCCTGTCCTCGGCTATCTTCGAACGCGTGCGCACCAGCTCGGGATCCAGGGCTTCGGCGATGATACTCTCCCAGTCAAGCCGTTCCCTGGCCCTGGAAATGCGCTCGTCCCTTTCGGCCGCGCCCGGGACGCCCTTGACCAGGTCCGCCACATGGGCGGCGATGCGGGAGGCCATGACTCCCTGGTAGACGTCGTGCTCGTCGGGCAGGCCCAGATGTTCCGCCGGGGTAACGTAACACAAAAAGTCCGCCCCCGCCGCCCCGGCAAGGGCACCGCCGATGGCTCCGGCAATGTGGTCGTAGCCTGCGGCGATGTCCGTCGGCAGAGGACCCAGTACGTAGAAGGGAGCCTCTTTGGTCAGGCGCTTTTCGAGCTGCACATGGGACTGGATGTGCTCCAGCGGGACGTGCCCGGGGCCCTCGATCATGACCTGGACGCCGCGTTCGCGGGCCCTGTCCGCCAGGCGGGCGAGGACCAGCAGTTCCGCCAGCTGGGGGCCGTCGATTGCGTCCGCCGTGGCACCGGGGCGAAATCCGTCTCCCAGGCTCAGGGTGACGTCGTACCTGCGGGCGATATCCAGCAGATCCTCGAAGTGTTCGTGGAGGGGATTGTCCTTTTTGTTTTTCCGCATCCAGTGAAGGTGGATGGACCCTCCGCGGCTCACGCAGGGCATGATGCGGCCCGAGGCCTCGAGGGCTTCTGCGGATTCTTCGCAGACGCCGCAGTGGACGGTTATATAGTCCACTCCACCCCGGCACTGGGCCTCGATGGAATCGAAAAGCCGCTCTTCGGTCATGTTTTCCAGCGCCTCGCCCTTTCGGACCATTTCGGTGGCGACGGAATAGACGGGGACGGTCCCCACCATGACGGGCGAGTTTTCCAGGAAAAACGCCCTGGCCTCCCCGAGATCCCCGCCGGTGGAAAGATCCATGACGGAGTCGGCCCCGGCTTTTTTGGCGGCTTCGAGCTTGCGCCCTTCGAAGGTGAGATCGGCGCATTCGTCACTGGTTCCGAGGTTGGCGTTGACTTTCGTCGAAAGCCCCCTGCCGATGGCCTTCACCAGGGGAAAATCACGCCCGCTGTTTTTGGGGATGACGGCAAGGCCTTTTGCCACAAGATCCCGCAGCCTTTCAGGGTGCATGCCTTCCGTTTCCGCAGCCCTTTTCATTTCACCGGTCACAATGCCTGCTTTCGCCTGTTCGAGTCTGGTGTGTCCCATCAATTTCCCTCCTTGAGATTTTCCGGACGGAGGGAAATTTCCGAGACAAGGGGAGAAAAACAAAAACGGCCGCGAACATGCGGCCGGCAGAAGTGAGGTTTTCGCCCTCTCTCGTTCGCCATTCCCTCCGCCAGCATGATCTGGATCAGGTTCAAGGGGTACGTTCTCAGCCCGTACGTCGAGCGCCCCCTGGCGATATGTGTTTTGTCCGATTATACCATCCGATACTCAAGAAGAAGCCCTGAAACTTCATGCGCTTTGTCCTGATTGGAGCGCCCGCGACTCTTAAACTAGCCCCTGAGGCATTCCGTCAGCAAAACGTGCGAGGTGTCCCAAATGAAGAAGTAATTATATCCATTCTAAAACAACACGGTCCCAACAGGTATCCGCTATCCGCCGTCCGTTCATCATGAAAGGCAGCGGTCATGAACGATTGTCTTTGGCAAAGGGGTGAAGACTGGTGAAAAAACTCTGGCAGCAAACCGCGGCAGCCATCGTGGTCTCGGGACTTCTCGTCACCATCGTCCTGCTCGGCGTGGCAAGTTACACCGTCTACAATTCGGAAAGATCGAACATACAAGACAAGATGGACCTTCAGACCCGTATCATGACCTACGACCTGGAAAAAATCCTGGGTGATGCAACGACCCTGGCCCAGCTCGCGGCAGGGGTAGTGAATAACAGGATCAATGCCACCCAATGGGTCAACATGTCCGACATGCAGGACTATTACTGTGGCAGCGTGATCAACCACCTGCTTCCGGTCGTGGAGGACAAGCCCTATGTGGAACGGCTTTATTTTTACTTCAATGCACCTTACGTGGAGCAGGAAGTGGCCACTGGTGCGGTGATCCGCAGAGGCGCCGAAAAGCCCTGGGAACCCTACATCGATCAGGACCACCTGGTAGGTGAGGGAGGTTTCTCCGCCGATAACCCCGAAGCGGCGTGGTTCTTCGAAACCCTCGAACCTGGAACGGCGCGCTGGCTCGAACCACGCGTCGCTGAAACCAAAAACGGACCGAAGTACATCGTTTCCTATGTCATGCCCGTGGTCGGCAAATCTTCTGACCGGACAGAAGACATTGTCATCGGCGTCATTGGTGTTGAATTCGATACGGCGATGTTTCTGGACTACCTGGATGACCTCAATGTCGCCGATGGAAGTCTCGCCTTCGTCCTTTCCCAAAGCGGCAAGGTCCTCGGCCATCCGGCACTGGACATCACGACGGGACGCCTCGATGACCAGTCGGCAGGCCGGATCGATGCGTTCAAGGCTACCCTGGGCGACTCCAGTGCCTCCGATGAGGCTTTCTACAACGTCGGGGATGAGTTCGTCACCTTTGATGAAACGCCCTGGGGTCAGATCGTCGGTTACGCAACACCCACTTCCGTGGTCACCGCACCTGTCTGGGCGACGGTCCGGCGCATCGTTATCGGTGCCGTGGCCGCCCTCTTCGTGGCAGGCGCGCTGGGACTCATTTTCGGGAAGCGGCTCGCCAGGCCCATTGTGGACGTCACCGGCGTAGCCAACAAGATGGGCGAAGGCGATTTTACGGAGTCTCAGCTTAAGGAATATTCCGGAGAAGAGGTTTCCATGCTCCAGAACGCCATTTCCCAGACCCTCGAGAAACTCCGGACCATGATCCAGGAAGTGTGGGACTCCGTCGAGCAGCTCGCAGCCTCGGCGGAAGAAGTTGCCGCAGGAGCCGACGAATCGGGTCGCGGAGCGGAAAACAGCATGGAACAGCTCCGCAAGGTCACCGAGGCGCAGCAAAAGCAACGCGAGATCGGCGAGGAGCTTTCGCGACTCGTCACCGAGGGAGGCAAGCTCGTCGACTCAGGCATGGAGCTGATCAAAAGCCTCGAGGAACGGCACACCAAGCAGCTCGAAGTCACTGACGAAGGGGTCCGCCTCGCACACCAGAGTGAGGAAACCGTCAACGCCCTCAACAGCATGTCCAAAGAGGTCAATGACTCCTTCACGGAAGTCACCGAAAGCATGAACAAGATCATCGGCATGGCGGAGACCATTTCCAACATCGCCGACCAGACGAATCTCCTGGCCCTCAATGCCGCCATCGAGGCCGCCAGGGCCGGAGAGGCCGGACGGGGATTCGCCGTCGTCGCCGAGGAGGTCCGGAAGCTCGCCGAAGAATCCTCCGAAGCGGCACAGCAGATACACGGGTACATCGGAGAGGTTCAGCCCCGTGTGCAGAAGGCGGAAGCCTCACTGGCCGAGACAAAGGATATCACCGAAAAGGGGACCAAGGCCGTCGACGAGACCCGCCAGGCCTTCGACACCATCCACCACTCGACCCAGTCCGCCAAGGAAGAGGGCGAATCCGTCGCCGAGTCGCTGCAAAACCTCGCCTCCACGTACGAGGAGATCGAAAAGAAGATCTCCGAGCTCAACGACGGGCGCACCGTGGTTGGAGAAGCCCTGGAGAGTCTCTCCTCCGTGGCGAGCGAGCAATCGGCCCAGGCCGAGGAGTTTGCGGCTTCGAGCCAGACCCTGTCCGAGATGGCCGAAACCCTCAG
>CAZERC010000011.1:0-46039 GCA_964515395.1 uncultured Synergistaceae bacterium | reverse complement strand
GGAAACCGGAAAGGACTCTCCCGGGCTTGAGGCGATATCCGGGCCCAAAACGCCGGAAAAAGGAGATAACGAAAGGGCCGGAGAATCGTCCCTGCCCGCCGGGGAGCTGCTCTTGTTTTTCAGGACCCATCCCGACGTGCTTGACCGTTGGTGGTCCGTGGCTTCCGAGAGCGGACTCGACCTGGCCGAATTCGATTCCGGAACGTCCGGTCCCGATTCACCGGGGTTTTGGGATTTGCTGACCTTTTTCCGCAACCGGGGGCTGACGGACATCCACGAGGTGGCGGATTTTATCGACGAACGCCTCGGAAGGTGGGAATCCCTGTATGCATCGCTGGAGACTGCCCGCATCCGCAGGAACCTCCCCTCGGGGTGCATGACCGTTTTCGAGTTCGCCCTCGCCCTTCTGGCATCGGGAAACCGCGACGACTGAGGCGCAAGGGACGTTTCCCCGGCACGGCGCACGCATACCTCCCCGGGTTTCCGACATGTTTCTTTGAGGCTTTTCCCGTAGACTATTTTCCGGACAGGATACGCTCGACATTCCTCACCGAAGGAGCGAGAAAGGCCCGATGCGCCAATGACCCCAGCCGACAGGATACGCGTTCTCATTACAGATGATTCGGCCTTCATGCGCCAGATCCTGGCGGATACCCTCACATCCGTTTCGGACATCACTGTCGTCGGACGCGCCCGCAACGGGACGGACGCCTTGCACAAAACCCTCGTCCTCGAACCCGACGTGATCACCATGGACGTGGAAATGCCGGAGATGAGCGGACTCTCGGCGCTGGAAGCCATCATGCGGCAGCGGCCCACACCGGTCATCATGGTCTCGAGCCGTACCGGCGAAGGCACCGAAACGACGCTGAAATGTCTCGAGGCGGGAGCCTTCGACTTCATCAGAAAGCCCGCCGCAGTCTCCGGCAACGAGATGGAGCGTTTCCAGAGTGAACTACAGGCCAAGGTCCGCCTGGCGGCGTCGGCGAAGACCTTTGCCCCGCACTCGAGGAAGGCACCTTCCGTAACGGTGGGGCCTCTTCCCGAACCAGGGAAACTGGGGCCCTTCGATGTGCTTCTGGTGGCATCCTCGACGGGCGGCCCCCAGGCCCTGGCCAGGATCATTCCGGCCCTGCCGGCGGATTTCCCGGCCCCCGTGGCCATCGTCCAGCACATGCCAAAGGATTTCACGGCGTCGCTGGCGAAACGGCTCGACAGCCGGTCACAACTCTCCGTCGTCGAGGCAACGGAAGGGCTCTTGCTTCAGCGGGGTATGGCCGTGGTGGCTCCCGGGGGGAGGCATCTGCTCCTGAAGCCCGACGGCGGACTTCATTGCACTCTTTCGGAGGCGCCGCCACTCAACTCGGTGCGTCCCGCCGCGGATTTCCTCTTTCTGAGCGCCGCAGATCTCAAGGGCGTCAGGGCCCTGGCCCTGATCCTCACGGGCATGGGCAGGGATGGTGCAAAGGGTGCCAAGGCGCTCAAGGCGAAGGGCGGATACGTGATCGCCGAATCAAGCGAGACGGCCGTGGTCTTCGGAATGCCGAGGTCGGTCATCGAAGCCGGCGCAGCCGATGCGGTCCTGCCGCTGGACAAGCTCCCGGAAAAGCTGACGGAACTGTTCGCGAAACGGCCCAACTGAAAGGAGAGCCTTTCATGACGCCCTTGCAGGAAGACGCCATGAAGGAACTGGCGAACATCGGAACGGGACACGCCGCCCGTGCGCTTTCCGAACTGGTGGGAAAGCACGTGGACATGTCCGTCCCCGTGGTGGAGCAAATCAGCCTCGAAGAGGTCTCCTCCCACTTCGGGGACCCCGAGACCATCGTGTGCGCCATCCTTGCGAGATGCGAGACCGTCGTCCCAAGCAACCTCGTCTTTATCATGCCCGAGGAGGACGCCAGGGAGCTGGCGGAGGAAATGCTCGGCCTCGTTTCCGACATCGGGGATTTCGACCGTGCGGAGCTTGCCGAAAGCGCCCTTTCCGAAGCGGGAAACATTATTCTCAGCGCCTTCATGTCCGCACTCGGCAACATGCTGAACGTGAATCTCCCCCTGTCGGTGCCTGCCGTGGCCCATGACATGCTGGGGGCCATCATGGACATCATGATCGCCATTTTCGGCGTCTCCGGGGATATGGCCTTTCTCGTAACCACGCCGCTGACGTTTCCCGAGGACTCGAACCGTCTGTTTTCGGGCAAGATCCTGCTGGTGCCCGATCCCGACGCACTGGAAGGGTTCTTCGGCCTTCTCGGGGTGGCGTGACCCATGAAGACGACCCGGGACATCACCACCACCGAATCCCTGAACGTCGGAATGGGTGACCTCCGGCTCACGGAAACTCCGGGGAGACTCTACACACTGGGGCTCGGATCCTGCGTGGCCCTTGTGCTCTACGACCGGAAGGCCCAAATCGCGGGCATGGCCCATATCATGCTGCCCAAGAGCCCAGTGGGGGAGGCAGAAAGCGGGAAACCGGGCAAATTCGCCGACACAGCGTTTCTGAACCTCCTGGAGGTCCTCGGCAAACAGGGGGCAGAAAAGCGGAGGCTCCGGGCGAAGGTCGCAGGAGGGGCGAAGATGTTCAACCTCGCCTCGGCATCACCACTCATGGCGATCGGCCGGCAGAACATCGATGCCGTGACGGAACACCTGAAAAGTCACGGGATCCCCCTCGACGGGATGGACACGGGGGGAACCCGCGGGAGGAGCGTCACCTTCGACACAGGAACCTGGCAGATGACCGTCAGGATCATCGGCGAAGGGACGAAAACCCTCTGAGGCTGTTCAGGCCGTGGTGTCCAAAGCCCCCACGCCCGAACCCGGCGACAGGTGCTTGAGACGCTCCAGGATCATTTCCGCGAGAAAGCGCTGCTGTTCCGCCTGCCGTGAAAGAATATAGTTGACCTCTCTCAGGGCGGAGACGGCGGCGATGAGCCCCTTGGCCTGGCTCCCGAGTCGTTCCGCTTCCCCCTGGGGCAAAGCTCTGCAGATTTCCCGGAGCACAGGCCGGCATTCGAGGAGATCCGCCAGTTTTCTCGCCTGGGCGTCACGCTCCGCCTCCGCTTTCATGGCCCGGCTCGAAACCTCCTGCAGTTCCGCCAGAAGCCCCGGCAAAAGCTCCGACCGGCCCTCCTGGAGGGCATTCCGCTCCCGCTTGAGGATTCCAAGCAGATCGGCGAGAGCCTGTTCCTGATCGCTGTTTTTCCTGACAAGCGCATCCACAAAGGGACGTAATTCTTCCTGACTCATCATCCTGCCCATGGGACACTCCTCCTCTATTCCGCGGTGTCTTCAAGACTCTCGTACAGCATTTTCCAGAGGCCGATCCCGCCCTGTTCCGACAGGGCTTCGGCGGTCATTTCCATGGCCGTTTCCTCCAGGGCCCCGTAAGGGGATTTTTCCCCCTCTTCCCAAAAGGCCTCGTCCGCCCGCGCCTCCTTGAGCATTTTCGCCAGGAAGATGGACTCGAACTGCTTGCAGGCCTCCTGGAGTTTCGCCTTTTCCCTTTGTTCCCGGGGATTTGGCCCACCGGGCACAGGTTTTTGTGCGGATACGGGATCAATCATGTCAGTTTCCCCCCTACATCACCACAAGCTCGCCCTGAAGGGCTCCAGCCTGGTCGATGGCCTGCAGGATGGTAATGATGTCCCTCGGCGTCGCTCCCAGGGTGTTCAGGCTTTCCACCACGTCCTGCACCGTGGCCGTGGATTCCATGCGGGTCAGGTGGCCCTGTTCCTCTTCGGCCGCGATGGTGGCCCGCTCCCCGGTGACGGTTTCTCCCAGGGAAAAAGGTTCGGGCTGGCTGACCAAGGGTCGGGCCTTGACGGTGACGGTGAGGTTCCCGTGGGCGACGGCCACTTCGCTGATGCGCACGTTCCCTCCCATGGTGACCGTTCCGGTGCGTTCGTTGACGACGACCCTGGCCAGTGCGTCGGGCCTGACTTCAACGGTCTCCACCGCTGCGATGAACCGCGCCGGATTGCCGCCGTATTCGGCCGGCAGCCGCATCTCGACGCACCCGGCGTCGGTGACGACTGCGATCGGGCCGTACCGGTCGTTGATCCGTGAAGCCACCCTGTCGGCGGTAGTGAAATCGGGCCGTCGGAGGAAAAAGCGGATCGAGTCACCACTTCCGGCCTGCCAGGACGTTTCCCGTTCCACGATGGCCCCGTTGGGGATCCGGGCCGTGTTCGTCATGTTTTTCGACACCCTGGAACCGGCGGCCTCTGCGGAAAACCCTCCGATGGAAAGCGGCCCCTGGGCGACGGCGTAGACCTGGCCGTTGGCCGCCTTGAGAGGTGTCTGGAGGAGCACTCCGCCTTCGAGGCTTTTTGCATCCCCTGCGGCACTCACCGTCACGTCGATCTGTTCACCGGCCCTGACAAAGGGCGGAAGTTCACAGGTGACGTTCACAACGGCGGCGTTGCGGCTCCTGAGGTCGCTTCGGCTCATTGTGATCCCGAAATTTTCCATCAGGTTCCCCAGCATCGCCTCCACCAGGTCCCCCCTGTCGCCCGTCCCCTGAAGTCCCATCACGAGCCCCATGCCGACGAGCTGGTTCGGTCTCACGCCTTCGAAGCGCCCGATGTCCTTGAGCCGCGTCATGGGATGGACCTGGGCTGCCGCCGGAAGGCTGAAAGCCGAAAGACACAGGACGGAACACACAAGAACCGCACCGAAAAGGACCGTCGTCCCTTTTGACCGTCTTCGCTGATGATCCGGTTTCTTCATGATCAATACGCTCCCTGCTTCAGGATCAGAAAATGATGTTGAAGAGCCTGGTCAGGAATCCGGGCTTCTGTATGTCGCTGATGCTGCCGATACCCTCCACCTCGACGGTGACGTCGGCGAGCCTGTCGCTTGGTATCACGTTGTCCGGCCCCACATCCTGCGGCCTGGCGAGGCCGCTGAGCTTGAGTGTCATGGTTTCCTTCTGCACCAGGAAATCCCGCCTGCCCTCGAGGCGGATGTTGCCGCCCGGAAGGACTTCGGTGACCGTGCAGGTGATGGTGGTGTTCACGCTGTGGGTTCTCTCCCTGGACCCGTCGCCGCTCATGCTGCTCGAGGAGTCGAACCCCAGGGCCCTGATAAAATCAAGAATCCCGAGACCGTCCGAAACGGAATGGCTGCTGTCCTTTTCCAGCTCCGTTTCCGACGTGTCTTCCGTGCTGGTCTTTTCGGCAACCTCCACGGTGACGATGTCGCCCACCTGGTCCGGCCTGTGATCCGCCACCAGGGACGAACCGCCGGACCAGAGCGACTCCGCACCGGCCGCAGAGACAAACATGCAAAGGATGAAAAGGATTCCCCCGATCTTTTTCATGATCATTTCACTCCCTCCCGCCCGACCTGCGTGCCGACGAGCTCCACCTTTCCCCTGCCAGTGATGACGGCAAGACGGTCGTTTCTGTACCTGGGAATCCGGACTTCTATGAGGTCCCCCCTGTCGCCGCCCTCGAGGGCGACTCCCTCGAGGCTGGCCGTCACAAATCCGCTTCTGGCAAGGACCATCACGGGGTCCCTCCGCTCGACGAGGTAGACCACATCCACGTCCCTGTGTGAAAGGGCCGATCCGGCACGGATCCTCCTTGACGCCCTCGTGCCCTCGAGTCCGGAGATATCGGCAAAAACCCGCCCGTCGCTTCTTGAATAGGTCGCTACACGGACATCCAGGGCCTCGGCGGGAATGATTTCCCCGCGGGCTATTTCCCGCGTCGCCACCACCATCGGGGCATGCCATTCGAAGCGGACCGTCACCGCCTGGATCCTGCCGCTTCCGGTTTTGACCCGGAAAGTGGCCGAAGGACTCCCCGGCGTGAGCTTGTCGGGAGTGACAATCTCCCCGAAGACACCGAAGACTTCAGGTTCCATGACGATGCGGCTGAAGGGCGTTTTCCCGCCGTAGGCCGTCGTGAGAAGTTCCATGAGAAAGGACGCTCCGTCATCGCGGGAAACCTGCACGCCCTCGAGGTGCACGGGAGGATAGGCCGCTCCCCTGGCGGGTGCGGCGCAGGCGACAAGACACAGGACCAGAAAACCCATCGCCGTTTTTTTCATCGTCATGCCTTCCTCCTCTATTTTATTTATAATACCACTATAAAAAACGTTATTATAGTCAGCATGCCGGGATTTCCTGCCCCCGGGCGCCGTGGTCACCCTGTTTTGTACATCCCGGATGTCCGATACGTTAAACGGGACCACCGGTTTACGGGCAAATCAAAGCTCCCTACTTTTATCATCGGAGGAATTGGCCATGTCCAACACCTTTTCCGGGCTCGAAATCGCCCGAAGAGCCATGAGCTATTTCCGCCAGGGCATCGAGACGGCGGGACACAACATCAGCAATGCCGATGTGGAGGGATATTCAAGGCAGCGCGTGGAGGCCTCGCCGACGACGCCCTTTACGGCTCCGGGAATGAACGGTTCGGGCCAGCCCGGCCAGATCGGGACCGGGGTGGGCATCGACGCCATCCGGAGGATTCGCAGCGAGTTTCTGGATGCCCAGTTCCGTCAGGAATCCATCGAGGGGGGCTTCTGGGAGGCCATGACGAGGTCCATGGAGTACCTGGAGATGTTCGTGGGGGAACCCTCGGGCTCGGGACTGTCCTCGGCGCTCGATTCCTTCAACCAGGCCCTCCAGGAATTCCAGAAGCGTCCCGATTCCGCGAGCACCCGGGAAAACCTCCTCCAGGAGGCGGACAACTTCTCTCACCTCCTGGGACAGATCGACTCGAATTTTTCGGAATTCCGAACGTCCCTGAACGACGAGATCGCCCTCAAGGTGGAAGAGGCCAACGACCTCATCGACAGGATCGCGGCGCTGAACTCCCAGATCAAGACCGTCCAGGCCATGGGGAATACGCCCAACGACCTCATGGACAAACGGGACCTGCTGGTGGAACAGCTCGCCAGGCTGGCCAACATCGCGGCCTCCTACAACTCGCAGCGCGGCGATTTCGTCGTCTCCCTGGACGGCAAGCATCTCGTCCAGGGCAAGGAAACCCGTCACCTGGTGCTGGTGCCCCAGGAAGGCAACGGCGGGTTTTACGACGTCCAGGTGGAGGAAAACCTCTTCAAGGCCGTGGACAGGCCGGAAGTGGCGGAATGTCTCATCGAGCGGGGCGCCGCCGAGGGCATTCACGCTCTCGACGTGGAGCGCACCGCCTCACAAACCCGGTGGGCCGTCGGGACCGACACCGGCGGAGGCTATGAATCCGCGACGGAGGCGCTGGGCATGACGGGCGGTTTCAGCCTCCAGGTGGGCACAAGCGGCCTCGTGGCGACGTCAAAGGAGATCGCAGGCGGCACTGTCCTGGACGATCCTTCCGCCACGGGCTCACCCACGAGCTACGCCTTCCGCGTGGCCACCGGCGAGGCCGAAAAGGTCATCGAGATCAAATGGGATGATACCGCCGCACCACCTGAATGGACTATTGATGGAAACGGCGTCGGAAGCCAACTCACCTTGCAGGATCTAGCCGACTACGTCAACGACACCACCAACGGCGTCCCCGCCGTCGCGACGGTGGAGGGAGGAAAAATCTCCTTCCAGAACCCCGAGGGGCACCTGCTGTCTTTCACGGACATCGAGGGAGACCTGGTCTCAAAACTCGGCGTCGGCGCCCCCACACCCAGGGTCGGCATCGAAGTCACCGAGGAGGATTCCCTCCAGACCATCGCCAACAAGATCAACAGCGCCTTCGGGGCGGAGGAGGGATCGCCCGACGAACCGGGCGAATGGCTGACGGCTTCCGTCGAGGAGGCCACGGACGGCACCTTTTACCTCAGGCTTGAGAGCCACATGGTGGGCGAAAAGTACCGCATCAACGTGGGGTCCATGGAGGGCAAGTCCATGTCCGTGGCCGCCTCGCTCGGCCTCGTCGACGGCGGTGACGGAACCCGTGTGCTTACCTATTCGCGGGACGCCCGTTTCGCCGTGGACGGCATGACCTACCTCTCCTCCGTCAACGAGTTCTCCGAGGCCCGGCTGGTGACAAGCTACAACGACTACAGGGCCGACACGATGCAGACCGTCCTCGACGGTGTGCATTTCAAGCTCAACGGCACCGGATCCGCGGAGATACGCGTCGAGCGGCACCTCCAGAACGGGTACATCGCGGGGCTCCTTTCCTCGCGGGACGACGTCATCACGGGGATGCTCAATTTTCTGGACAATTTCGCCAAGATCTTCTCGGACCGCTTCAACGCCGTCCACGCCTCGGGGCACGGCGCAGGTGCAAACAGCGGCCTGACGGGAACCAACCTCTTCGAACCGCTGACGACGCCTGCCGGGGCGGCCTCGTCCCTTCGGATCAACGGGGACCTTCTCGAGGACTCAAGCCTTCTGTCCGCCGCCGCAGGGGACGGGACGGGGCACTCGCGCGGAAGCGGCGATGGAAGCATCGCCCTGGAAATGCTTGGCCTTTTTGAAAAACCCATCTACAACGACGGGTCGGCCACCATCGATGACCATTACACGTCCTTCGTCTCCACCCTGGGCTCCCAGAGCCGCCAGTCCGCCGTAATGGACGAAAACCAGCAGACCCTGCTGGGACAGATCGATACCCAGCGGCAATCCGTATCAGGCGTCAACATCGACGAGGAGATGATGGACCTGGTGCAGTACCAGCAGTCCTACAAGGCGATCTCCAGGTACGTCACCGTCCTGGACGAGCTTCTGGACACGGTCATCAGCAGGATGGGCATTACCGGAAGGTAGCGTCTGAAGACACGAAAGAGGAGGCCCCGGAAAGAACCGGGGCCTCTTTTTTATGTCTTATGTCTTTTTGCCTTGAGGTTCAGTAGGAAATGTCCAGGGCGCCGCCGACCATTTCCCGCCCGGCAGAAGAGTTCGGGTTTTCCTGCGCGGCGGCCTCGACGGCCTCGCGCCAGGCTCCCGACAAATCTTCGAGCATGGTACGGACATTTGCGATCTTTTCGGCATTCTTTTCCACATTCGCCTCGATCAGCTCCTGGCGCATGAAGTCATAGAGCCTGTTCAGGTTGTCGGCCAGTTCCTCGGCCTTGTCCGGACGCAGTGCGAACTGGAGCTCCCTGATGGCCTGCTGTGCCGTCTTGAGCGCCTCGTTGGTCCCCTGGAAGTCGGAGATCCGGACCGTTTCCTCGGCTTTCGAACAGGCGTCGATGGCGATCTCGAAGGTCAGAAGCAGGAGCTTCTCCCGAGACGCCGTGAGAACTTTCTGATGCAGGTATTGATGACGTACCGTATCGCTTTTGGCGGACACCGTGTTCCTCTCCTTTCCGGCGAACTACGCGATCCAGTTCAACAGGCCCTTTTCGATATCGAGCCTCGCCACGACCTCTTCCGGGACCAGGGACTCGTCGCCTTCTGTGCCCGGTTCGCCGCCGCCGGTTCCCTGTGCCTGGCCAGGCTCCCATGCGGTCTGGTCACTGCTTCCGCCGCCACCTACATCGACGGTGGTTTCCGCAAGAGTGAGGCCCTGTCTTGCAAGGGACTGACGGAGCATGTCCAGGGACTGGTCGATCATTTCCCTGGCCTGGGCGTTTTCGACGACGAGATGCAGCTGGACCTGGTCCCTGGAGGACTGCAATTCTATCTTCACGCTGCCCAGCTCAGGCGGCTCCAGCATCATCCGGCCCTTGTGGCCGTCACGCTCTTTGATGACCTCGATGACCCGGGCCATCCCCTGGGACAAGGCTGCAGCCCGATCGACGTCAGCTGCCTGGCCCGTCGCATTCCTGGATGCCCCAAGACCGGCCGCGGCGGCCGTTTCACCTGGCATTGACTGCGATTTGTCGCTGCGCCCGGCATCGCGGGCCCGCAAACTTTCGGCCGTTTCGTCAGGACCTTTTCCCGAAAAGGCCTCCGGCCGGGGCGACGTTTTTCCGCCACCCTGGAGAGTTCCGCCTTCCTGCAGACCCGGGGTGACGCCCGATCCGGGACGTCCGGCACCCGATTCGGGCGCTTTCACGGTTTTCGCGGATTCAACAGGATTTCCGGGGTTCGAAGCGGAGGTCCCCCTGCGTCGCGTTACGATATCAGCCTCCGGCCGGGACACCGGATCCCTGGCTTTTTGGTCTTCCGGCGTCCCTTCACCTTTCGGGCCGATGGAATGCTCCCGCATCAGGGCCTCAAACCGGCGGCGGATCTCCGCCCGTGCAAAGGCGGTCTTCGCCGTCTCCGATCCTTCAACCCGCACAGCATAGGCACCGTCAAGGGCCTGTCCAGACCGGAAGCCCCTCGCAAAACGTTCAGAACCCCTTTCAGCCTGGTCTCCCGCGGTCCCCGTCGCTTCCTTTCCCGTTTCGCCCTGCTGCTGGTTTTCGGCAACAGGGAAACCGCCTTCGGCGCCGTCCCGGCCCGAGGAAACGACGGAAGCCGCGGCTGCACCGAAAGGATCGCCATGGGCCGGCGATGAAAGGTCTTCCGTGATCTCGAGGGGCCCTTTCGTTCGCGGGGCCGGACCTGACTTTTCTCCTTCCGGCTCAACGCCACCGGGCGGTGTTGAGCCCTGTTGAAGGTCCTTCCAGAGCCGCAAAAGCCCCTTGACCTTGTCTTTCGGTGTCAATTCCGGCATTTCCCCGGATACGGCGACGTTTCCGGTTTTCCCCGCGCCTTCGGGGAAAATTCCTTTTTTAGGCAGCCAGTCGGCCTTCTCGGCGAGTCGCTCGGCAAGGGCATCCAGGGTCCTGGAATCCAGCCGGCCCGATGCAAGCCCGCCGGAGATGCCACGGGCGGTCTCAGCGGAGCCGGATTCGCCGCCTCCGGCCTTGTACGTTTTGATCTGGATCTCGTCTTTGAGCGCGGAGGTGAAGTCCGCGGCTTTCCGCGAATCCTTCCCCTTTGGTGTTTTTTGCCTGGATTGCTGCGCCATTTTGGCATTCCCTCGGATATCGGCGATGAGATCGTTGATTTTCACTGTCGGGATCCTCCCGTTTCCGGTGACATTTCGTGCTCTCTACTTGAGTATCGGCAGTTCAGGCGGCGTTATTGACTCATTCCGATGAATTGGACAACCCCTGATCGAGCAGCGCCGAGAAGTAATAGCTCTGTTGATTCATTTCCGAAAGACGCGTCTCCATGTTGGCGTACAATTTTTCCAGCGAGGCCTGTTCCATCTCCAGCCTGGCCTCGAAGTCGGCGATCCGCTCGTCAATCCGGGAGGACCGTTTCTCCAGGGTATCAATGCGATTGATGATGGTCCCCGTCTTGACCATGGTCCCGCCCACGCTTTCGGGGGTGCCTGAAATCATCTGCTTCGTGAATCCCTGCATTTCCTCGGCGAAGGAGCGGAGAACATCCCCGACCCCCCGGGGATCGTCGAGCATGGCTTCCATGAAAGCCGATTCGTCGAACTGGAGTTTGCCGCTTTTGCCGAAATCCACCGATTCGGTGGTGATGCCTATGGAGGACAGGCTCTTGTATTCTCCCTCGAGATCGTTACGTATTTTGCTGGTGATGCTCCGCATGTCCTGCTTGCAGCTCCAGAGGAGCCGGTCGCCCTTGAGAAGGCCCCATTTCTTCTCCACGTCGGATTCAGGGTCCTCCTCCGATTCCTCGGTAAGGCGGATATTGATCCAGTCCAGGGTTTCATTGTAGGCCTCGAGCATCGACTTCACACCGGTGACGGCGGGCTCCGCGTCCAGGGAGACGTCAACCTGCGCACTTCCGGGTGCGGTGACCTCGATGGTGACACCTTCGATGAGGTCATCAATGGTATTGGACGAACGGGTCACATCAAGGCCGTCCAGGGTGATCTGCGCATCCGCCGGTTCCTGGAGGACATTGGTGAAATTGCCGGTTCCGTCGACGATGCCGAGGTTCGCCAAAAGACCGTCGCTGTCGGTCACGGAAAGCACGTTTTCCGATCCCGTCTGCCTTGCCTCGAAAATGAGGGTGTTGTCCAGGATCCGCGCCGACAGGGGCGGGGCGATTTCCGCTTCCTCCGCCTGCTGCGCCACGGCGGCATTGACGGTCCCGGCCACATCCTTCAGGCTCTGCTCGGAAGACACGTCGACGGTAACGGTGAAATCGCCGACGGAAAGGTCGAAGGAACCTTCAAGGCCCAGGGCGGCGTTGGCGTCGTCGTAACGGACCCCGGCCACGCGGTGATTCGAGGCCACCGAGGTGACGTCGATGTTGAAACGTCCGATTTCCGCCTCTGGAGATGCCGTGACGACCACGGGGTCGGCCGTCCCCGCCGTGGGCGACACCTCTACGGATTTACCGAGAAAGGTCGACTCCCGCTTCAGGGGATCGAGACTTCCCTGCAGGCTGGACAGGTTCGAGGCCAGTTCCTCGTAAAGCAACGCCCTGGTGTCCAGCTGTTCCTGCTCTTCATACCACTGCTCTTCCACGGCCCGTTTGTTTTCCATCATCGTGTCGATGATGCTGCCCCAGTCAATTCCGGAGGAGATTCCGGTGATCTGGAAATCCGACATGGGAGACACTCCTTCCCTGTCCTGCGCCGGCCCGCACCAAGGCGGGCCGGCGCCCTTTCACCTTCAGACCTTGAACTTCTTTATTTCCTTGAGGAGGCCGTCCACGATGGAGGTAAGCTCCTCGCTCGAGGCGCTGGCCTCCTGGCTCGAATCGGCGAACTCCCTGATTGTGGTGGTCATTTCCTTCATCTGTTCCGCGATGGAGTTGACGGCCTTGGTGGCGCCGTCGGCGACGCTGGTCATCTCCTCAGCGGAGGCACTCTGTTCTTCCGAAGAAGCGGCGAGGTTTTCGACTTTTTCGGTGATTCCCTTGACGTTTTCCAAAATGGCCATGAGCTTGTCCTTGATCTTCCTGGACTCCTCGCTTGCCTTTTCGACCCTTGACACCGCTTCATCTGTTACGGTTGAAGCTGCGCCGGCTTCGTTACGGATCTCTCCAAGAATGGCTGTTATCGTCTGGGTGGCGTCCTTGCTGTTTTCCGCCAGCTTGCGGATTTCGTCGGCCACCACGGCAAAGCCACGTCCGGCCTCTCCCGCCCGGGCCGCCTCGATGGCGGCGTTCAGGGCCAGGAGGTTCGTCTGTTCGGCGATGGCATTGACCTTTTCCAGAATCTCGCCGATATCGCCGGCCCGTCTGGAAAGGCCCTCGACGACCTCTGCGGTTTCCCTGGACTTTTCCTTGGTGTGCTCGATCATCTCCACAATCGATTCGGCGGCGCTCTGCCCTTCATCGGCGCTGCCCTTGATGTGATCGGCCCTGGACGACAGGTCCTGGGCGACATCGGCGAGGCTCTGGGCGCTCGATGCCACTTCCTCGACGCCGGCGTTCACTTCCTCGATGGAGGAGGCCACTTCCTGGGTGTTCCCGTTGACCTGGTCGGACTGGGCGGCAAGCTCCTCGCTGGAAGCGCCCATTTCCTCCGACATGGCCGCCAGACCTTCGGACGACTTGCTCACCTGCTGAGCCGTGCCTTTGACGCTTTCCACCAAGGCCCTCAGGTTATCGGCCATGGTGTTGAGCCCTCCGGCCATTTCGGAGATCTCGTCCTTCCCGCTGGCTTCGAAGGATACCGTCAGATCGCCCTGGCCGAAAAGCAGCACCTGCTCTTTCAGGGCGTTGACACCCTTGGCGATGATGGTGGCCACAAAGGCGATGACGGCGCCCATACCCAGAAGCGTTACGGCGAAACCGAGAAGGACCCCCTTGTCCAAACGATTGACGGCGGCAAAAAGCTGGTTTTCAGGAACGGCCACACCAAGCCCCCAGCCGTCAGTTCCTGAGATGGGGGTGTAGCAGACCCATTCCACGGACCCGTCTGGCCTGGTTACCCGGGCATGCCCGGTCTTTCCGTTCATGAGGTCCCTGCCGACGTCTTCGAACCCCTCGTACCCCATTTGTGATGATTCGAGGACATTCAGGTTCATCACCAGGTCCTGGTCGGGGTGGGCGATGACCAGGCCCGTCCCGTCGATGGCCCATCCGTAACCGGCATCACCGATCTGGATTGAAGCGACGATTTCGCTTAATCGGTCGAGAGGGACCGCAGCCCCGAAGACTCCGACGGTCTCTCCCCCCGACTTGATTGCATGGGCCACGACGAAAATCAGCTTTCCCGTGGCCTTGGAAACGACCGGGTCACTCACGGTCACATCGGTCTTGCCGGCCATGATTTCCCGGAAATACCTGCGGTCGGCGACATTGCCCGTCTCATCCAGGGTCGAATGGAAAAAGCCGTCCTGATCAGCGACAAAAAACATTTCGTAATCGCTGTTTCTCGTGACGGCGAACTTGACGTCTTCTTCCATGACGGACCAGTCCATTGACTTGACATCGTCGGTATCGACGACTTGCAGGGTTTCTCTTCGCATCCCCTCAAGCCAGGCGCTTACAGACTCCGCACCTGCTTTTGCAATCTCCATGGACATGTCCTCCGTCAAACCTTCGACGGTTGTCGTCGCCTGATGACGTACGAAAAAGCCGAGTATCACGAAAGCGACGACGAGTGTTCCCAGAAACCAGACCAGCATCTTCGACCTGAGCTTCATGTTCAGCCCTCCCAGAGATGGTGCAAGTGGATTGTGTCATGCAATTCCTTACTGTATGCCGCCGCTTCGACCTTCTCCCCGGCGCTGGAGGAGAACGTTCATTCCTCTTCCTGCGGGGGGAGGATATCCACGATCCTGGCGCACATCCTGCCCTCGACGTTTCCGAAAACGACGGTGAATTTCGGAATCGGACCCACTTTCATGAGCCCAGGTTCCGTTATCGGCTTGCCCAGGTTGATCACGTCCCCTTCGACGATCCCCGCCAGCTCTTTCAGGGTCAGCGTGGTATCGCAGAGCTCCGCCGTCAGGTCGATATTCACATCCCGGATCCGCCGCTTCAGGCGCTGGCGCCCCTCGGCGGAATGCTGGTTGTCCCTGGCGATGAACCACTCCTGGGGATTGAACCTGTCGATGACGGGCTCGATGCAGTGAAAGGGCAGGCACAGGTTGAGCTGCCCCTCGATTTCCCCAACCTGGACTCGCAGGTTCACCAAAAGAACCATCTCGTTCTTCGGGACGATCTGGACGAAGAAGGGGTTACTCTCCTCGCCGAAAAGATGAAAGCTGATGTCCTCCTGGATGGTTTTCCAGCTGTCGTCCAGCTCACCGATGATCCTGTCCAGGACGCGGTCCACGATCACCCGTTCGAGATCGGTGCATTCCCTGGGTTCCTCCAGGGGAAGCCCCTTGCCTCCCAGCATCCTGTCGATGAGGGCGAAGACCAGGGCCTGCTTGATCTCCATCAAAGCCTTCCCGCCGAAGGGGCGCACCTCGAGAATGGCCAGCGTCGTCGGCGCCAGTACGGAATTGACGAATTCCTCGTAGGGGATCTGCTCCACGTTGGCCACTTCCGCCGAAACCATGGACCTCGTCATGGTGGAGAGGATATTGGTCAGATGCCTGGCGAAACTGTCATGAAGCATATGCACGGCCCTGAGCTGGTCCTTGTTGAACTTGTTGGGCCTGCGGAAATCATAGACCTTGACGGCCTTCTCGCCGCCCGGGGTTTCGACGCCCGTACTCCCCGAGGCGAGGGAATTTATGAGCTGGTCTATTTCCGCCTGATTGAGGACATCCACGCCGTCTCCCCCTTTACTGAAGAATGAGGGACTTGAAGAGGACCCGCCTGATCGGGAACTCGACGCCGTCTATGGAAGGACTCACGGCATTGAGCCGCCGGGTGATGGCTTCGGAAAGCTTCAGTACCGCTTCGGGACTCCGGAAACCTTCGGTGCCCCGGGACATGCATTCAGCGATGATCTCGTTTCGAAAGAGGGTTTCCCAGTACTCGTCGGCCTTGAGCTTTTCGAGAATTTTCTTGCTCTCCAGCTCGAGTACGAGCTCAAAGCTCGCCAGGCTCGAATCGGAATACTTTCCCCCCGTCAAAGACATCTTGAATTCCCCCAGGGGCAGGATGGGGTAGGCCTTCGCCTGCGGAGCCTTTATTTCTTCAGGGCCTCCTCCGGCGGCCATCCTGCTGGCCACGATCCCCCCCGCAAAACCCAGGGCAAAGACGGCGGTGACGATTGCGAAAACGAGCAGTGCCTTTTTTGCGTTCACCTTCATGGAACACCTCACCACCTGGCATTGGGCAGCCTCTGGACTTATACTGTCCTAGTATAAGAATCGGCCTTCTTCCATCCAGACATTACGGGCAGCCCCTCAACCGGAATATGGGACGAAACAGGGAGTGTTTTCATGAAGACGCCGTGCCTCAGACATTTTTCCGTGAGACGGATCATCTGCCTGACCGCTGCAGCGATCCTCGTCTTTTTCTTGCCGATGACGGCTCCGGCACCTGCCGTCGCCGAAACCGGAAAACCCGAGACCATCCTCGAGGTTGCCCTGATCGTTCCCGATGAAGGAGTCCCTCAGGCGGTGACGGAACTCATCAAAAAGAATCTGCCCCTCCGACGGGACCCAGCGGGGGAAAAGCCTCACTTCATGACCTCCCTGAAAGTCCTCGATGCCCCCGCCTCACGGGCCGATGCGCGGCGGCTTTTCGAGCAGTTGCGCACTTCGGGAACCGTCGTTGTCTTCGACCTCTGCGAGGACAGGACCGCGTGCTATGCAAAAGAGGGCGCCGCAGAAGCCGGGATCCCCGCCATCCTGTTTCATTCCGAGACGGTCCCGCTGGGTCCGGATGAAAAGACCCCGTCCCCTTTCCTTTTCGGTCTCGACGCCGACGAAAGATACCGCCCGGATGCCCTGGCCTTCTGGGCCCGAACGTGGCCTGAAAGAAACTGGGTGGTCCTCGTGGATCATCTCGACAGCAAGTCCAGGTCACTGGGACTGGCCACCGTGAGGTCCTTGACGGCTTCGGGCCTTGCCGTTCAGCCGGTCTTTCTCGCCCGCACCCCGGAAAACCGGCTGAACCAGGCCATTTCGGAAAACCTCAAAAAAGGCACGAAGGACTTCATTTCCTTCCTGAGCCTTTCCCGGACGCTGCGGGCCGCCCGTCTGATCGACAGGTCCGGCAAGGGTGGCACCATCGTCTACGGGCGCGCGCCCGCGGAAATGCTCCTCCGGCACGAGGGGCTCATCGCCTTCAGCCAAAAGATGCCTTTTGCCGGGGAGGTTTCCGCAGGGGACGCTGCCGAGCCCGTCGATACGGAAATCGCCGCGAAAGCCGTCGTGGCCTGCCGATGGCTGGCGAAAGCGCTGTTATCCCTGGACGATCTCGAATCGGGAAGGCTGCAACTCCAGAAAGCCTTGACGGAAGTCGGCGAGGTTCGGCTGGGCCCAGGTTCCATCAGGTTTTCCAGCGACCTGCACAGGCCGGCCGAAAAGGACATCGTCGTCCTCGAATCACGGAATGGGGCATGGTCCGAAGGAAAGAGGCTGAAACTCCTCGTTGAAGAAGACGGGCAATGGGTCATCCGGCAAAAAGGAGCCGGAACATCTCCAGAAAGTCCCTGACGGCATCGGGGAGCATCCCCCTGACGATGGCCACCGTCAAAAGGGCAAGCAAAAACAGTGCCAGAAGGATCTTGACGGGAAAGCCCAGCATGAACACGTTCAGCTGGGGGACGGTCCTGGCGATGAAACCCAGCCCCACTTCCGCAAGGAAGAGGGCGCCGAAATATGGCAAAACCACTTTCAGGGCCAGCATGAAGAGCTCCGAGATCCATACCCGTATCCCTTCGGCGGACAAGAGCCCGAAAAGGGGCGTCCCCACGGGAAGCATCCTGAGGCTTTCCGTTACCGCCGCGGTCATCAGAAGGTGCCCCCCGATATAAAACCAGAACCACGTCCCCACCAGGTACTTGAGCTGGCCGATGACGGAAACCTGCTGCCGTGACAGGGGGTCCATCAGGTTGGCCATGGCGAACCCCATCTGCTGGCTGACGAAACGCCCGGCGATCTGCAGAACGTAAAGAGGGCTCGACGCCAGTACCCCCAGAACGATCCCGATACCCAGCTCCCTGGCGGCGGTGACGGCAAAGCCGGGCAGATTCAGGAACATGGCCGTCTCCACTTCCGTCCCCCCGATCACGGCACTCGATGCGAGGGCAAGAACCAAAGACATCCAGAGTCTCACCGGAATGGGCAGGGAGGCTCCTGTCAGAAACACCAGGGCCGAAAGGAGCCCCAGAAACCTCAGGGACGCCATGAAATAGACGAGCATGGTCGACACGAAGTCGGCGGAAAGGTTCAGTTCCATCATGAAACGTAGGTGTGGAGCCTGCCGAAGACCTCGACGGCCAGCCGGTACACCGACCGGAAGATGGCCGGGCCCAGCAGGACGGCCGTCAGGATGACCACCAGAATCTTGGGGACAAAGGACAGGGTCTGTTCCTGGATGGACGTGGCCGTCTGCAGGATGCCCACCACGAGGCCCACCACCATGGCCGCCACCAGAATGGGAAGCGCCGACAGAATCGCCGTCCAGGCCGCCTGGTTGAAAAGGCTCGCAAAGGTTCCGTCCACAGCCGATCCCCCCTCAGCTGAAACTTTCGATCAGGCTGACCACGACGAGGTCCCACCCGTCGGCCAGCACGAAAAGAAGCACCTTGAAGGGCAATGACACCAGCATGGGAGGCAGCATGATCATTCCCATGGCCATGAGGACGCTGGCGACGATCATGTCAATGACGAGGAAGGGAACGAAAAGGACGACGCCCATCTGGAAGGCCGTCTTGAGTTCGCTGAGCATGAAGGCCGGGAGCAGCACGAACAGGGACACGTCCTCGCGGTCTTCAGGGCGGTCGGATTCCGAGAGGGAAACCATGAGCGAAAGCTCCTCGTCCCGGGTATGAATGAACATGAACTCCCGAATCGGCTCAAGGGTCCGGTCGACGGCTTCGGAGGTCTCGATCTCGCCCGCCTGGTAGGGGACGTAGGCCTCGGCATAGATGTTTTCCCAGACGGGCCTCATGATGAACAGGGTCAGAAACAGGGCGAGGGTCACCACCACCTGGTTCGGCGGAAGCTGCTGGATCCCCATGGCGTTCCTGAGGAAACCGAGCACGATGAGAATCCTGGTGAAGCTTGTGGCCATCAACGCCAGCGCCGGCGCCAGGCTGAGCACCGTGAGGAGAATCAGAATCTGTACGGTCAGCGAGACCTGGCCCGGGTCGGCGGCCTCCTCGACTCCGATGCTGACAGTGGGGATGGCGGGCACGCCCTCGGCCGCCACGGCCGCGGGGGCCCAGGCAAAAGCCGTCATCAGCAGACAGCCCAAGACGAATACCCGGTAACGTCCCATGCGAAACCCTCTCGAGGAATATAACGTTATTTATACTGTTACTTATAATAACGCAAGTCCTGTTTTTTGTCACCTCGAGAGGGACAAAAAATATCACCTGAACCCGAGGACGATGTAGACGTTGGCCGTTTCCTTGTCGTTCACCATGGGGATGGTATAGTACTTGACATTCGGGTCGTCGCTGGGAAAGGACTTGAGATTGTCACCGGTGAACATCTGGGGCGGCGTGATTTCGAACCTGCCGGCCCGGAGGCGTGCCGACTCCTTCAGCGCGGACCCGCAGATCATGTTGGCCAACTCGCCGAGAGCGCTCATGGAAAGCGGATCCGACGTGGAAGGTTCCTGGATCATCCCGCCCGACATGGTCCGGAGGATCTCCTGAAAGGCACCCTTGTCGGTCAGAAGGGTCACCGAACCCTTGAGATCCTCGCCGACGACGCCGATGACGGCGGCGGCGCAACTCGACGAGGTCTTGACGCCGGGACCGACACCTTCCCTGTTGATTCGAAAATGCAGTCCCAGGCTTTTGGCGACGTTGATGGTCCCCGCCCCGAAGGCCTGAACAAGTGTAGTCAGTGCATTCAACGAGCTCATGTCATTCACTCTCCTGTAGGTTGTCATGCATGATGTCCCGGGATGTTCACCGCTGCCGTCGAAAACCGGGGCCGCTGGAAGCACCGCCGGTTGTGGATGCCGCCCTGCGATGTTTTTTCTCCCAAAAACCATTACACTGTAATATGGATGTATGCATCACCCTCTTTGACGCAGGAGTGATCCCTTATGGCCCATATTTCCGTAAAGGTCAAGACTGAAGAGCTCAAACCCGGTCAAATCCTCGCCGAGGACGTGAGGGACCCCCATGGGCGCGCCCTTCTTTTCCAGGGCGTCGTCTTGACGGGCAACCTCATCCTCGGCCTCAGGAACCGGGACTATATCGATTCCGTAAAGATCCTGATCCCCATCGAAGAAGCCCCCGACGGGCTCATCAAGCCCGAAGAAGGTGGCATCGCCATACCCGGGGGGGTTCACCAGAAGATCGGACGGTTCTTCGAAACCGCCAGAAAGGTTCACGAACTCCAGCCGGAAACGATCAAGAACCTGACCGAAGACGTCAAGCCCGTCATCGAGGAGATCTTCGAGACGAAACCCGCCATCATGGACAGCCTTCAGCTCATCTCGAGCCATGACAACCACACCCATCACCATTCCTGGATGGTCATGCTCCTGACCCTTTCCATCCTTCGCATGGCGGAACTCAAGAACATTCTCAGACCCGACAGGCAGGACAAGCTCGACATGGCCATGGGCGGGCTGCTTCATGATGTGGGGAAGGCGAAAATCCCCCTGGAGATCCTGAACAAACCCGGCAAACTGGCGCCCGAGGAATGGAAAATCATGAAGAAGCATCCCGATTACGGGTACTCCATGGTGAAAATGACGGAAAACCTCATGCCCCTCCCCAAGGCCGCCGTGGCCCATCACCACCGGTTCCTCGACGGCACTGGCTACAGCCCCGAGGGCATTTCGCCCCTGGAAAGGCTTCCCGTACTGGTGAGGATCATCACCCTCGCCGACGTCTACGAGGCCATCGTCTCCGACCGCCCCTATCATGTGGCGGCGCTTCCCTACCACGCCATCAAGATCATCGGGGAAGAAGGAGGCAGGAAATTCGACGAGCGCTTCATCGATTGTCTCCGGGAAATGGTGGCGCCCTTCCCGACGGGAAGCTTCCTGTTTTTCCGCCACGGCGTCGTCGGCCAGGTGACGGGCGTGGACCCCCTGGAAAAGGACTGGCCCTTCATGCAGGTTATCGCCACGTTCTCCAAGGACATGTCGCACCTTGTGGGCCGTGAATTTCGTCTCGGCGAAAACATGCCGGGAATGCCCAGGGAGGAGGACATCATTTTCGGCGCCTACTCCCCTGTCAACCTCGCCGAAAAAATAAAAAGCGCCATGAAGATCGGCAAGGGTCTCGAGGCGATCATCGACCCTGCCGCAAAGCCCCGTCTGCACTGTCTGCCCGAATGGAAGAACCCCATGACGGAACATTTCGAATTCCTTTTCCAACCCGAAAGCCAGGCCCACTGACCAACCTCAGGAGGCAAGGGCCTTGTTGATGGCCTCCAGGACACGGTCCGGCTTGAAGGGTTTGACCACGAAATCCCTGGCCCCCGCCTTGATGGCCTGGATAACGATATCCTGCTGCCCCATGGCGCTCACCATGACCACCCGTGCCGCAGGATCCAGTTTCTTGAGGGCCACCAGGGTGTTCATCCCGTCCAGCTCGGGCATGGTGATATCCAGTGTCACAAGGTCCGGCTTGACCTTGCTGTATTCCATGAGGCACTTTTTCCCGTCCTCGGCTTCGCCCACCACTTCATGTTCGCCCTTGGCCAGGATGTCTTTCATCATCATTCGCATGAAGGCGGCATCGTCGACAACCAGTATTTTCGCCACGGCTATACCTCCAGTTCATTCGCTCCGGATTTTCGAAGATCCCATCCTGAATCGGGTACAGGAGAAAGTATAAGAATTCCCGGGGAAGGAAAACCCGCTGTCCGGAAGATCTATCCCCGCACGAGCCGTGACGAGGCGGCCCTGACCGAGGAAGCATCGCCTTTGGAAAAGGCCTCGAGCATTTCGAGAATGGTCTCCTCCTCGACCCTGAGCCGGGCCATGAACTCCCCGTATTTTTTTACGAGGGCCGGATCGTCCTTGTGGGGCCTTGGAACTTCGCTGCGCAGCCTGTAAAAACAGGTCTCGATCCGTTCCCTGAGCTTCGCCTTGCGGGAAGGGTCCCGCAGGCAGGCCGCCATTTCGGCCGCGCTCGGCAGTGAGGTCTCCTGCCTCGTGAAGGACATGCATCTCGCTCCTTTCTTGTTCGGGCAAAACGGCTCCCGTTTATGAAAGGGCCCTGTTCCGCAAAAATGCAGACACAAAGCGCTTCATGGGACCTTCCTTGTGGCCGTCGGCATCTTCTTTCCCCGTTTTTCCGGCAGCAGGCAGAAGCCTCCCGGCCATGCCCGACAGGGTTCTGGAAAAGGCACATCCTGGATACCCCGCCAGGACAGGGCGCCTGGCTTTCACGGACTTCGGCACCCTCGCATCGTGGGGCAGGAAGGCAAGCACTTCCAGATCGATTCCGAGAAAGCGTCCGCTCGCGTCGATCAGCCGCTTTGCGGCCATGGCCGCCTCCCTGTCGGAGTAGGCCATGTTGACCAGCAGAAAGAGTTCCTTTTGCCCGATGCCGGATGTGGCCTGGGAGGTCCCTGACAGGCTCTTGATCATGCTGTAAGCGTCCCTGACGGCCGTAGGTTCAGGCGTGGTCACCACCACAACGGCATCGGCGGCGAGTGCGAAATCCCGGACGGAAGAATGGATGCCGGCCCCTCCGTCGATGACGATGATATCAACAAGGTCATCCAGCGAGAGCATTTCCGGAAGAAGCTGGCGGCGCCTTTCCGGCGTCATGTCGGCCAGTTCGGGAATGCCGCTTCCCCCGGGGACAAGCCAGACGTTTTCCGAGACGGGAACAAGGATATCACGAACGGAAAGTTCCCCGCTGAAGACGTTCTCCAGCGTCAAGCGGGCCTCCAGGCCCACGAGGACGTCCGTGTTCGCCAGGCCGAGGTCGGCGTCGATGATGGCCGTCGGCACGTTCCAGCATCCGCCCAGGGCCAGGGCAAGGTTGAGGGCGATGTTGCTCTTTCCCACTCCCCCCTTGCCGCTGATGATGGCGATGGATTTTTTCCCCGCCCGGGCCGTCGTGAATCCTTTCTTCTCCCGGAGGCTTTGCCGGAGTTCCTCGGCCTGAAAGGAACCGAAGTCACAGGATTTGACAGCCTGCTTTCCGAACCCGTTTTTGGGCAGGACCTTGCCGGCTCTCATAGAAGGGCTCCCTCCCCGAGAAGGCTTTCGGACAACAACTCCCCTGTGGCAAGATCGATGTCCCTCGGGACATTCTGTCCCGTGGCCAAAAAGGACAGGGGCAACCCGAAGGTCATTGGCAGCCACAGGGCGGTTCCGGCACAGAGTGTTTCGTCAAGTTTGGTCACGATCGCCCTGGTCACGGGGATCGTCTCACGGGTCTTTTCCACTGAAACCTGGATGTCCTTGAGACGGGAGGTGGCCGAAATGGCCATATGAACGGCATGGGGTGAAAAATGCTCCCAGATATCCCGGACCTGGGACAGGCGCCCGGTTTCCCGAAAACCGCATCCCACGGTGTCCATCAAAATCAGGGTGTCCTCATCATATTTTTCGAGCAGGCCCGGGATTTCGAAACCGGCATTGACCACCTCAATGGGAAGCCCCAGGACCCTGGCGAAGGTCCTGATCTGCTCCACGGCCGAAACCCTGTAGTTGTCGGAGGTAAACAGGGCCGTTTTTCGGCCCTCCATGACGGCCATGGCGGCGATCTTCGCAATGGTGGTGGTCTTTCCCACTCCCGTCGGACCGACGACCATGACGCGGCGTCCGCCCAAAGCATCATCGAAGGCGTCCTCACCATGGGCGACGCAGAATTCGGAAACCCTTCTCCTGAACCAGTCCCTGAACCTTTCCCCCTTGCCGGATTCGAGATATTCGCTCCACAGGGCATCGACGCATTCCGGGGGGACTTCCTGCTCCAGAAGGAACACTGGATACCCCGTTTCGTGCCCGATGGTTTCCTGCGGCGAACCGGCTTCAGGCGGTCTTGCAACCGAAGCCCCTTCAGCGGGTGCGTCGTCTTCGGAGCGGACGTCCACGGTATCCGTGACGGAATCGGCCAGCTCCTCCACGGAGGCCTTGTTCTTGTCCACTTCGGCCTTCAGGCTGCTCTTGTAGTGAAGCAGGGCCTGGAAAACGGCCTGCTGGCGTTTCTCGAATTCAGGGTCGGACGGCGGGGGAGTGCTTTTCTCCTCTTCCAGGATGCCCGCACGGACGAAAAGCCGATTCTTCCTGAAAAAGGGAATCAGCGAAGGCTCTTTCACGGTCTGCATGGACAGGATCACTCCGTCGGATCCCAGTCTGGCCTTGACCCTGTTGAAGGCCTCACTTTCGGTTTTGGCGTGGAATTCGATTTCCTTGACCAGCTTCATGGGCGACACCGCCTGACCTGAAAGATTTGATGTCCGATTCGTCTTCCGCGGGTTTCCGGTAGAGAAAGGACCCTTCCTGACGGAAACCTATTGCGGCGTAGTCGAAGATCTGCTCCGTCGTCCCGACGACCAGAAAGCCGCCCGGGGCGAGGCAGCCGAAAAATTTTTCGTAAAGCTTCCGCTTCGTCCCGGCGGAAAAGTATATGACCACGTTTCTGCACAGGACAAGGTGCTGGTTCCTCGGGAAAGGGAACGTCAGAAGGTTGGCCCGCCTGAAGGACACCATATCCCTGACTTCCCGCGAGACCTCGTAGTTCCCGTCTTCCGTCCGCCTGAAATACCGCCGCCGGAGCCGTTCGGAAACGTTGACAAGCTGCTTCTCCCCATAGACCCCGTCCTTTGCCCTGGCGATGGCCCCCTCGTCCACGTCCACAGCCAGAACGGAGGCATCGACGCCGGCTTCCAGCGCGAGGATCGCCAGGGAGTAGGGCTCTTCCCCCGAAGAGCACCCCGCACTCCAGAACTGCAGCCTCTCGCGCCCGGAAACAGGCAGTTTCGGGAGGACGAATTCCCTGAGCATCTCCCAGCGAGGCGGGTTTCTGAAAAACTCCGTGACATTTATGGTGATGTAGTCCAGAAACTTCTTCCGTTTGTCCAGGTCCTCGTGGAGGAGGTCGTAGAAGGCGCCGTATTCTTCGAACCCCCAGTTGCGCATCAGGGTGTGGACACGACGATGGATCTGGAACTTGTACATGTTCAGATCCACACCGGTGAGATCGGCCACCCGGCGCTTGAATTCCTCGTATCCCGGACCGGCGGGGTAGACGCGTTCCGCCATCGCCCGCTCACCTTGCATTGCGGACCGGCGACTTGACGAGTTCCACGACCCGGACGCCGAAGTTCTCGTCGATGACCACGACCTCGCCCTTGAACACCAGCTTCCCGTTGGCGAGAACGTCCACGGGCTCGCCGACGATCTTGTCCAGCTCCACCACGGCTCCCTGTTCCAGGGAGACGATCTCCCCGATGGTCTTTTGGGTATGTCCGAGGACCACCGTCACCTGGACGGGAATGTCCATGAGCATGTCGATCTTGCTTCCGTTGCCGGCGTATTTTTTTCCTCCGGACCCGTCGCCGTCCATGTCCGGAAAACTTGCCGGCTGTACCGATGCGGACCCTTCCGGTCCCTGGTGCCGCCCCGCCTGTTGCTGTCCGCCGGAGGGGTTGGTCTCGAAATTGAAGCCCGAATTGGCCTTGACGCTGGAGATGAGGTCATCGATGGCCGCCTGGGACGTCTCCTCTTCTCCGCCCTTTTTTTCCACTTCCTCGTAGTCGGGAATGTCGGGAATCTCCTCACCGACGGAATCAATCCAGTCGAGCCCCTTTTCCAGGGCGGCCGCCTCCTCGGCGCTGATGGAAGAGCCTTCCTGCTGCTTTCCATCGCCTTCTTCGCCTTCGCCTTCTTCTTCGCTGAAGGTGCCATCGCCTGTTTCGGGGGCGCTGCGGCTCTTTCGGGACTCCTCTTCTCCATCGTCTTCCGCCGTGGGTTCGGCATTTTCGGCAGCACTCTCCTCCCGGCCTTCGCCGGGATTATCCTTTTCGACGGTTTCACCCCCGGGCTGGCTTTCCCCGGAGGGGTCCCGCTCTTCGGGTTCTTCCCTTTCAGGGGTGCCTTCTTCAGGGTTCATGTCTTTTTCGTGTTTGTTTTCGTCAGCCATTCATTTCGGGAGCTTTCGCCGGATCGCTCCCGCACCTCCCTTGAGGGGAATAGATGGTCCGGTGTCTATCGGCCGAAGGCCTGTATCATCTGCCTGGCCGTCTCGGCCTCGGAGTCGAAAGCCCTGGAAACGGCCTCATAGGCCCGGCTCGCCGTGATCATTTTCGTCATCTCCTCGACGATGTTCACGTTCGACCCCTCCACGAACCCGGAAGCGACGCGGATCTCCTCGTCGGCGACGGCCTCTGCGGGGCCCGACGCCGGCGTTTCGGAAAAGAGGCTTCCCCCGCGCCTGTGGAGGAAAGAGGGTTCCGCGAAACGAAATACCGCGAATCTTCCGAGTTCCTCGCCGTCGGCGAAGACCATGCCGTCATCCCGGATGGAGACGGTCTCGGCGTCACCGGCGACGATGGGGCCTCCAGCGCCGGCCACGATCATGCCCGAGGGTGTCACGAACCGCCCCTGGGCGTCGAGGGTGAAATTCCCGGAACGGGTGTAGAAAACGTCGCCTCCATCATCGATGACCTGAAAGAAGCCGTCGCCCGTCAGGGCACAGTCCATGGGGTTTCCCGTCTCCTGCAGGGGTCCGGGCCCGGCTGCCGTCGCCGTTTCGGACATGACAACGCTGAGCGCCGTTTCCCCGAGGGGCGTCTTTCGGGAGGCACCCCGCCGCCCGTTTTCGGTTTTGACCAGGACCGCTTCGGGATGGCTTTCGGCCACGGCGAGTTGTTTTTTGAACCCCGAGGTCCCGGCGTTGGCCAGATTGTTGGCCGTCACATCCACGCCGTACTGCTGCACGAGCATGGCGGAAGCGGCATCATAGATTCCCCGGAACACGGGACATCACCCTTCCTTCCGCGGACGGCACATCAGCTTCTCAGAAGCTCCGTGGCCGCCTCCCACATGGATTTGGCAGATTTCACGACTTCCAGGTTCGCCTCATAGGCGCGGCTGGCGGCCATCATGTCGGCCATTTCCCGGACCACCGAAACGTTGGGATACGCCACGTAGCCTTCCTCGTTGGCGTCGGGGTGTCCGGGCTCGTAGACCATCCGTGGCGGCGCGTCATCGGCGGCGATCTCCTTGACGGCCACGCCGGAGGCTTCCAGTCGACCTGCCTCTGCTTCGACGAGGCGTTCCTCGAAAACCGGGATTTTCCGCTGGTACGGGCCGCCTTCGGCGGTCCTGGTGGTGTTGATGTTGGCCAGATTCCCGGAAATCACATCAAGCATCGCCCTGTGGGCCGTCAGGCCGCTCCCGGCGATGTCTATGGGCTTGAACATGCGCATGTTACTTCCCTCCCATGGCCGTCTTCAGCAGGCCCGTTCGTTTGGCCATCAGGCGCATCACGGCGTTGTAGGCCATCCTGGTTTCCGCAAGCTTGGCCATCTCCACCTCGGGATCGACGGTGTTTTCGTCGAGGCGGTAGGAAACTCCCCCCGACGTCTCCCGGATGATCTCCTCCTGGTCGACGTCAAGTTCCACCTTTCCGGGGCTGATGTGTTTCTCGCATGTCGCGGCAAGACGGAGCCGCTGCGAATCTCCTTCGGAAACGGCTTCCCGGAGAGCGTCCTCAAAGAAGACTTCCTTCCTCTTGTACCCCGGGGTGTTGATGTTGGCGAGGTTCTCCGCCGTCGCCTCGAAACGCGCCGCCAAAGCCGATGCGCTCAGTTTCCCTGCCAGCCACAATTCATCCCGGAACATGGACATCACCTGCTTTTCAACTGCATCGGGGATCGCTCACCCCTGTTACTGTTTCGGCCTTTCGACCCCGGAGTTTCACCTTTTTTCCTCCCATTGCCTGCGGAGGTACCGCATGAACCCGGCCGCCGCTTCGGGAGGCATCTTCGAGAGGATCTCGCCGCGCTCCTTGCCGCCCAGACGATCCAGGACGGCCGCCGCTTCCCCGGGGGGCAGCTGGACGATGATTTTCGCCGCGTTTGAGGAGGACATGTCGCCGAAGCTTTCGGCCATCTCCTCGTAGAGGGTGCTTTCGTCGGGAACCTTCGCCATCCTGGCCTCGGCTTCTTCCAGGGCCGCCTGTCTTTGGTCCAGCTCTTCCTTTCGCTTCGCCAGGTTTTCCTTTTCCGCCTCGAGGCTGGCGCGTTCGGCGTCAAGCTTCTTTTGGAGGGACACCAGGTGTTCCTCTGTCTGCCTGAGCTCGAGTTCCCTCCGCTGGAAATGGTCCAGAGGCGGTTCGAGGCTGAGCAAAAGCTTTTGCGCCTTCTCCCCGACGAAGGGAAGGCCCGCCACCTTCGGGGCGAGGTCACCGGCGAGAACGTACAGACCTCCGCCCGCCGCAAGGCCGCCCAGAAATCCCCCTGCCAGAAACAGGAGAAAGACGAGCACCTTGAGTGCCCGCAGGAGTTTTCGCCCTTTTCCGGTCGTTTCCCTTGAAGGGGTTCCGTCGCTCATTCCGTCAGTCTCCTAGAAAACCTGCCATATCTCCATACCCATCTCGGCGTTTCCCGCCACGTCCACCCTGAAAGGGCTCCAGAGACCGAGCAACCTGTTGTTGAGGTCCTTCAGCGCGTCCAGTGACGGAGAAAAGGGATCCTCCCCGGTGAAGACATCGGCCATGTCGGCAAGCTTGCCCCTGGTCTGTCGTTCAATGCCGCAGAACACCTTTCCTTCCGCCAGGATCAGGGCCGCTTCAAGATAATCCGACAGGGATCCCTGCAATTTGCCGGAGGGGAAGATCTTCTCGAGCATGTTCAGCCTTGCCTTCACATCCTTCGAGGCGTCCTCGGGACAATGGTCCATCACGACGGCATCGGCAAACCAGACCCGCGATACGGACAAGGCGGGCCAGAGGGTTTCACTGAAGGCGTTTTCGGGGAAACCGTCGGGACACTCGGCGACGACGACGGAAAAAAGCGGGTGCACCTTCTCCGCCAGCCAGGCGTGAGCCAGGCATCGCATCCTCTGGATATCCGACAGCTTCCTTCCTCCATCGGGAAGAAAGAAATAGTGCCGCCTCACCCGCGGATCGCATGAGACACTGAGCAGTGCGTCCTCCGTTTCGACTTCCTCCACAGGCCACTGGAGTTCTTCTTCCAGGGCTCCCAGGCATTGCCTGATCGCCATGACTACCACCCCTGACTCGTTCTCTTCGTCCGGGCCGGAGAAAGACCGACCCTCCTGTTTTCAGTTTCGGCAGAAACGAAAAGTTTCGAAAGCCCCCGGCAGCCTTTTGTTTTTTGCTCTGGCCCCGGCACTCATACTTCCTGCAGGACCTTGTTTCTGCGGCGGCCCGGTCTTCATGAGGTCCGGGAACAAAGGGGGGATGTTTTCGTGGATATCATCACCATCGGGTTTCTCGCCGGAACTTTTGCGCTTGTCGCCTCGGGGATCATCATCGGCGGCTCTCCCGAAGCCTTCATCAATTTTCCTTCCTTCCTCATCGCCATCGGCGGAGCCTGTGGTGCCGTGGCCGCAGCCTCGTCCAAGGAGGAACTCAGGAAACTTCCCCGGACACTGAAACGTGCCTTTGCAAAAGCCGAGCACACGGACCTCGTGGGCGTCATGGAAGTCATGGTCAACCTCTCGAGGAAGTCCCGTTCCGAGGGGCTTCTGGCCCTCGAGGAGGAGGTCCGGAAGATTGAAAACGATTTCATCCGGAAATCCACCCAGCTGGTCATCGACGGAACGTCCCCGGAACTGGTCAAATCCATTCTCGATGCCGAGATCGACCTTCTCGAACGCCGGGAAACGGCTTCCAAACGGACCTTCGACCTTCTGGGCGAACTGGCCCCGGCCTTCGGAATGCTCGGGACCCTCATCGGGCTCATCCAGATGCTTCGCCACCTGGATACTCCCGAAGCCCTCGGGCCCGGCATGGCCATCGCCCTCATCACGACCTTCTACGGGTCATTCGTGGCCAACGCCTTCGCCATTCCAGTCTCCCGGAAGCTTGCCCGCCAGACGGCCGACAAGGTGACCGCCATGGAACTCATCGTCGAGGGCGTTTTGTCCATCCAGGCCGGCGAGAACCCCCGCCTCGTGGAGGAGAAGCTCAAGGTCTTCCTTCCTCCGGAAGAACGGGAGAGGCTCAGGGAACGGACAAATCGACAGCACCGCACCGCCACGGAAACGGCCGGGGAAGCCCCGGGGACGGGATCCTGAATTCCTCACTCAAGGCTTTTCGGGCTCTTCAGGTTCCACCTTCACATCCTCGTCCTCCCCTGCGGGCAGCTGTACCGGGCGTGCGAAAACGCTCCAGAGGGGGAACCGGTCCTCCACACTCAGCGAGCCTGACCTGCCGATGAGAAAAAGGCCGCTTCCCCACGCTCCGTTGCCCGGCATCAGAAGCCGGTCGGACACCCGGAGTGACAGGACCCATTTCTCCGGCCTTTCGAGGGTCGCAGTGTTTTCACCGGAAAGGACAATTTCGCCTCCGGTAAGCTCCGAGAGGCGAAGGAGTTGCGGCGTCGGGAGCGTATCTTCGGCAAGGACATGTATTGCCAAACCCTGGGAAAGGGCGAATCCTCCGAGCTTGTTCAGCCAGGATTCGTCCCGGGGCGCTTCCGAGGCGTCGAGGACGCAGGCCTCCGGCAGGTCCGAAAGGTCTTCCAGTTCCCACAGGGGCGCCTTCACGGGGAGTTTCGGAACAAGTGGCGGATCCCCCTCGTTTGCATCCAGAAGGGTCCCGTCAATGTCGATCCAGTAGCCTCCGAGGACACCCTGAAACAGGAAATCACCCTGTTTTCCCGCACCAAGGGGACGCAGCACCCTGGCGGTGACCTCGAAGAGGGTCCCGTTCCCGGAATCCACCGGTTTCGGTTCCCTCAAAACCAGCGTGCCCCGGCTTGCATGTCCGGTCACAAGGCTGCATCGATAAAGCCTCGTATCAACGATCACCACATCCCTGTCGGTGGAAAACAAAAACCAGGCCTCCGGAAAGATCCTTGCAACCCTTTTCGCCGGTTCGCCGGAACCAGGTTTCAGATGATAGAGGTTTCCCCCCTCGACAAGGATCAGGAGATTGGAAGAGTTCAGCCACTCCACTGCCCTGACGGGCCCGGGAATCGGGATCTCACTGAGGAGTTCCCGCGTTTCGAGATCCAGGACGAAGAGGCCGCCGCTTCTGTCGGCCACGGCGAGGGACCTCCCCAGCGCCGCCAGGGCCACGGGCTCGAAAGAAACCCCGCCGGAACGCCAGCGTCCCGTCACTTCGAGGGTTTTGGCGTCCACGAAGAGGATCTGTCTTTCGACCCGGTCGGCGATGACAAGGATTCCGCCGCCTGCGTAGACCGCGTCTGAGGGGCCCGCGGCTTTTGTTTGCACTTTTTGCCGTTCGTGAATGCGATCTTTCGAGACATAGGCCCTCAGGATCGATCCATCGCCGTAGATGAAAAAGATCCTGTCCCTCTCAACGGGGAGGATCCGCACGACGGCACCTCCGGCATCGCCGGCGTAGAATCGCTCCCACTCGTCCTCCGCCTCGTGATACTCGAAGAGCCAGGCCTTTTCTTCCGCCCTGTCGCAAAGGGCCAGCAGGTTCCCGAACGCCGCCGGTCGTCCCGGGACGCGGAACTTGTTCACCGAAAAGGCGGAAAGCCCCATCCTGTCCAGGAAAAACCCCGGGGATCCCACGGACAGCGACAGTCCCACGCCCTCCCGGAGGGCCGTCTCCAAAAGGGACATCCTTTTTTCTATCTGCTCAAGAAACCCCACGGCGAAGGCGTCGCCGGGCCGCACCTCGAGGTACAGGCGCAGCAGTTCTTCCGCCCTGTCGTAATCGCCGAGAAGGTAACGGCAATACCCTTTGAGGAGGTAGTATTCCACGAGATAGGGGTCCCACCGGAGGGCCTCGTCCAGGGTCTCCATGGCGTCCGGGATCCGCCCCTGGAGGACGTCCCTGTAGGCCGAGGCGAAAAGGGCCTCGCCTTTGGTGCGGTCAGCGGCCCTGGGCAGAAGCAGCGGCTGGGCGAAAGCTCCGGCCGCGAGACACATCACCGTGGCCGCCAGGATCGCCAAAAAGACGGTACCCGACCGCATGAGCCCCCCTCCCGTCTGCCGGATCAGGCCGTTTCCTCGACGGCCGCGGGGTCGATGATGAGGACGACGCTCCCGTCGCCGAGGATGGTCCCGCCCGAGAACCAGCGGATCCTGGCGATGCCGGTGTCTCCGAAACTCTTGATGACGATCTCCTGCTGTCCCACGAATTCATCGACGATAAAGCCCACGCGGCGGAACCCTGTACGCATGACCACGACGGCCAGATCACCTTCTTCTTCCCGTTGGGACAGATCGTAGAATTTCCGGGCATCCACGAGGGGAAGCACCTCGCCCCTGAGGACCGTCACCAGGCTTCCGTTCATGACCTTCACCTGCTCTTGCTCCACCCGGATCGTTTCGTCGACGCTCTCCAGGGGGATGGCGTAGGTCCTGCCGTCGATTTTGACCAGCAAAGCCAGGACGATGGCCAGCGTGATGGGAAGCCTGACCTTCACCACGGTGCCCCGTCCCACTTCGGACTCCACGGAGATGCGGCCGCCGAGAGCTTCCACCTTGCTTTTGACGGCGTCCATTCCCACACCCCTGCCGGAGAGGTCCGTCACTTCCCTGGAGGTGCTGAAACCTGGCAGGAAAAGGAGCTGGTAGGTTTCCCGCTCGCTCATGTTTTCCGCCTGTTCCTCCGTCACAAGTCCGCGCTCCAGGGCCGTGTCGATGACCTTTCGGCAGTCGATGCCCCGCCCGTCGTCCTCGACGGCCACCACGACGCTGCTGCCGTCCTGGTAGGCCCTGACCCTCAGCAGCCCCGTTTCGTTCTTGCCTGCTGCGACGCGCTCCCCAGGGCTTTCCAGGCCGTGGTCAAGGCTGTTCCGGATGAGGTGCACCATGGGATCGCCGATCTCGTCGATGACGGACCGGTCGAGTTCCGTCTCGCGGCCCTCGATTTGGAGGTCCACCTTCTTGCCGAGCTCGTTGGAGAGGTCCCTTACCAGCCTGGGGAACCTGTCAAGGATGAAGCTGATGGGAAGCATCCTGAGTTTCGTGACGAGCTCCTGGATTTCCTTGGAGATCCGGCCCAGCTGGAGGATGGGTTCCTCGAACTCCTTCGAATCGCTGTCCTTCGCAAGCCGCTCGATCCGGGAGCGCCCGATGACGAGCTCCCCCACCAGGTTGAGCAGCTTGTCGAGCCTCTGGACATCGACCCTGACGGTCTGGTTGGTCCTGTAGGAGGCGGCGGGGGTTGCCCGGCCCTTCACGGAAGCGGTCTCTTCGGGCCCTTCCGTTTCCCCCGTGTCGCCGGCATCTTCGTTGACCTCTTCGCCGGACTGGGAGGTGATTTCGCAGGATTCGATCTCACTGACGTTCAAAACCACCTCTTTCACTGCCTCGGGGGGACTGTCCGTCTCAAGGACGAATCCGAATTCGCTGCCCTCGAATTCACCATCCATCAGGGTTTTCTCGGGAGGGTCGGAATCGACGACCCTGCCAAGGGAGCCCACTTCCTCGAACACCATGAAGGCCCTGGCGCCCTTGAGCATGCACTCGCCGCTGAGGGTGACCCGCACGTCAAGAAGCCGTCCCCCGGCACCGGGATTTTCGCTCCCGGGAGCCTCCCCTGAAGAATCGACGGGCTCACCGCCGTCCTCTGAAGCCAGGATCCGGTGCAGTTTCTCCACCAGGGAAGCCGTGTCGACGGCGCCGTCGTCGCCGGTGGCCCGGATCTCTTCCAGCAGGGCGTTGAGCGTGTCGAGGCAATTGAACAGGAGAGTGATGTCCTCCTTTCTCCGGAGATGGTATGTCTGCTTCCGGACACCGTCGAGGACATCCTCCATGGCATGGGTCAGGGACATCATGTTTTTGAACCCCATGGTCCCCGCCATTCCCTTCAGGGTGTGGGCCACCCTGAACATTTCGTCGATGACGTCCGTCCCTCCCTGCTCGAAGGCGAGAAGGCAGTCGTTGAGCTTCTGGAGGTTTTCCTCCGTTTCGTCAAGAAAAGGACCGAGATACTTGTCTTTCATGTCCATTGCCGCGTCACCTCATTTTCGCCGGCCCGATGCAGTCTTTTGACTCATCCATCGGCACGTCGGTCATGTCAGTTGTCCTTCCTCCGTCGTTCGTCGAGGAACATTCCCCGGGAAGAGGGCTTCTTCCCGGAATCTCCCCGTTTTTTTCTGTTCAGCTCGGCTTCGAACTCCCGTGCCAGGTTCCTGCGGGCCGAGGTGCTGTCATCCAGCTCGAAGCCGTCCCTTTCGAAATACCCCCCCTCGACGAGGATATGGATGTAGATCGGGTCCACGCCGATCTCCTCGGCAAGAGCGATGCTGTCAAAATCTTCCGTAGGCTTCTTGTTTCTCAGGATCTCCCTCGCCCTGGCATAGATGTCGTCAAGGTCCTGTTTGCACGTGTCGCAGACGACGATTCCACCGTGATACAGGAAAACCTTTCCGCAGATTTTGCAGTTTTCCAGCTTCTGGGCATTCATGAAAATCCCTCCGTACGGGGCTTCCCCCGGTTTCTTCCCTTGAAGGAGTATAAGGGCTCAAGACGTTTCAAACGCCGCAGGCCGTGGGGCCGGTCACCCGCCGTTCTCTGAGAGAATGACGATGTCCGCCCGGCGGTTCATCTGTCTGTGCTCAGCCGTATCGTTGGGCATGATCGGCCTCGAGGGCCCGTAGCCCACAGACTGGAGCCTCCGGGCTTCGATGCCGGAACGCTCCTCCAGAACGGCCACGATCCTGGCGGCCCGCAGCGAGGACAGGGCCCAGTTGTCACCCACGAATCCACCTCGCCTGAAGGGCACGTTGTCGGTGTGCCCCTCCACCGAAACCTGGTTTTCGATCTCCTGCAGGATGTTTCCGATGGAAGCGATGACATCGACCCCGTCGGGACGCAGCTCGTAGGCACCCGTTCTGAAAAGCACCCCTTCGGCTATGGAGACCACGACACCCCGCTCATTCACGGCCACGGTCACTTCGTGCTCGAGCCCCTGCTCCCTGATGGTCTCCTGAATCCTTTCGGCCACCTTCATGATGTCCGTCGTCTGGACCCGTGATTCACCGGCGTCGACCATGGTCTGGCCCGAAAAGACGGCATCGTCCTCCTGGATGGATCTGCCTCCGTCGATAACCCCTATGGCCCCCCTGAAGGACAGGATGAGCTTCTGGAACTTCATCACGTCGATCGTGGAGAAAGTGAAAAGGAGGACGAAAAACGTCAGCAGAAGCGTCACCATGTCGCTGTAGGTGGTCAGCCAGCTTCCGCCGGTTTGGTCGTCGGAGCTTCTCCGTTTTTTCCTTTCCCGGCTCATTCAGAACACCTCACCGGTTCCCGGGATCCGAGGCGCCGTCGACGACGCCGACGGTCTTGAGCCTCACGTCCCCGTCGAGTTCGTTGTACCCGAGGACGATGACGTTGGGGAAGTGCTTCTCCAGGATCCTGCGCACGAAAAGCCGCACGTCGGGATGACAGAGGAGCACCTGCGGGACGCCTTCCTTCAGCAACGGTTCCGTGGCGTTCCCCACCGCCCTGACGAGGCTTCGCATGTCCTCGGGTTTCATCTTGATCCGCCATCCTTCCACGAGATTGCCATGGACGGATTCCTTGATGACCTTCTCCCATTCCGGTGAGAGGGTCACCGCCGTCAGTTCCCCCGTTTCCTCCGAGACGCAGGATGAGAGGATGACCCGTCTCAAGCCCTCCCGGGCCCGTTCGGAAAGGAAATCGGCGCTCTGGGTGGAGCGCCCGTAGTCGGCCAGGGTTTCGAAGATCCCCGCCAGGTCCCTGATGGGGACCTTTTCTTTCACCAGGTTCTGGAGGACCTTCTGGACATCACCGAGCCCCAGGTACTGGAACATCTCCTCCACCACCGCCGGTGACGTCTCCTTGACGATATCCACCATTTCCTGGACGGTCTGGCGCGTGAGAAGGTCCGCGGCATTGGCCCTCACCACTTCCGAGAGATGTGTGGCCAATACCGAGGGCGCGTCCACCACGGTGTACCCCAGGGCCTCGGCCCTGGAGCGGAGTTCCGGCGAGATCCAGACGGCGTCGAGCCCGAAGGAAGGTTCCTTCGTCGGAATCCCCACCAGATCGCCCTTGACGTTGCCCGTATCTATGGCCAGAAACTGGTCCGGGACGAGTTCCGCCGATTTTTCGGGCACACCCCTGACCTTGATGACGTAAGAGGCGGGATTGAGCTGGAGGTTGTCCTTGATCCGCACGGGAGGCGTCACCACGCCAAGCTCCATGGCCATCTGACGGCGCAGGGTCTGGATCCTCTCGAGAAGGTCACCGCCTTTTGATGCCTCGATGAGGGGGATCAGGGCATACCCCACCTCAAGCTCCAGGGGGTCGACGGCCAGAAGTTTCATGGCGCTGTCGAACCCGCCGGGAGACACCGCCTGCGGTGCCGGTTCTCCCGCTTGCCGGCCCGGCTGTGGCGCCGCTGCCGTTCGGGCCTTTTCGCCTTCCGCCCTTTCGGCTTCCTCCGTGCCCTTTTTTGAAACCCAGTGGCCCTGGAGCCACAAAAACCCGGCCAGCATGATGAAGGGAATCTTCGGAAACCCGGGGACGACGGCGAGAGCGAGCAGCAGGACGGCCCCCACCCAGAGCGGCCTGTAATGGTTGATCAGGGAACGGGTAATGTCCTTCCCGAGGTGGCTCTCACCGGCGCTGCGTGTCACCAGGATGCCCGTGGCCGTAGAGAGAATCAGGGCCGGGATCTGGGCCACCAGGCCGTCACCCACGGTGAGCAGGCTGAAGCGCTGTGCGGCTTCGGCCAGGGTCATGCCCTGCTGGAAAAGCCCGATGCAGATGCCGCCGATGATGTTGATGGTGGTGATCAAAAGCCCGGCGATGGCGTCGCCCTTGACAAATTTGGAAGCCCCGTCCATGGCGCCGAAAAAGTCGGCCTCGCGCTGGACAATCTTCCGCCGCTCCCTGGCTGTCTGTTCGTCGATGAGGCCGCTCCCCAGGTCGGCGTCGATGGCCATCTGCTTTCCAGGCATCCCGTCGAGCTGGAAGCGGGCCTGGACTTCCGCCACCCGCTCGGCGCCCTTGGTGATCACCAGAAACTGGATCAGGACCAGGATGAGGAACACCACGCCGCCGACGACGTAGTTGCCGCCGACGACGAAATTCCCGAAGGCGCTGATAAGCTTCCCGGCGTAGCCGTCAAGGAGGATCAGTCGCGTGGTGGAGACGTTCAGGGCAAGGCGGTAGAGGGTCATGACCAGGAGAATCGAGGGGAATGCGGCGATCTCCAGGGCGTTCTGGACATAAAAAGTGGTCAGAAGCACCACCACGGCGAAGGTGATGTTGAGGGCAAGGAAGATGTCCAGGATGCCCGTGGGGAGGGGAACCACCATCATGGCCACGATGAGAACCACCATGATGGTGATTCCCATGTCGGAGTAATTCATCATGCGTTCGAGGGGGCCCATTTTCAGGGCCTTGCCCTTTGTTTCGGCCATCGGTCAACCTCCCGCCTTGCCTCAGTCCAGGGAAACCATCCTGACTTTGCCTTCCCCGTAGATGAAGCGAACCCGCTCCAACGTCTCCCTGACGAGATACGTCTCTCCCCGGATGGTGACGGAGACGCCGGGATGACAGATTCCCCATACCTTGACGCACCCCTTGTGCTTCATGGCATTAATGGTTTTCTCGATTTCACCGAGCACGCCCTTGAGCTTCTCTATCTGGGCGGAAACGCTCTTTCGAAGCTCCACAAACTTCAGGGCCAGGACCTTCTGGCGCTCGTCCAGGCCCTTTTCCTTCATGACCCTGGTGAGGTACTTGATGTTCTTTTCAATGGTGCCAAGTTTTTCCTCGAGCTCGTCGAGGTTGGCCACAAGCTTTTCCTTTTTACGGAGAAGCCCGGGGGAGACGCCCACGTGCAGTGCCGTCCTGGTCTCTATTTCAGAGCCGAGGATCAGGCATTCCACTTCCGAGCCCGCCTTGACGGTCCCGCCCGTGATCAGCCCTTTGCCCCCCTCGGTGTGACGGACGGCCAGACCGGCCTCCACATCGCAGTGCAGCAAGGCCTGGCGGAAAACCACGTCCCTGGCGGCCTTGATAAAACATTGGTCCACGTATTCCGCGAAGATGCTGCCGCCGCTTTTCAGCGTCCCGTGATTCATTCCCCTGGCGCTGGAAGTGAGCGTCATATCTCCGCCGGAGGACAAAAAGGCACGCTCCACAACCCCGTGGACTTCCAGGGTCTTGCCCGCCGAAACGGAAAAATCTTCCTTCACCGAACCGTGAACGACGATGCCCCCCACGGCCTCAAGGTTTCCAGACGAGTAATCCACGTCGCCCTTGTGTTCGTAAACTGGGTACACGGAGAACTTGTTGCCTTCCCGTTCCAGGTGACCGTCTTCGGTGGCCGTCAGCACAAGGCCGTCTTCGGAAAGGGACGTGTAGGGTCCGGACACGATCCTGGCATCCTTGGCCCGCCTGGCCCTGAGGACCTTTCCGGTAACATCGACGCCATCCACGCCTTCGATCAAGGGGGTCTTTCGAACCAGCTCCTGGCCCTTGGTCACGTTGTTGATGATCCGCAGGTCCCTGTGATCCACGTGCCCGTTTTCTGATTCGGATCCCGACGGACTGTGCCGCGTGAGATCCACCAGGACGTCGAACCAGGCGTCAACCCCGTCTTTCGCGGGAGTGCCGAAGGCAACGGGCACCCACTCGTCCCGGGGTTCAGCCACGGCTTCCTTCAGGATGGCTTCATCCACACCGGTGGTGACGCCGGCCTCCTCGAGGGCCGCCTTTGCCTGTTCGAACCGTTTTTCCGGCGTTTCCTTTTCTCCGCCGGAAAGGAGCACCTCGGCCGTCATCCCGTCGGGGGCGATCCTGACCTCCACGAGACAGACATCTTCATCTACGGGAACGGGGGTCCAGTCCGAAAGGTCACGGCCTGCGAGCTCCCTCACCTTTTCGTCACAGGGTGAGGCCCCCTTTTCCTGAAGGGTTTCCAGGAATTCTTCGATGTTTTCCTCCCGCAACGACCCTTTCACAAACCAGCCGCTTTCGGTCTTCTGGAGCTCGTATCCCCTTTCCGTGTCCTCCATAAGCCCTATCCCTCCTCAGGCTCGGTCCGTCCCGCCGGGCGGGTCATTCCTCCCTGGCCCTCCGGAGCAGCGCCTTCACGGTCTTGACGTAGTGAGTGACCTTCGGGTAAGGCGGAACTCCGCCGTAACGGTCGACCCGGCCGGGGCCCGAGTGGTAGGCCGCCAGCGCCAGGGTTTCGTCTCCGTCGTAGCGGTCGAGCATCATTTTGAGATATCTCACGCCGCCGTCCACGTTCTGTACCGGGTCGAAAGGGTCATCCACGCCGAGCATCTCCGCCGTCCCCGGCATGAGCTGCATAAGTCCCATGGCGCCTGCCGTGGAGACGGCTTTCGCGTTCCCTCCCGATTCCATCCTGACGACGGCCCTCACGAGATCTTCATCGACACCGTAGACACGGGCCTTTCGACGGATCAGACCCTCGAGGCCCGCTTCCTTCAGGGTATTTATACCGGCGGTTTCCGGCGTTTCCCGGGTCCGCCCAAAGTTGCGCGCCACTTGCGGGGACTTCTTCGAACCGGCGGCATCGAGGACATCCACGAAGGAACGTTCTCTTTCCTTCTCCGGTTCCTTGAAACGCCGGCGAATGGCCCGTATGCGCATCTGGACCTCCCTCACCCCGGACGGGGCGAAACCGGAAAAGTTTTTCACGGGCCGTCACCTCCGATCACTTCGTGTAGACCATGCAGGCGAGATCATCCAGTTCCTTCTGTTCGCTTTTTTCACGATCCCGCCGGAGTTCCTTCTTCCGTTCCACGAGGACGTTTTCGACGAGCTTCGCCTCGGTGTGCTTCTGCCGGAGTTCCTGCTGAAGAGTGTCAAGCTCCCGTTCCGTCTCCTCGATGGCCTTGCCCACTTCGGCCATTTCTTCCTCCAGGGAATCCATGCCGTTTCTCAGGTACCAGAGTTCCTCCGGTGTCAATTCCCCCCGGCGGCTTCTTTCCTTGAAATCCATGAGGACATCCTGCCAGGTGATGCCCAGCGAGTCGGACCGAATCAGCAGGGTCTCCTTCCTCTTTTGGGCATTCGTGAGGCGGCCCTTTGCCTCGTCCTGTATCCGGTCCCTGATATCCTTGAGCTTCTCGAGGCGTTTTACCCGTTTGTTCGTCGTCATGAGGCCTCACCCTTCCACAGGGGTATGGACAAAAGCCGTTCGAGTGTCTCTTCGAATGAAGAATATTCACTCACAGGCTGTTTCAAAAAGGCGTCGATCTCGTCCTTGTGAGCGATTGCGAAATCAAGCCTGGGATTGCTTCCGTGCTTGTAGGCCCCGAGATTGAGGAGTTCCTCGGCCTCCCGGTAGAGGGCCAGAAGCTCCCTCAGTCCAGAGGCGGCCGCGAGCTGCTCCGCGGAAACGATGTGGTTCATGATCCGGCTGATGCTGTTCAAAACGTCGATGGCGGGATAGTGGTTGCGTGTGGCCAGGTCCCTGGACAGGGTGATGTGGCCGTCCAGGATCCCCCTGACGGCGTCGGAAATGGGCTCGTTCATGTCGTCCCCCTCGACGAGGACGGAATAGACGCCCGTAATGCTCCCCCGCTCCCCGGCGCCGGCACGCTCCAGAAGACGGGGCAGAAAGGCGAAAATGGACGGCGTGTAGCCCCGGGTCGCCGGCGGTTCTCCGATGGCGAGGCCCACGTCACGCTGGGCCATGGCGACACGCGTGATGGAGTCCATCATGAGCAGCACGTTGGCGTCCTGGTCCCGGAAATACTCCGCCACGGCCGTGGCCGTCATGGCCGCCTTGAGACGGACCAGGGGAGGCTGGTCCGACGTGGCCACGATAACGACGGAACGCCTCATCCCCTCCTCGGTGAGGTCCCTGCGCAGGAATTCCTGGACCTCGCGGCCGCGCTCGCCCACAAGGGCGATGACGTTGACGTCGGCCTCGGTGTTCCTGGCCATCATGCCCAGGAGGGTGCTCTTTCCCACGCCGGAACCGGAAAAAATGCCGATCCGCTGTCCCTGGCCCAGCGTCAGCAGACCGTCCATGGCGCGGATCCCCACCGAAAGGGGCGTGTCGATGTTCCGCCGCTTCAGGGGATGAGGGGGATCGGCGTGCAGGGGATATTCCGTGCTTCCCACCAGGGGGCCCTTGTCGTCCAGGGGCTCTCCGAGCCCGCCCAGGACCCGGCCCAGAAGGTCGGACCCGACCCGGACGCCCAGGGATTTCCCCATGGAGAAGACGTCGCTCCCCGGCCCGATCCTGCGGACTTCGCCAAGAGGCATCAAAAGGACCCTGTCGCCCCTGAATCCCACCACCTCGCAGGAAAGGGGCAATTCGTCGCGGTTTCTCGTCCGGACCTCGCAAAGGTCCCCGATCTGGATGTCCGGCCCTTTCGATTCGATGACGATGCCGATGACTTCCACGACCTTTCCGTTCACGGGAACGAGCTCGATTTCGCCCAGCCTGTGATCCATGGTGTCGAGTATTGTCTCAAGCGCCGGGCGAGCCATGGGCCAAAACCTCCCTCAAAATCCCGTCGATCTCCCTGTCAATCCGCTCCAGCTGGGACTCCCATCTCGCGTCGTAGACACCGAGCCCCGTTTCCAGGACGCAACTTCCCTTCTCGATGTGTTCGTCGGCCACCACTTCGAAGAGGTCCGCCGCTCTTTTGATTTCGGCGTATTCGGCCCCGTTCTTGAGGAACAGCTCCCGGTCGGCGGGGTTGAGGACGATGCGGATCTTCGTCCTGTCGCTCACGCGGTGGATGAGCTCCCTGAAGACCCTGAGCACCGTCTCCCCGTCCAGTTCGACTTCCCTCCGGAGCAATCGTTCCAGCATCTTTTGCCACAAACCGACCAAAAGGGGCGCCTGCCGGTCGATTTCCTCCCGCCGTGATGCCTCGAGGGAATTCATGGCGTCCTCGAGCACTTTCTCGAGCCGGCCGAACCGTTCGGCGTACTCGGCGGCGACCTCCTCGCGGGCTTTCGCCCTTGCCGCCTCAAGCCCCTCGTCATAGCCCCTGTCGAAACCTTCGTCGCGGGCCTTTTCCCTGGCTTGAGCGGTTTCCGCCTCGAGGCGTTCAGAGAGCTCCCGCTCCCTGGCTTCGAGCCGGCTCCGCTCTTCGTCCAGCCCGGACCGCAGGCCCCGGAGTTCCTCCTGCAGGGCACGCTTTTCCTCGAGGAGCTTGTCGATCCTGCGCTGGAGATCCTGGATCTTCGCCCCCGCCACGAGGTACGGGTCGATCTGGCGCCCGCCTTCGAGTTCGTCTTCTTCCTGCGCCCTCCCTGCAGGCAGCCGGGGTTCCGGAAGGACAACACGCTCCGCGGAATACCTGACGTTCCTGAAGACCTTGCCCTTCGAACCGTTAGACGACAATGTCCTCACCGCCTCCGCCGAGCACGATTTCACCGGCCTCTTCAAGGGCCCTGATCCTGTCGACGATCTTCTGCTGGGCCTCCTCGACGTCCCTGAGCCGGACGGGACCCATGTATTCCATTTCTTCCTGGAGCATTTCACCCGCACGGGAGGACATGTTGTTGAAGAACTTGGCCCGCAGTTCCTCGCTGACGCCCTTGAGCGCCAGGGCGAGCTCGGATGTCTCCACGTCGCGCAGCGCCTTCTGCAGCGACCGGTCGTCCACCTTGATGATGTCCTCGAAGGTAAAGAGCTTCTTCCGGATCTCCTCGGCGAGTTCCGGTTCCTGTTCGTCCAGGATCTCCAGGATGTTTTTCTCCGACTTCCGTCCGGCCTTGTTGATGATCTCCACGACGGCATCCACGCCTCCGGTGACTGAGTAATCGCTTCCGACGACGGCGCTGAACTTGCGTTCCAGCTCTTTTTCCGTCTCCCGGAGGACGTCGGGGGTGATCCTGTCCATCTTTGCGATGCGCAGGGCGACCTCCGCCTGCTGGTCCTGCCCGAGCCCCCCAAGGATCGTCGCCGACCGGTCGGGAGGGAGAAAGGAAAGGATCAGGGCGATCATCTGTGGGTGTTCTCCCTGCAGAAAGGACAAAACCTGCATCGGGTCCGAGGACCGGAGGAAATCGAAGGGTTTCACCTGCAGGTTGGAGGTGAGCTTCTGCAAAAGCTGGTCGGCCTTCTCCTCGCCCATGGCCTGCTCAAGCAGTTCCCGCGCATAGGAGACGCCGCCCTTGTTGAGGAATTCCCTGGCCATGATGAGCTCCTGGGCTTCCTTCAGGACGGTGCCGCGTTCGTTCGGCTCGATACGGCGGACCGTGGCGATCTCAAGGGTCAGGGCCTCGATGGTCTGCTCGTCCAGGTGCTTGTACACTCCGGCAGCCTTCTCGGGCCCCAGAAGCACCAGGAGGATGGCCGCCTTTCTCCTGCCTTTCAGTTCACGAAGGCCTGCCATATCAGGATTCCTCCAGCCATTGCATGATAATCGCCGCCACTTCCTCGGGGTTGGTCTCGGCGTAGACGCCGAGCTGCTCTTCCAGCATCTCCGTCTCGTCCTTTTCGACATTGAAAAGGTCCGGGGCCTTCGGTTTCGCCTTTTTCTGTTCCTGCTCCGGCGTTTCCGCCGTCTCCTGCGTCCGTCTCCTGCGCCACAAAAGCAGCAGCGCCACCAAGGCGGCCGCGGCCGCGAGGCCCCAGGGCGAAGTCAGGCGCGACAAAAAGCCCTCTTCGGCGGTCTCGAAACCGGCGAAATCCGTCGCCCCGGCGGCAAAGGGCATGAAATTGAGGGAGAGCCTGTCCCCCCTGTCTTCGTCAAGACCGATGGCGGTCGCCACGGAAGCATAGAGATCCTCACGAGAGACCGTTTCCCCGTCGCCGTTGATCACCACCGAGGCCGTCACCCGCTTGACGGACCCGGGCGTCACGGTCATTTCCTCCTCCAGGGTGGAAATCTCGTAGTTGGTCACCTCGTCGGTCTTGCTGTACTCGCCACCCCCGGTAGACCCTGTCTGGACGGCATACCCCGGGATGTTGGCCGCCGTTCCCACGCCCTGTTCGGCGGCGGCGGCACCGGACCAGGTTTCCTCGGTGGTCTGGGAGCTCCGGACCACGCCGTCGCCGTCCTCCATGGGGAGAAACTCCCGGCGGCTCCGGCTCAGTCGTGTGAAATCGAGCTCCACCTGGACGCGGACCAGGGCATTCCCCGGCCCGAAAATGGCCGAAAGCATGTTCCGGACCCGGCTTTCCATGTCGCGTTCATGCTGGCGCTCAAGTTCTCTCTGGAGGGAGGAAACGCCGCCGTTTTCGCCCCGGTGGATGAAAAAGTCGTCGCCCGCCATCTCGGAAAGGAGCCGGCCGCTTGTATCCACGATGGACACGTATTCGGGCGACAGGCCTTCCACGCTCGATGCGGTCAGGTTCATCACAGCCCGGACCTGGTCGGGGGTCATCTCATGGCCGGGGCGAAGGCGCAAAAGGATTGATGCCGAGGCGGGCTCCTCCTCTTTCAAAAAGAGCCTGGGCTCCGGCATCACCACGTTGACCCTGACATTGTCGACGGCATCCATTTCCCTGATCGTCCGCTCGAGCTCCCCTTCCAGGGCGCGGAGAAAGGCGACCTGCTGCTCAAAATCGGTCATGCCCATCCTGGAGTTGTCGAAGATCTCGAATCCCACGGATCCGCCCTTGGGGAGGCCTTCCGAAGCGAGGGCAAGCCGGAGTTCATGAACCTGGCTTTCCGGAACCAGGACCGCCGACGCCGAGGGCTCGAACCGGTAGTCGACGGCCCGTTCCTTGAGCATTGCCACGATGGCCGCCTGGTCGTCCGTCTCCAGGCCCGAAAAGAGCGGGGCATAGGAGGTGTGGCCGGCGAAGATGATCACCCCGCCGAAAAACCCCAGAAGCAGGACCACAACACCCAGCAGGGTCCACCTCCGTCGCTTCCCGAGACTGTCCCAGAATTCCCTGAACCGTTTGTACAGCACCCTGAGCTGATCCATCACCCGCCGGGGACCTCCAGGCTAGAAGGATATCTGGACGAGCCGGTTGTAGGCGTCCAGGAGCTTGTCACGGATCTGGACCGCCATCTGGAGGGCCAGGTCCGCCTCGGAAACCACGGCGGCCACTTCGGAGATGTCTTCCACGTCGCCCGTCGCCATGGCCTTCATGGCGGATTCCGCCCGGATCTGGACGTCATTGACCTTCTCGAGCCCCTCCTTGAGGGACTCCTCGAAGCCGGAGACCTTTTCGGTCTTTTTTCCCCTTTCGGCGGGCGACGCGGGACGGGCCTTCAGTGCAGGGTTCCCGTAAGCCGTCCGGGCACTGCCCAGAAGGGAAAGATCCACCACCGAAGAACGCACGTGCCACTCCCCCTTTGCCTCAGTATCGCAATCCGCCCTTACGCCGTCTGTGATTCGGCGGACAGGACCTTGCGGAGCTTGTCGATGACCCGCTTGTGAAGCTGGGAGATCCTGGATTCGGACAGGCCGAACTCCTCGGCGATCTCCCGGAAATTCCGGTACCGGAAATAATAGAGTTCCACCAGCTGCTTCTCCCGATCTGACAGGGCGTCCAGGGCCCCGTGAAGCTTTTCGATCTCGTCGCCCAGAAAGGCCAGGTCCTCCGGGCCGGGACGATCGTCGGCCAGAATGTCCACCTTTTCGACCTCCGTGTCCTCCAGGGCGATCCATTCATCGAGGCACCCGACGAAGCTCCTGTTCGAAATCTCCATCATTTCCCGAAGCTGGTCGTCGTCGACGCCGAGCCGATTTTTGACCCTGTCGCGGTCGATCTTCCCGGTCTCCTGAAGCTCGGCCTCGACGGCCCGTTCGAGGGCATGGATCTTGTCGCGGCCCGAGCGGGAAATCCAGTCGAACCTTCTGAGTTCGTCCAGGATCATCCCCCGGATCCTCGAGGCGGCATAGGTCTGGAAGGTGTATCCGCGGGAGGGGTCGAAGCGCTCGATGGCATCCAGGAGCCCCATGCTGCCGTAGCTGACGAGGTCCTCGTAATCCAGCTCCCTTGGCGGCGTCACGTTCATGCGGCGCACGACGAAACGGACCAGGTACTGGTACCTTTTGATGATCTCCTCCTGGATGCGCCTGCGTTCCTCGCTCCTGGGGGAAACGGTGCGGTACCGCTCCCACAGCTGCGATTCGTCGCTTTGC
>CAZERC010000010.1:0-50994 GCA_964515395.1 uncultured Synergistaceae bacterium | reverse complement strand
TCGGCGTCTACTGGAGGACCTCGGAAGGCGAAGACGTCGTATCCAGGGAGAAACCAGAGTAATTAAAAAACATAGAGACAGAAGGTTCTCAACGAGGGGCGGGAGGAGTTTCCTCCCGCCCCTTTCTCGGGGGCATTCGGGTATTACAGCTTTTCTTCCACCGACCGGACTTTTGCGTCCATTTCGAGTTCCTTGTCCCTTCGTTCGTCAATGCGTATCGTCGTTCCCACACGCAGGGCCCCTGCTTCGAAAGGAACCTCGTGAGCGGCCTTTACGGCTTCAAGGACGGTGTCGAGATCACCTTCAAGAATGGTCCCCATGGGAGTGAGGAGCGTTTTCAATCCAAAACTTCTCAGGACCTTTTCCACATCCGCCACATAGCGGCTCAGGCTCGGCGTTTCCGTTCCATAAGGGACGATGACAACTTCGGCTACCACTTTTCCCATAATTTCACCTCCTGGTCTGTTTTTTATAAACCTGCCGGAAAGCAGGCCCAAAATGGTATTGTATTTGGGCTACTTCATAAAAATACACCCTGAACAGGAGTGATGTTCCGTGGATCCCATCGAGATGATCATGGAATGGAAATGGGTTCAGCCCGTATTGATTGTCGCAGGATGGTTTGTCGTCGACAGGATCCTGCGACGGATCCTGGGCAAAATCTTTGATCAAGCCATGGAGATGATCAGGAAAAACAAGACACGTGGTCTCGCCAAGCATGAAAGAGAGTCGCGAATGAAGCGGCTGGGCACCCTGAGAAAACTCGCCCTCGATATTATCCGGGCCATCCTCCTCGTCTTCGCCTTCCTGATGTTTTTAAGCAGCATTGGCATAGACATCATGCCAGTTCTGACGGGGCTTGGTATCGCCGGTCTCGCCATTTCCCTTGCGGCCCAGAACATTATACGCGATTTCCTGAACGGGATTTTCGTCATCATCGAGGACCACTACGCTGTTGGTGACGTGGTGAAGATCGGAGAATATTTCGGAACCGTTGAGCGCTTTACCCTGAGGACGACCCACCTTTCGGATCTGGACGGGAATTACATCATCATACCCAACGGAACCATAGGAGAACTGGTGAATGCAACGAAACACTGGTCCCAGGCCAAGGTCATCGTCGGAGTATCCTACGATACGGATGTTCGCAAGGCCCTGGCGGTGATGGAAGAAGTCAGTCAGCAGATAAAAGCCGATTTGCCGGGCAAGGTCCTGGGCGACCCGGCGATTCAGGGAATCCACGAATTTGCGGACAGTTCAATCAATCTCAGGGCACTTATCAAGACCGTTCCAGGGGAGCAGTGGTTCATCGCAAGAGAGTTCAGGCTCAGGCTGAAAGAAGCCTTCGACAAGGAAGGCATCGTCATTCCCTTTCCGCAGCGTGATGTGTGGGTCAAGGAATATCCAAAGACTCCTATTCAGAATACCACTGCGTAGGGAAGCGGTCGCTCTGACGTGCCTGACGGGCTGTTGACTATGGCCCCTTGCCACCACATCGTCGATGAGCCGCCGCCATCGAGATTGAGCGCCTCATCGAGGCCGAGACCGGCCGCCAGGGAGGCCGCCTCTTCGAGGGTGCATCCGAGGCTGTGCCAGGAATCCCTGCCGTCGATGACGATCCACCAGAGATTCCGGCCGTTTGTCCCGGCCACCGAACGAGGGTGGCGTCCGTTGATGAAACTGCTTGAAAAACCTTCAGGCGAAAGCGCTCGTTTTCCGTTCAAAAGCAACATCGGGCCGGCCTGCAGGACATCGGTGCACTTTTCGAACTTCTTGTCCCGCCAGGAGAGTTCAATTTCAACTGGCGTATCCTTTGGAAAACGGCGCAGCCTGTTGGCGGAAAATCCCCTGGCCACAACGAGATACCCGTCTCTGGGCACGAAATGATTCGAAAGGTGTGCGCCCTTGATTTCTGCAAGCTTTCCTGAGACAACCTTGCCTTCCAGTGCATCGTCGGGGATGCCCGATGCGAAATACCAGATGTGGGGTGAGTACATAGCTGCCTCATTTTGTGCCGGCGTGCTGTTATGTCTGCTTATCTCTAGAGATTCACCGCCGGAGTGAAGAATCGTCCTGAAGCTGCCGGAGCCGAAGCTTAGTGTCCCATTATTGTTCCAGCCAATAGCCGACCTGTTTTGCCAGGGTTCGTTGACGGGGAAGCCTCTCGTTACGAGGCTCCCTATGATGTGGACTCCGTTGAAGAACCCGCCGTTGACAGCCCCTTCGGCTTCCGAATGTAGTGCAATCCATGAAAGAGGCTGTTTCCTTCCGGCAATCTCCCCGGCAGTGACGATCCGAGGCATAAAGCGATTCATGTCGGAAACAATGGCACTCCAGAAAAGTGCGTTTGAAGGCCGATCCTCGAAGGGCACGATTTTTGTTTCACCGATATCCTTGATATGATCCGTTTTTGCCCAGGCTTCGACATAGTGAAGGAAGGGGCCGACCAGGACCACGCTTCCCGAAGGCCTTGCCTCTACCGTGCAGGGAAGTCCACGGCCCTTGATTTTCCTGCTGAGAGCTTCCGCCTCCTTTGCCCCGGCGGGAAACACTCCCGCCTGAATGGCCCAGCTGGCAGGGGGTCTCCCGATGTTTTCCCTGTGCAGGATCAGTGTCGTTTTGTCGCCTTCGAATGACTCTTCCCACAGCAGGTGACGCCTGCATGCCAGAAGCCATTGTTTCAGTGCCCCGAGCTCTCCTGTTGCCATGGGCAGTTCCGGTTTGGAAAGAAAGATCCCGGGAGGTTTCGATTCCATGGTTTCGGCGATTCGAAAGTAGGGCTGAATATAGGCCGGCAGATTGCCGTTTCTCTTGAAAGCGAGACGGTCGATGATCGCGGCTTCCTTGGCCAATCCAAGGCTCCTGAGAGAATACATGAGCGCTTCCGCCCGGGATGCCTCGATGTCGGGATAGAACTTCTCCATCGGTGGCAGTATTCCCAGTGCAGCCGCCGATTCTACGGCCCGGGCGTGAGGGTGTGCGGCGGAAATATCTTTGAAAAATCTGTTGCCCGACCAAAGGGGCAGATCCAAAGTGGAAACGATAGTGGAGATGAGGGCTCCCCGGGTTACTCCGGCGGCTTCAGCCCGGACACCGATAACTATGGTGAAAAGTAATATGAGAGAAAGGACTCCCGGTATCTTAAATCTCATGTCATTCACTCTCCCGGAAAACCGCATTCCGCATTCTGGTGGACGGGTGGTTGCACGGAGTGGATGGAATTGGGGCCTTGCCTGGTCGTAAAGGTTACCACCGCATAGAATGTCTGTTTCCACACGGGCCTGACAGATTCTTTTACATTTTAACAGAGCCTCTCCCGAAATATCGCCAGAGGAGACGATGAACTGCCCCGGGATTGCCGGAGACTCCATTTCTTGAGAGGATGGAGCACATGAAGACAAAGAGCAGATACTCACCAGAGGTACGGTAACGGGAGGGCTGGGTGTCGTCACAAATACCGTGCATTGTCGAAACGAGTCAATGGAAGAGTGTGCATGGGAAATGGCGAGGCATTTGTCCGAACGCTTGGGTGAAGATGCAAAAGTCCTCATTGTTGGATATCAGCCTGCATTCATTGAGGCCGCCTCTGAAATGTTCGGCCCGGAACGAGTTCGGGTGGTCGATCTGGATAAGGAGAACATCAGACGCACTGTGTATGGTATAAAGATTGCTGACGGAGAAACAGATCTCGAAACAATGGTGAAAGAGGTTTCTTTCGGGGTGGTTACCGGCTCGAGTTTCGTCAATGCCACATATTCAGAAGTTGAACGAAGTTTTCAGAAATTCAACGTTCCCTTTTTTGTGTTCGGAACCAGCGGTGCCGCTCCAGCAGTGTTTTGCGGAGTTGAACGATGGTGTCCCGAATCCAAATGAGATCACATCGTTTTCGCGAAGGGGAGATCCCGAGCGATGTCTGAAGCCTTTGGGGTCAGCCTGAAAGTCCTTCTGGCAGACGTCCCGTTGCTCCTGCTTGTCGGAGGTCTTTTGGGCTGGATTCTTGCACGAAAGAATTTTTGGGGGAAGTCTTTTGTCTCATTGCTTGTGCAACTTCCCATCGTTTTGCCTCCATCTGTAATGGGTTTTTATCTTCTGTTTTCTCTCGGGCGGGTGGAGCTTTTTCAAAACGCGGGTTTTGTTTTTGGTTTCCCCGGTGCGGCCCTGGCTGCCTTCATTCCGGCCGTCCCGATAATGATCCAGTCATCCAGGGCAGCCTTTTCCTCTGTAAACCGGGATCTCGAGGAAACAGCCCTGACGATGGGGAAGTCGAAATTTGCAGTTTTCAGGAAGATTACCTTTCCTCTGGCGAAAAGGACCCTCCTGATAGGGTTGGGCCTTTCTTCGGCCAGAGTGCTTGGAGATTTTGGCGTGACCCTGATGGTGGCGGGAAACATCCCCGGTCGCACACAAACCTTGCCACTGTATATCTATGGTCAGGTTGAATCCCTGAACTTTGCACAGGCGCATTTTGCAGCCCTTTTGCTGGTAGGCATCGGTATTGCGAGCCTGTGGTTCGTCAAGAGTCTGGAGACTGGTGCACATGAGCGGATATATTGAGGCATCCTTTCACGCCAGGGCAGGGCAGTTTCAGCTTGAAGTCGATTTCAGCATAGGCCGTGAGACGGGCGTTGTCTTCGGTCCGAGCGGATCAGGAAAGAGCCTTTTCTTGAGGTGTCTTTCAGGTCTTCATAGCATTACCGGCGGATCCATCAAACTCGACGGTCACGTCATGAGCGAACCCGCAAAGGGCGTCAACCTTCCACCTCATCGCCGGGGTGTTTGCCTGATGCCGCAGAATCTTTCGCTTTTCCCCCATTTGACCGTCCTGGAAAATGTGACCTTCGGCTGCGAGGCACCGAGAAGCAAAAAGACTCTCGAAGATGCACATCGCTGGCTTGCCCGGATGCGAATAGAAAATTTTGAAAAAAGATATCCATCGCAACTTTCCGGGGGGCAACGACAACGGGTCGCTTTGGCTCGGGCGTTGGCTGTGCGCCCCAAAGCCTTGCTTTTGGATGAACCATTCAGTGCTCTCGACGGTCCCCTCAAACGGAACCTCCGGAGGGAGCTTCGAAACCTTCAGCAGGAAACAGGTGTTCCCTTTATTTATGTTACCCATCATGTTGAAGACATTTGTGCCCTGGGGGACAGTGTCCATTTCATGCATGAAGGGACCATGACGGAATCCATTTGTGTCGAAGATCTTATGCACGGCAAGGGGCGCCTTCGCTTTTGGAAGATGATGGGGTGGGGCAACCTCCTGGAAGGTGCCATAACCTTGAATCATGACGGCCAGAGGGTTTTCCGATGGAATGGAAAAGAAATTGCCGTCAGGGAATACGATGGGACCGGCGAGGGTTTTGCTTTTATCAGGCCGGACATGATCAGGCTTCTTGATCCGCGTCTTCCTGTCGACGAAGAAATATCCCCCAACGTGTTTACGGGGAAAATAGAAGATATTCTGCTCGAAGGTGGAGTTTTCCGTATTCATGTGTCAACCGATTCCGGCATATGGCAGATCGAGCAGAAAGAACCTGTATTCTGTTCACAGGCTTTGCGGACCGGGGAGGACGTCAGCTTTGCTTTCCACCCCGATTCTGTAGAGCTGATTCTCTACGATACCCAAAAGAAGGAGGCTGAAGCCAGTGAATCCAGGTCTCTTGCACCTCATCAATAAAGAACTCGAAAATGGCAAATCCGGAGTGCTCTGCACGGTGGTCAATTCGGAAGGCTCAACGCCTCGTGATTTGGGGGCCTGCATGTGGGTGCGCTCCGACGGATCCACTGAAGGAACCATAGGGGGCGGCCCCACCGAGAAAATCGTGACCGAGAAGGCCTTGAAAATGATAGAAGCGCGAAGTGGTCCACAGCTCCATGAAGCTGTCCTCCGAGAAGCCGAAAGCGCCGGCCAGTCAGTTTGTGGGGGCGAAGCCGTCATTTTGCTTGAACCACTTGGCCTGGAACCGAAGATCGTCATTTTCGGCGCCGGACATGTCGGCCTGGCCCTGGCCAGGATCGCGACAGCGGCACAATTCAAAACCGTCATCTGGGACGAACGAGAGGAATACGCCAACCCCGAGAGAATCCCGTGGTGCAAGACCGTGTCATGTCCGCTGGAAGAGGCCTTCGGTGAGGGCGCGATTTCACTTGACCGTTCTTCCCATGTTGTCGTCATGACCCGCGGACATTCCCTCGACGAAGATGTCGTGAGACATCTTGAAGGTCGCCCCATGGCCTACCTTGGTGTCATCGGTTCCCGGAAAAAGATAGCCGCCATGAGAGAACATCTTGAGGAAAGCGGCGTGTCGAAAGAATTTCTGGACGGACTTTTTCAGCCGATAGGTTTGCCCATCGAGGCAGAGACCCCCGAGGAAATCGCTGTGTCCATACTGGCCGAAATCATTGGCATGATCCGAGGTGCAGACATCACAACCCTCCGGAACCCTTACGGGCAGTACGAGTAAAACCTTGATCAGAAGGCATAAAGGAGGACATACACGTGAAAATCAGGAGCATGCCGATAGAAGAAGCAGTCGGACAGGCACTTGCCCACGATCTGACGCAGATCGACACGGAAAAAAAGACCAAAGGTGCTCGTTTCAGGAGAGGGCAGATCATCACTGAGGCGGACCTGCCCGTACTACGAAGCATGGGGCGGTTGAACTTGCCGATCCTCGAGCTCGATGACGATGAAATCCACGAAGATGATGCGGCAATGCAACTTGCAAAAGCACTGCAGGGCGAAGGGCTCAGGATAGATGGCCCTGAAGAAGGCCGATGTCGTCTTGTGGCAACAACGTCGGGAGTCGCACGTTTTGATCCCGAGATGGTAAGACAGGTGAATCAAGACAGGACCTGGTCTTTTGCGACATGTCCCCCCAACAGCATACTGGCGCCTGGCGAAGTTGCGGCGAGTTTTCGGATCCTCCCGTTAAGCCTGAAAGCCGGGGACATGGAAAAAGCCCTCGGAAAGGCAAAAGCCTTTCATCTCGTGCCTTTCCGGAATCTGAGTGTGGCTCTGGTGACGACGGGGAGCGAGATCAAAAAAGGCCTGATAAAAGATGTGTTCGAGGAGAAACTGAAGCGGAAACTTGATGAATTCGGTGGAACCTATGAAGGACAAAAGATTTGTGGTGACGAAAAAGAGGAAATCATCGAGGCCATCGAGAGCTTCCTGGAAGACGGAGCTGACGTGGTCATTTGCACGGGCGGAATGAGCGTTGACCTCGAAGACCGTACCCCCGCCGCAATCACTGAAACGTCCGAGGATGTTCTCTTCAAGGGTGTCCCGGCAATCCCCGGTTCGAACCTGATGCTGGCCCGAAAGGGAAATACGTGGATCATAGGGGCACCGGCCTGTGTGGTTCACAGCGAGAGGACTTCCCTCGACAGGCTTCTGGTCGCTCTTTTCGCTGGCCTGGAAGATGAACTTGACATAGCAAGTTGGGGCGTCGGCGGCTTGTGCTCCAACTGTCCTGTTTGCATCTTTCCCAAATGCCATTTCGCAAGGTTCTAAATCGGTTGGTGCGTCAATACCACTTCGTGATTGACAAGATTGGAGGAATTGTCCAAATGAGGCGGCAAGCGAACATAAAAACCCTGGTAGCCGGCATCATGGTTATTCTGCTCGTGCTTCCTGCTGTTGCTGCAGCGGCAGAACCCAGTCTTTACGCTGCAGCTTCAAGCCTCCAGCTTGTCATGGAAGAGATTACCAAGGCCTATGAGGTCAAGAACGGGAACAGCCCAACTGGTGTGTTCGCGGCCTCGGGGACCCTGGCACGGCAAATGGAAATGGGAGCGCCTTACGAATTTTTCCTGAGTGCCAACGAAGAATGGGCCAGGTACCTGGAAGAGAAAGACAAACTGGTACGCGTAAGGCCTTTGGCTGAATGCCCGCTCGTTTTGTGGTGGACCAGGGAAGACGCTCCTTCCGTTGATCTCCTTCAAAGCAGCAAGATACGCCTTGCAATCGCTGATCCAGCGGTAGCCCCCTTCGGAGTTTCTGCGAAGAAGTATCTTGAAAGAAACGGAACCTATCGAAAACTGTTGGAAGCGAAACGACTCGTTCTTTCAGGGAATGTTCTTCAGGCTGCACTGAGTGTCAAAAGTGGCGGTGTCGATGTTGCATTGATCCCGTTGAGTATTGCCCTGAAGCTCGAGGGTTCCTGGCATCGAATCAGCGCAGAACCGGTAAAGCTCTTCTATGGTCTTAAAAACGGAGACATCGCTGAAGATGCGATTGCCTTTCTCGGTTTTGTAAAAAGCCCGGAATCCCGGCAAATCTTCAGGAAGAATGGCTTCGAACCCCTTTTCCCGTAGGGGTTTCGATAATTTGCGGATTTGTAACAACTTTCCTGAAGACAGAAAATTTCTGTTGACAGGGCGCCGAATGCTTCGTATAATGAGCGCCGTCACTTTTTGCGGGGCGTTAGCTCAGCGGGAGAGCACTTGCATGGCATGCAAGGGGTCGGGGGTTCGAATCCCCCACGCTCCACCAGAACACATCAGCCGCAGATCAGGCAAGCATCAAAAAGCCGCTCTGCGGCTGTTTTTATGAGCGTCAAAAGACTCTGGTGACGAAGTCGTGATCCCGAGCTGTGGATTGATGCATCCCAAAACGGGTGTTCTCAAAGTCCCGGCAAGGCCTGAAGTCCAACGAAGAAGGGGCCTCTTTAGGGGCCCCTTCTTCGTCTTGGCCACAGGACAGCACCTGCACTGTTGCTGTTTCTAACGCAGGCCCAGTTCCTCGCTGCCATCCCATTTTTCGGTCTTTTTCGTGATTACAAGCCCCCTGCGGTCGAGCTCCTCTTTCAGCAGTTCGTAAGGGACATCAGAGGGGTTGATGATGCCTTTTTTCGTTACCGTTCCGTTCAGGATCATCTGGGTCCCGATGGACATTTTTCATGTAGTGAAAAATTTAAAACCCCCTGAAAAAAGGGGGCTCTTTTCCAGGAACTTATGAGGAGAATCCAGTCATGAATTTCCCGAAACCTCTTCTTGTTTTCACAGGCATAGCGTGCGTGGGGCTGGGGTCCGCAGGCATCGTTTTGCCCCTGGTTCCGACAACTCCATTCCTTCTTTTGGCGGCGGCCTGCTTTGCGAAGAGTTCCGACCGTTTTCATGCGTGGCTTCTCGCTCACAGGCGTTTCGGTCCCGTGATAAGGAATTACAGAGAAAAGGGAGGAATCACGAGGAAGGCAAGGGCAATCGCCCTGAGTCTGCTCTGGTTTTCCATGACCCTGGAGAAGGGGATTGTCGGCACTTTTCGATGAAATCAAATCCTTTTGCCGCAACGGTGCACGGAGATACTCCTGGAAAGGAGTGGCGGTCAGAAAGAATCGCCCTTTTCGTTTCGTTCTCCCCTTTGAAGTCTTGCGAACAAGTAAAACTGCAGCGAAAATTGCCTGTATAATATTGTCCTGTCACGAAAATTTCCGCCTGAACCAGTACCTAAGACTATGAAAGGGGGATGGGAAATGGATCCGAGAGGAGTTCATTACATCGTAGAGGCATCGGGGTGTTCGGAGATCATCGGCGAGGTCGATCGCATGCAGGAGATTCTCGTCGAATCGGCCAGGAGGGCGAACACCCAGGTGTGGGCCGTCTCGTTCCACCGTTTCCCCCCGAACGGAGTCAGTGGTGTCGTTGTCATCAGTGAGTCCCACCTTTCCATACACACCTGGCCTGAAGCCGGATACATGGCCCTGGATATTTACACGTGCGGCGACGAAAGCCTTCCAGAAAAGGCCGTGGATTACGTTCTGGAGAAAGCAAACGCGGGACACACCCATGTCAGCGAGATTACCCGTGGATTGGAAGACGATGGGGAAAAAGAGTTTTATCACTCCCTGATCACCTGGGAGGAAGAACTCAGGAAAGACCGCTGAGAAAGCACCAAAAAAGCTCCTGAAAAACCGGGGGGGTTGCCAATGAATACAGGAACCGGAAAGCAGGGGCAGGAAGACATGGCATTCCTTTCGCTCAGAGGGGTCACGAAACGCTACGGCGACGGGACCAATGCCGTTTCCGGGCTTGACCTGGATATTCACAGGGGCGAGATCCTCGTGCTCATCGGGCCCTCGGGATGCGGGAAGACGACGACCCTCCGCATGATCAACCGTCTTGTAGAGCCCACGGAAGGCGAAATCACGATCGACGGAGAAGACACCTCACTCCATGACCCGGTGGTGCTTCGTCGCCGTATCGGTTACGTGATTCAGGGTATTGGCCTGTTTCCCCATATGCGCGTCCGCGAGAACGTATCAGTCGTTCCCCGTCTCAAAGGTGTTTCCAGGGCAGAGATTCCCGAAAAAGTTCGTCAGACCCTTGAACTCGTCGGGCTTCCCCTTGAAGAGTACGGCGACAGGTGGCCCAGTGACCTTTCCGGTGGCCAGAAACAGCGTGTCGGCGTGGCCCGGGCGCTGGCCGGCGATCCCGAGATCATCCTGATGGACGAGCCCTTTGGCGCCCTTGATCCCATTACGAGAATCGGACTTCAGGACGAACTCCTGTCGCTTCAGGAGCGCCTGCGAAAGACAGTGGTCTTTGTGACCCACGACATCAACGAGGCCATGAAGATGGGGGACCGGGTGGCCATCATGGTAGACGGCCGTGTCGTACAGGTGGACCGGCCCCTGGAACTTCTGGCGAAACCGGCCGATGATTTTATTGCCGATTTCGTCGGTGCGGGCAATCCCCTTTCGCTTTTCAGATACCTCAAGATCCGAGATGTTCCCCTGAGAACGGAAAACCTCCCGGTGGTCGGTCCGCAAGCGACGAAAGAACAAGCCCTGGAGGCCGCCGACAAAAGCCGGTTGAAATACTGCAAGGACCGTTTGGTCTTCATCTGTAAAGACGGAAAATCCGTCGGCTGCTGCAACGTGGACTCGAACCGGTTCGCTGCTGCCGAAAACCTTTCCGGGTGCATCGAGCCAGTTACACATATTCATAGAAACAGCACCCTCCAGGAGGCCCTCGGGCTCATGATATCCGCAGGGATAGCCAACATCGTTGTCACCGGGGACGAAGACGCCTTTTTGGGCATACTTTCTTTCGTTGACATGACCGATTTTCTGCAGATGCACCAGGAAGAGGAAACAGAAGTGGAAGGAGTCTCCCCGGAAAAAGCTGTAGAAAAGGGGTGACGACGGTGACTGAAGTTGTCGTTCATGCCAACAATGTCGACGAAGTGACAAAAAACCAGATAGAGGACATCGGAAATCATCCGGCAGTCGATGGTCTTGTAGCCATTATGCCCGATTGCCATGCCGGCGCCGGATGTGTCATCGGCTTTACCGGGCGGTTCAAAAATGCCGTGATCCCCAACGTGGTTGGTGTCGATATCGGTTGCGGCGTCATGACTGCCCTCGTTGAAGGAGTTCAGGTAAAGGATGCCGATTTCCCGGGGCTCGACAGGTTTATTCGAAGACGCGTGCCTTTGGGGAAAACCCGTCACAAGGATCCGGGAGCACTGCAGGTTTTCCGCAGGAAACACCCTGAGAGATATCGGAAAATGATGGATCTTGCCGAAAGGGCCGACAGGGAATTTTTCGGGCGGCTCTTCAAAAAAGATGCGAAGCATCCCACGTGGATGCAGCTTGGAACCCTCGGGGGAGGAAACCACTTCATCGAAGTCGATGAAGATCCGGAAACGAAGGAACTCTATGTGACGGTGCACACCGGGAGCCGACATTTCGGTTTCCAGGTGGCCAATCACTTCCAGGCCATGGCACGTCAATACATAAAGAAAAAGGGCGCCGGTAACATAGGCAGGGGGCTGGAATACCTTCCCATGTCCGAGGGCGGCAAGGAGTACATGAAATGGCTCCGGATCGCCCAGGGCTATGCCGAGCACAACCGTTTCGTCATCCTGGACCAGGTTCTCGAGTTTTATGGACAGGCTGCCGATCAGCGTCATCTCATACAGAGCGTACATAATTACATCAGCGACAAGGACGGAATAGCCCGGAAGGGTGCCATTTCCGCCTATGCAGGAGAACAGGTGGTCATCCCGCTGAATATGGCCGCCGGAGTTATCCTCGGAACAGGGAAAGGGAATCGGCGATATAACTTTTCAGCTCCCCACGGTGCCGGCCGTGTCTTCGGCCGCAGGGAAATGAAGCGCCGCCTCAAGACTGGACAGTTTTCCATGGAGGAATTCAAAAAAAACATGGAAGGCGTCTATTCCACGTCCATATCCAAAGACACCATCGACGAATCCCCCATGGCCTACAAACGGTGGGAGGACATTCGCCGGGAGATGGAGGAAACCGTCACCGTCGAAAAGCTGCTCAAGCCCGTCTACAACCTCAAGGCGCCGGAGTAGGTTCAGACTACGACAATGCTTCTAGCGGTGAAACGGACGGTATGTCGGCCGTGTCCGCTTTTTCTCGTGGAGGTCCTGCTCGCTCCGCATCCACGACTGGAGGTCATTGGACGTATAATCAAGGTGCTTTTTGAGCGCCGCTACGGATGCCTCAAGATCCCCAGCCGCTACGGCGGCCAGGATTTCCCTGTGCTGGCGTTCGGATTCTTTTCTCATCGAATCCAGATGGGCCCGTATGGTCCTGTCAGTTTTCTCCCTGAGCCGGGAAATGATGTCTACCGTCAGCGGACGGTCAGCGGGTTCGTAAAACAGTGCATGGAAAAGGAAATTGAGATCCCGCCACCGGATGCAATCTGTCTCCCTTTCCATGGTATCAAGTACGTTTTCCGCTTCTTCAACGGTGCGCCGGGTAATCCTGTCGAAGGCAATTCTCATGAGGTTTGTCTCCAGGGCGGAGATCATCTCGTAAAGTTCCCTGGCCTCTTCCAGGGAAAGCTCGGTCACGAAAGCCCCCCGGTACCCCCTGAATTCCACGAGCCCCTCCGTTTCGAGTAACCGAAGGGCCTCCCGGAGGGGAATGGGGCTGACGCCCAGCTTCTGGGAAATCTGTCCCTGGTGAATCGGACTCCCCTCGGTGAATATACCCCTGTAAATCGCTTCGCGCAGGATGTTTGCGATGTGATGGGGAGCGCTGCTGTCGCCGCTCATCTTTCGAGCGAGATCTTCCAGGGTCGTTGTTTCCTCGGGCATTCCTGTATCTCCCCTTTGGCGGTATTCGGAAATATATTTTTCGAGGAAAAAATATATGAAAAGGCACCGATACTATAGTCCTTTGACAGCACCATGTACCCGTTAGGATACTATATTCAAACTACCATAAATTTACGACAAGGAGTGAGTTCCATGGCTGTACCGATGAGATTCCTCACCGAAGACCTGGAGGCTATGAAAGAGGCAGGTCTGTACGGAACGATCCGGACCATCGAAAGCCCTCAGGGAGCCTGGGTCAAGATCGACGGCAAGGATTATATCAACCTCTGCAGCAACAACTATCTCGGGCTGTGCAACGACCCGAGGCTGGTGAGCAAGGTCAAGGAATATGTCGACAAATACGGCGTGGGCCCCGGGGCGGTCAGGACCATCGCTGGTACCATGACGCCCCACATCGAGCTCGAGAGGAAACTGGCCGAGTTCAAAGGGGCGGAGGCAGCCCTCGTCCTTCAGTCCGGTTTTTGTGCAAATCTTGCTGTAATACCGACACTTCTTTCTTCGCAGGATGATATTATCTACAGCGACTCCCTCAATCACGCTTCCATCATAGATGCCTGCCGCCTGACGAAGGCCAGGGTCGTCAGATACGAGCACTCGAATCTTGATGATCTCAAAGCCAGGCTCGAAGAGAACAAGGAAACAAAAGGCAAGCAGATGCTTGTAACCGACGGTGTGTTCTCCATGGATGGCGACATCGCCAAACTGCCTGAGATCGTCGATCTTTGCGAAGAATACGGCGTCATCGTCGCCGTTGACGATGCCCACGGCGAAGGTGTTCTCGGCCGCGGCGGCCGGGGAATCGTCGATCATTTCAACCTGCACGGCAGGGTCGATGTCGAAGTGGGGACCCTCTCCAAGGCTTTCGGTGTCATGGGTGGCGTTGTTGCCGGGAGCAAGGTCCTTATCGACTATATACGGCAGAAAGCGCGCCCCAACCTCTTCAGCAGTGCCCTGACGATTCCCGACGTGGCTGCCAACCTGGCCTCTGTGGAACTTCTGACGGAAAGCGAAGACCGTTACAACAAGCTCTGGAGCAACGGCAAGTTCCTCAAGAAGGAGCTCAAGGCTGCAGGGTTCGACACGGGCAACAGCGAGACACCTATCACACCGGTGATCATCGGGGAAGCCCAGGATGCCAAGGACTTCAGTGCAAAACTTTTTGAAAAAGGCGTCTTTGCCACGGCCATTGCGTATCCGACGGTCCCCAGGGGTACGGCGAGGATCCGGTGCATGGTCTCAGCCGCCCACTCTGAAGATGACCTCAGCCGTGCCGTGGAAATTTTCAGGGAAGTCGGAAAGGAAATGGGGATCATTTCATGAAGCGGATACTCGTCACTGGTTCCAACGGGCAGGTAGGATACGAACTCGTTCCCTATCTGCGAAAGAACTATGGTGCGGAAAACGTCCTCGCCACAGCACGCAGTGATAAAGGAGGTCCGGTCTCCGGAGGTGGTCCTTTCGAGCTTCTTGAGGTCCGGGATGGTGAGAGGTTTTCAAAACTCATGTCCGATTTCAAAGCCGACACGGTGATCCATCTCGCCGGTATCCTCTCCGCCAAAGGAGAAGCCAATCCCCAGGAAGCCTGGGACATCAATGCCGGGGGGTGCTTTACTGCACTGGAATGTGCACGGGAGCATAACGCCTCCTTTTTCTTTCCGAGTTCCATAGCCGTTTTCGGGCCTGACACCCCGGCTGACAAAACGCCCCAGGTTACCATCCAGCGCCCGACCACCATTTACGGCGTCGCAAAGGTGACAGGGGAGCTTCTCTGCGATTATTACCACAAGAAATTCGGTCTCGATACCCGGGGCCTTCGCTTCCCCGGTCTCATTTCCTACGAGGCTCTTCCAGGGGGAGGCACTACGGACTATGCCGTGCATATTTACTACGAGGCTCTGGAAAAGGGGAAATATACCAGTTACATCGGGCCGGGTACCTACATGGACATGATGTACATGCCCGACGCCCTGGCGGCGGTGGTACAGCTTATGGAAGCCGATCCATCGCGGTTGGTCAGGCGCAATGCCTACAACATATCCGCCATGAGTTTTGCTCCCGAGGAAGTAGCGGCGTCCATCAAGAAAGTCATTCCTTCCTTCGAGATAGAGTACGATGTAGACCCGGACAGGCAGGCCATAGCCGAATCATGGCCCAACTCCCTGGATTGCACGGCCGCAGTGGAGGAGTGGGATTTCTCCCCCAAATATGACCTGGACGCCATGACAAGGGACATGCTCGAAAAGGTCAAGGCAAAATCGAATAGCTGATTGAAGGGCCGGCTTTTCGGATTACGAAGCGGAAAAGGAAACAAGTCTGAGCCTTCACAAACAAGCCGGGCGGCATGGAAACCGCCCGGCTTGTTCCAAGGTTCATCCTCGCATGCATACTCGTTCAGCCCACCGACCACGTTTTTGCTCCGCTAAAACGGGTTTTATCCCCAGTAGGAGCAGTAGATGCCGAGCTTCTTTGCTTCCTTCGCCCATCCAGGGACGGGAGGGACGCACTCATCTTCCGGCGGAACGATCAAATCCAGCAGAGCAGGACCTTCCGTGGCAAAAAATTGTTGCAACACCTCTTGAAGTCTGGAAGCCGAATCAGCCTGAAATCCGGGAATTCCATAACTTTCCGCCACGCCCACGTAATCGACGTTGCCGAAGTCTGTGGCGAAATGTTTTCCACCGAAACTGAAGCGATTGGTAGCACGAATCCATCCGTAGCTTCCGTTATTGAAAATGACCATCTTGACGTTTCTGCCCAGTCGTGCGGCAGTTTCAAGCTCTCCTGACGTAAAGGCAAAACTGCCGTCGCCGCTCAGGTTGAGGACGGTGCGATTCTCGGCGAGACCGAAAGAGGCTCCGAGAGCTGCAGGTAACCCGTAGCCGAGGGCTCCCATGGCATAGTTGCAGATGAAACGGCGGCCGGCATTGGGAAGCTTGTAGAAAGCGGCGGGATAAACGGCACTCATTCCCGGATCGACAACCATGACGGTATCCGACGGCATTGCAGAAACAAGACATTCAACAGCGGTCCTGGGGTCGACGGTCCCGCCTGTCATGGGATAAGAATTTTCCCGCGCGGTATCGTTCAGTTTCTGACGGCTTTCCTGCACGGCGTCCTTCCTGTCACATTGCGATTCCAGTTTTTTCCTTGAGGCTGTTTCCAGAAGAGCCTGGAGCGTGGTTTTCACATCCCCGTGGAGCAAAATTCCATGACCGAAGGCATTCCCGAGGTCCCGCTCGTTCAGGTTCAGATGGACAAACCGCTTTTTTGAAGGATTGGGCGGAAGCTTGCCACCGTCTGTTCCTACCGAATCGGTACTGTTACCGACGAAAAAGACCAAATCCGCTTCTTCGAGAAAGGCGTTCGAAAAGGCTGTGGCTCCCCTGGAACCAATGACTCCCACCGAAAGAGGATGAGTTTCCGGAATGCTTCCCTTGCCGTTTATGGTTGTGCCGACGGCAAGACCGAAAAACTCCGCTGTTTCGGCAACCTCTTTCCAGGCTCCGGACATGAGGGCTCCCTGTCCACATACCATGATGCCCCTGTCGCATGAAGCAAGAGCTTCGGCAGCTTCTTCGACCGATTCAGGATCAGCGACAGGCCGTGTTCCAGGATATCTGGAAAAGCGCTTCTGGGCAGGCGGGAGTGTTTCGCCGGCTTCTTCTTCGAGAACATCCATTGGAAGACGCAAGTGTACCGGGCCCGGACAACCACTTGTGGCGACTCGAAAAGCCCTTTGAACAAGGAATGGGACCTCACTGCCCCGAGTGGCCGTCAGGGTTTCCTTTGTCACATTCTGAAAAAGCGCCGTTTGATCGAACCCGGTAAGCATATTGTGTTTTTCCATGTGGAGAGGGACATCAGTGGTACACACGATGAGAGGAATACCTGCTTTCAGTGCCTCGACGACACCGGGAATCATGTGCGTCGCTCCGACACTGGGGCCTTCGCAAACTCCCGGCTTGCCGGAGACCCGGGCGTATCCATCTGCCATGAAAACCGCATGCCGTTCGTCACGTGCCATGACATGGGTCACGCCGTCGAATTGCTTCCAGGCATAATACCACCCGAGTGTAGTCTCCCCGGGAAGACCGAACACATATTCAACATCGTATTGACGCAGCATTGCCAAAAGCGCTTCAGAGGCATTCATAATGGACATCCTTTCTTTATTTTCAGGTTTCCATGAAATTATTTTACAGTGTGCCGTGGGTTTTGCGATGGCTTAGGACGAGATAGTGCCCTTTTCCCTGGTATTCGCAGCTACAGTTTGAATGTGTGGAGTCATGCCCTATGGAGGAACTGCCTCTTATCCAATAGTAGGGAGCAAAAAAGTCATTTTGGGAACACTTCTCCGAAAAAGCGTATGATAATAATTACGCATTTCATGTGTCCTTGAATCTCTCAACTGGAATCTCATTCATGCCGAGGCGGTGGAAGAGCTTATGGGGGTGGAGGTGTCCGAGCGGGCACTGGATCTCCGCGTCGTGATGGCCGAACTGTCCAGCATCCAATCGAACCTGATCCGACACGGCATCTTCTCGCTGGCGTCAGCTTGCTTTTGACATGCCGGTGCGGGTGCGGGCAAATCGGCTACAATAAATCTTGTGGTCTTTCAAAAAATACTGAAGGCATCGAGGAGGGTACTATTCATGCAGGAAAAGTTCGAAAACGTGACACTCGTGTGCAAGGCTAACGTCTATTACGATGGGAAGGTAACAAGCAGGACCTTCTATCTTCCCGACGGTGAACGAAAGACCCTGGGCATTTTCCTTCCGGGCGATTACGAGTTCAGCACCGGTGACGCGGAAGTCATGGAAGTCCTACAGGGAAGCGCCAGTGTCCTTTTGCCCGGCGAAAGCGACTGGAAGAACGTCGGCGCGGGCGAAAGCTTCAGCATTCCCGCCAACAGCTCCTTCAAGCTGAAAAATGACGAGGTTTTCGACTACCTCTGTTCATACATCAAGGAATAACGGGCTTGCCCTGAAGGCGGCGTTTCCGGGATGACGCCGGCTTGATCTTTTGGCGGGAGGAAGCCATGAGTCAAAAACAAAACGCAGCGTTACAGAAGATTCGTGATGACGCCAGGACGGCGGTCCTTGAGGCCATCGACGCCGTGCTGCCGGAAAAGACAGTGCAAAAGGCCCTGGAAAAGGAGGAGTTCAGGCGAAGGGCCGAATCAGGAGGGAAGCTCGTCCTCGTGGCAATAGGGAAGGCGTCATGGCGCATGGCCAGGGCCGCCGCCGACAGCCTGGGCGGGCGCCTTGACGACGGTGTCGTGGTGACCAAATACGGCCATTCAATGGGTCCCATACCCGGACTCGAAATCCACGAGGCGGGCCACCCCGTCCCCGACAAAAACACTCTCTCCGGTACCGAGAAAGCCCTTGAAAAGGTGGCGCACCTCAGTCAAAACGACACCGTCATCTTTCTTGTCTCCGGCGGCGGGTCGGCCCTCTTCGAAAAACCCCGTGAAGGTGTTTCCCTTGAAGACATCGCCGACGTGACGGATCAGCTGCTGGCCTCCGGGGCGGACATCGTCGAGATCAACATGATCAGGAAGCGCCTTTCGTCCGTCAAGGGGGGGCGTTTCGCCAGGATCGCCGCTCCGGCCAGGGTCTTTGCCGTGGTGCTTTCCGATGTCCTGGGTGACCGGCTTGACAGCATAGCTTCCGGACCGGCACATCCTGACGGCACGACGACGGCCGAAGCCCTTCAGGTAGTCGAAAAGTACGGCCTCAGGCTCAACCCCGGACTCCTGGACGCTCTCAGGGAAGAAACACCCAAGGAACTTTCCAATGTCACCACTGTCATCACCGGGAGCGTCACAGCTCTCTGTTCCGCTGCCGCTTCCGCTGTTGAGCGGCTCGGCTACAGGCCCCTGCTTCTTGCCACAACCCTGGATTGCGAGGCGAGGGAAGCCGGGGCATTTATCGCCTCCATGGCACGGGAAATCCGGGCTTCGGGAAACCCTCTGGATCCTCCCTGCGCCGTCATCGTCGGAGGCGAGACGGTGGTCCACCTCAGGGGGAAGGGTAAGGGAGGCCGGAATCAGGAACTTGCCCTGTCCGCTGCACTCGGAATCAGGGGGTTGAGTGACGTGGCCATTATCTCTGTCGGTTCCGACGGGACCGACGGACCTACCGACGCCGCCGGAGGCCTGGTAGACGGCACGACGGTGGAGACCCTGCAAGGGCTCGGCATAGATGCCGAAGCCTTTTTGGCCGACAACGACTCCTATCATGTACTCGACGCCTGCGGAGGCCTCGTCAGGACAGGGCCGACGGGGACCAACGTCAACGACGTAGCCATATTGCTGTGCGGGAAGGGTTCGTGACATGATCCGTGCACTGTTTGGATTCCTTGACGTAACCCTCATACCCGAGACGAGGGCGATCTTCGAGTCCCTCTCGGCGGAAGGCGACGTGCTTTTTCTGTGCGGGGAAGACGCAGGGCGGCTTGAACAAAAGCTGCCTGAAATCAACATCATCTTCACCCGCCTGTACGGAATCGACAGGACTTTTCTCGAACGTGCACATCAGTTGAAAGGCATCGTCATGGCCGGCGTAGGAACTGATCACATTGATGTGAAGGCTGCTACCGAACTGGGTATCCCCGTAGTTTTGTCCCCCGGCAACGAGGTGTCCACAGCCGAGTCAACGGTTCTGCTCATGCTTGCCGTGTCCCGAAAGCTTGCCCGGAAAAACAAGAACACCACCCCGTCGGCCAATCTTCTCGGGACCGAACTTTTCCAGAAGACCCTTGGCCTGGTCGGAACAGGCCGGGTGGCAAAACAAGTGGCCCGCATCGCCGCATTGGGCCTTGGAATGCGGGTTCTCGCCACTTCGCCCAGGGTTTTCGAAAAATCCGGCGACGCTTTATGGGAACCGGCCACGATGGAACGACTCCTGGACGAAAGCGATGTCGTCAGCCTGCATTGTCCCCTGAATGAGTCCACCTGGCATCTTCTGGACGATTCGAAGCTTCGCCGCATGAAAAAAGGCGCCATCCTGGTCAATATGGCCCGCGGCGGAATCATAGACGAGAAAGCCCTGATCAATGTCCTCAAAGAAGGTCATCTGGCCGGTGCCGGTCTGGATGTCGTCGAGGACGAGCCTCTCAAAAGCGACAACCCCCTGCTTGAACTTGAAAACGTCATCGTCACGCCCCACCGCCTGACCCAGACCACCGAAAGCCTCGTCAACCAGGCTCGGAACATGCGCGACTCCGCAAGGAAACTCCTCAAAGGGGAAATCCCCGAGACAACGATCAACAAAGATGCGAAGCCCTCTTGTTGACGAAAGATGAAACTTTCAATTACTATTAATACTAATTTGTTTCAGCTTCCAAAGGCACCGAAGGATTTGAACAATTTTGCCAGTCCTGTCCGGAGTTTTATAAGACCGGAAGAAAGGATTTTGACGGTCTCGCCAGGAAGCTGGCGGCGGAGCGCCGGGAGAATTACCGCACAAAGGGCACCTATTTTTGAGTTCGGAGGCAAAGGGCATGGAACATATCGAGGAACGCTGGGAGAAGGCGAAATCAAGGCTTCTTGAAGAGGCGGACCTCCATTTTGACGTGGTGGTCCTGCTCATCGCAGGTCTGGCGCTGGTTATCACGGGGCTGCTGCTTTTTCCCATATCCGTGGGATTTCTTCCCTACTACGAAAACGGTGTCTACGGCTTGCTGCTGTTTCTATTCGGTCTCCAGACAGTTGTGTTGGGGAGGACTCCAGCCGGGGACCTCAAAAGGTCAGTTCCGGTAATCGGTAGCGGCGTTGTCATTGCCACCGTGGGGATCCTGGCCTGTTTCATTCCCGACGTATTCACCCTGCTTCCCAGGGTCCTTCTGATCATCTGCCTGGGCCTGGGCGGCTTCCTGCAGCTTCTGCAGATGCTTTTTTCAAGGGACAAGCTCCAGGCCTGGATCGGGTATGGGGGGATTTTCCCCGCCCTTGCCGTAGCCTGCGGCGCCGTCTACGTGTTGTCCATGTTCGCCGGGCTTCTCGTGTGGGAGAAGGGATTGCTTTCGGTCAGGACGACGGCGCTTTCCGTTTTGGCCTACGGCGCGGCCATTCTCGTGCTGGCTGTATTGCTCCAGAAGATCTACCGCATGTACCCGCAGGCGGCGGCCCACCTTGACGATACCTTCGGCCTGACGGCGGACAAGGCCATGCTTTTTCTGACGGGTATATTCATGCTCATCCTTGGGGTCCTCCTGGTGCCCGTGACCTTCGGCATGCTCCCCTTTTCCGGGAGCGCCCAGCTGGGCCTTCTGATGGTCCTCTTCTCCGTCCAGATGCTTGCCTTCGGGAGCACGCCGGTGGGCGCCTTCCCCCGGACCTGGCTGGTGGTCCTTCTCGGGCTCCTGTTTGCGGCGCTCGGAATCATCTCCTGTGTCGTGCCTCTGATTCTGGTGCCGTTTTTGACACTGCTCATCGGTCTCTTGAACCTGGCCGGCGGAGGAGCTGGACTCTTCAAGACGGTCATGCCACTGATGAAAAACTTTAAACAGAAATGCCCCGCGGTGCCGATTCTCATCAAACTTACCGTTACCCAGATTGCCATGAATCTCGTATCGATTCTCTTTGGTACTTCCATGCTTGTTTCGGGGCTGTTGCCCGGCTGGGTGGTCGGCGTGATCCTGACGGCCAACGGCGCCGTGCTCCTCTACCTCATGTACCTTCTGGTGCAGATCGACAGGATGCGGTCTGCTATGATGGAGAAAACAGCCTGAAAATACCCGGTGACGACGAAGTCTGAAAAAACCTTGTGAAGACCATTCCGCTTCCAGCGCCTGAACGTCGCCTGTCCCGGAGAGCATGTGTCACTACAAAAATGCAGATGAGACCGTTTCCGGAGATTTTCGGGCTATCTGGTGCTGTTTCGGTTTTTCTCCAGTTTTGCTTTAATTGCCTTGTATCGTGTATTTGCTTTTTTGTAGAAATTTTCTCTGGGGCCGATGGCTATAACAAGACAGGTTCTTTCCTCTATCATGGCATAGTAGGCTACTCTCCATTGACCGCTGCCTTTAAGAGAAACATGAAGAGAGCGAACTTTCAGTAAAGAGCCTTCCAGACATTTTCCCGCGAGCGGGTTGTTCTTCAGCGTTCCAATGGTTCTGAAGATCTCTTTCAAATAAGGCTTGCATGCCTTTGATTTGAGATCCTTTTTGGCCCCGGTGGTAAACCTTATTTGGTATTGATCATTTTCCCCCTTATTCAAGATCTACTCCCATTTCCTCTGCCAATTCTTCAAAGCTGGTAGTCTTACCGTTTCTATATTCCTTCAATGCCTCCAGAGCAAGCATGTCAAAGGGGTTGATGGCCTTTTTCAGAAGAATCGTTTCATTGACCGTTTCGTTCAAAAAGAGAGTGTCACCCGGCTGAATGTTCAGTTTTTCTCTGAGCTTGTTAGGGAGTGTCACCCTGCCCTTGCTATCAACTTTCAAGGCTGTCGAGTCCATTTTTTCACCTCCGGAAAGTGGGATTATCCCACCTTCCTGTATAGTATATACCCTTGACTCAATCTCATCAATAGCGCTAATTGTGCTTGTCAAAAAGGTTCTACAAGTACGGTTCCCTTTTCCGTTCTTTCTCCTCCAGGCGATAGACATCGGTGCGGCGGTGTTTCAGAAGGGGCAGCTGGTCCCGGGTTTCCTGAACCATTGAAAGGTCCAGTTCACCAACGTAGACGCCCTCGGCTTCATCCATCATGTTGACCACCCGGCTCCAGGGGTCCACCACGATGCTGTGCGCCCAGGACGTGTACGAAGCCGACGGATCCCTCGAGGGAGCGGTGCCGACGGCGAAGACCTGGTTGTTCACGGCCTGGGAGCGGAACATGATCTCCCAGTGGGCGGGGCCCGTCGTCATGTTGAAGGCCGCAGGGACGACGATCACTTGCGCGCCGCGCAGCGCCATGAGGCGCCCGATCTCGGGAAAGCGGAAATCGTAGCAGACGCAGAGACCGAAAGTCCCGAACTCCGTCTCGAAGGTGGTGACCGAATCCCCGGCAGTCAGGGTTTCGGACTCCATGAACCGCTGCCCGCCCTTCACGTCGATGTCGAAAAGGTGCATCTTGCGGTGCCTGGCGACCTGCCTGCCTGACCTGTCGAAAACATAGGCCGTGTTGTAGATGTGCCCGGCCTCGTCACGCTCGGGCATGGAACCGGCGGACAGCCAGATGCCGTGCTCTTTGGCCAGGCCGGAGCAAAACCGCCACATCGGCCCGCCTTCCTCCTCGGCATAAAGGGGGAAGTTTTTCGCCTGGTAGGGGCAGCAGAACATTTCCGCCAAAAACACCATGTCAACCTTTTGCGGAACCACCTCGCCGACGGTCCGTCCGACGAGGTCCATGGTGTCTGTCTTGTCTTCAGGCACGCGAAGCTGGAGCTGGGCGATCCGGATTTTTGCCATGGTTTCTCCTCCTTGCCTTGTTTTTATGTCATCTTTCCCCGGCAGAGGACGGGGATTTCTTCAATGACTTCCGTCCCCGAAATGAGCCGGGCGCTGTCGTACAGGTTGCACACGGGACAGATATGCACGGGGATATTATAGGGTGTCCCGGAAACCGGGCAAGCCGTCGCATCTTTCCCTTCCCGCGCCAGGCATGACATTTGCACGGTCACAAGCCGAAGAGTAGGATAAAGCCGTAAGCGAGAGGGGTCGAAGCTGAACTTCGAAGCGGGTATCTTTACTGCCCGCAGACAGGATGCCTTCTTTTTCGATGCGCAGAGGGATATAGTATGGTAAAACGACGACTGAGGATGCGGAGGCGTTCAGGCACATGCCCCAGAAGATGGATCCCACCCGCGGAAATCTTGTCCAGGCGCGCAAGGCCTTTCAGGTTGCCCAAGGCGGAAAAGACCTGCTGGAGCAGAAGCGACAGGTTCTGATGATGGAGCTGGTTCGCCAGATCCAGAGCGCCCGCAGGATACAGCAGGAACTGAGCCGGGTTTTCGAAACAGCCTACCGGGCCCTTCAACGGGCCAACGTTTCCATAGGGATCGATATGGTGGAGGAAATCGCCATGGCCGTTCCCGAAGAAGACGGGTTCATGGTCCGGCTCCGTTCCATCATGGGAGTAGAAATCCCCGAGATAGACCCTCTCAGCCGGGAACCCCGACCCTGTTATTCCTTCTGGCAGACCTCGGCATCCATGGATGACGCCTACAACGAATTCAGGAACGTGCTGGTCCTTCTGGCCAGGCTGGCCGAAGTGGAAACCAGCGTTTACCGTCTGGCCGTTCAGGTCAGGCGGACCCACAGGCGGGTCAATGCCCTTGAAAAGATTGTCATCCCCTTTTACGAAGAATCCATGGCTTTTATTGATTCCGTCCTCGAGGAGCAGGAACGGGAGGACTTCAGCCGCATGAAAATCGCCAAAAAGATCTCCGGGGGGAGGGAATAACATGCCTTTTCTCCAGGAAGCCCTCACAGTCCTGTTGAATGCAGAGAAGGAAGCTGCCCGGAAAAAGGAAGAGGCCCGTGCCGAGGCCGAGGAGATTCTCGAGAGTACGCGACGGGAGTTTCAGAAGGAAAGGGATGCCCGGCTCAAGGCGGTGAGGGAACAGGCCCAGGCGCTCATCGATGCGGCCGAAACGGCAACGGATACGGAAGTTCGGCAAGTCGTCCGGCTGGGTCAACAGGAAACCGACGAAATGGCCGGGCGGTTTCACGCCCACGCCATCGAAGTGGTCCAGGCCATCGCGAAAGAAACGGCAGATGAATACGTCAGGAGAGGGATCAGGTGAAGGCCCCGTGTATCGCCCTTGGTGAAGAAACTGCAGCGGGGACACGGGCGAGGGCACTTTCCAGCCGTCTTCTCTCCGAGCGGGAATACTGGGAGCTGCTTGAATGTGATTCCGTGGACGAGATTTTGGCCAGGCTCAAGGATACGTCGGGGTACACGGATCTTGAAGTGACTCCCTCGGCCCACCGGGCCGAACTGGAATCTTCCCTCGAAGGGATCCCTTTCGCGGAGGCCGCAAAAATGTCCGTCACCGTCACCGGCAAGAGGCGTCTGTGGCTTGAGGCATGGGTCGGTCTTTACGACGCGGAAACCATCAAGCGGGTTCTCAGGAAAATTTTTTCCGGCCATGAAGGACCGGGAGGAATCAAGCAGAGGTTTCAAAGCGTGCCGGGAAAACGTCTTCCGCAAACGGCACTTCTCGAGGCGAAAAATTTCCAGCAGGTCCTTGAGGCCCTTCGGGGAACTCCGTGGAGGCAGGCCCTTGAAGAACCTCTCAAGGCCCTGCTACACGGTGGTGGAACCCTTTTTGCGACTGATTTGTCCCTGGATTCCCTTGCCCTGAGCCGCCTTGTCCGTGTTTCGCGATCTCTTTCAAGCCCCAGGCCCAGAACGCTGGCCGATCTTTTCGGCAGCCTTGCGGACCTGGAGAACCTCCTGTGGACAATACGGGGTTTCCGGTACTTCAACCTTGGGTTCGAGGACATGGTCAACAGGCTTTTGCCCGTAAGGCACCGGCTGAGTTTCGACACCCTCAGGAAGCTCGGCCGTTCCAGGGATATGGAAGAACTCTGGCAGCACCTTGCACAGACGGCTTACGGGGAAATTTTTGGAACCCAGCCTGTGGTTGACAACCTCGAGCTGGAGCGGAGGGTCAAAAATTATCTATGGGAAAAAGCCCGACGTGTCTTGCGGAAAGGGTTCCCGTCATTTGACGCTCTTGGAGCCTACCTGTACCTGCGCTACGAAGAGGTCAGCGACATCAAGATGATCATTGAAGACATCCGGTACGACTACAACCGGCGCGAGGCGGCATATTTCCTCGGCAGGCCGCTTCTGATTGGAGGTGTCGCGCCGTGGCGGTCGTGAAAATGCTCACCCTGACGGCCCTTGGCCCCGTTGAGCAAGTGCAGCGGCTTGCGCTGCGGCTTGTCCTGCGGGAGGATTTCCAGCCCATTCCCGTTGATGCCCTGGTGACGGAACGCTCAATCAGGGAACAGATCGACACTCCCGGCGAAAATCCCTGTGACAGCCTTCTCGAACGGCTTGCGGCAGTCTGGGATGCCGCCGGTGAACCCTTGCCCAAGCCCGCCCCCGTGCCTCTTTCCAAAGGCTTGACTCTCGAAAGTGTCAAAAAAGATGCCGAGGAGATCCTGAAAAAACTCGACCGCTGGGCGAAACGGCGAGAGACTCTCAGGGACCGGGGTCGGACCCTTGAGGCGGCACAAATTCTCCAGAAGGCACTGCAGGAACTCGACTGGTCGGCGTCCGACCTCGTTTCCCTAAAGCGCTTCACGGCCTTTTTCGGCCATATCCGCGAGGAAGATGTGCCCAGGCTCGAAGAATCCGCAAGGGATGTTCCGCTGCTGGTGGTGCCCCTTGCGACCGTTGAAGGGACGAGCTGGATCATGGCTTTCGCCCTTCCCGATTACGCCGAGGGCGCCGGCAAGCTCCTGGGATCACTCAACTTCCGGTCCTTCGATCTCGCGAAACTGGGCGAACGTTTTGCCGCAGGGGGAATGGAGGCCATACAAAGGCGGATCAGGGCGCAAAAAAAGGCCACCGAACGACTCCAGGCCGCGGCAAGGATTTTTGTCCATGAAAAAGCCGAATCACTGGGCCTTCTCTATAACCGCCTGTTTACCCTCCAGCGGATCTACGAACTCTGTCGTGGCCGGGGCGAAGTCGGCGGACTTTATGTCCTCTCCGGCTGGATTCCGGCGTATTCCCGGGACGAGGTTCTCGAAGCCGCCTCGAAGGAGGCTCCCGAAACGGCTGTTTATATCGAATCTCCGCCGTCGGGAACACGGACGGTCCCGACTTTTTTGAAAAATCTTCCCTTCGTCAGGGCCTTTGAGGATATCGTGGCCCTTTACAGTCTGCCCACCTATGATGGCGCCGACCCGTCGTTTTTGGTGGCCGTCAGCTTTTGCCTCATGTTCGGGTTCATGTTCGGTGATGTCGGCCACGGCCTCCTTTTGATGCTGGCAGCGCATTTTCTGGTACGAACCGGGCGGATGCGACGGTCGATCGGCCTTGTCGTCGAGTCGGCCGGGGCGTTTTCCGTCCTCTTCGGTTTCCTTTACGGCAGCGTCTTCGGCATGGAGAACCTTATTGAACCGCTCTGGTTTTCACCCATGGAAAACATGGATTTTCTCCTGAAATTCTCTCTTGGTGTGGGGGCGTTTTTCATCACCCTCGGCATGGCCTTGAACATCTACCAGTGCTGGAAAGAGGGCGATTACGGAAGAATGCTTTTCGACGGGCAGGGCCTTGCCGGAGTTCTCTTCTACTGGACCGCGGGTCTGGCCATCTATCTCAATCTCACGGGTCGGAATTTGCCTGTCCCCGGCTGGACTTTCGCCGTCCTTTTGGTCTTGATCCTGGCGGCCATGCTGCTCAAGGAATTTTTGGCAAAAAGGCTTTTGAATGCCCCCTCTTCCGGGGAGAGCGGGGTCGTGCAGGTTTTTGAGGTTTTGCACGTCCTCGTCTCATTCATGAGCAACACGGCTTCCTTCATTCGTCTCGCGGCCTTCACGGTGAACCACGTGGGACTTTCACTGGCGGTCTTCATGCTGGGCGACCTGGTGAATGCTCTCCCCGGCGGGCCGCTGTTCAGGTTCGCCGTCGTCGCCGTCGGGACCTTGATCATCGTGGGTCTCGAAGGGCTCATTGTCTTTATACAGGCTCTGCGACTGGAGTATTACGAATTTTTCAGCAAGTTTTACCGCGGCGGGGGCGACCCCTTCCGGCCCGTGCGCTGGCGGGAGGAGTCGCACGCAAAGGGTGTTTCCTACACTGGCGGATATCAAAAGTAACGGCGCGGCGACATCGGAAACGGTGCTTGCTGCCGGATATCGCACGGAACAGGTGTTGGGAGGAATGGGAATGTTCGGAACGATTTGCATGATCGCGGCGGTGTCCACCTGCGTGGGGGCAGGATGGATCCTGAGGGGGAAAAAGGTATCCTCTCCACGCAGGGTTTTGGCCGTCTTTGCCCTGGGAAGCCTGGTAATGCTTTTTGCGGGAGCGGGCATGGCTCTTGCACAAGGTGGTCAGGCCGCCGCGGCAGCGACAGCGGGCACGGGGTGGGCCTTTCTTGGTGCCAGCCTTGCGACCGGTCTTGCCTGCATAGGGGCCGGGATCGCCGTAGCCGTTGTGGGCGCGGCAGCCCTTGGAGTGGTGGGAGAAAAACCTGAACTCCTGGGTTCCACGTTGATCTACCTTGGCCTGGCCGAGGGGATCGCCATCTACGGCCTCATCACGGCCTTGCTTATCCTTGGGAAGGTGTAGCTCTTGAAGGCTTTTCTGGTGAGCGACAACCATGACACGGTGGTCGGAATGCGACTTGCCGGAATCCGCGGTGTCATCGCCCATGGCAGGGAAGAGACCTTCGGTGCCGTGCAACAGGCCCTCGAAGAGCCCGACCTCGGCATCCTGGTGCTGACTGAAAAGGCCGCCCTCGAGATTCCCGATGTCGTCAGGGATCTTCGGCAGTCGGGGGAATTGCCCCTGGTGGTGGAAATCCCGGACCGCCACGGGACCACGCGGCCTGAGGATTTTCTCACCCGATACCTCCAGGAAGCGATCGGGGTGAAGGTCGAATGAATGACGCCGAAGCCCGCCGCAAGCTTGAGGCCATGAGGGAGTACATCCTCGACACCGCCGGCTACGAGGCAAGGTCCATCGTGGAGGATGCACAGAAGAAAGCGGAAGAATGGCGCAAGGAAGAAGCCGAAAGGCTCGAAAGGGAGGCCGACCTCGTGCTTCGCAACGCCCGTTCCCGGGCCGACGAAATCCGCCTTCGCCAGACCAGTGCGGCTGAGCGGGAGCGCAGCCGTCAGGTCTTGAGGTTCCGGAACAAACTCATTCATGACGCCGCCAGGATGCTCGTCGATCACCTCAGGGACCTCCGCAACAGCGAGGAGTATCCCGCCATACTCAAGGGCCTCCTGGCCGAATCCATGGAAGCCATGGGCGGAATCGACGAGGTGCGGATACTGCTTGCGGACAAGGACATCCATCTTGGTGACGAACTGTTGAATTACGCGAAAAAGGTCTGGCCGGGTGTCAGTTTCATTGTGGAGCCTGAGCCCGCCCCCATTTCCGGAGGTCTCTGGCTCATTTCCGGGGACGGATCACGGCGGGTCAATGCCGACTGGGACGCCAGGGTCCAGGACCTGATTCCCGTTTTGGCCGACCGTCTCGGCCAGGTACTCTGAGGGGGGAGTTCATGGAAAACCAGGGCAGGGTCATTGCCGTCAACGGTCCCGTGGTTCGTGCTTCCGGCATGAAACAGTTCGGCATGCGCGAAATGGTTCATGTCGGTGGCGAGGGCCTTGTGGGCGAGATCATCAGCATGGAAAACGACGAGGCCGTCATCCAGGTATACGAGGAAACGGAAGGACTTCGTCCGGGCGAGCCCGTCGCGGGAACGGGCGAACCTCTTTCGATCTCCCTCGGCCCCGGCCTGCTGGGGTCCATCTTCGACGGCATCGGCAGGCCGCTGGGCGCCCTGCTCGAGCGAGAAGGGGCTTTCCTCGGACGGGGACTCCACGTGGAGCAGATAGATCCGTCCAAAACCTGGAATGTCATCCCGAAAGCCTCCGAGGGCGACACAGTGTCCCCGGGGACGCTCCTGGCCGTGATCCAGGAGACGGAACTTTTCCAGCATCGGATCCTCGTCCCGCCTGGATATTTCGGGGAGCTGACCTTCATGGCCCGGGAAGGCCCTGCCGCAAGCGGGACCGAAATAGCTCGCCTCCGGGACGAACACGGCAGGGAACAGTCCCTGTCCCTGATTCACCGCTGGCCCGTCAGGACGCCACGTCCGTCACAAAGGCGGCTTCCGCTTCATAGTCCCCTTCTGACGGGGCAACGCGTGATCGACGGCCTCTTTCCCATCGCCAAGGGGGGCGTCGCCGCCATACCGGGCGGTTTCGGCACGGGCAAGACGGTGACCCAGCACCAGCTGGCCAGGTGGAGCGACGCCGAAGTGGTGGTCTACATCGGGTGCGGGGAGCGGGGCAACGAGATGACCGAGGTCCTGGAGGAATTCCCCAAGCTCGAGGACCCACGTTCGGGCCGCCCCCTCATGGAACGGACCGTCCTCATCGCCAACACCTCCAACATGCCCGTCGCGGCCAGAGAAGCCTCGATCTACACGGGCATCACCATCGCCGAATATTTCCGGGACATGGGCTGCGACGTGGCCCTCATGGCCGATTCCACCTCGAGATGGGCCGAAGCCATCCGGGAGGTCTCGGGCCGGATGGAGGAAATCCCCGCCGAGGAGGGATTCCCGGCATACCTGCCGACCAGGCTTGCCGAGTTTTACGAGCGCGCCGGACGGGTGGAAACCCTCGGCGGCGGCCAAGGCAGCATCTCCGTCATCGGGGCCGTCTCCCCGCCGGGAGGCGATTTCACCGAACCCGTCACGCGTCACACCAAACGCTTCATCCGCTGTTTCTGGGCCCTTGACAAGCGCCTGGCCAACGCAAGGCATTTCCCCGCCATCAACTGGCTGGAATCCTACAGCGAGTATGTCCCGGACCTGGAGGACTGGTTCGCCTCCGAGGTGGACCCCCGCTGGCGGGACCGGCGCGACCAGGCCAGCGAGCTTTTGACCGAGGACGACAGGATCCAGCAGATCATCCGCCTCGTCGGCGAGGATGTCCTTCCCGACGACCAGCGCCTCGTCGCTCTCTGTGCGCGCCTCGTCAAGGACGGGTACCTCCAGCAAAACGCCTTCGGGCCGGAGTCGTACCAGTCGCCCGGGCGGAGCTTCGCCATCCTCGACCTGATCCTCCATTTCTGGGAAAAGGCCGACGGCATGGTGAAAGACGGCGTTCCCCTTTCGCTGATCCGCAGGCCCCCCGAGGTCATGGAAATCACCCGCATCCGGGAGCTTCGGGCCGAGGACGAGAGCGCCATCGCCGAACTCAGGGACCGACTGGACAAGGCCCTGGACACCGTCGCCGCCGAACGGAGCGCCGCAGGCAAAGGGAGGACAGCACCATGATCAACGCCGAATATGTGGGAGTCCGGGAAGTGACGGGCCCCTTCGTCATCGTCGAGGGAGCCAGGGACGTGAGCTACGGCGAGGTGGTGCAGGTCAGGGATACCACCGGGAGCCTTCGCCGCGGCCGTGTGGTCATGGTGAACGAGGATGCCTGCGTGGTGCAGGTTTTCTCGGGCACCCAGGACCTGGTCCCTGCCGACACCAGGGTGCGCTTTTTGGGGAAATTCCTCGAGTTTGGGGTTTCGCCCCAGATTCTTGGCCGCGTCTTCAACGGCCTGGGGGAACCCCGGGACGGCTGCGGCCCAGTTTACGGGGGAAGCCCCAGAAACGTCAACGGGAGCCCCATCAACCCCATGGCGCGGCAATACCCCAGGGACTTCATCCACACGGGCATCTCCGTGGTCGACATGCTGACCACCCTCATACGGGGCCAGAAACTGCCCATTTTTTCGGGCAACGGCCTGCCACACAACAGGCTCGCCGTCCAGATCGCCCTCCAGTCACGCCTCGTGGGGGCGGAAAACTTCGCCGTCGTCTTCGCCGGCGTGGGCATCAAGCACGACGACGCCGAGTTCTTCCAGCGCTCCCTCATCGAGGGCGGCACCGTCGGCAACATCGTCATGTTCCTGAACCTCGCCGACGACCCCGTCATCGAGCGGATCGCCACGCCCCGCTTCGCCCTGACCGCCGCCGAGTACCTGGCCTTCGAGCAGGGCATGCACGTTCTGATCATCCTCACCGACATGACCAACTACTGCGAGGCCCTGAGGGAGCTCAGCGTCGCCAGGGGAGAAGTCCCGAGCCGCAAGGGCTATCCCGCCTACATGTACAGCGACCTGGCTTCCCTCTACGAGCGGGCGGGCATCCTGGCCGACCGAAAGGGGAGCCTGACCCAGCTTCCCATCCTCACCATGCCCAACGACGACATCACCCACCCCATCCCCGACCTGACGGGGTTCATCACCGAGGGGCAGATCGTCCTCTCCCGAAGCCTCGACGCCCGCGGCGTCTATCCCCCCGTCGACGTCCTCATGAGTCTTTCGAGGCTCATGAAAGACAGCATCGGTGAGGGCTACACCCGCGGGGACCACCCCTCCGTGGCAAGTCAGGTTTTTGCTTCCTACAGCCGGGTCCAGGAAATCAAGGCCCTGGCGAGCATCGTGGGGGAGGACGAACTGGGCAAGACCGACCGGGCCTGTCTCGAGTTCGGCCGCCAGTTCGAAAGGCAGTTCATCACCCAGGGCCCCGAAGACAACCGCACCATCGAGCAGTCCCTGGACCTCTGCTGGAAGCTTCTGTCGATCCTTCCCGAGACGGAACTCACCCGTGTCTCGCAGGAGGAGATCAAGGAACACATGAAGAAAAAATAAAAACAGAAAGCCTTGGCACTGGGACCGGGAAGATCCCTGTTTTAGGTGCCCTTCTGCAGTCCGGGGACCCTCAGGTACAGCTTCAGCACGTACCATTTCAGCCCCCGCTCGAAGACCTTGCCCTCTTTCGAGTACCTGTGCCGCACAAAGCTCCCCGTGATGCGGGACAGCTCCCTCTCGCGGTCGGGGAACCGTTCCAGGAGCCTGGCCAAATACTCGTAGGCCGTCTCGTCGGGTTTCCGGGGCCGTCCCCTGTGCTTTCCCCAAAAGAGCAGAAACCCGTAGGCCCGTTCCGCCGTGATGGGCACGGGCAAGAAGATGGAGGCCATCACAAAGGCCCGCTTCAGCGTCCGGAACAGTGTCGCCAGGAAGGCCCTGAAAGATGGCCGGGACCAGCCCTCGCCCGACCGCGGCCCCGTCCTTTTGTACAGCAGAAAGCGCACCAAAAGCCACAGCATGTAGAGCACGGCCAAAGCCGCAAGCACCACCACGATGACCGCCAAAGCCATAAAAAGATATTCCACGAAGGGGCTCGTCTCCCCGACAGGCATCATCTCCTCTTCGGCCGCCGAAGGCCCGCCGCCTGTTTCCGTGGGTGCCTGCCGGCGGGGTATCAGCCTCATGAACCGGAAGAGCACCAGAAGCACCGCCGTCAGCCCCTGCAAAAGCAGCTCGAAAAAGGGCGTACTGAACTCCACCACCGACTCCGCCGGACTCTCGAGCACCCAAAGGGCGTCGGAATACCCGATCAGCCACACCGGCACCAAAAGGGCCGCCAGGGCGAAAAGGGCCCGGGCGGAAACCCGCCGGGAGCTCTCGCTTTTGGAACCGAAGTAGAGCATGAGGGCGTTCGAGAGGACGGCGAGAAAAACCAGCCCGTGCACTCCGGGAAGCGGGACCTCAAAGGACGAGGCCAGGACCAGCAGCAAAAACACCATCGCCACGTTGATGTCAAAGTGCCCGTACTTCGGAGGCTCCTTCGTCCAGGCCAGAAACGCCGCCCGGCTCCCGGCGAAAAGCACCATGCCCCAAGTGGCCAGAAACCCCATCATGACCGCTGGTTCATGGGGAATCGAAAAAAGCCCCGAAGGGCTCCAGGCCAGGTGCAGGGTCACCCCGAAGACCGCCACGTTGGCAAGGGCGATGGTCAGGTAGCGGAAGCTCCCGCGGCGCATCAGCAGGTTCAGCACCGCAACGGAGGCCATGAGGGTCACGAAGGACCAGGGGTTCACGAACCCCGCCACCCCGAAGCCCGACGCGGCATACAGGTAGAGCAGGCAGTAATTGAGGGACTCGCTGAAGACCAGAAACAGCCTGAACAACACGCCCGTCAAGGTCACATCACCTCAGGCACCTTTCATCTCGACCCTGATGCCGTCATCGGCCAGGGCCTCTGCGGAGCTTTCCCCGCGGATCGATACGACCGTCGTCCCCCAGGGCATGAGTCTTGCCTCCTGCCGCAAAAACTCGCCGAAAGGAAGCGCTGCGGGCAGCTGTGCCCTCGCCAGCGACTCCAGGACCAGCCGCACCTGTGACGGCCCGGACCCCACCGGAACCGAAACCGGCCCCGGCCTGCCGGACTGGGCGACGTTCGACACCAGCCCCAAGGGAATCTTCCGCCGGTCGGCCCATACCGCCAGCGTCGCCGCCAGGGACAGGGCCTTTTCCATGGGAGACCCCGGAGCGTCGAAGCTGTCCCCGTCGAGGGTGATGCAGAGCCTCAGGTCCGCCGTGTGCTCCAGCACCTTGGCCAAAAGCTTCCCGTGCCTGGCGCTGGCCTTCCAGTGGATCCGCCGGGCCGGCGTGTCCGGCGTGTAGTCCCGCAGGCTCGATACCCAGGTCGGGTCGGGCATGAAGGGCCTGTCGGAGCGGATATCGCCCATGAGGTAATGCTGGGCGAGTTCCCGGTCGTCCATGTAAAGAAGCGCCGGGTACACCAGAACCTCAGTGACCCCGCCGAAAGTCTTCTCCCTGTGAAAAAGGCCGAGAAGGTCTTTTGAGTTCACCCGACCCGGAGGAACTTCGTAGCAGCCCCGCGACACGCCCCTGACGCGACAGGTCACGAGGTCCTCGCCGTATTTGCCCAGAAAAACCACCCTGCGGCCGGAGGAGTCTTGAGGCCGGTTTCCGGAAGCCGTGACCGCAAGCCCCTCCGGAAAGGTCTGCCAAAGATCCAGCGCCACTGGAAGCCGCTTGTCGTTTCGGATGCGGACCGAAAGTGACGCCTCGTTACCGGGAAAAAGCCGCAGCGGGTGCGCCTCGCGGCTCAAAAAAAGCCGGCGGAGACCGTAATCGGCCCACAACCTGCAGGAGAGGAGGATCAGCAGCATGGCCATCAGAAATGATGCCGGAAGGTACAACCCCCGGGCCAGAAGCAGAACCACGCCGACGGCGGCAAAGACCCGGACGGGAAAGAGGGTATAAAAGGACGTGACCTGCGGGACTTCCTGCATGAGTTACTCCCAGCCGTCCTCGACGGGCACGGGCACCTGCGAGAGGATTTCGGCCACCACGTCGCCTCCCGTGTTGCCCCGGTAGCGCTCCTCCCGGTGCAGCAAAAGCCGGTGGGACAAAACGAAGGGCGCCAGGTGCTTCACGTCGTCGGGGATCACGTAGGCCCTCCCCCGGATGAAGGCCAAAGCCTTTGACGCCTTGAACAGGGCCAGGGAGCCCCGGGGGCTCGCCCCCAGCTCCACGGCCGGGTGTTCCCGAGAGGCCCGGACCAGCCCGATCATGTAGGCCCGGATGGAGGGGTGGACAAAGACCTCGGCCGCCTCCTTTTGCCAAAAGAGGATGTCCTCTTCAGCCACCACGCTTTCGAGCCCGGAAAGGGCCGACTCCTTCCCGTGGGCCAGGATGATCTCTTCTTCCTCCTCGGCGGTGGGGTAGCCCATGTCCACCTTCAGCAGGAACCGGTCCAGCTGGGCTTCCGGCAGGGGGAAGGTCCCCTCCATTTCGATGGGGTTCTGGGTGGCCATCACCATGAAAGGCGACGGCAGGGGAAAGGTCTGGCCGTCCACCGTGGCCTGCCGTTCCTCCATGGACTCCAGCAGGCTCGACTGGGTCCGGGGCACGGCCCGGTTGATCTCGTCCACCAGGAGGATGTTGGTCATCACCGGGCCCGGGCGGAAGACGAACTCCCCGTCCTTCTTGTCGTAGGTAAAAAAGCCCGTCACGTCCGTGGGCATCAAATCGGGCGTGCACTGCAGCCGCCGGAACCCCAGATGACACGATGCCGCAATGGCCCGGGCCATCAGGGTCTTTCCCACCCCCGGAACGTCCTCTATCAGTATGTGCCCCCGCGCGATGAGCCCCACCAGCATGAGATCCAGCACCTCACGCTTTCCGATCACCACCCGTGACACGTTTTCCTTCAACCGCAACAACTGGCTTGGCATGGCAGAACCTCCAGAAAAAACCAGGTGATATAATTTATCCAAATCATGAAGCGCAGTGATCTTGATTATAACAACTGTTCGGAGTGCATTGACGTAGAAAATAAAGAAATTCTAAAGTTCATGTAAAAGAACCTGGTTGCAATATCTCCAATTCGTGAGGCGCAACTGAAGAGCTTCAAGGAACGGAAAGGGCAAAACAAATTTTCGGAAAACAGATCTGCACAATGCGTGGTTCCCCTGCAAGCATAAAATTGCGAGTGTTGATTAAAATAAAATGTATTTAACTTGTGTCTTTTCGATTCGTAAATTTTGTCAGTTCAGAGTGGGAGAAACAATGGCAGGCTTGACAGATTAAAAGTTGTCTCAAAAACTGATCTGCCTCCCCTTTGGAGGGTCGATGACCGAAGAAGCAAAAAGTAAGGGATGTTGTCGGAAACCTGTTCTTGAACGATTCAGGGACGGATGGCGTGTAAGATTTGGCCTGCTCGATTTCGGGCCGATGCCAAAGAAAACGGCAAAACAGTTTTATTGTGCCTTTGAGGGCTTACTGGCAGAACTGGCCGATGCAAATGAAGACATAGACTTTGAAAAAGATCGAATCCTTTTTGCCCAAAGGGCCTGAGCCATTTCGAAAAAGTTGAAAGCAACCGTTTTCATAATCAATCAGATAAACCTTAAAAACCGACTATGATGCACAGGGCTTCCTGTTTTTCCTTTGCTGACCTGTAATTAAACTCGTATAATAAAATGCAGATAAGGATTGAACGAGGTGTTCTTTGCAGATGCCGACGAAATACAAGTTTACTTTTGCAACAGGAAGTTTGTTGTTAAGTGAAACGATCAAGGTCGCTGAGGTTTTTCTGAAGACTGACGATTGGGACGAAACCAAAAGGATCGTGCTCGAGAAAAACCTGTTGCAAAAAAAGATGAACTCCTCTTTGCGAAAGATTTACCTTGAAGTCCAGAGGAGATTGCAACACTTCTCGAACAAGGAAATAACTTTTTTGGTAAAAGCGAACCTGGAAGAACAGAGGCAGTTGCTCTTCTTGGGACTTTGCCGACGCTACGGTTTTATCAGGGATTTTGTAGTTTTTGTCCTACGGGAAAAAGTTTTGTCAATGAAAAATGTTTTGAGGGATGCAGATTATTACAGCTTCACTGAAGATGTTTCTCTTTCCCATCCAGAGTATGAGAAATTGTCGGAACGAAGCAAGAGGAACGTTAGACAAGCTCTTTTCCAGATATTGAGAGATGTCGGGTTCATTTCATCCGATTCGGCTATGAAGATTGCACCGATTTTTGTATCGTCAAGGCTGCAGAAATTGATAGCATCGAACAACCCAGGGGAACTACGGTATTTCCTCTACACAGACCAGCAGATCAAGGAAGTGGTGGAGCAGTATGGATAAAGCCCTGGTTCAACAGGTTGACAAAAAATTCCGGAAATACCATGCCTTTCTATCCAGTAAACGATTCCATGAAATCGCCGCTTCCCGAAACGAAGTCCCTTTTTTTATCAGCACGTTTCCCCCACAGGCACAAAATTGCGTTGACAAGAGCATCCTCAACCTGAAGAAACGGCTTTCAGGCGACGGCATCGAGGTCCTTCTTATCAACCTTTACGACCTGAGCCTGGAAATCCTGGAGAAAAAGAGGTCGCTCCCCCTTCTTATGCAAAAGGAACCGGATATGAACAAGGACCGTTTTTTAAAAGGCATGCAGGCTATGCTTGATGTAGAGAAAACCATTGTTCCGGAGATAGAGCAAAGGCTGAAAAAGAGCCAATTCCACATGGTTTTTTTGACCGGCGTCGGGCTGGTTTACCCTTATATCAGGACCCACAATATCCTCAGCAATATCCAACGCCTTTTTAAAGACCGGCCACTTGTGGTCTTTTTCCCAGGCAAGTACCAGTACAGCCGTTCCAAGGGATACACGCTCAACCTTTTCGGTCTCATGCCCGGCGACAATTACTACCGTGCCTTTGACCTCGACGAATATGCCGTGTGAACGCTTAAAGGCTGGGGAAAAACGGAAGGTGACAAGATTTTCCGAGGGGGCTTGGCAAATGCTGATCAAGGGACTTTTTAAAAAGAGGATCGACCGCCCGATTGAAGGAGTCATAAAAGCCGACGATGACGAGCATCTTTTCGACGAAATCGACGAATACGTCATCACAAACGAGATCAACCAAAGGTTGACGGATTTTCTCGATTACTACAACGATTACCAGGGCGTCAACGGCGCCTGGATATCCGGCTTCTTCGGCTCGGGGAAATCACATCTGCTCAAGATCCTCTCCTATGTCCTTGAAAACCGCCTGCTTCTGGGAGACCTTCCCGCCGCCGAAATCTTTCTTGAAAAACTGAAAGATGACGCCTTGCTGAAGGGCGCCATGGAAAAGGCCATTTCCATCCCATCGAGGAGCATCCTTTTCAACATCGACCAGAAGGCGGACGTGGTTTCCAAGCAACAGGCCGACGCCGTTTTGTCCGTTTTCATGAAAGTTTTCAATGAACTCCGCGGGTATGATCCCAAGATCCCCCATATCGCACAATTCGAACACGACATGGACCGGCAGGGGTGCTACGAAGAGTTTAAGCAGGTCTTTGAGGAAGTTTCCGGTGAGGCCTGGGAAGAGGCCCGTGAGCACATCTGGCTCGAAACGGGAGATTTTGCCGTGGCGCTTTCCCGCGTCAGGAATATCTCGGAAGAAGAAGCCGGGAAAGTTCTCGACAGATACGAAGAATCCTACCAGCTTTCCATTGAAGATTTTGCGGAACAAGTGAAGGAATACATCGACAGCCAGGAACCCGGATTCAGGCTGAATTTCTTTGTCGACGAAGTGGGGCAGTACATTGCCGACAACGTGAAGCTCATGACGAACCTGCAGACCATCGCTGAAAGCCTTGCCACAAAATGCCGCGGCCAGGCGTGGATTATCGTCACCTCTCAGGAGGATATGGATGATGTCATCGGCGAACTTGGCAAGCAGCAGTCAAATGACTTTTCAAAGATCCAGGACCGGCTCCAGTGTCGAATGAAACTCACCAGCAAGAACGTTGCCGAGGTTATCCAGAAAAGGCTGCTCGAAAAGAAACCCGGTGTGGTAGAAAAACTTGTTGAAATCTACGAAAAGGAAAAGAACAACCTCAAGACCCTGTTCGAGTTCAGTGATGCCGGCCGGAGTTACCGGCATTTTCGTGACGAAGAGGATTTTGTTGCCTGCTACCCCTTTATGCCCTTCCATTTTGAAATGCTCCAGTCCTCGATAAAGGGGCTGTCCGACCATAACGCTTTCGAGGGAAAGTTCCGTTCCGTGGGGGAGCGGTCCATGCTGGGGATCTTTCAGGAAGTCGGAAAAAGGATCAGTGAAGAACCGCTCGGAAGGATCGCCTCCTATGACTTCATGTACGATGGTCTCCAGACGGCACTCAAAAGCCAGATCCAGTCGGACATCAACAAGGCGGAACAAAACCCGGCTTTACCACCTCTGGCGGTCAGGGTGCTGAAAGCACTGCTTCTGGTGAAGTATGTCAAGGAATTCAAGGCGACTCCCCGGAATCTTTCTGTCCTTCTCATCGATCGTTTCGATATCGATCCCGTCGAACACGAGAAAGACGTCCAGAAAGCCCTCGACCTACTCGAACGGAACACATTCCTCAGGAGGAACGGCGATGTTTACGAATACCTGACCGATGACGAAAAGGACATCGAGAGCGAGATCAAGGAAGTCGATATTGATCAGTCTGAAATCAACAAGTTCCTGGTCGACATTATCTACCATTCCATCATCAGGGATTCAAAGATCCGGTATGATGAAAAGGAACAGGATTACTCCTACAATCGGCTGCTTGATGACGCCCCGTATGGACGCTTCGCTTATGACCTGTCGATCAATGTGATAACCCCCTTTCACAAGAACTATGGCGACAAAAAGGCCCAACTCATGCGCTCCATTCAGGGCGACGAACTGGTGGTCATGCTTGGCGAGGATGCACGACTTGCGGAAGATCTTCGCATTTATGTCAAGACCGAGAAATACTGCCGCATCCACCGGGCTGAAGCGACAAAAGAGAACATCGGCAGAATCCTCTCTGAAAAAGCCGCGCAGAATGAAGAACTGCACAAGGACCTGGAAGCGCGAATCAGGGAAGCCCTTTCGAATGCCGATTTCTTCCTCCGGGGGGAAGAGCTTGAGATTACGCCCATTGATCCCAAGTCACGGGTTTTGAGTGCCTTTCAGTATCTCGTTTCATATACTTACCCCAACCTCAAAATGCTCGAGCGCGGTCTGGACGAAAAGAGATTGCAGCGAATCCTTACGGACCGGGACGGTTCAGGTCTGTTTGATCCAGACGAAACGTTGTCGGAAGCCGAGAAAGAGCTCATGTCCTACCTGCAGAGGAAAAAACACGATGCCGACCGGGTTACGGTAAAGAGCGTCATCGATGATTTCGGAAAGCTCCCCTATGGGTGGTGGCAGGCTGGAAGCCTCTGCGTACTGGCAAAACTCGTTGCGAGGGGCAAGGTGGATATCAAAAGGAACTCCGATTACCTCGACAAGGACGGAGTGCTTGCGGCTTTAAGAAACACTCGCGAACATGGAAACGCCGTGGTTGAATTGCGGACGACCTTTTCGACTGCAGCTGTCCAGCAACTCAAGAGCTTTCACCAGGAGCTTTTCAATGAACCGAATGTGAAAAGCGATGCGAAGGAAGTCGCCTTGGCCTTCGAAGCGAGACTGAAAGAAGAAGTACAGGAACTTGAAGGACTCCAAAGCCGAACAATGCGCTACCCCTTCTCAAAGAAACTTGAAGCAGTACTGCAGGAACTGGAGAAGTTTACAGGAAAGGACTATACCTTTTATCTCAACGAGCTCACGGATTTTAAAGACCAACTTCTTGAAACCCAGCATGACACCGTCGAACCGATCAAGAATTTTATCAACGGGCCGAAAAGGGAAATCTACGATTCCATCGACCGGTTTCTGACAGAACAGGAAGCGAATTTCTCCTATGTGGATGAAAAAAAGCTGGCAGATTTACGGCAGTTGATGGCTTCGGAAGACGTTTTCAAAAACTACAATGTCCAGGAAGCGAAAAAGCTTAAAGAAGAACTCGAGGACTCCATACAAACCGTTCTTGAAAGCGAAAAGCAAAAAGCTTTCGAGGAAATTGAAAGGAAGCGTGAAGAACTCAAAAATTACCCGGAGTACTCCGGATTGGAAGAAGGTCAGTGCCGCGAGTTCGAAGCTTCTTTCGCGCGAAAAAAGGAATTTCTGGAGGGAATCAAGTTTGTTTTCCGTGTCAGGGAGGCCCTTGAGGAGTTCAAAAACAGCGAATTTCCTGAAATGCTTCAGAAGCTCCAGGATCTGACGAAAGGCCACAAAGGAGACACCGGTCGGGTAGGGCAACCGACGGAGAGAAAACCCATCATTCCGCTCGACCAGGTGAAAGTCAGGATCGGGAAGAAGTTACTGACCACCGAGGAAGAGGTGGATGAGTACCTGCGGGCTTACAGGGGAGCGCTCATTGATCAGCTCAAGGATGGGAAAAATATCTATATTTCCGATTGATTTTGGCACATGCAACAAACTCTTGGGGGAATGCCTGCAATGAACCTGAACAAGCTCGAAAAATTCGCGAATCAGACAAGGAAGAAATTGCTCGGCCTCGTATCTTCCAAACTGGAGTACGTGCTCGAAGCTGATTCAGCGGAACTCCGGGAGAAGAGCCGTCAGGTGCGGGAACTGAAAAAAGGGCTTGTCGGAAAGGGCAAGGAATCGCTCATCGAGGAAGTTGCCTACACCTGGTTCAACAGGTTCATCGCCCTCAGGTTCATGGATGCCCGGGGGTATACGGAAACAAAGACCGTGTCACCCTTGCCTGGGCACACACAGCCGGAAATCCTCGAGGTCTTCAAGGGGGGCTATTGCCCCAGGGATTTGCCCGTCGACAAGAACAGGCTCTTTCGCCTTTTGGACGGAAGCATTCCCGCCCGGGACCCGCAAAACGAGGTCTACCGCTTCCTTCTTCTCGGTTTTTGCAACGCCTGGCACGAACAGATGCCCTTTATGTTCCAGAAGCTCCAGGACTATACGGAGCTTTTGATGCCCGACGACCTTTTGAGCGAACACTCCATATTGGCGGAGATGAACGAGAACATCTCTGACGATGACTGCAAAGACGTGGAGATCATCGGCTGGATGTACCAGTTTTACGTCTCTGAAAAACATGACGCCGTCATCAAGGCAAAAAAGAAAATCGCCCCCGAGGATATCCCGGCCGCGACGGAGCTTTTTACCCCGCACTGGATCGTGCGATACATTCTGGAAAACACGCTGGGCAGGCTGTGGATGCTCAACAGGCCCGAGTCCAAGCTCACCGAAATGATGGAGTATTACATCAAATCTGAAGAAAAGGAATCGGATTTCCTCAAGGTCGCCAATCCGGAAGAGATAACCATCTGTGACCCGGCTTGCGGCTCCGGCCACATGCTGACCTATGCCTTTGACCTTCTTGTGCGGATCTACGAGGAAGAGGGGTACGACCGTTCCGACATCGCAAAGCTGATTCTGGAGAAAAACCTCTACGGCATGGAAATCGACCAGCGAGCAGCTGCCCTTGCCGCCTTTGCGCTGACCATGAAAGCCAGGGCCTACGACGGCAAATTTTTCAGAAACGGCCTGATCCAGCCCAATATCCTTTGCCTTGAAAAAGTGTCCTTTGAAGAGGAAGAACTGAAAACATACAAGGAAGCCCTCGGTGAAGATCTCTATACACCGGAACTCGAGGAAACGGTCCTTTCTTTTGAAAATATCGACAGCATCGGATCACTGCTGAAGCCGGCCCTTCTGTCGCCGGAATATTACCTCGAAAAACTCGGCAAAAAGGACTTCCAGAACAACTGGATACTCAAGGCCACCCACGACAAGGTTCTCTCCGTCCTCCGCCAGACGTGTTATCTTTCGCGGAAATACCATTGCGTTGTCGCGAACCCGCCCTATATGGGGAACAAGCACATGAACGATGTGTTGAAGGAATTCGCTAGGGAATATTATTCAAATACAAAATCCGATTTGTTCTCAATGTTTATAGAGCGTAATCTGGACTTTACCGTTGAGCGAGGACAAGCCGGTTTTATGACGCCGTTTGTATGGATGTTTATTTCTTCATATGAAAAATTGCGGAATTATCTTATTGACAAAAAAACGATCACTTCCCTGATTCAGCTTGAGTATTCAGGCTTTGAAGGAGCAACGGTACCGGTTTGTACTTTTACTGTAGAGAACAGGCGAAAACCTGATTACAAGGGGGCATTTATCAGGCTCTCGGATTTCCGGGGAGCAAAGAAGCAAGCGCCCAAGGCACTTGAGGCAATAAAAAACCCTGATTGCGGATGGTTTTACCGTGTCTCCGCTTCTGATTTCAAAAAGATCCCCGGTTCGCCGATCGCGTATTGGGTGAGTGAGAGCCAAAAAACAATTTTTGAAAAGTCTCTATCATTATCCCGTGTCTGTAAACCAACACAGGGTTTAGCGACAGGGGATAATGATAGATTCGTGAGAAACTGGCATGAGGTTTGTTTGAGAAACATTGGTTTTTCTTTCTCAAATCGAGAACAGGCCGAAAGATCTCGCCTGAAATGGTTTCCCTACAATAAAGGAGGGGATTTTAGGCGATGGTATGGGAATCAGGAATTTCTCGTCAATTGGGAAACAGACGGGTTCGAAATAAAAAATTTTTCAAATGAATCAGGAAGACTTAGATCAAGACCTCAGAATTTGAATTCCTATTTCAAAGAATCAATTTCTTGGTCAAAAATTAGTAGTGGTTTGCCCGCATTTAGATATTTCCCAAGAGGTTTCATTTACGATGTTGCTGGCACTTCCATTTTTTGTGATGGTAGTTCTTTATTGCTCAGGATTCTAGGGTACAGTAACTCTTGTGTTGCAAAAAAGTTTCTAGAAATTTTGTCACCGACACTTAATTTTGAGGTTGGTCATATTGCCTCATTACCAATTATTCCAAGTGCAGGAAACCAAAACGTGATTCAAAGGCTTATTGATACTTCAAAACAAGACTGGAACTTCTACGAGACCTCCTGGGATTTCAGCACCCTCCCGTTGCTCAGCCCTGAACATCGCCAATCAACTTTGGAAGCTACATATAAAAAGCTACGTGCTTACTGGCAGGATATGACGCTTGAGATGAAGTGGTTAGAGGAGGAGAACAATCGGGTCTTTATCGACGCCTACGGATTGCAGGACGAGCTGACGCCGTATGTGCCCCTTGAGGAGATTACCCTCACCTGCAACCCCCGCTACCGGTATGGAAACAAAAAAACCGACGAGGAACTGGAAGCCCTGCTTTTTGCCGACACGATGCGCGAGTTCATCTCCTACGCCGTAGGGTGCATGTTCGGCCGCTACTCCCTGGACAAACCCGGTCTTGTTCTGGCCAACCAGGGTGAGACCGTCAAAGACTACATCGAGAAGGTGGGCCTTCCGAAAGATGGAATAACTTTCCTGCCCGATGAGGACAACGTCCTTCCCCTGACGGAAGGCGAATATTTCACTGATGATATCGTCACGAAGTTCAAGAGGTTCCTCCGGGTGACCTTCGGGGAAGAACACTATGAACAGAACCTTGCCTTCATCGAAAAAGCTCTCGGCAAAGACATCAGGAAATACTTTCTCTCGGAGTTTTATCCCCACCACGTGCGGATGTACAAGAAACGCCCCATTTACTGGCTTTTCAGCAGCCCCCGAAGGACCTTCAACACCCTTGTCTACCTGCACCGCTACAACCCCGATACGGTAAACACCGTTTTGAACGATTACCTGCGCCAGTTCATCAAGAAACTGGAGGCCGAAAAGAACACCCTCGAAAAGCGAAAAGCCTCGGGGGGCCTTTCGGCAAGGGACAGCGCACAGATCGAAAAAGCCCTCGACCGGATCAAAAAACAGCTGCGTGAACTTACGGAGTACGAAAGGAACATCCTGTACCCGTTGGCTGCAAAACGGCTTGAAATCGATCTGGATGACGGCGTCAAGGTCAACTACGCAAAGTTTGGCGATGCCTTGTACCCCGTGAAAATGTAGATAAAAGGATTTGAGGTCGATCGGATGAGCCGGATAACGAAAAACCTGGAAAAGATTTTCGAAAGGGAACGGATCGTCTTCTGGTATGACGAAAACGGCGAGATGCGGCAGGAGTTTGAGGCTCTTGACCTGGAAGATGTAGCCGTCGTTGAGGTCAAAAACAACGAGTTTTCCCTGAAATACAGGATGGTCAAAGAGGAGCCGCAAAGAAAGTTCCTGCTCTATTTCCCCTATACCCGTCCGGAGGACAGCGGGAACTGGCTGCTGGATCTGTTGCTGGCGAATTTCGAGTTCAAGACCGATGAGGCTGAAGCCATACTACAGGACCTCGAATTGTCCCAGGAGCTCAAAAAAGTTGTGGAGGAGCACAAGGCCTTTTTCAGATCATCTGCCAGGTATGAAAGCCTGAAAGAACTCGCCTCGGGTGACGAAACCGAGGAATCCCTGCGTTACAAGATGCTTGGCGTTGTTTGTGGGACCGCTTCGAAACTGGAGGAAATAACCCTGAGCCTGGTCACCGAGTGTTCGGAAGGCAGGGAGGAGAAGTTCAAGAGGATAAAAACCTGCAATCTGGACGGGTTTTTCTGGAAAGAAATGGGAACCTATTTCAGTTACCGCACCACAAAGCCGTCGATCCGGGATTTTGTGTATTCCCTTTTTGTGACAGCCCATCGTACTGTGTCTGGGGGGGACCCACCGCTGTCCAGTGAGGGCCTGATCTTCCTGAATCGCTGGAAGGACAGCGCGAGCAGCCTGGAATCCTTCAAAAAAATGTCTGCAGAGGTCGCACAGAACCTGCATGTCGAATCTGCCCTGAACCAGGAAGCTTTAGAGACTCTCTTGAAACTCGACATTTATGAACAGGTCGACAAAAAGATCCTGCTTCTGCTGGTTGGCGACATACTGACGGGTTCAGTAGGGCATTCCAGGATCATGGAGATTGTCGGCGCACGCAAGAAAACCCTCTGGTATGAAAAGTACAAAGATTACTACGGCTGCCTCGAGAAGGCGTCGGAATTCCTTGATAGGGTAAAGAACCTGGATCTTTCTCTCAAAAATGCCAGGGACGCATTCGATAAATACACGTCGGTGTTCTACAGGCTGGACCAACTGTACCGGCAGTTTCTCCTTTTCTACCGGCGGACGGGCCCCGATTCCAGGCTGATGGAATTGTACGAAAGGGTCCACAACCATTACTCAAATTCTTTCCTCCTCGAACTCAACGACAAATGGCAGCAGCACGTCAATGCCATGGAGGCCTGGGAAATAGAAAACGTTCCCGCCCAGCGAGCCTTCTATCGCTGGTACGTCGATTCCTATCCAAAACAGGGGAAAAAGATCTTCGTCGTTATCTCCGATGCCCTCCGGTACGAGGCGGCGGCGGAGCTGAAAGAAAGAATCCTGAAACTTGACAGGTACCAGGCGGAAATCGAAAGCGTGCTCGGCGTGTTGCCCTCGTACACGCAGCTTGGAATGGCGGCCTTGCTGCCCCACGAGAAGCTTGCATTCGGGGAGAATTTCTCGAACGTGCTGGTTGACGGAAGCAGCAGCCAGGGCCTGTCTGCCAGAAATGACATTCTGAAAAAGGTTGCCTCTTGCAAGGCGCTGGCGATGGGGGCCGAGGAGTTTTTGAACCTGAATGCCCATGAAGAGGGAAGACGGATCTTCAGGGAAAACGACGTCATCTATATCTATCACAACGGCATCGACAAAACCGGCGACTCCAAAGACAGCGAGGGCCGCGTTGTGGAAGCCGTGGAAGATGAATTCGAGACCCTGCTCAAGATCATCAAGAAGATCGTCAATGTCAACGGTACCAACATCCTGATAACCAGCGACCATGGGTTCATCTACCAGGACAAGGCCATCGAGGAAAGCGACTTCGCCCTGTACGAACCGCCCGAGAGGGCGGCGGTCATTAACAGGCGGTTTGTCATCGGCAGGGACCTCCAAAGCCAGGCTGCCTTCAAGAAATTCACTTCTCTGCAGCTCGGGCTCGGAGGGAGCGCCGACGTCCTCATACCGAAATCCATCAACCGTCTGCGCGTGAAGGGTTCTGGAAGCCGTTTTGTCCATGGCGGTGCCAGCCTTCAGGAAACGGTTGTGCCGGTTTTGGTGGTTCGAAAGCTTCGAAGCAGCGATGTCACCCTGGTGGATGTCGATGTCATCAGTCAATCCAGGATCACCTCGAGGCAGCCGGTTTTCAATTTCTACCAGACCGAACCGGTCGGCGAAAAGGTGCATCCCCGTGAGCTCAGGATCGGTCTTTATGCGCTTGACGGAAGGCCCTTGTCTGAAATAAAGAAAGAGATCTTCGACTCTGCCGACGAAATGGCAAGGGCGAGGGAGAAAAAACTCAGCTTCCTGCTTTCGAAGGAAGCGGACAGCCAGAACACCAAGGAAGTGCTCCTGAAGCTGGAGGAACCTGCCGCCCCCGGTGTGAGCCAACACAGAATCTACAAGGAGATTCCTTTAACCCTCAGTCTGTCCTTTGAAGGGGATTTCGAGGATTTCTAGAGCCTTATGTTCTTTGAAAGGCGGTGCCGGCGATGTCGGAACTGGACAAAAAAATAAATGAGGTTTTCCCGGGTCTTGTGGTCAGGAAAGATCTGACGAAACTGGTGAAAGGAAATGCCATCGTCCCGAGTTACGTCCTGGAATACCTGCTCGGCCAGTATTGCGCCACCGATGACGATGACACGATCTACTCCGGAGTAGAACGGGTCAAGGACATCCTCGCGAAGCACTACGTCCACAGAAACGAGTCCGCTCTCGTGCGGTCCACGATTAAGGAGAAGGGCCGCCACAAAGTCATCGACAAGATCACCGTAGACCTGAATGACAAGACAGGCTGTTATGAGGCGACTTTTTCGAACCTCGGCATCAAGGGCGTGCTCGTCGAACCCTCCATCGTCAAAAAACACAAACGCCTGCTCGTCGGGGGCGTGTGGTGCATCGCAGACATGGAATACAGCCAGTCGGAAGACCCCCGCATCGTCCCCTGGATCATGAACTCCCTGAAGCCCATTCAGGTCTCGCACATTGATGTCGAAAGGTTTCTGGAAGGCAGGAAGCAGTTCACTTCCCGGGAATGGATCGACCTCATCATCCAGACCATCGGCTTCGACCCTGAACAGCTGAGCCAACGGAACAAGATGTTCCAGATCACTCGGCTCATTGCCTATTGCGAAAGAAACTACAACCTCATAGAGCTGGGGCCGAAAGGCACCGGCAAGTCGCACCTCTTTTCGGAGTTTTCGCCTCATGGCATCCTGATTTCGGGTGGAGAGGTGACGGTGGCGAAGCTCTTCGTGAACAACACCACCGGCAAGATCGGCCTTGTGGGGTACTGGGACTCGGTGGCCTTCGACGAGTTCGCAGGAACCCAGAAAAAGGTAGACAAGAGCCTCGTTGATATCCTGAAAAACTACATGGCGAATAAATCGTTTTCTCGAGGGACGGAGACCCTGGGAGCGGAAGCTTCTATGGCGTTTCTCGGCAATACCAAAAGGTCCGTTCCCTACATGCTCAAGCACAGCGACCTTTTCGATGAGCTGCCCGACAAATACCGGGATACGGCGTTTCTCGACAGGCTGCACTGCTATATCCCCGGTTGGGAAGTGGATATTCTCAGGGGAGAGCTCTTTACCTCCGGATACGGTTTCATCGTCGACTATTTCGCGGAAATCCTGAAACATTTCAGAAACTACGACTATTCCCTCGAGTACAAGGATACCTTCGAACTCAATTCCACGATTGCCCAGCGTGACCTCGACGGAGTCCGGAAAACCTTCTCGGGTCTGATGAAACTCCTTTACCCGGGGAAAGACTGTTCCAGGGAAGAGATGCAGGAAATCCTTTCTTTTGCAATGGAAGGGCGGAAACGCGTCAAAGGCCAGCTTCTGAGGATGGACGAGACCTATATCCCCGTCACCTTCAGCTTTACCGACAAGGAGTCGGGGACGGAATATTTCGTCAAAACCCTTGAGGAAAAACAGTACCTCGAGTTTTTCGGGGAAAGCGGACAGGTAGCGGAGGAAGGAACGGGCCAGGACGAGAAGATACCGCAGCAGGAAAAGAAGAGCTGGCCCGCATTGGAATCGGGCAAGCATATCCAGGTGATGGAGAACCAGAAAGGGATCAGCTTCGAAAAGCTCTTTGCCGACTACCTCAAGGGAGCCTCTTCGATTACCGTGCAAGACCCCTATATCAGGTACTTCCATCAGGCCAAGAACCTGAGCGAATTCATCCAGATGGTTCTGAAAATCAAACCCGTCGGAGACGAGGTTGACGTAAAGCTCATTACGAAGATGGATGAAATGGGGACCAGCAACCAGGAGGAGCTTTTGTCCAGACTGCAGGAAAACCTTGAAGGCTCCGGTGTCAACTTCACTTACGAGTACGACGAGGGCAACACCATCCACGACAGGTACATAACCACAGACACCGGCTGGAAGATCATTCTCGGCCGCGGCCTCGACATCTTCCAGCAATACGATTATAAGGACGCCTTTTGCCTTGCCAACAATATCCAGGAAGAAAGATACTGCAAGGCCTTCGAGGTGACGTATATCCACATGCATCAAGCATGAATTTAAGAATCATTGTGAAAGCTGATGGTGAATGGGGGAACTACAATGGAAGGTCAAAAGAAAAAGGAAGAAATATCTAGGAAGAAGAAAAAAATTCTTTGGGGGGCATTTTTAATATTATTTGGGTTTTCGCTCATAGGTGGTGCTTGGTGGATTTCAACTCGTGACATACCTCAAGAAAGAATTGAAGACTTTATCGAAACTGAGGTGCAACCTGAATTAGGTAAATATTCCGAAAAAAACAAAGAGGCATCCCAAAGAGCTATTAAACGAGTTAAAATGGCCTTTAGGCAGTATAGGCTTGGTGTGGATCCATTTGTCGAGGATATAAGCAGTATAAAATCGAGGATTCTTCTCGCTTGGTATGGCATATCAGATTTGAAAGACAAAGCTTTTGGTGATGAAAAACTTCAGGAACAAGGGGAAATTGAGAAATTCATTCTTGCCAGGTTTAGTGAAAACATTTTTTCCAGTCAAGAGTTAAATAATCTAGTTTCAGATACTTTGGAACAATTTCAGGACGACATACGTGCTAACAGAAACGAGTTTTACCAGGAAGTTACTCTAAAGTGGAATAATACGGGTTTTTCATTACTTAAGCTAGATTTTGAAGACTTGGTATCTCGTGCGGAAGGTATTGTTTTAGAGCGATTGAAAAAATTTGCTACCAATTCTCTGATATATGGGTTACTTTCCATAGGAGGCTCAGAAATAGTGATTAAAGGATTGCAAGTAATTATGAAGCCAATTGGCGAATGGGCTGTAGCAAAATTAAGTGGTTTAGCTGCAGGAAAAACAATAACTGTTGCAGCAACCGCCTTAGGTACTTGGGCTGGCCCCTTGGGTACTGTGGGCGGTCTTGTTATTGGTCTAACAATTGATAGTTTTTTCAGCGAAAAAGCGGAAGAGAAACTTAAAAACAGTTGTTATACTTTGCTATCTGATATGGAAAGAATCATTTTGTATGGATCAAGTGATAGCTTAGGTTTAGTTAAGATGCTCACCACACTCATCGAAAGAATCGAAGAAGTCGAAGAGCAAACAATAATGGCAAGTTTAATGGAGGTAGCAAAATGAAAGGAAAGAGAAAAGGTTGGAGTTCATGCTTTTTTCTTGTCTTAGTAATGATGTTATGCTTTATGTCATTTCAATGTGAGGCTAATATTTTAGCAAAAACTTCAAGAGAAATATTTGAAACGGTCATTCAAAAAGGCGGAAAAGAGGCGACGAAAGGGTTAGCACGCTTGGGTGGAAGACAAGCTATTGAGGAGATGCTCGAAAAAGCTGCCAAAGATGGAGGCGAAGAACTCGTCGAGATAATAGCGCGTCTTTCGAAAAACTATGGTGTAACCGCAATAAAAGTAATAAAACATTCTCCTGCTCTTTATGCTAGGAGTCTGTCGGACTGACGTGCCGTTTCGAGGTCAAAAGACCTGGTGCAGTA
>CAZERC010000009.1:47465-59290 GCA_964515395.1 uncultured Synergistaceae bacterium | reverse complement strand
TTATCAGGTTTGAAATCCCGGACTTCGGCCGCTATGCGTGAGGTGAAATCCGAAGGATCGAACAAGGTGATTTCCCCGACGCCGTTTTTTCCCTCCGACAGGGCCTTCCAGTATTCTTCCTTCCCTATTGCTATGGGGCTTACAACACCCAAGCCCGTAATCACAACCCTTTTCACGCCGGTTCACTCCTTTTGCCTCCCGGAATCGGATTCATGATTTCCAGAATCCCGGTTGGGCGCAGGAATCATTCCTGCGCCCTCTATGATCCGGGAGAACTATTCTTCAACGCCGAGCTTGTTCTTGATGTAATCCATTGCCTCGCCGACATTCGTCAGTTTCTCGGCATCCTCATCTGGAATTTCGATATCGAATTCCTCTTCGATCCCCATGATGAGCTCGACGATATCAAGCGAGTCAGCTCCGAGATCTTCCACGAAAGAAGCTTCCGGCTTGATCTGATCCTCCTCGACATCGAGCCTGTCCATCACAATTTCCTTGAGGCGGGCGGTAATCTCGTCCATCTTCATGTCACTCACCTCCTTTTTTGCAGAAACTCCCAGTTTGTCTTCTATGCCATGGTCATGCCGCCGTCTACGGCAATGACCTGACCGTTAATGTACGATGCCTTTTCCGATACGAGATAGGCGGCAAGTTGGGCGATATCTTCCGGTTTCCCGAATCTTCCTGCAGGCACCTGTTCGAGCATCGCCTCGCGGCTTTTCTCCGGGAGTGCAGCCGTCATCTCCGTTTCAATGAATCCCGGAGCAATTGCATTGACGGTGATGTTTCTTGAACCCATTTCCCTCGCCAGACTCTTTGTAAAACCGATGATACCCGCTTTAGCGGCGGCATAGTTCGTCTGACCGGCGTTGCCGATAAGGGCAATAACGGAAGAAATGTTTACGATTCTTCCCCATCTGGCTTTCGCCATTCCACGGATCGCCCGTCGAGTCACGAAAAAGACGGAGTTCAAATCTTTTGACATGACCTGTTCCCACTCTTCGTTTTTCATCCGCATAAGGAGGTTGTCCCTGGTGATACCCGCATTGTTCACTACCACCAGGACAGTCCCGAGGCGGTCTTCTATCTCTTTGAACAACCGTTTGACGTCTTCGCTGTTCGAGACGTCCGCCTGAAAGGCCTCGGCATTGTTGCCATTCCTGCGAAGCTGGGCGACGACTTCTTCTGCACCTTCACGGGATCTGTTGTAGTTGACGGCCAGGCTGTATCCCACTTCGCCCAGTTGAAGTGCTACCGCCTTTCCTATACCGCGTCCCGCCCCGGTTACAAGAGCTACTCCGGGCGACTTGGTCATGGTTTTACCCCTCCTGACTCAAGGCGCGAACGAAAGATTCCGCTTCTTCTGGGGTTCCGACAGTCAGAGCCGAAACCCCCCTGACTGTCCGCCGGATGAGACCGGTAAGGACGGATCCAGGCCCGATTTCAGCAAAAGTCTCAATGCCTTCGGAATGCAGATATTCGATGGTATCCTGCCAAAGTATGGGGCTATAAGTCTGAAGGTACAAGGAGCGTTTGATATCATCTACATTCTGTTCCGGTCTGGCTGAGACATTGGCAATGATCGGCCATTTCGGTTTGCGCCATTGACATTGTTCAAAAGCGGCCTTGAGCTTGTCCGCTACAGGTTCCATGAGTCTGCAATGGAACGGGGCGCTGACCTTGAGCCGGACAGCTCTCCTGGCTCCGCGTTCTTTGGCCAGTTCCATTGCCTTTTCCACAGCTTCCGTTGTTCCCGATATGACGATTTGCCCGGGAGCATTGAAATTTGCCGCTTCACAAACGCCCAGGGAGGAAACCTCTTCGCAAATCGCCTTCACGGAATCCCTGTCAATCCCCAACAGTGCCGCCATGGTTCCCTGGCCAAGGGGAACGGCTTCCTGCATGAGGCGCCCTCGCAGGTGGACAAGCCGGACTCCGTCGGCGAGACTGAGAGCTCCGCCGGCGACAAGGGCAGAATACTCCCCGAGACTGTGTCCTGCAACGAAGGCCGGCTTCGGGTCGAAGCCGAGCTCATGCCTGATTACCTCGAAAACGGCGATGCTTACAGTAAGGATCGCCGGCTGGGCGAAAGCCGTCTTCTTCAGATCTTCCCCGGGGCCTTCAAGAACAAGTTTGCCTAGATCGAAACCAAGCGCTTCATCAGCTTGTTTAAAAACGTTCCGGGCAGCATCGTAACGATCAAGAAGCCTGCGGCCCATTCCGACTTCCTGCGATCCCTGCCCGGGAAAAACCATTGCATAAGACATATTTTCAATCCCTCTCATTCAAAGAGATTTTTCTCAAGAGATTGCAGTACATCTGACGTCTGCCGGAACATGTCACGGATGATTTTTTCAGCAGGCTCGACAGAATGAACAAGGGCCGCAGACTGCCCGGCCATGACAGAACCCCATTCGATGTCACCTTCGATCACAGCAGCACGGAGCTTGCCGGTACCGAATTCCTCCATGTCTTCCACAGACGCTCCATTCTTTTCAAGTTCTTCGAAATGTTTCGTAAACTTGTTATGGAGGCATCTTACCGGGTGACCCGTTCCCCGTCCCGTAACGACGGTACTTCTGTCTCTCGCTTTGATGATTTCCTGTTTGTACGATTCATGTGCGTTTGATTCGAGGCAACAGGCGAACCTTGTTCCGACCTGGACCCCTTCGGCACCGAGGGCGAAAGCGGCTACCACCGCCCTGGCATCTGCAATTCCTCCCGCTGCAATGACCGGGATGTCAACAATATCAGCGATTTGCGGCACGAGAACCATGCTCGTAATCTCCCCGATGTGTCCGCCCGCTTCCATACCTTCAGCGATAACAGCATCGGCTCCCTGTCGGGCGACGCGTTTTGCGTGTGCTGTGGAGGCGATTACGGGAAGAATTTTCGTCCCGAGGGGTTTCAGCCGCTCAATGACTTTTCCGGGACTTCCTGCTCCGGTCGTGACAACGGCAACCTTCTGACCGGCGACGACTTCGATGGCATCCTCGGCAGTGGGCGAAAGAAGCATGATATTGACGCCGAAAGGCTTTTCGGTCAAGGATTTCGCCTTTCGGATTTCCTTTTCGAGCAATTCAGGAGGCATGCTGCCTGCCGCAATGACTCCGAGTCCTCCTCCATTGCTTACCGCTGCAGCCAGCTCGGCATCGGCTACCCATGCCATTCCTCCCTGAAGAATCGGATACTCAATTCCAAGGAGTTGTTTTACCCGGTTGTTATGCAGCATAGGCATCACCTCAAATCCGAAGCACGATAGCGCCATAGGTCATACCGGAGCCGAAGCTGGTCAGGACAACATTATCGCCTTTCTTTACGAGGCCTTTGTCGATCCCTTCATGAAGTGCCAGAAAAATGGAAGCTGCGGATGTGTTCCCATACCGGTCAAGATTCACGATGGACCGGTCCGGGTCGAGTTTCATTCTTTTAAGGACTCCGTCAATGATCCGTACGTTCGCCTGATGGAAGATCCACCAGTCCACGTCCCCGGGTTCGAGCCCCGCATCGGAACAGAGGCGTTTCAGAAAGGGAGGAAGGACGGTGTTGACATACTTGAACACATCGTTGCCTTTCATTTTGATAGAGTGTTCCCCTGCATCGACAGTTTCATGGGTCGCCGGTTTTTCGACGGCTCCTCCCGGAAATATGATAAAATCTGATTTTTCGCCTTCAGCATGAAGCTCTGCGGCCAAAACCGAGTTTTCTGCTTCACCTGCACCGAGGACAGCCGCTCCTGCACCATCTCCAAAGAGAACGCAGGTGTTCCGATCGCTCCAGTCGAGAAATCTGGAGAGGACTTCCGCACCGATAACGAGAACATTCTTCCATAAACCGCTTCCGATTCCGGCAGCTGCTGTGGTCAGGGCATAGATACATCCCGTGCATCCGGCCTGAACGTCAAAAGCGCCGGCATTGCCTGCACCGATGAGGTATTGCACTTTCGGACCAACGCCCGGGAAAATCGTATCAGGGGTATTTGTCCCGACGATGATCATGTCAACATCCTGCGCTTGAAGGCCCGCGCTTTCCAAGGCGGCACGGCCTGCCTTTGCCGCCAGTTCGCTGGTTAATTCTCCATCAGAGATGTGCCTCTCATGGATGCCGGTGCGTGAGGTTATCCACTCATCGCTTGTTTCCACCATTTTTTCGAGGTCATCATTTGTCAGCACTTTTTCCGGTACGTACATTCCGGTTCCTTTCAGGACGACGGGAATGCGGAAGTCAATCCCCAATCTGCACGCCTCCCTCCTCAAGCTCTTCGACGATCGTTTCTACACCCTGTTTCCTGACAAAATCCCGGGCAACACCTAGAGCACTGCTCACGGCTCTGGCCTTTGATCTGCCGTGAGCCTTTATAACCGCTCCGTTGACGCCAAGAAGGGGGGTCCCCCCCCTTCTTTCATAGTCAAAGCGCAACGAAAGCTCTTTCAGCATTGGCAGCATGAACATCATTCCCACCTTCGGCAGAAAACGTCTTTCAATCTCCCCGCGTACCAGGGAAAAAAGCGCTTCGCCGGTGCCTTCTATGAACTTCAGCAGAATGTTTCCTGTAAGTCCTTCACATACAACGACGTCGGTTACTCCTATTGGTATATCCTGCCCTTCAACGTTACCGGCAAAGTCGACTGGCGCATCCTTGAAAAAGCTTCGTGCTTCCTGGATGAGTTCATCTCCCTTGATTTCCTCGGAACCATTCGAAAGCAAGCCTATTCGCGGCTGCTCGACGGACTCGATCGTTCTCATGTATACATCGCCCATGAGGCCGAACTGGTAGAGGTTGAGAGGCTTGCACCTCACCGTGGCCCCGACATCGATGAGGAGGCTGACTCTTTCGAGGGCCGGCAATGGGATTCCGAGTCCCGGTCTGTCGATACCCTTGATGCGACCGACGATAAGAACTCCACCGGCGACTATTGCCCCCGTATTGCCTGCGGATACGCACCCAACTGCTTCGCCGGAGCGAACCATTTGCATGGCGATATGCAGGCTCGATTTACGTTTCTTTCGGATCGCTACGGCAGGAGATTCGGCCATGTCTATCGTATCCTCCGCCTCCACGACATGAATGCGTCTTGTCAGGTCGGATGAAATTGCCTCGATATGAGGTTTGATTACCTCCGGATCTCCAACGAGAGCTATCTCGATATCCCCGTACTGTCTGCAGGCGAGGACGGCTCCTTTGCAAATCTCTGCTGGAGCGTGATCTCCTCCCATTGCGTCAAGGGCTATGAGCACGATGTATCTCTCCTCTTTCTCTCAGGTTACTCTCATGGTGTTACTCCGATGGTCCCGAAAGGTTTTCGGGATTGCCGACAACGGTAATAAAGCGGCCCACGAAAATTTCGCGGTCACCAACCCTGGTTCTGACACTGACAACATATTTGTTTCCCTTACGGGTTCCAACTTTTGCCCTTGCGACAAGTCTTTCCCCCACTTTGGCGGGAAGGCGGTATCGCAATCTTGCCGCCCCTGTAAATACCATATCTGCCTCTATTACAGCTATTGCCAGGGAACTTGCCTGAGCATAAATATAATGATCCGAGACGAGTTCCGTATGCCTGAAGGCCATTTCCGGTGTTGCCGTCAATAATGAAAGCGCCCCGCGATTTGGCTCGAGCTCCACAAGATCGCCGATGACTTCTTCGCGTTTCAGCGACCGCAGTCTGGAAAGTGCCTGCTGTGCCATAACGCGCATTCGTTCCCGGACCTCGGGAATGCCGAGCGTTGCCCTGTCAAGCCGAATCGTGCTGATGCTGACATTGAGCATGCGGGAAAGCTCTTCATCTGTCAAAAGGGGGTCCATCTTGAGTTCGGCCTGAATCCGCCGGTGTCTCACAAGTTTGCTCGAAGAACGAGTCATGCTTCTCATCCTTATTATCAGGTAATAACACCAGGTACCAGAACAGGACAAGTATATAAACTTCAAGCCGGTCCGTCAATAGCAAAACCGGCATGGCAAGGCCGTAGCCCTGCCATGCCGGTTTTCGCACAAAAATCATTTGCCGAGATCAGGATTCTTCTTTTTCCGCCTCACCTGACGCCTGCTTGACCCGGACGTTCCTGCCCCGGTAATGCCCGCATTCAGGGCAGGCCCTGTGTGCCAGGATCGTTTCGCCACACTGCGAACACGTCGTCATTGCCGGAGTCTTGAGTGCTCCGAGCCACCTGGCCTTTTTATTATGTGTTCTCGAATGTGAAGTCTTATTCTTGGGTACTGCCATGTCTTGTCCCCCCTTTTCCGCCGTCCTGCCGTTTCTCATCGTCAAGAGCATCCGCCAGGACAGCAAGCCTCGGATCGGTTGCGGATTTTTCGCATGAACACTCTTCATAGTTTTTATTAGAGCCGCATGCCGGACAGATCCCCTTGCAGTCCGGCCGGCAAAGCACCTTTTCGGGGAATGACATAACAAGAGTCTCCCAAATCTGGTCGGAGACGTTGAGACTCGTGGGTTCCTCCCCTATGAAGACGGTATGTTCATCCCTGTCCGCCGCCTCTTCTTCATCCTCATCGGACGAAATATAAAAATACCGGAATTCATGATTGAACGCAAGTTCCGTCTTTTCAAGACACCGGGAACAAGGAGCTTCAGCCCGGGCACGTATCCCGATATCGGCTATGACCCGCTCTCCTTGTCGCTGCATTTTGACCTTTGCCGCGAGTTCCCCGTCAAAAAGAAACTCCTGTCCTTCATACAGGATGATTCCATGGAGAGGAAGTTCCCAGGAAAACTCGTAGGCTCTGCCTCTTTCAAATTGGCCGGCCTGGACAGTACATTCCCACGCACGGGGACGGCTGTCGAGGTGTGGAAGATCTTTCCGGGCAGAGACCATTTAGCTCCGGGTCAGCTCCTTCGTATCCCTGGCTATGACGAGTTCCTCATTTGTAGGGACGACCAGCGCCGAAACCGTTGAATCCCCGGTGCTGATAATGCGTTCCTTCCCCCGTACGTCGTTCTTCTTTTCGTCCAGCTTGACGCCGAGGAATTCGAGGCCCTCAAGGACATGTTTCCTGACGGTGGAACTGTTCTCGCCGATGCCGGCAGTAAAGACGATAGCATCTATTCCTCCCATGGCAGCTGCATAGGCTCCAATGTGCTTTTTTATCCCATAACAAAGCATGTCGAGCGCAAGCCGGGCACGCTTGTTCCCTTTGTCAGCAGCTTCTTCGACATCCCTGAGATCGCTGCTGATTCCCGAAACTCCAAGGACGCCACTTTCTTTGTGAAGTATGTGGCTCATCAGCTTGGTGTCGAGGTTTTCTTTTTCCATAAGGTACAGGACAAGGGTGGGATCAACCTCACCGCATCGCGTTCCCATGAGAACTCCCGGGACGGTCCCGAATCCCAGGCTTGTGTCAACTGATTTGCCCTGGTCCACCGCTGCGATCGAGCTCCCGTTGCCAAGATGACAGGTCACGATTTTCAATTCATTATAAGATTTTTGCAGAATCTCGGAGGTACGGTAAGACACATATGCGTGGCTCGTTCCATGGAAACCGTACCGCCGGACGCGATGTTCCTCATAATAATGATAAGGCACGCCATACATATAGGCATAGTCCGGCATGGTCTGGTGGAAAGCCGTATCGAAAACGGCAACCTGGGGGGTTTCCGGAAGAAGTTCAATCATCACCTTGATGCCCGTAAGGTTGGCGGGGTTGTGCAGTGGCGCGAGAGGAACGCACTCCTCGATAACTTCGAGGACTTCCTTGTCGACTATAACGGATTGGGCGAATTTTTCACCGCCGTGAACGACCCTGTGCCCGACGGCAGAAAGTTCGTCAAGGCTTGTGAGCACGCCCTGCGTCTCGTCCAGAAGAGCGTTGAGCATCTTCCGTATTCCCACCCTGTGGTCCGGGATTGGAACATCGTAAACGACAGGATCATTCCCTGACTTCTCATGCTTGATCCGTGAGCCTTCAATGCCTATCCTCTCGACGAGCCCTTTTGAAAGCACTTCCTCGGTTGTCATGTCGAATACCTGGTATTTCAGTGAAGAACTGCCGCAATTGAGAACCAGAATTTTCATTGTCTCATCCTCCTTGACCAAAAGCCTGCCTCCGGCGTATCGTACTTGCACATGCCGCTACGGGAGGTGGGAAATAATCCCTTGTCGTAAATACGGGGTGGTCGGCATCATTGCCGAATACAACCCCTTTCACTCCGGTCATTTATATCATATTGACATGGCGCGCCGCCAATCAGGCGCAAATGCGGTAATTGCCGTTTTGTCCTCGAATTTCGTCCAGCGGGGGGAACCAGCCTTTCTGGAAAAACGGACGAGAACCGAAATGGCCCTTCTGCACGGGGTGGATCTCGTCATTGAACTGCCCGCCCTGTACTCCTCCCATAATGCCGGAGTCTTCGCGCGAGGTGCCGTGGACACTCTCGCCTCCACTGGTGTCGTGACCCATATATCTTTCGGAATGGAAAGCCCCGAAAAAGTAAATGAAGGTCTTCTCGATATTCTGCTGAGGGAACCTGATTCTTTCAAATCGGCCCTTGCCTGCTACCTGAAAAAAGGGTATTCCTTTGCTGAATCACGTTCAAGGGCTGCGGAAGTGCTTTTCCCCGGTGCGCAGGACATCCTTTCAAAACCGAATAACACCCTTGCCTTTTCCTACCTGCTCCGAATTCGGGAGAAGAATTATCCCATTATACCCGTTCCTACGCGACGCATAGGCGAAGCCTACCATAGCACCGAACCGGGCATGTTGCCAAGTGCGACAGCTGTGCGCCTTGCCTTGAAAGAAAATCGGATGGAAATCCTCGAAAAGCTCCCGCAGGAAAGTGCCCGTCTGATTGAAAGGGACATTCAGGGGGGGCGTTGCCTCCTGTCGGATCACTATTACTGGCGCATTCTGCGTTCCGTGATCATTCGTCTTGAGGCTCACGAAATCAGGGGCTTTGCCGAGATGTCCGAAGGCCTGGAGCACAGGATACTTGACAAGGCGAAAAAATCCGTTTCGTTACAGGAATTCGTGGACAGCTGCGCAAGCAGAAGATACCCAAGGACCAGAATACAAAGACACCTGGTCCACATTCTTCTGGGACTTCGTCAAGAAGATAATCGCAGGGCCGAGAGAATGTCACCTCCATACATGAGGATACTCGGCATGAACGACAGAGGGAAAGATCTTCTCCGGAGAATGACAACGACCAGCTCAGCGCCAGTTGTGTATCGCCACAAAAAATTCCCGGAGTCCTTCGAAAAGACAGTCGCAGATTTTGAATACAGGGCCTGCGGCATATGGGAAAATCTTGTCGGGTCCCCTGAACCGGAACGGGAACGTTACGCTCCGCCGATAATCATCAGCCTGTAATGGTTTTCGGAGGAAACCGCTCTCTCAGCCTGCGATAGACACCAGGCGGAACCATGTCCTGTATGGAACCTCCGAAGTGGAAGACCTCCTTGATCGTGCTGCTGGAAAGGTATGAATACTTCGCATCGGTGACAATGAAAAATGTTTCTATCTCGGGGGCCAGCTGACGATTCATGAGGGCAAGCTGGAATTCGTATTCAAAATCAGAGAGTGCCCTGAGCCCCCTGATGATGACCCGGCATTGTTCGGCGCGCATGAAATCGACCAGGAGCCCTTCAAAGGATTTGACCCTGGCATTTGGCAGGTGGCTCAACGCTTCCCGGTTCATTGCCTGGCGTTCATCGAGATTGAAGGTGTAACTTTTGTTTCTGTTTTGCAATACGCCGACAATGAGTTCGTCGAAAATGGCTGCAGCGCGTTCTGCGATATAAATGTGCCCATTTGTGATCGGATCGAAGGAACCAGGATATATCGCCCGTTGTATCACTGTTTTTCCTCCTTCCACATGGCCTTGCGGAAAAATGACAGACATGTGTCACCGTACCGTCGCGTTTGCTCAAGTGCCAGCAGGTCGGCCCCTTCCTCGCCGGGTGTTTCCCGAACAGAGTGTTCAATGACGAGCAGCCCATGGTCTTCAAGAAGCTCGATTACTTCATGGACCTGGCTGTGGGTCAACCATTCGACCCAGCCCTTTTCGTAAGGGGGATCCGCAAAGACAAGATCATAACGAGTCCCCTTGCCTTTGAGGAGTCGTATGGCCCGCCGGATGTCCATATTGTAAACCCTGGCGTTTTCCTGCTGTTGCAGCGTTTGTCTTAATTTCGAAGCCTCAGTTCTTGATTTTTCCACCAAACACACCGATGCGGCGCGATTTGCCAGGGCTTCACGTGAGACACGGCCCGACCCGGCAAAAAGCTCCAGAATGTTGAATCCTTCAACGGGACCGATAATTTGAAACAAGGCCATGAGAACTTTCCGGGATGTCGGTCGCAAGTGTTTCCGGATTTTTACCGACTCCTTTCCCGACTCGAATCGCTTTTCCAGACAAAAGGCTTGATGTCAATGACAGGAGACCCGTCTATGGCGTCAAGCCCCTTTACGGCGAGTCGTCTCCCGTCAACCTTCAGGATCTCCACAGGTGTCGCTCCGACGGGATTCGGTCTTGCAGGGCTGCATGTCGAAAAAAGCCCTCTGAGCGCTCGTCGCGTGTCGCCGCGGGGGTGAACCTTCAGAGAGAAACCGTTACTTTTGTGAAATATGAAAAGGACGACAATCCACTGTCCTTCCACTATTCCGTCAAGAGCGTCTTCGTAACATTCATCCACTACGATTTCCGCCACGACGTTGCGAAAATTGTCCGGGGATTGAGGTATTCTGATGTCGGACTTCACAAAGCCTATGGGGCGGAATGCGTAACCTTTCATTCTGTCGCCTTTTTCTCCAGAAGTTCGACAAGATCCTGCATGGCCTTTTTCACTGAGGGTGTGATGAAAGGTTTTGTTGCAGGGTCAAGCTTTACCAGGACGCTTTCCTGTCGGGGAACGATTTTCATGAAGAAATGTTGTTGGAACTCACCGTCTGCTGTTACGGTTTCAAGCAGAAATGTTCCATCCGACCCTTGATAGGATGTCTTGAAAACCCAGTGATTGCTCCTGGTACCGCCCTGTTTGTCACGTAATACGGACAAGCCTTTCATATCCGGTGCAGGTCCATTGTACTCCAGGTGCATGGCGGTACCCCCTTCACTGGTTCTCTTGACTGTCCAGGGTCTATTCTTCCGGAATCGTATCACATGGATCGTTTTCTCTGCAGCAACCCATTTTCGTTCATACTTGGTTGACACCTGCCTTTTCGGGTTGTGTCGGTGACTCTCGCAGCTCAAGGCTGGATGTCTGTGCAGAATTTCCCCCGCTTCACCGGCATAGGCATCGTCGTCCGTTGCCATTTCAAAGAAGCCGCCGATTTTCAGGACCGCGGCCAATGTGTCCGGAAATAGCCCGGACGTGATCCGCCGTTTCTCGTGTCTTTTCTTTGGCCACGGACATGGGAAGTTCATGTAAAGGCCATCAAATACCGCATCAGGGAAGCATTCCCTTAAAAGAAATCGGACATCTCCAAAAAGCAGCACAATGTTTTCGAGTCCTTCCGATTTGGCTCTGGATTCGCATTTCAAGAGACATGTCCTGGAAACCTCGAACCCGAAAAACAGGGTTTCTGGAGCACTTTTTGCAAGGGAAATCAGGAATTCGCCATTGCCGAAACCGATTTCTCCGACGACTCGGCGGCCCATTTGTTTTCCAATACAGGTCGCGACAGTTCCCTTCAGGTCCTTGCTCAATATGATGCCTGTTCTCATGGAATCTGTTTTCACCCCATTAATCTGTTTTGTCTTGACGAAACGAGACCTATCCATACAATATACACGCAGGGTGCATCAATATTATCAATGTTCACAAAACAAGAGATTCTCTATTATCCCCTGCTCCGGCTGAAGATCTTT
>CAZERC010000009.1:42622-47365 GCA_964515395.1 uncultured Synergistaceae bacterium | reverse complement strand
GCCTGACTCCCTCTATGGTACTATGAGAAACAGGACGCAAGGTCCCTGCATCTCGTGGGGATTCCATTCGTTTCGAAGTGCAAAGGTCCTTTAAAAAGGAGGGGAAACACATGTCGAAAGTCATCGAAATACGATGGCACGGACGGGGTGGACAGGGAGCAAAAACCGGCTCTTCCATTTTGTCCGAAGTCTTGTTTGAATCCGGGAAATTTGCTCAGGCTTTCCCTGAATATGGTGCTGAACGTCAGGGTGCACCGATGAAGGCCTACAACAGGATTTCCGATAGGCCCATCCGCGTCCGGTCTGGCGTCCTCAATCCCGATGTAGTAATCGTCATCGACTACACCCTTCTGGAAGCCGTCAGTCCCACCGAAGGAGGAAAGGAAAATACCGTCTACATCATCAATTCCACGAAAAAACCGGAACAAATCAGGAAACAGCTTGGAGTGCCGGCTTCCGCGAAGGTGATGACAGTGGACGCCACGGGTATTACTCTCGAGGAATTCGGGCAAAACCGTCCGAATACGCCTATGCTCGGTGCTGTCTCCAGGCTTTTTGAAGACGTCTCCGTGGACGCGTTCATCGAGCATTTCAGGACCAAGATGGGCGCCAAACTGCCCGAAAAGGTTCTGCAGGCAAACCTCAACGCCATCAGGCGCGGTTTCGAGGAGGTGCAGGAAGCATGAAACTGAAGGGCTGGAAAGAACTTCCCCTTGCAACGACGGTACCAGCTTCAACGGCGGAGGAAGTCGAAACCGGGCAATGGCGCAGCACCAGGCCAATCTGGGACGAGGACAAATGCATCCATTGCCTCCAGTGCTGGATCCAGTGTCCCGATCGGTCCATCAAGGCAGACGAGAAAGGCAATATGACAGGCATTGAATATTTTTACTGCAAGGGTTGCGGACTATGCGCCGCTATTTGCCCGAAACAGGCAATTGAGATGCGGCCCGAGGCCGAATTCCTTGAAGAATAGCAAACACGGAAGGATGTGATACATATGCCTCGAAAGGATATCACTTCAGGCAACTGGGCTGTCGCCGAAGCAATGCGGCAGGTAAATCCTGATGTTGTGGCCGCATACCCGATAACCCCATCGACGGATATCCCGATGAAATTTTCGGAATTCGTTGCCGACGGCGCAGTGGACACAAACCTGGTCACCGTAGAAAGTGAACACTCCGCCATCAGTGCATGTCTGGCGGCATCCATATCCGGAGCCAGAGTCATGACGGCCTCGAGCGCGAACGGTGTCGCACTCATGCACGAAATTTTCCCAATTGCCGCTGCCTACAGGGCTCCACTCGTTTTCGCCCTCGTGAACCGGTCGCTGGGAGCGCCGATCAACATTCATTGTGACCACAGCGACAGTATGGCCGAGAGGGATTCGTCGTGGATCCATCTCTATTGTGAAGATGGACAGGAAGTCTATGACTCGATGATCATGGCCGTCAGGGTGGCCGAGCACAAGGATGTGCTTCTCCCTGTTTTTGTCTGCCAGGATGGATTCATCACGAGCCATTGCTTCGAGCCGATAGAGTTTCTGGATGACGAGCAGGTCACGAAGTTCATTGGAGAGCGTGAGCCGCTTCACCCGCTCCTGGACATCAAGAACCCGGTAGCATATGGATCCCTTGCTTTGACCGATTATTACTTCGAGATCAAAAGGCAACAGATCGAAGCCATGAAAAACGTCCGCAGGGCCTATGATGAGATCGCCGAAGAATTCGCAACCATAACGGGCAGAAAATATCCCGCCGTCGAACGCTACAAGACCGACGACGCTGAACACATCATGGTTATCATGTCATCGGCAAGTGGAGCCGCGAAGGAAACGGTAGATGCCCTGAGAGAAAAGGGGCACAAGGTCGGCTGCCTGAGAATCCGGATGTTCCGGCCCTTCCCCGCCAAGGATGTGGCCGACACTCTCGGGAAAGCCAAAAATATTGCAGTATGTGACCGCGCAGCCGGTTTTGGAGCGCCTGCACCACTGTTCACTGAAATTAAGGGCGCCCTGTACGACTCAGGAGCGCGGGTTCCCGTAAACAGTTATGTTTATGGACTCGGAGGCCGTGATTTCTTCCCGCACAATGCGGAAGAAGCGTTCATGGACCTCATAGAAAACCGCATGAGCCCCGAGGAAAGATACCTCGGGCTCCGCGAGTAGGCGGGAGGTGCTGACACAATGGCTGTCAGACTGAAAGATATGACGACCAAAGATACGCCGATGACCCGGGGCCACAGGATGTGCCCAGGCTGCGGAGCGCCGACGGCTGTCAAGCAGGGTCTCATTGCTGTCGACAAACCGCTCGTCGTTACCAACGCAACTGGGTGTCTCGAGGTCTCCACGACGATTTATCCTTTCAACGCCTGGAATGTACCGTACCTACACAGCGCTTTCGAGAATGCCGGGGCAAACGTTTCGGGAATTGAAGCCGCTTATGTAGCGTTGAAAAAACGAGGAAAGATTACAGACGACATCAAGTTTGTCGCTTTCGGGGGTGACGGAGGAACCTATGACATCGGCCTGCAGGCCCTGTCCGGTGCAGCCGAGCGCGGACACGATTTCACCTACATCTGTTACAACAACCAGGGATACATGAACACCGGAGCCCAGAGAAGCAGCGCCACGCCTCACGGAGCCAGCGCCACGACATCTCCGGCGGGAAAGAAAATCCCGGGAAAGGTGCAGCGCCCGAAAGATCTCACGGATATCATGGCCGCACATCACATTCCCTATGTCGCCCAGACGACATTGCACAACCCGCAGGACGTGATCGAAAAGGTCAAGAAGGCTGTTGAAACGCCGGGACCAAGCTTCGTCAATATCCTTGTTCCGTGCGTGCTTTTCTGGAGAATTGACCCGGCAATGCAGAAAGACATCTGCAAGCTGGCGGCGGATACAAGAATCTGGCCGATCTACGAGGTCGAAAACGGGGAATGGAAACTCAGCTACAAGCCAAGAAAATTTGTCCCCGTAGAGGAATACCTCAAACCTCAGGGCAGATTCCGCCATCTTTTCAAAAACGATGAGTGGAAGCCGGTGATTGAACAGCTTCAGAAAGAAGTCGACGAAAAGTGGTCCTATGTCCTGGGCAGGTGCGGCGAAACCTGGGAACCCAAGGAATAAGAACTCTGCAAAAGATTGTTTCATGCTTGACCGGAGGCGGAATCAAAGATACAATACTCGACGCTGACGGGACGTAGCGCAGTCTGGTAAGCGCACTTGACTGGGGGTCAAGGGGTCGGAGGTTCAAATCCTCTCGTCCCGACCAGAAAGCAAAAAGCGGGAGACTCGAGTCTCCCGCTTTTCCTTTTTTGCTTTGTTTGAAGACTCGTTTGGTCGGAAATGGCGGCGACAAGGTAAAGATGAAGTCGAAAAAGACGTTTGCTCACTCAAAAATCGGACAAAATTTTCTGATCGACGGAAATATCGCGATGTACATGTGTCGCAAAGCAGCAGTCGGACCGAACGATATCATAATGGAAATCGGCCCTGGCAAGGGTATGCTTACCCGACATCTGCTGGATGCAGTTCCGCACCGCCTTTTTGCCATTGAGATTGACAGGCGCTTTTCCACTGAACTGAGCCCTCTTGAGCGTCAAAATCCCAACTTTGAAATCATATGGTCCGATGCCCTCAATATGACCTGCTCCATGTTTTCTGATGTTTCGCCGAACAAAATCGTTGCAAACATCCCCTACCAGATCACTACGGATCTTTTGTGGATGCTTCTCGAAAAGGCGGCTCCGATGGGAGCGGCTTACTTTTTACTCATGGTCCAAAAGGAAGCAGCAGAGAGGTTGCTGGCATCTCCCGGGACAAGATCGAGCAACCCGCTGAGCGTTACTTTGGCAAAAATGGGATCCTCCAGTCTCGTAAAAGACGTCCCGCCTGAAGCATTTTGGCCCCGCCCGAAAGTTCAATCCGCAATTCTGGAGATCCGTCTTGATTTGCCCTGTTTCCTTGAAAAGAAAAAGAAATGGCGCAATTTCGTCGAAGCCTCTTACAGGCAACGGCGAAAGACCCTCCTGAACAATCTTGTACATGGGTTACATCTCGAAAGGGAATTGATCCTGCGTTGGTTCAGTAAAATGGGTATCGGCGCCAAACAACGGGCCGAAGAGATAAAGGCTGATGTGTGGGATGCCCTTTACGAAGAATGGCGTAAATCAGGCGGGCGAAACCTTGCCAGGTCCGCCCGCCGCGATTCCTCGCGGAATCTTGAAAACGGGAAGGACGATTCCTAGGAAACCCGGTCTTTCAAAGCTTTTCCCGGGCGGAAAGCCGGCACCGTTTTGCCGGGTATGTTGATGACTTTCGACGGATCCTGGGGATTTCTCCCCTTCCGGGGTGCTCGCTTCCTTACCTCGAACGTCCCGAAACCCACAAGTTGTACCTTCTCACCTTTCGCCAGTGCAGCGGTGATGGCGTCGATCGTCGCTGCCACAGCCTCGCCGGCCTGCCGCTTGTTGATGCCAGCGGCCTTTGCCACAGCCTGTACCAAATCTGCCTTTGTCATTCTTGACGCACCTCCTCTTTTTCAGTCTGGGACTGAAACCACGTTTGGTGCTCTTCCTGATATTAATATCACGTTGATTACAGTCGGTCAAGGCCGCTGGCTTCGAGTTCCCTTGTCAGAGGTGCGTCTCCAGCTGATTCGTAGTGGCACTCCCTCGAAATCGGTAATATTTCTTAATATATGATGAACGTGGCGTTCAAAAGAGGGGGGCACTGCCCGC
>CAZERC010000009.1:1248-42522 GCA_964515395.1 uncultured Synergistaceae bacterium | reverse complement strand
AATATTTCTTAATATATGATGAACGTGGCGTTCAAAAGAGGGGGGCACTGCCCGCGTATTGTTCACCGTAAATTCAAAATGCGGGGGGGATATTCCCTTTTGGGTGCACTGAAGAATTGAAAGCCGCTTTCCTTTGTTATCGCAGGGCATCCGCTCAAAAAGAAAGGTTTCCCTGACGATTTTCGAAAGCAGTTCGTCGGGAAGTCGGCGTTTCCTGCTTTCATCAATTCTTTGTATTATTTGAGGCAGTTTTTGAAGTCCCCGGCCTGTCTTGGCGGAGAGAAAAAGAAGCGGCGCGAAATCGACGAATGGCATCTTTTCCCTGACGGTATCGCGTACCATATCTCCCCTGCGCGGGCTTTCGGATAGAAGGTCCCATTTATTGACTGCCAGCAACAGTCCCTTCCCCTTTTCTACGACGTGAGCAGCGATCTTTTTGTCCTGATCGGTACAAAGCGGGTCCGTCTGCATCAGAAGAATGGTAATATCACTTCGATCGATGGCTTCCTGGGTCCGCACGAGGGAGTAGAAATCCACGTTTGTCCGGATTCTTGAACGTTTTCTCAGGCCCGCCGTATCAATAACGCGAACGGGTCGAGCTCCGAAATGAACGATCGTATCAATGGAATCCCGAGTGGTTCCGGGAACGTCTTCCACAAGGGATCGTTCAGTTTTGGCAAGAGCGTTCAGGAGTGTCGATTTCCCGACATTGGGTCTGCCCACCAGGGCAAGACTGATTTCGTCTTTCTCTTCTTTTCCATGGTATCCTGTGATATAAGGCAGGATCTTGTCCAGAAGGTCACCGATATTTCGTCCATGTGTAGAGCTGACGCCGATCACATTTTCGAAACCGAGCGTGTAGAGATCGAACACCCGGTTTTCGTGAGATGTATCATCAATCTTGTTCCCGACGACGATTACAGGTTTTCCGGTTTTTCGCAACTGAAGGGCGATTTCTTCGTCCTGTGCCGTGACACCGGTGATTGTATCCACGACAAAGAGCAGGACATCGCTTTCAGATATGGCAACCTCAACCTGACGGTGAACGGCCCCATGTATCCCCTCGGCCCTGGAATCCGTCATCCCTCCGGTATCGACAAGGTAAAACGCCTTGCCCTGCCATTCGGCCAAGGTATAAAGCCTGTCCCTTGTAACTCCGGGCTGGTCGTCAACTATTGCTTTCCTTCGTCCGGCTATGCGGTTGAAAAGGGACGATTTTCCGACATTCGGCCGTCCCACGATTGTTACAATCGCCATGTATCTCACCTTCCACAGATCTAGTCGATCCAGACTTTCACTCGGGGAAAGCCTTGCCTTGAACGGGAAACGGAGAAAAGGGGTTCCAGAGCCTTTCGCAGGGGTTCCGTTCTTTTGGTTCTGACCCAAAAAAGGTCTTCCCCGGGGTCCGGGTCAAGGCATTCGAAACCGGCCCGCTCAAGCATCGACAAGGTTTCGCCCTTTATTTGATTTCCTGCGTGAATTTCAACGAGAAATTGCCAGGGTGGCAGGGAAAGCTCCTGCCGTTCTGAAAGTTCGGTTTCCCAAAAAAGATGCCATCCTTTTTCCAGACCCTTTTGCCAACCTGTTCTCGGCCTTCGGGTCTGCAATACGACAATACGCTTCCTTGGCTCAATTCCCCTCCACAGGGATTCCCACACCATCCGGAACGTCTTGTATTTGACGTCAAAGGAAGGCCTGAGAAGCTCCATATCCATATCAAGCCAGCAGACAAGATTGACGGGGACATCATCACATAATTCGAGGGCCTTTCTTGAACCGGTAACGATGCCTCCCTTTTCGTTCAGTGTCTTCAAGAGCTCTTTACGTCGTGATTTTTCACGCTTTTGAGAACCGTGCCATTCATGAACAAGTGTGGCATCTCCAAGAAGGTTTGAGGCCAGCTCTGCAGAAGCCTCAATCCCCGGTCTGAGACCTTCCATCAGGAGCCCACCGCACTTCGGGCATGTTTCGGGGAGAATTTCCCTGTTCCGGCAAAATTGACATACCGCCAGTGACTCACGTGATTCCCATCTCAGGGCTGTGCCGCACTTCCTGCAGCCAAGGATATGTCCGCATTCACGACACCAGATCCCCGACGCGTAGCCGATCCTGTCCAAAAGCCACAGGGCCGTACCCTTGTTGGCCACGACGTCCTGCGTTCTGGACAAAACAGTGTCGGTGACATTCAAGGGATGGCTGACGCCGCGTACGTCGAATTCCCGTGCCGCCCACTGATCGGCGAAGACAACCCGTCCTTTTGCCTCATCGGGGCTTTTCTCCCTTTGATAGAGATATGTCCTGGATGATGGCATTGCTCCACCCAGCACCAGTTCTGCACCCCAGTATTTGGCTCGATATGTCAAGACAGACCGGGCATGAATGAAAGGAAATCGCCGTGTGTAATACGCAGGGCTGCCCTCATCTTCGACGATGATATATTCTATCCCTTTCAATGGTGCAAAAAGCGCGCCCATGGAACCGATAACAATCTCGTACTCCCCCGACAAACACTTTTTCCATGCTTCCCAAACTCGTTTGCCAGTGCCTGGAGGCCACAAAATCCCCTTCTCACGCTGGTCTGTTCCAAGATGAGTCCAGAATCTTTCGGCTTGCCTTCTTTCCGGAAAAACGACGAGACACCCGCACCCTTCGCCTTTGTTCAAATATTTCTCGTAAAGGGCGAATCTTTCTTTATCCAGGGCGTTCCTGTGAAAACGTATCGACAGGCCGTCCGGAGTTCCGGGTGTGTCGGTATGCTCTGAATCGACTGGTTCCCCTGCAAAAAAGGGGGCCGGAAAAGCAATTTTCATCAATTCTCCGGCCCCGCAGAGAAAATGTTTCCCCGTCAATTGGAGAGTCTGCAGCAATTCATCTGGAACGACGGGGGTCGTGTCAAGAACCTGGCCGATGGGTCTGAAGGAATGGACATTTTCGTCATGTCTTTCATGGCGAAGTGCTGAATGAACGGCGACACCCGTCCGTTCCCCTCTGCCCACGGGGACTCGCACTCTGCAACCCCTGCCAACAGGGTTCGTACCGGTATATGTCAGCGGGTGCCACCAGGGTCCCGGAAGGAGCACATCACAAAGCCATTCCATCAGGAATGCGTCGGCCGCCTCTGCGAAATGACGTCCCAAAGGCCTTCGGCAACGTCGTCTTTCGTTCCAGCGATACAGGACACGACACCCGAGGCATCCAGCACCTGCACTTCATTTGTGTCGGCCGCGAAACCGGACTCTGGTGCGTTCACATCGTTAACAGCTATCAGGTCGATCCCCTTGCTTGCGAGCTTTGACGAGGCATTCTCAATGAGATCCTGCGTTTCAGCAGCAAAACCGATGAGCATCTGCCCTTTCTTGCGTTTTTTGCCCAGCTCGGCAAGAATATCCGGATTTGGGGTGAGATCGAGAGTCAATGGGCCACTGTTTCGCTTTATTTTCTGGGGCGACTGTCCTGAGGCTTTGTAATCGCCGACGGCCGCAGCCTTGACGATAATGTCTGCTTTTTCAGACTCCTTGAGAACGGCATCCCGCATCTGGTCAGCGGTGACAACCGGGATGAAGCGTACACCATGTAGAGGCTTCATGGAAACGGGACCAGAGACCACCGTGACCTCAGCACCCCTGTACCAGGCCGTTCGAGCCAGAGAAAAGCCCATTTTGCCGCTGCTTGGATTGGAGAGATACCTGACAGGGTCGAGATATTCATGTGTCGGTCCTGCCGTCACGAGAACTTTCAGGTTTTTGAGATCTTTACTCGGGCAGACTTCCTTGAGGATTTCCTGTTCTATAACGTCGATGTCGGGAAGCCTTCCCTTTCCTTCATCCCTGCAGGCAAGTTCTCCCTGATCAGGGTCGACGAGCCGGTAGCCATATTCACGACATTTTCGACAGCTTTCCTGAACTCCCTTGTGAAGCCACATTTCCGTGTTCATGGACGGGAAAAGCAAAACCGGTGCCCTTGTAGCCAAAAGGGTTGCGGAAATCAGTGACGAGGCGTCACCGTGGGCCAAGCTTGATAAAGTTGCCGCAGTGCACGGGGCCACGGCCACCACGTCCCGGTTTTTGGCCAGCTTCACATGGGGAATTTCGAAACCGCGTTCGCTGGACAGGAAATCTTCTTCACCCCATGTCTTCTTACCGGAAAGAACCGAGAGTGTAAAAGGAGATACGAAACGTTCGGCGGCTCTGGACATCACAATTTCGACGTCCCAATCCCTTCGCGAGAAGGCACGTACCAATTCAGGAATCTTGTAGGCGGCTATTCCTCCAGTAATGCATAACAGGAGGTTCCTATGCCTTGTCCAGTCTGCTTTCGCCATTTTCGTCCCCTTCCGCAGGATTCGTTTCGTTTTGCAATGGAAGCATGTATTTGAGCTTTCCCTCGGCTAATTCCCTCATCGCCTGCTCTATGGGATTTTTCCTTCCTTCTTCCAGGAAAGTTTGTCCTTTTCTCTCGCTAAGCTGTCGAGCCCGTTTGGCAATTATCTGTGCTTCCAGGAATTTGTTTCTCTTTCCGGCTTTGTCTGTATGAAGCCGCATCGAAAATCACCTCTCCAATGGGGGGTTTGAGTCTGTTCAGCTTCTGTAAGAATGAACGATGTCAACCAGTTCTTCCGACGCGCGCTGGATATCGTCATTTATGACAATATGATCGTAATTCACTGAAGCTTCGAGTTCTTTCCTTGCATTTTCCAGACGGGTCAGTCGTTCCTGTTCCTCTTCCGTCCCTCTTCGGCTCAGACGTCGCAACAGTTCCTTTTCTGCAGGAGGAGCGATGAATATCAACACCGCGTCCGGCAGGCGTTCCTTTACCTGGGCAGCTCCCTGGACATCAATTTCAAGGATGACATCCTTGCCGTTACCAAGTGAATCCCTGACAGTCTCCTCAAGGGTTCCGTAGAGATTTCCATGGACCTCCGCCCATTCAAGAAAAGCTCCTTCGTCGAGAAATTTCTGGAATGTTTTGTGATCGATAAAGTAATAATCGATTCCGTCCCTTTCTCCGGAACGGGGTTTTCGGGTTGTGCAGGAAATCGAGTAGGCAAGCCCGTCGATCCGCTGGAAAAGCTTCTTCCGAAGCGTGCCTTTCCCGACTCCGCTGGGTCCGGATATGACGAAAAGCGTTCCCTCATTCGTCTTCCTGTTCATCCTCTACTCCCTCGAACCGGAGGGAAACCGTCTCCGGTTGTATGGCGGACAGGATGATATGATTGCTGTCGGTCACGATGATGGCACGGGTCTTCCGCCCCTCCGTAGCATCAATAAGCCTGCCTTGCATTCGTGCTTCGTCTTTCAAGCGCTTTATCGGTGCTGATGTCGGATGAATTATCGAAACAATACGATCACTGACGACCATATTTCCGAAACCAATGTGCAGGAGCCTGTTTTTCATAGGAATCACTCCACGTTCTGGATCTGTTCTCTCATGCTTTCCAGCTGCGCTTTCGCCTCCACCGCTTCCCATCTCAGGGTGGAATCATTACACTTGGACGCAACGGTGTTGACTTCCCTGTTCATTTCCTGCACGAGAAAATCCAGTTTTTTGCCTGAAACCTCAATATTATCCATGATTTCCCTGAATTTGGCCACGTGGCTGTCAATTCTGGTGATTTCCTCGGTGATGTCCCATTTATCACTCAGGATTACCACTTCCTGGGCGATTCTGGATTCGTCGGGAACACCATCCTGACCGACAAGCAAAGTCCGGATCCTTTCCTTGAAAGCACTTATAGCCGCATCCCGGGCACTGGCCCAATGTTTGCGCACCTTTTCAATTCGTTTTTCGAATTCCTGGAGATGTTCCATAATATCTTCCGAAAGGTGCTTCCCCTCGGTTTCCCGCATCGAAAGCCACCCCTCAAGAGCCGAGTCAAGCAACGTTTCCAGGTCGCCTGTCATTGATTCAAGTGATGAAGCGTCGGGAGTGACAGCCGGCTCGAGGACTCCGGGAAGATTCAAAAGATGCTCGATTTGCGGTTGTCCCTGAAGATCGAGGTCTGAAAGGGTTTTCTGAACGTTTTTTACATATTCCTTGAGGACGCCACTGTTTACAGAACAAACGTTGTAAGCCTGAGACCAGCAAACATCACACCGGAGAACAACTTTGCCCCTGCGGAAAGCAGAACGCAGGCGCTTCTGAAGCACCGGTTCCGCACCCGACAGTTCTTTGGGCAACCGGATTGAAACATCCTGGTACTTGTGGTTCACGCTGGAAATCTCAAGGGTTACGGCCCCCCATGCGATGGATTCCTGCACCCTGCTGTATCCTGTCATGCTTCTCAACATTCGACAACCATCCTTCCGGTTTATACATTCAGCACCTGTCCGAGGCTACCCCGGCTTCTTCCGACAGTTTTACGAGCTCTTCTTCAAGTCGTTTCGTCACGACTTTGCGGATTTCTTTTGAGGATTGAGATCCTGCAACGATTTCCGGTTCTATGGCGGTACCGAAATAAACCGTTATTTTTGACGGCTTGTAGAATCTTTTCTGCCGCGGCAATGCCTCGTAACTTCCCCGGATGAAAACCGGTATGACGGTGCACCTTGTCTTTGCGGCAAGCATTCCAGCTCCTTCTTCGAGGTGCTGGAGTTTTCCCGTAGGTGATCGCTGTCCTTCAGGAAAAACCAGGACGCTTTCTCCGGATTCGATCAAGCGCAACAGCATTTTCAAGGCTGACGCAGCTCCAGCCATTTCTTCCCTTCTTGCCGGAATGGCGCCAAGCCATCGAATGATCAACCCCAGAAAAGGAACGTTGAAAAGGCTTGATTTCGCAAGATATCGCAGGCGGCGAGGGTACGCGCAGCCCACGATGACAGGATCCAGGTTGCTGCAATGATTGGCGGCAATGATAACCGGACCCTCGTGGCGAAGCGCTTCTTTCAGCCCGTGTACCGTCATCCTGTTGTAGACGGCAAGAATGATGCGGCAAGTGATCCATGCAACACCATAAAAAAAGCGTTCACGAAACCACTTCAAGAATCATTGCCCCTTTCGGCGCGCATTCTCGCTGCCCTTTCAAGAATAGCTCCAACCACTTCCGGGATTTCCATTTCAGACGTATCGATTATCTCTGCATCGGCAGGGACCCGTAGCGGAGATTGCCTGCGGTTCGTGTCGATGGTATCCCGTTTTTGTACCTGTTGCCTGACCTCTTCCACCGGGGTTTTGTTGCCTGTGGCCGCAAGATCCTTCCAACGACGGAACGCACGTGTTGCAAGGTTCGCCACCAGGTAGATCTTGAGGTTTGCATCGGGGAAAACGGTGGTTCCCATATCGCGGCCGTCTGCGACAATATTGCAGGTTTCGGCATGGTGGCGCTGTATCCCCAACAGTTTTTCCCTGACAACGGGAAGAGTCGCATAAGCTGAAACCCTGGTTTCCACTGACAGGGTACGGATTTGCGAAGTGACGTCCTCACCGTTGATATAAACTCTCTCGGATTCGATGCGCACTGAAATTTCGCCAAGGGCTTCGCTCAATCGCGACGAATCTTCCGGAGGTATCCCCTTCTTGAGCAGGAAGAAGGTGACGGCTCGATAGAGAGCCCCGGTATCAAGGTATTCAAATCCGAGTTCCTCCGCCACACGGCGGGCTGTCGTGCTCTTGCCGGCTCCGGCGGGACCGTCAATTGTTATGGTAATGTGACCCTTGTCTTTTGGCTTCATGATTTTCCTTTCTAGACAAAACCACCCTGGTTGATCATCCTGAGCAGTTGTTTTTTTGTGACACTGCGCCACTCACCCGGTTTGAGCTTCTCAAGCCGCATTTTACCAATACCCACACGAATGAGTCTTTGGACGTCCAAACCCGCTTCTTTGGAAATACGGCGAATTTCCCTTTTGATGCCTTCTCTCAAAACAAACCGAACCCAGCAGTCTTTCGGCTCCCTGGGAAGCAGGACAACCGAAGATGGTCGGACCAGTTTGCCTTCGATACATGTCCCGTTTTTCAAAGCTGACAATTGGCAGGTTTTGACTGGATCTTTCATAAGGACGTCATAAGACTTTTCCGTCCCGAAACTTGGATGTGTCAACTGAAAGGCCATTTCCCCATCATTGGAAAGGATGATCAGCCCTTCTGACATCTTGTCCAGCCGCCCCACGGGAAACACTCCCAGTCTGGCGTACCCGGGAGGCAGCAGTTCCAATACGGTTTCATTATGAGGATCCTTTACCGAACAAACGACACCACGGGGTTTGTTCAAAAGAACGTGCAAAGATTCTTTCGGTTTCGCGGAAACACCATCGACCTCGACAAGATCATCTGCTCCGACACGCAGTCCCGGGCTTGATGCCTTGCGCCCGTTAATGAAGACCCTTCCCTCTGCAATCAGTTTTTCCGCGGAGCGCCTCGATCCGAGCCCGCAGGCGGCGAGAAACCTGTTGAGGCGCATTCCCGCTTTCTGGATTTCTTTATTCTTCGCTTTCATCCTCGGTACCTCTTGATCCCGTTTCCTTTGACATTTCCCTGATTTCGTCAAATGTCGGCAAATCCGAAATTGAATCGAGACCGAAACGTTCGAGAAATGTGCCGGTGGTACGGTACAAAAGCGGCGTCCCTGTACCAGGTTTTCGGCCTGCGACCTTGATAAGTCCATGGGAAAGAAGTGTCTCCAGGACCCGGTCGCATCGCACACCACGGATTTCCTCGATTTCCGTCCTCGTTACCGGCTGTGCATAGGCGGTAACGGCCAATGTCTCAAGGGCGGCTTTACTGAGACGTAAATGTTGTTGTCCCGCAGTTTCCCTGAATGACGCGACAATATCAAACATTTTGTCGGATGTGACCATTCGCCACCCAGAGGCCATTCGAATCAGCGAGAGCCCATGGTGATCATTGTAATGTAATTTCAATTCCTCAATTGCAGCTGAAACATCACTGGTGTCCAGGCAAAGAACGGAGGCCAGTTCTTTTTCCTGAACTGGATCCGCTGCTACGAAAAGGAGCGCTTCAATAGATTGTGCCGTCACCGATAACATGTTTTATACTCCTGATCTTGAGGGATCCGAAACGACTTTCCTGACTCAGCATCACGTACCCGAGACGGCACATCTCCAGAAGGGCAAGAACCGTGACCACCAGGATCGTCCGCCCTGCATTTTTTGGAACAAGTTTTCCCAGAGGAATTTCGGTTTCTTCTTCCAGTTGTCGTTGTAATTCCTGGATTCTCTTTTCAACCTGTTCCTCATCAGGAATGGGATCCGGGACTCCCTCCCAATACGTTTCCGTTGTTTCGCCTACAGCATTCCTCCCCCCGGAATAATCTGTATACAGCTGCCACCATTGCCTGCACAACGAAAACAGGTCGCCCATTTCATAGGTTAGAGTTTCCTCTTCAACGGGTCTGGTGAAATGGCGTTCCCGCCGATTTTGCAGGTTCTTCAGTAATTTCCCGGCTTCCCGATAAGGACGATACCTTTCAAGTGTCTCAAGCAAGGCTTCCTCGTCGGTAGCGGGTTCCTCTTCTTCCAGATTCTTGCTTCCGGGGAGGAGGGCCTTGATTTTTCCGAGCACAATTCGTGAACAAAGATTCAGAAATTCAGCGGCCTCGTAAATCGACAGCCTGCCAGTTCTTGCAAGAAAACCGGAATAGGTCGCTATGATTTCGCTTACATGAATCGACGAGGCCTCGATTTCCCGACTTTCGAGGAGATGGCACAACACATCCAGCGGTCCCGAAAAGCCTTCGACCTCGATCTCAAACTGCCGGCTCGTCACGTGTTACCCTCCCGTTTTTGCGCAAACAAATTCACCTTTCGACGAAGCCGATCGCCTGCAGAACTTCCCTCATCGTAACAGAAGCAACACCGTGGGCTTGTTTTGCGCCTTCCCGAAGGACTTCATCAAGTTCGTCACCATGGGACTCATAATAACGGCGCCTTTTCTGAACCGGCTCGAGCCTGGTCATCAAATGGGAATAAAGCTTTTTCTTGCATTCGATGCATCCGATCCCGGCGGTCCGGCATCCTTCGGCAATTTCTTCCTTTTCCCCGGAATCCTCATTGAAAACTTTATGGAGATCCCATACCGGGCATTTCTCAGGGTCACCGGGATCCTTACGCCGTTCCCGGGCAGGATCGGTCATCATGGTCCTGATTTTTTCCCAGATTTCTTCCGGGCTGTCAGCGATGTTGATGGCGTTTCCGTAAGATTTGCTCATTTTTCTTCCGTCCGTTCCGGGGACCTTGGGAGTAGCGGTCAGAAGGGTCTGGGGCTCCGGAAAAACCTGGCCGAAAAAGTTGTTGAAACGCCGTGCTATTTCACGCGTCAGCTCAAGATGAGCTGACTGGTCTTCACCTACCGGCACGTATTCCGCCTTGTAGACGAGGATATCGGCAGCCATAAGCACCGGGTACCCCAAAAAGGCGTAGGTGCTGAGGTCCTTGTTCCGCATATTAATGATTTGTTCCTTGTAGGTGGGGCATCTTTCAAGCCAGCCCAGGGGTGTAATCATCGAAAAAGCCAGGTGCAATTCCACGTGTTCCGGGACATGGGACTGCACGAAAATAGTCGCCTTTTCAGGGTCGAGACCTGCTCCGAGCCAGTCCAGAAGAACCTCCCTGCAATTTTGCCTGATCCCGCTGCTATCGGCATAATCCGACATCAGGGCATGCCAGTCCACGATGCCGTAGTAACTGTCATATTTGTCCTGAAGCTTCACCCAGTTCGACAGGGCTCCGGCCAGGTGTCCAAGGTGCAGTTTCCCCGTCGGCCGCATGCCGCTGAAAACTCTTTTCGCCATATCCTATTCACCTCGTTTATTTTTCATCGTTTTAGCGATCGTCGGTAATTGCAACAGATCTTCCTGAAAGAACATTTCCTTGCTGTCGGGTATTATGCCATTATACAAATGTCTTTCCTGAACCGAAATATGATTCCAGAACAAAAACCTCAATGCCGATCCGCTTTTTGATTTCTGACTTCAGGAAAGGAATGGAAGTTCTCTCCACTTCTCCGTGGTCAGCAAGGGCGACAGGCAGCCCGCAATCAACGGCTTCCTGCAATTCGTGATATTTCATATCCGACGTAAGGAACAGATCGGCCCCTGCTTTCAGGGCATACTCCCAGTAATCGCCGCCTGAGCCGCCGCAAAGAGCTATCTTCTGAACTGAACCTTTTTCTCCATAAGTCCTGATCCAGCTCAGGGAAAGGGTTTCTTTCGCATACAGGGCAAATTCATCCATTGAAAGTGAAGAAGGCAGAACACCAACGGCACCTTCCCATAATTGCAGTGTCCCAAGGAACGAGTCAGTCAGCGGTTCTGTTTTTTGCAGTTTCAGGAGTTCCGAGAGAATGACATTGACCCCATTGGGAGAAACATCCCAGTTTGTGTGTGCCGCTATCACGCTGATGTCTCCTGAAAGAGTCGCTTTCAGTCTCCTTCCCAATCCCGTATCGGTTCGGATTCTCCGAATAGGGGAAAACAAGAAAGGGTGGTGGGACACGATACAGTCGCATCCTCTTTTTCGGCTTTCCGCAAGCCCTTCATCGATCACATCAAGGGTGACTCCCATCCTGTGTACTCCGTCCCTGGTCGACCCCGCAAGAAGGCCGGAATTGTCCCATTCCATCGCCGTCTGAAAGGGAGCGAAATCATCAATTGCGTCAAGGATATCCTGAACACTTGTCATCCTGCTTTTCCTCCTCTTTTCAAAAAATAAAGCCACCTCAGGGGTGGCTTTACTTGCTGCGTTGGTGGGCCCACCTGGACTCGAACCAGGAACCTTCCGGTTATGAGCCGGTGGCTCTGACCAATTGAGCTATGGGCCCGTGCCTTCTTTATGCCTTGCGGAATGTGGCTCTGAAGATCAGTCTTCGACGGTGATGCATCCAACGGGACAACTGTCGGCAGCTTCCTTGGCGCATTCCGCCCCTTCAGACCGGACAACCTTTGCCTTGCCGGCATCTTCATCAAGCTCAAAGACCTCGGGGCAAATCTGCGCGCAAACCCCGCAACCAATGCACTCGTCACGATCGAGTTTCACAATCATGGAGACGGTCACCTCCTCCCAAGGGGAGATTTTAACCCAGGGTACCGACAACGTCAAACACTACAAAACTCAGCCTTCGATAGCTATATTCAACGTTCCCGAATCGTCACGGTCAAGCCGCAACAGAGCCTTGTAGTTATCTACGGCCTTCGATTCCGGTTGGGACGACGCAATGAAGACACCGACTCCAACAGGGATCGCTTCAAATTCCCGGGCAACGGAAAGCATGCCTGAAGCTGTACTTCCTCCTCGCATGAAGTCATCGATGAGGAGCACCCTTTTCCCTTTCGACAGGTGCCTTGTACCCATGTACATGGTCCGGATATCTCCATTCGCAGCCTGGTAGTGAACTGCGACGGCCGGACCGTCACTGGGGCGGTTCCTGAAACGGCAGACAGCGAGAGGAATTCCCAGGGCGTGAGCTGTAAACATGGCAAGTGGAATCCCTTTCATTTCCGATGTCATGACAATATCGGCGTCCAAATCATAAAAATCCGAAGCGAGAATGAAACCGAGTCGCCTCACATGGGAGGGGTTGAAAAGGATGTCGCTGTAATACACGAGCATTCCAGGGAGAAGTCTTCCCGGCTCATTGAGCAATCCCACTATTTCTTCAAGCCATTTTCTTCTCAATTCCTCGGAAAGCAAAGGCCGGAATGCCGCGCCACCGCTCCGCCCCCTTTCCACTTCCAGACGCCCGATTGACTCATCGGATAAAGCCTTGTCTATAATTCCCACATCGTCGCTGACGACAGTTTTGGAAATCCCGAATTTTTCTGACATCTCCGTCAAGGAATGTTGTGCAGACGGGTCGAGAAGAAATTTTGAGACGATGCGAATAAGGCGCTCTGTACGTGTGCTCTTCATCTTATTCACTCCAGTACGGATAATTTCCTGATACCCGGGGATTGTCCGAGGAGCCATGCTGTATTGCAGGCCGCTCGTCGCCCTTCGAAAAACGCAAAGCAACCGCTTCCGCTTCCGGTTATGCCCCAACAAACGGCCCCACTTGAATCAAAAATTTCGAAAAACCTTTCATATGCGGGAAACCTGCCAAGCAGCACATCTGCAAAATCGTTCGGCAGCAATCCTACTTTTTCTTTCTTTTCGAGGGATTGCAAGATGTTTGTGGCTTCACAAACCGCGTCTTTTTGGGAAAAGACCATCCCTTGCTTTCTTCCTTTGTCCAAATCGGCGTATGCCGTTGCCGTATCGCTTGAAAAGTCTGGAATGATGACAAGTACAGTGAAGTGCTGCTTCATTGGAACTTCATCAACCAGTACGACTTCACCAATCCCGCCGCGAATGGAAATTGACTCTCGATCATGCAGAAAAACAACATCAGAACCCAGTGTTGCCAGTTCGTTCGCACAAAAGGTCATGTCCCATGTTTCCTCTATCCATTGCAGCAACACTGCAGCATTTCCGCTCCCGGCCGCTATCCCGGTGCCGGGAGGAAATATCTTCCACAGATCCATGACAAGCGGCGGAACGCGAAGTCCTTTTGTCCTTGCCATGGAAAGGACGTCAAAAAGAATATTCCTCCCGGACAGGTTTTCGCCATGAATCCGTAAAGCATCCTCTCCGGAACTATCGTCAAAAACAGGCAGAAGTGTCAACGTTTCACGGGATGACAACCTGAAAAATGTTGAAACGATGTTATGATATCCATCACATCTTCGATCAAGAACTCTCAGCGTGAGATTGATTTTTGCGGGGGATTGTAAAACAAACACAGGCATTGAATACCTCCAAACAAGAGAAAACCCCGGCGCTTTCACGCCGGGGTACCGCGTCTGGGTGAATTTCCTAAAGTTGGAGAAGTTTCTTGTTGTCGGGAAGAATTTCGACTTCGACTTCCCGGGTGAGGAGTTCCGCATAGCTGAACGACACCGTGCTCTGCTGGGATTCCACGTACATGGTGAAAAGATTCGGATATGTTTCGACGATGACGCCCATACGCTCCTCTGTTTTTCTGCGTCCCTTGGAAGCCCTGTACCGGACTTTCGAACCCTTGTACAATTCCACCCGATCGCGGATCGTAGCGAGGTTCGGACTCATTGACGTCACTCCTGTGTGTTTGATGGACGCATTTTATCACATAAATCCTCAAATTTCAAGCGCAAATCGAAAAATAATTAACCTGGCATCAATGTAATGCCCGTTTTCTCAATACCCGTTTTTCCTGGACTCGTCTGGTGACACCCATTGAATCCAGAAGCTCAAGAATCGGTAAAATAAACTTGCGGCTTGACCCCGTTGCATCCCGAACGGCTGCAATCGTTATATCTTCTTTAAATTCGGACAGGGTTTCGACGAGCCTGGAAAGCGTTTCCGCATCGATCACATAGCCGCCGTGGAGAGTATAGATTTTTTTCTGGACCTTCAGCATGTCGAGGGCCTCTTGCAATTTTCCGTCTTCGATTCCGAGTGATTTTTTCAGTTCATCTACATGAGCCATATTCACGCCCTTTTTTCGGCAATAAGACAATATGGCATCAGCTCGCTCATTGAGAGCACCTTCCCTTTCAGGAACAAATTCCGGAAGGTGTAGTCGATGCGACGTTTCTTCGATGTGTCCGTCGGCAACAAGTTTTTCGACAATTTTCCTGGCTGTGCGTTGATGAAAATCCTGAAGAAGAATTTTCGACAGATCATCAACGGTCATCCCAGGATTTTCGGGTTGGTCATCGTGAAGATTTCCGAGGATACGGCGTGCCGAAGAAGCGATTTCCGCATAGGTGGAGCTGGTCATGAAATCCAGATCCTGGGCACTGACCAGGACCACCTCGCCCTCCTGTCGGAGTTTTTCAAGGTGTTGTGTCAAAATGGCCGGTTTTTCCTGAACTCTGGCGGCTAAATCAACTATGCTGCCATAACTTTGCCGCCTCAGTAACAAACGTAGCCTTTCATCAAAATGTTGCGATTCCGAGAGCTCTTCGAGAAATTTCCGGTGAGAAGCTCTTGCCCTTTTCCCGCTCGGACGTACGCTGTTCGGAGAGAGTATCCTTCCGCCTGCTATAGTGCGAAGGGGACTGTAAAATCTCAGAATAAAAGGTTGATCGACTGATGAAACGAGGGGTTCCTCGGGCAAAAGCTGTGCAAAACCTGTGTCTCCCGGTTCAAGGGGTGTTCGGTCCAGAAAGGCGATTCTGGCAATAATGTCGGAAGTCCCTGTGTGAAGCCGCACTCTTTGCCAGTGTCGGAGGGGTTCCTTCGCCGAGGGAAGAACTTTCAGCATGACGTCGAGGCATGTGGTCGGGCGAAAAATCCCTTCCTCACACAGGACATCACCACGCGAGAGATCATCCATGGCCACATCAGCCAGACTGAGCGCAGTCCTTTGACCTGCTCTGGCTTCCTCTACGGATGTGTCGTGAACCTGGATGGAACGTACGTACGTTTTCTTGCCTTCGGGCATGATTTCAAGGGAGTCGCTTACGTGTACCCTGCCGCGATACGCGGTTCCCGTTACTACAGTTCCAAACCCCTTTACCTTGAATGACCTGTCTATGGGCATGAAAAAGGCCCCCAGGCTGCTTTTCATGGGAAGGGATTCCACCATTTCTCCTATGAGATGCCGCAGTTCTTCGAGTCCTGAACCGGTCAGGGCGGACACAGTAGCAAGAGGCATATTTTCGAGAAAGGTACCCGTGACCTCTTCCTTTATCTCCTCGACGGCAAGTTCAAGCAGTTCCTCATCCACGACATCGGTCTTTGTCACGGCAATGACACCTTTTTCGACTCCCAGCAAACCGAGAATTTCAAGGTGTTCTCTTGTCTGAGCCTTCACGCCTTCGTCAGCAGCCACGGTGAAAATGACACCATCGATGCCAGCTGCTCCGGCGACCATCTGTCGTATAAAGCGTTCATGCCCGGGAACATCAACAACGCTGACGACACGTCCGCCCGGCAGTTCCAGGGGGGCGAAACCAAGCTCGATGGTGATTCCACGTTTCTTTTCGTCGCGCAGCCTGTCACAGTCAATGCCTGTCAAAGCCCTGACAAGTGTCGTTTTCCCATGGTCTATGTGTCCCGCGGTTCCGATAACAACCGGATATTCCGACATTCCGCCCACCCTCCCTCTTTCAGTCATCGAAAAGGCCTTGTACAGCGCCAAGAACCATTTCTTCGTCGCCGTTCAGGAGTGTGCGAACGTGAAGAACGACAGCCCCGTTTTCAACGACTCCGATGACCGGTGGTTTGTGTCGGCGTAATCCGTCAAGTATTGTCTGCTCATCCATCTGTTTCGATTCAAGCCTGAGTCCGATTCCATCAAGGATTGTTTCAGGAAAGGCTCCCCCTCCTACCACGTCCTCGGTTTCTGTAACGGTTACGGTACATGCGTCGCCTGCCGCATCCAGAAGCCGGCGCTGCAGGCTCGTTGCAGTTTTCTCCAGATCATCCCTGGAAGTGGCAAGCATGCCAAGTGTGGGAATTTTGCGATGTTTTCCCTCAAGATACAACCTCAGCGTTGCTTCCAAGGCCGAAAGGGTCATCTTGTCGATCCGCAGAGCCCGGAGAAAAGGGTGTTTCTTCAGCTTTTCGACAAGTGGACGTCTTCCGACAATGCTTCCAGCCTGTGGTCCTCCAAGAAGTTTGTCGCCGGAAAAGGTAATGAGGTCCACTCCGGCGTCCACGCATTCCCTCACAGTTGGTTCGCCTGAAAGACCGTACTCACGGCAATCGATGAGAACGCCACTTCCAAGATCCTCTGCAAACAATAAATCCTTCTCCCTCGCCAGATCGGCAAGTTCCTGCCTCGAAGGCGACGCGTGGAAACCGACAATGCGGAAGTTGGACGGGTGCACTTTCAAAATCATGCGCGTTCGCTCCGAAACCGCGTTTCTATAGTCTTCAAGTCTTGTCCTGTTGGTTGTGCCTACTTCAACCAGCTTTGCGCCGGAAAGCGCCATAATGTCAGGAATCCTGAAGGATCCACCGATTTCCACCAGTTCCCCCCGTGAAACGATGACCTCTTCTCCCGCAGCAAAGGTGGCAAGGAGAAGAAGCACTGCACCTGCGTTGTTATTGACAACCACGGCACCGTCGCCTCCGGTGAGCTGGCAGAGAAGCCATTCGACATGATCGTTTCTCTGGCCGCGCATGCCCTTTTCGACATCGTATTCAAGGGTGCTGTAATGTGCTGCTGTTTCAGTTACCGCCTCGACAGCCTCATGGGCCAGGCAGGAACGGCCAAGATTGGTATGGACCACCACGCCTGTAGCGTTTACAACCCGACTCAGGCTGAAACGGGAATGTTTTGAAAGTCTCTTTTCGATATCCTCGTAGAGTCTTTCCACCGAAACGGAATCCGTCCTTCCGTCGAGAATGGATTTTCGTACTTCACCAATGACGTCGGCGACAATCAATTTGACGGCCTTTCTTCCAAGTTTCTCTTCAAACGGAGAAATATCCTGTTGGGCAAGGATTTCATCCATGGCGGGCAACTCTCTCAGCAGATTCCTCCGGTTTTGATCCATTTACAGGCCTCCAGGAATGCTTGTATTGCCACAAGTTTACAGCATAGGCAAAACTGATGAAAACCGGTCGATCGAAAGCTCGGAAAGTGTCTGCAAATATGTTACTATTTTCTGGCGTAAATCCGGAAAAAGCAGGTGAGGAAAATGAGACACATAGATGCACGCGGGCAAGCCTGCCCGAAGCCTGTCATGATGGCAAAAGAGGCTCTGGATGAAGGATCGGGACCTCTCAAGATTGTTGTAGATTCAGCCGTTTCCGCCACCAACGTCAGGAGATTCCTGGAAAGCCGCGGATGCGGGGTTTCATCGACCGAGGACCCGGCGGGCACATTTGTTCTGGAATGCCTGCCACCGGAAGATAAAGCGGAAAGGCTTCCAGAGGAAAACCGGAAAGATCGTCAGGACGGGGGCAAGACAACTGTACTCGTCACATCATCGACCCTGGGAAAGGGCGACGATCTGCTCGGGGAAGCTCTCCTGAAAGCATTTCTCAGCACACTGGCAGATACGGACACCTTTGAAGGTACTGTGGCGCTCATGAACAGTGGCGTCAAACTCGCTCTTGCCGAAAACTCCGTTTCCGAAAGCCTTCGTCTTCTGGAGGACAGGGGGTGTCCCGTTCTTGTCTGCGGAACATGCACGAATCACTACGGTATTACTGAACAAGTTTCGGTCGGAACCATATCGAACATGTTTGAAATCAGCGAAGCCCTCTTGTCGGCGGACAAGACGGTAACCATCCCGTAAAGTTTTTTCAGGAATCCGGCAGCAGGCGCTCCCACAAGGCATTGCCCACACGCAGGCCTTCACGAGTGAGAGCCGCCCTGCCATCCTGGAGTGAAAGGTATCGATCCGGCATTTCAGAAAGCCGACGGCGCAGCCTGGTAGCATTTTTGTCCCCAAACTGTTTCGCGAAATGTGAAAGATCAAGTCCCCATGCAGTCCTCAGGGCGAGAACGGCAGCCTCGGAGGCGGCATCATCTCCCGAAAGCCTTTCGGACCACTCCTTCACGTTGCATCCTGCCTGGAGCCTTCGGCAGTATGTTTCCAGGGACGCCACATTTCTGTATCTCCTGCCCTTGACAAGTCCCCAGGCTGAAGGTCCAAGACCGATGCAATCCCTTTCGTACCAATAGCCGAGATTATGCAGGCACCAGGAAGAATTCCTGCAGAAACTGGAAACCTCATACTGGGTATATCCTTTACGGCAGAGGTAAAATTGTGCCCATCGATACAACGGGTAGCCGTAACTCGTCGCGTCGGGCGGATCGTCAGCCCACCTTGACCCCGGCTCTATCGAGAGTTGATAGGCGGAAATATGAGGGACATTTTTCCGGGCCAGGAAATGGATCGTTTCGTGCCAGCTTCGAAGATCTTGTTCCGGTATTCCGAAAATCACATCGCAACTGGTAAGCAATCCCGATTCAAGCGATGCGTCCAGGGCTTCAAGAGCCTGCTTCGAATCATGGAGACGGCCAAGCTGCAAAAGTTCCCGATCATGAAGGCTCTGGACTCCGAGACTTATCCTCGTTGCCCTCCAGTTTTTCCAGAATTCCAGATGGGATGCAGACAGGGATTCCGGATTTGCTTCTATGGTCAGTTCCTCAAGGTGTGACAGGTCGAAATTTCTCTCCAGCAGAATTGCGAGTCTATGCCATTGCTCAAGAGAAAGCACCGTCGGGGTGCCCCCCCCGATGTAAAGCGTCCGGATCGGCCTGGCGGAATGTGGCGACCTTTTCCATGCCACGATTTCTTTCGTCAGTGAGTCAATGAAAGTATCAGGAGAAAATTCTGAAGGTCTTACACTGTAAAATGCGCAATAATGACACTTGCGGCGACAAAAAGGGATATGTACATAAAGGGACAGCCCTTCGCCGAACTCCTTCAGTTTTGTCCCTCCTCCTCGGATTGAAGGAAAGACAGAAAGGCTTCCTGGGGAATGGAGACCTTTCCGATCTGCTTCATCTTCTTTTTGCCTTCTTTTTGTTTTTCAAGAAGTTTGCGTTTTCTGGTGATGTCACCGCCGTAACATTTTGAGAGAACGTCCTTGCGCAGGGGTTTCACGTTCTGCCGGACGATCACGCGTTTTCCTATGGCCGCTTGAATGGGGACTTCGAAAAGCTGACGGGGAATGAGCTCCTTCAGTTTTCTGACCGCCGCCTGGCCCCGATGGTAGGCTTCTTCCCTGTGGCAAATGAAGGAGAAGGCATCCACGGGGTCTCCGCCGATCAGCACGTCCACCTTGACGAGGTCCGAAACCCTGTAGCCGATGTGTTCGTAATCAAGGGAGGCATACCCCCTCGTCACGGATTTGATCCTGTCATGAAAATCAATGATGAATTCGGCGAGGGGGATGTCATAAACAATCCGCGCCCGTTCTGGCGTTATGTAGTCCATGCTGCTGAAAACGCCTCTTCTGTCCTGGCAGGTCTGCATGACTTTCCCGACGTACTCCCCTGGAACGAAGACGGTCACTCGTATGAAGGGTTCACTGATCTCCTCGATTTCACCGGTTTCCGGAAAATCAGAGGGTTTGTGCGCTTCAATGACGGAACCATCCGTGCACAGGATGCTGTAGACAACATTGGGAGCCGTAGCGACAAGTTCAATGTCAAACTCCCTGTTCAACCGTTCCTTTGCGATATCCATGTGAAGGAGTCCGAGAAAGCCGCACCTGAAGCCGAATCCCAATGCTGTTGAAGTCTCCGGCTCGAAGAAAATTGCAGCGTCATTCAGCTGCAGTTTCTCAAGGGCTTCCCGCAATTGTTGGTAATCCTCCCTTTCAATGGGATAGAAACCGCAAAAGACGACCGGTTTGATCTTTTTGTACCCGGGAAGTGGTTTTGCAGCGGGTTTTTGCGCCGTCGTGACCGTATCCCCGACACGTGCTTCCCATATGGATTTTACGTTGGCGATAAGGTAGCCCACATCACCGGGACCGAGTTCTTCCGCGGGACGCATGTCGGGGCGGAACAATCCTATTTCCTCTACCTGATATGTCCTGGATGTCGCCATGAAGGATATTGAGTCACCCGTTTTGATCGTTCCGTTCGCGACTTTTATGGAACAGATGATCCCGCGGTAGTTGTTGTATATTGAATCGAAAACCAGCGCCTGCAATGGTGCTTCCGGATCACCTTCCGGTGGAGGAACCCTGTCGAGAATGGCCTTGAATATTTCGTCGACCCCTGTCCCATCCTTGGCACTCACAAGGATGGCCTCCGAAGAATCAATGCCGACAAGGTCTTCGAGCTCCTTTTTCACCACTTCCGGTTGAGCCGAAGGAAGATCAATCTTGTTGATTACCGGAATAATTTCCAGTCCCTGATCGACAGCAAGATAGGCATTGGCCACAGTCTGCGCTTCGACTCCCTGGGAGGCGTCAACCACGAGCAAGGCCCCTTCACAGGCCGCCAGAGACCTTGATACTTCATAGCTGAAATCCACATGTCCAGGCGTGTCGATCAGGTTGAGAATAAATTCCTGTCCGTCACCGGTCCTGTATCTCATCTGTACTGGCACCAGCTTGATGGTTATGCCCCGTTCCCTTTCGAGGTCAAGTGAATCCAGTACCTGCTCACGCATGTTCCTGGCCTCGACAGTCATGGTTGTTTCGAGCATTCTGTCAGCAAGTGTCGACTTCCCGTGGTCAATATGAGCGATGATGCAAAAGTTTCGTATACGTGACAGTCTGTTGTCCATGACATCACTCCTATGAAAGAACGTTCCATATTCTAGCGGGATACGAAAACCTTGTCATGGGACACGCGAAGAAAGACCACATTTTCCTCAGGACCCGCCATGGGACTTTTGCCAGGCATCAAGCTGGGAACGGGTATTGATGTTCATGAAGGATTTGCTGTAACCGGGGATGTCCTGCAAACATTCTTCTTTGACTTCCGTAATGGCAATGCTGTCAAAAAAGGATGTAACCTTCCCGACATCATGTTTCAGCGCTTGCTCGATCGCCGGGAGACATTCCACGGCATAAAAGGCATGAAGAGGTTCCCGAAAACCGTTCAGCAAGGGAACCAGGACACGGGTATCATCCCTCCTGAACGACCAGATCCGGCGAACAACGCTTTCCATCAAGGAGGGCATGTCGCACCCCACCAGAAAGACCCACCTGCTTGAAGCGTTCTTCAGCCCCTGGAAAAGCCCTTCAAGAGGGCCTTTCCCTGGGGTTGAATCGACCACGATTTTATCAATCAGTTCCTGGCATCTTTCCGCCACTCCGCTTGTCTTGAAAACAGCGGCATCCTTGTCAGAACAGGAAAGGAAAATTTCCCGGGAAAACGGAACAACGCGATTGACCATTTCTTCAATCATGCTCTTTCCGCCTACATTCAAAAAAAGTTTTCGCAAGCCCAGACGTTTTCCCTCACCGCCTGCGAGAATAACGGTGGTTACTGGCAATAATTCACGTTTGCTCCCTTTGTTGTTTGAATTGAGTGTCATTCTGCCTTGCAGATCCCTTTCACTTCGAGTTCACAGAATAAAGGACGCCCCTTTTATCGTGAGGACTCATCTTCATTGTGTTTCGTAAATTCATGCAAAGAAAGGAAGGTGTCCCCGCATCTCGGGGACACCTTCCGACAATGGTCAAAACCATTTTACGTGAAAAATGGCGATCGACAAAAAGACAATATGCCCAGGTTCCAATCGGCAGGTGAACATCGGGGTTCTTGGCCTTCAGTGTCTGGACCTCGCTGTCCATGCTTGTAGGACCGGGATTGAAGGGGACGTCGGCAACGACTTCGAAACCGGCTTCCTTGGCAGCCGCTTTGCCTTCGTCCGCTGCATGCTTGCTACTGAGGTTGACATTTATTGCAAGACGCTTAATAATGTTAGGCATAAAATCCAGCCAAGAAAGCCAGGTGTTTTCCAGTGGATACTCGTAAACCATTATATGAGGGAAAGGCAAAAAAACTATTCCAGAGCGACGATCCGCAACAGCTTCTTCTGGAATACAAGGACTGTCTCACGGCATTCAATGCCCGGAAGAAATCTTCTGTGAAAGGTAAGGGAACACTCAATAACCTCATCAGCGCCCTTCTCTTCGAATACCTCTCGCGATCAGGTATCAAAACACATTACATACAAATATTAGACAATAATCGGCAGCTCGTCAGAAAAACCAGAATCATCCCGCTGGAAGTCGTCGTTCGAAACGTGACGGCAGGCTCCCTCTGCAGGAGACTGGGAGTTCCCGAGGGCAGGAAAATCGAACCGGCCCTTGTCGAATTCTACCTTAAGAATGATGACCTTGATGACCCCCTTGTGACCGAGGACCAGGCCATGGCTTTCGGATGGTGCACTCGACCGGAGATTGAGCAAATGAAATCGACTGCAAGAAAGGTAAATGATATCCTTCGTGACCTTTTCGCTTCAAAAAATATCCTTCTCGTCGATTTTAAAATCGAATTCGGGACTACCATTGAAGGGGAGCTCGTCGTGGCCGATGAAATATCTCCGGACACATGCCGGTTTTGGGATGTCTCAAGCGGCGACAGCCTGGACAAGGACCGATTCCGGAAAGACCTTGGAAACGTGCTCGAGGCCTATGAAGAAATCTGGCGCCGGCTGTCCGGCAAGGAAGATGAAAAATGAAATATACCGTCGATGTGTTGATCTACCTCAAGGAAGGCGTTCTCGATACGCAGGGGAAAGCCGTCAGTCAGTCTCTCCACCGTCTCGGCTTTGACCAGCTCGATGACGTGCGCGTCGGAAAATACATTCAACTTGCGATCAATGCCCAGAGTGCGGAAGAAGCGAAAACCCTGGGAGAAAAGATGTGCTCTGAACTCCTCGTGAACGAACTGATCGAGGATTTTGATGTAAAGGTTGTTGACTGAACATGCGGGTTGCAGTGATCGTTTTCCCGGGAAGCAACTGCGACAGGGATGTGGTCCATTCACTGGAGACAACAGTCGGGGCTGAAGCCGAAAGAGTGTGGTACGAATCTCATGATCTCCCGCGGGAGGTTGAGCTTGTGGTCCTCCCAGGGGGGTTTTCATACGGCGATTATCTTCGATGTGGTGCCATGGCGGCAAGAACCCCCGTTATGGACTCCGTCCGGCGATTTGCAGAAAATGGCGGACTGGTTCTCGGGATATGCAATGGTTTTCAGGTCCTCACTGAATCTCATCTCCTTCCCGGAGCGATACTCGCCAACAGGAGCCTCACGTTTCTTTGCAAGAACTGCACCATCAGGGTGGAACGAAATGACACGCCCTTTACCGCACTTTGCGCTCCGAATCAGGTTCTGCAGATGCCGATTGCCCATCACGAGGGACTGTTTTTCCTTCCGGAGGCACAAATGCAGCGTCTTGAAAGGGAGAACCGAATCGTTTTCAGGTACTGCAGCCCCGAAGGCGAAACGCAAGACGCGTACAATCCCAACGGTTCCATGGGACACGTCGCAGGGATCGTCAACGAAAGGGGCAACGTGCTTGGACTCATGCCGCACCCGGAACGTGCCTCGGAAAGAATCCTCGGTTCCGCTGATGGCGCTTTCATCTGGAATTCCTTGCATTCATGGCTCGAAGAAGGGGGCCACCGGTAATGGATTACAGCGCGTTTGGACTTCGGAAAAAAGAATACGAAATCATCCGCGAAGAATTGAAAAGGGAACCAAACGAGTCGGAATTGAGGATTCTGGGAGTCATGTGGTCCGAACATTGCAGCTACAAGTCAACAAAGCCTCTGCTCAGGCAGCTTCCTTCAAAAGGAGACGATGTTCTCCAGGGCCCGGGAGAAAACGCCGGGATCATTGACATCGGCGACGGATTGGCCGTGGCCTTCAAGGTCGAAAGCCATAACCACCCGTCGGCGGTGGCACCGTATCAGGGAGCCGCTACCGGCGTCGGCGGGATCATTCGCGATATCCTTGCCATGGGGGCCTGGCCCGTGGCATGCATGGACGGACTGTTTTTCGGCAATCCGGCAAAAGACAAGAATGCCGGTCTCATACAGGGAGTCGTTTCAGGCATCGGAGGGTATGGGAACGCTGTCGGCGTACCTACCGTCGGAGGGAAAACGGTCTACGACGACTGCTACGAAGGCAATCCGCTGGTGAATGCCATGTGCGTCGGACTTCTCCGGCATAAAAAAATCATCCGCTCGAATACGGCGAAACCCGGACATCTGGCGGTTTTGCTCGGCTCACGGACAGGACGGGACGGTATTGCGGGGGCCGCCTTTGCTTCAACGGGCCTCGAAGAAGATACAAAAGGCAGCCGACCCCAGGTGCAAATCGGCGACCCCTTTGTCGAAAAACTTGTCATAGAGTGCTGTCACGAGTTGATTGATGCAGGTCTGATCATAAGCATGCAGGACATGGGAGCAGCCGGCATCACTTCTTCCGCAAGCGAAGTGGCGGCCAAAAGCCATACCGGTGTGATCATCGAGGTCGACAAGGTCCCGCTCAGGGAATCAGGCATGACTGCCTGGGAGATCGCCCTTTCGGAATCCCAGGAGCGCATGCTTCTTGTCATCGATCCTTCAGATTTTGTGAAAGTCGCTGAATGTGCAAAAAAATGGCAGCTCGAATGCGCAACCATCGGCAAAATGACCGAAGATGCCCGATTCCGCCTTGTCGAGAAAGGCGAAACTGTGGTAGATCTCCCGGCGAAGCTTGTCGGAGACGGATGCCCGGAAATTCACTGGCCTGCATCTTCCGGGACAGGACGGAAGGGCAAGACGCAGCACTCCCGTGTCCGGCCTGCTGCATGGAAAACTCACTTGTTCGAACTCCTTCGTTCACCAGGCCTGAAGGACAAGTCACCAATCTACGAACAGTATGATCACATGGTCCAGATCAATACCGTTGTGCCACCGGGAAGTCCTGTTTCAGTTCTCCGGATAAAACAGACGGAACGCCTCATAGCCCTGACAATGGAGAGCGACCCTTGGGCCTGCGCCCTCGACCCCTTTTCGGGCGGGGCCGAAACGTTGCTGAAAGCAGCAAGGCCCCTTTGGGTCTGCGGAGCGGAAGTACTTGGAGCAACGGACTGTCTGAATTACCCCTCCCCGGAAGATCCTGACAATTACCGGGCTCTCGAGGAATCTGTCAGGGGACTTGCCGCTGCCGCCACCGAAATGAATTGCCCAGTGGTCTCAGGAAATGTCAGTCTCTACAATGAATCTCCAGGTGCCCGAATCTATCCCTCGCCTGTCGTCGGACTCGTCGGCTTGCTCCGGCAGGTCAATGAATACCTGCCACAAGGATCGTGGAAGGATGGGGATTCGCTGTTCCTCGCAGGACCTTTGAGAGGTGCGATGGGCGGAAGCATGTCGCAACGCTTGCTCGACGGCTCTCCATCGGGCGCCCCCTGGGTTTTTGATCCCGGGCAGGAAAAGGTTTTCAGAGACAAGGCACTTGATACGGCACATCGAAATCTCGCGAACTCGGGGCGTGTCGTCGCAGGCGGAGGGTTGGCCGTAGCCCTTGCAAAAGAGTTTATCCACTCCGGAATCGGAGCCAGTATCGACCCGCAAGGCCTGGAAGACCCCTTCGAAGTCTTCTTCAGCGAAGGCGGCCCGAGGGCCCTTTATGCAGTTTCAGGGAATAAAGAAGCGGATTTTTGTCGCCTGTGGGAGTCTTTCGGATGCCGTCGAATCGGTTTCGTCGATGGCGACAGGCTTCATGTCGAGGGAAACTTCGAGATCGAATTGGACGACCTTCTGGCCGTCTGGAAAGGATGAGTTTTCATGTGCGGTGTCTTCGGCGCTTTTTCAAATGACGGGCACCCCGTTCTCGAGGACGTCTATCTCGGCATCTATGCCTTGCAACATCGGGGACAGGAAACGGCGGGAATTGCCTGGACGGATTCCCCCGGTTCAAACGACGTACACTCCATGCGAGGAGCAGGACTCGTACACACGGCCCTGGACCAGCGGGAACTGTCATCGATCCCGGCAGGTGCAGCCATAGGCCATGTCCGTTACTCCACCGCAGGCGGTGGCGATTTCTCCAATGCTCAACCGATAACTGCCAATTATGCACGTGGATCCGTCGCAATCGCCCATAACGGCAATATCACAAATGCCACCGGCATACGGCAATACCTGGAAAACCGCGGTGCAATATTCCAGTCCACCAGCGACACGGAAACGATCCTTCACCTCATGGCACACCAGCCTCACAAACCACCTCTCGACGCACTTGTCGGTGCCCTCCGTGTTCTGCGGGGAGCATACAGTCTGGCCATATTGCTGGGTGACAGGCTTGTCGCGGCCCGCGACCCATGGGGATTCCGTCCTCTCGTGATAGGCAGACGAAACGAAGTTACCTACGTGACCTCAGAAAGCTGCGCTCTCGATATCGTTGGCGCGGAAATCGTCAGGGATGTCGCTCCAGGCGAGATACTGGTCATTGACAAAAACGACATCAAAAGTCTCAGGATTCCCGTAACACCAAAGAGAAAGCATTACTGCGCCTTCGAGTATGTCTATTTCGCACGCCCCGACAGCCTTATCGACGGTCGCTCAGTGTATGGAGTCCGCAAGGCGCTCGGGCAAAATCTTGCGAAAAGCAGCCCCTGTCCCCAGGCTGACATGACCACTGAATTGCCGGACAGCGGCACCATTTCGGCCATAGGTTTCGCAGGGGAAGCGAAACTGCCCTATGAAAAAGCCATCGTCAGGAACAGGTACGTGGGCAGAACGTTCATCGAACCCACTCAACGTGTCAGGGACCTCGGAGTCAGGATCAAGCTCAATCCTGTAAAAAACCTGATCGACGGCAGGAGCATCGTCGTCGTAGACGATTCCATCGTCAGAGGGACAACCGTCCAGCGTGTCATTTCCATGATCAAAGACTGCGGCGCCAGGGAAGTCCATGTACGGATCGCCTCTCCCCCCGTCAGATTCCCCTGCTACTATGGAATCGACACTCCCACCTGCGAGGATCTGGCGGCGGCAAAAATGGACACGGAGACTTTGAGCCGCAGGATAGGAGCCGATTCGCTTGCCTATATCAATGTGGAGGACATGATAGAAGCGATAGGTCTTCCCGCCTCCGAGGTGTGTACCGCCTGCTTCACGGGAGAATACCTCCAGGGAGGCGATGATTATGAAATGGACCTATAAGACGTCCGGCGTCGATCTGGAAGGGGCGGCATCCTGGGTGGAAACCATCCGTCGTCATGCTTCGGTTCTCAAAGACCCCAACGTCATCGGCGGACTGGGAGGTTTTGCCGGCCTCTATCGACTCTCGGGTGGGCAGATCCTTGCTGCATGTACGGATGGAGTCGGGACGAAGATCGAGGTGGCACGTCTTGCCAACTGTTATGAATCCCTGGGTATCGACCTCGTTGCCATGAACGTGAACGATCTGGTTACCTGCGGAGCGAAACCCCTTTTCTTTCTCGACTACATCGCTTGCGGATTTCTCGATGCAGTGCGGCTTGAGCCGGTTTTGCAAGGCATCGTACAGGCATGCAGGGAAACGGGCTGTGCCCTCCTCGGCGGTGAGACTGCCGAGATGCCCGACGTCTACGAAAAGGATGGAATCGACCTTGCAGGCTTTGCAGTCGGACTGGTTGAAGAAGAAGCCCTTGTGACTGGAAAGCAAACTGCCCCGGGCCACAAGATTGTAGGGCTGAAAAGCTCAGGCATACACAGCAACGGGTTCAGTCTTGTAAGAAAAGCACTCCTGGCGGACAAGGGGCGGGATGTTCTCAAGGAATTTGTCCCAAAAGCCGGTGAGACGCTGTCATCGGCCCTGCTCCGGCCGACACGCCTTTACGTCAACCAGGCCCTTGAAATCAGTGCCAGGGTCCCCGTTTCGGCAATGGCGCACATTACGGGAGGTGGTCTCGAGGAAAACATTTCCCGTGTTTTACCTGAAGGCCTTTCATGCACGCTCGATTTCAGCTCCTGGGAGCGCCCGGAGATCTTCTCGTATATATCCAGGGCCGGGGTTTCCGAAGAGGAAATGAGAAAAGTCTTCAATCTTGGTATCGGTTTCGTCTTCATCCTTCCAGAGGACCAGGTTCAAGGAGCCTGTCGGATACTCGAACAATTGGGAGAGGAACCATCTGTCATAGGCGAGGTTTCAAGATGAGCAAAGGGTTGGCGATTCTCGTATCCGGCAGAGGAAGCAACATGGAAATAATCGTCAGAAATTGCGCCGCCGGCTTCATCGACGCCTCTGTCTCTTTCGTTGCATCGGACCGGCCCTATGCAACGGGGCTGGAAAAGGCTCGTGCCCTTGGAATTCCTGCACTGGTTTTGCCTTATGAAGAAAAAGGCAGAGCCGGCGCGGAATCCTGTCTTCTCGAAAGGCTCAAGCAGGAGGAAACGGACCTGCTTGTTTTGGCGGGGTTCATGCGGATCCTTTCCCCGTGGTTCGTCAACCAGCTACGCGGAAAAATTATCAACATCCACCCTGCTCTCCTGCCCTCCTTTCCTGGAACAAACGCCATTGAAAGAGCCTGGAAGGCGGGGATCAAAATAACGGGAGTCACTGTCCACCTCGTTGACGAAAAAGTCGATCACGGGGCTGTCCTTGAACAGGAACCTGTCCGAATCGATCCTGAAGAAACCCTTGAAAGCCTGGAGAGGAAAATTCACAATGTTGAACACAGAATTTATTCCCGTGTCTTGAGGGAAATTGCAGGCGGAAACCTGTCCGTACATGGAGGGAGAAAACAGGCATGACCAGAAAAAGAGCACTGCTATCAACCTACGACAAACAGGGACTTGTCCCCTTTGCACGTGCACTTGAGGAAATGGACTATGAAATCGTCTCGAGTTCGGGAACGGCTGAACATCTCAGGCAGGAAGGGCTTGAGGTCACCGAGGTTTCAGAACTGACGGGATACCCGCACCTCCTCGGCGGACGTGTCAAAACGCTGCATCCTTCCATCATCGGAGGAATTCTTGCGCGCAGACAATCCCAGGATGACCTGGAGGATGTCCATTCTTTCGAAATCCCTCTGGTCGATATGGTTGTCTGCAATCTCTACCCCTTTGAAGAGACCGCAGCAAAAGACGTGTCCCTTGATTTGCTGCTTGAAAATATCGATATCGGCGGTGTGACACTCCTTCGGGCGGCGGCAAAAAATTTTCGAGATGTTGTATGCCTCGTGGATCCGTCGGATTACGGGAGCGTCATTGAGGAGATCCGCTCGGAAGGCGAGGTGACGATTCACACGAAAGAGAAACTGGCTCTCAAGGCATTCTCCACCACCTGCTGGTATGATGCGACCATTTTCCGCGGTCTTGCCGAGGGAGCAGGTGTGTCCCCCGACTCGTTCTTCGAAAGGATTCCGTCGGCCCTGGCGAAGGCAATGGACCTCCGCTACGGTGAAAATCCCCATCAGCAGGCGGCCCTGTACCTTCCGCCACTGACTGAGATCCCGTGGCAACAGGTTTCAGGAAAGCCTCTTTCCTACAACAATATACTTGACGTGGACTGCGCCTTGAGATCATGTTCCCTTTTCCAGTCGGATTGTGCCTGTGTAATCATCAAACACACGACACCTTGCGGGATTGCGACGGCGGAAACTCCTCTCGAAGCCTACCGGAAGGCCTTTTCCTGTGATCCCGTGTCATCTTTCGGCGGCATTATCGGTTTCAGCAGAACCGTTACTGAGGAAACCGCCGATGCATTGTGCGAAAACTTCGCCGAGGTTCTCGTCGCGCCGGAAATTCCGGAAAATGTCGTCGAGAAAATACGGACGAAACGACCGAATCTCAGAATTCTGAAATGGAAGGGTGCGCGGGTTTCTCCGATACAGGTCACCGGGACATGGAGTGGTATCCTCATGCAGGAAGACACTCTCCCGCCGCTTCCGAAAGAAGCAAAGGGTACATGGATCGGCCGCCCCAGAAACGATCTTTGGGCCGACCTCCTCTTCGGCTGGAAAACGGCAGCCTTGTGCAAGAGCAATGCCATCGTCGTAGCAGGCGGAGGTGCCTCCCTTGGAATCGGTTCAGGTTTCACCAGCAGAGTCGACGCCGCAAGGTGGGCTTTGAACCAGGCGAAAAACAAGGCTCAAGGAGCCGTCATGGCTTCCGACGCATTTTTCCCTTTTCCTGACTCCCTGGAAGAAGCCGCCAAAGCAGGCATTTCCGCGGTAATTCAGCCAGGCGGGTCCATAAGGGACGAAGAAGTTTTCGAAGCCGCGGAGCGTCTTGAAATCAGCATGTTCCTGACCGGTTCGAGGACATTTCGACACTAGGTCACGGGAAGGAGGGTGAATGCATGCGTTTTCTGCTTCTTGGAAAAGGAGCACGTGAACATGCGATCGCGTGGGCTTTGGACAAATCCCCTCTCGTCGATGACCTCCACTGTATGCCGGGAAACGGCGGGATCGGAGAAATAGCGGAACTCCATGAAGGCGATAGTCATGATGTGCAGGCCGTATGCGAACTCTGCAATCAGCTGGTTCCTGATTTCGTCTTTGTAGGCCCCGAGGCGCCATTGGTAGCCGGTGTCGCCGACGCCCTTTCAGAAAAGGGGATACCGACGTTCGGGCCGCCCTTGGCAGGAGCACATCTTGAAGGAAGCAAGGCTTTTGCAAAAAATTTTATGGCCCGCCACAAGATTTCCACGGCGGATTTCGATATTTGCCGAAGTGCTGAAGAAGCAAGGCAGGCCATTGCCAAAAGGCATGCTCCCTTTATCGTCAAAGCCGATGGTCTCGCGGCCGGTAAAGGCGTATTTGTCCTCGACACGAAAGAGGAAGCCCTCCACATCAGCCGCCAGCTTTTGGAAGAAGGGCTCCTTGGAGAAGCCGGAAAGGCAATAGTCATTGAAGACTACCTGCCGGGCAAAGAACTTACTGTTTTGGTCATCACCGATGGTGCCAGCTGGAAAATCCTTCCTCCCAGTCAAGACCACAAGCGGATATTTGACGGAGACAAAGGACCTAACACTGGCGGCATGGGAGCATTCTGTCCGGTCCCCGGAATTACGGAAGATGCTCTCGCAGATATCGAGGAGAACATCGTCGCTCCGACCATTAAGGGGCTTGCCTCTGAAGGAATTCCTTTCACAGGTGTTCTCTACTTTGGACTCATGATCGGTGAAGACGGGACATTCAGGGTCCTTGAATACAACGTCCGCCTGGGAGACCCGGAAACACAGGTCATCCTGCCAGTTTTCCCGGGTGACCTTGCGGAAGTCGCCGTCGCGGCGTATCACCGGAACCTTGCCGGCACTTCATGGAAGCCTTCCGGCAATTCGGCCGTAGGAGTCGTCATGGCCTCCGGCGGCTATCCCGGCAATTATGCGAAGGGATATGAAATCAGGGGTGCCGAAGCAGCAACTGAAGACAGCAAAGCGCTTGTCTTCCATGGAGGCACCCGCAAAACTGATGGGAAATTCGTCACCGACGGCGGGAGGGTCCTCACTGTCGTAGGAATTGATGCGAACATACCAAAGGCACGCGAGCAGGCCTATGATGCCGTCGGGCGGATTTCCTTCGAACACGCTCATTACCGCAAGGATATTGCAGCTTACGCGCAGGGAGAGTGACATTTATGGACAGACATCCTCAAGTAGGCATCATCATGGGATCCCAATCGGATATGGACATGGCCACAAAGGCTTTTGAAGCCCTCAAGGATCTGGAAATAGAGGCAGAAGTTACCATCGCTTCGGCGCACCGGACTCCGGAAGATGCAATTTCCTACGCCGAAAACGCTCGTTCCAGGGGCATTACTGTCATCATTGCCATAGCAGGTCTGTCGGCAGCCCTCCCGGGCGTTCTTGCCGCGCACACGACACTTCCCGTTATTGGTGTCCCGGTCAATGCCGGGACTCTCGGAGGAATGGACGCTCTCCTTTCGATCGCCCAGATGCCTCCGGGCGTGCCTGTAGCAGCAACGGGAATAGGCGGCGCAAGAAACGCAGCTCTTTTGGCGGCGAGAATCATCGCCCTTCACGATCGCTCCCTTCACGAAAGACTCTGTGAAGCCGTTTTTCGTGGTAATCAGAAAGTCAAGGCTTCCAGGACAGCGATTTCAGAGAAGTCCGCTGCGCCGGAAGACGCTTTTTCAAGGGAGTGATCAACGATTGCTGCATCAGTGACAAAACGTTATCTTCCCTGGTCCGCTCTCCTGAAAGAACGTTGGGGGAAAAGGGTCCAGAAAATTTCGCTGGACATAGGTGCAGGGTGTCCCCATCGGAATGGATTGAAAAGCGGCGGGTGCGTTTTTTGCGACAGCTTCGGAGGTGGAAGCGGAGCATTCCTTTCAGGCATGGGACTGGAAGAACAAATCTCTCAAGGATATGAGCGTTTAAAGCGAAGATACAAAACTGACACGGCCTTGCTCTATTTCCAAAGCTACTCGACGACAAATCTGCCCATGCAGGACCTGGTGGAAATCATCGAATGGGCTCTTGCCTTTTCAGGGCGTTTCGGAGAAGTTGCAGGCCTTGCCATTGGGGCGAGACCGGATCAGATCGAGGATGAGCTCCTCCGCTTTTTGGACAACCTCGCGAAAAGGAAATATGAAATCTGGCTCGAGCTTGGCGTCCAGACAACCGATCCGGCTGGTCTCGAGTGGCTCAACAGGGGCCATGGATTACGGGCTGTAGAGGACACCCTCGAAAGGAGCCGAAGGTACCTGAGCCTTTCGCTCTGCGCCCATCTCATCGCCGGCATCCCTGGCGAGAAGCACGACCAGCTTGCCCTTTCGGCGGAATGGCTTTGCGAGAGGGGGATCGACGGAATCAAGTTTCATCCGCTGTACGTGCTCTCCGGAACACCCCTGGAAGAGCTTTTTCGAGAAAACCGTTTTATCCCCCTTGGCCGGGAAGAATACGCGCAAAAAGTTGTTGAGGCATTGAGAAGGCTTCACCCCGAAGTTGCGATTCAACGGCTGACAGCCGATGCTTCGTTCCCGAGACTCATTGCGCCTGAATGGGTGTCCGACAAACGAACTGTCATCAACGAAATAGAGAATCTCCTCGATCGACTCGGCGCCCGCCAGGGTGATTATTGGGCAAAAGCACACATCGCCCGTCACTGAAGCCGGTTCTGGCCTGGTTTTTACTTTCCACGTTGGGTCGCCAGGTACCCCAAAAACAAAAGGATCGGGAAAAAAACAAACTTGCCCGGTCCGGCAAAAAACTGTCGCACCGGTTCGATATGGAAAAGGAACTTCATGAGAATCGCCAGCGAAACGCAGATGAACAAAAGAGTCGTCAGCGAAGAACGTTTATTCTCGTCCCCGGATGAACCGCTTTTTCCCGGCAATTCCATCACTCCTTTCGACCGGAAAGTCCTCCGGAGCGAAAACTCCAGAAAAGACTTGACCTCACCTGATGCCCAGAACGGAAAGCAATCTTGCTTCATCGATGTTTCCGCCCGAGATGACCACGCCTGTTTTCTTTCCTTCGGAAAGAAATTTCCCCGACAAAAGGGCTGCCACTCCCGTAGCTCCTGCGCCTTCTACAATCTGGTGATGTTCCCTGTGCAAAAAGGAAATCGCCGCCGCGATGTCTTCTTCGTCCACTTCGACAAGCCCCGACAGATTCCTTTTGAGGTACTCGAAAAGGACAGGCGAAGCCGCTCCCGAAAGTGCATCGGCCAGAGTTTCCTCTTCTTCCACCGGTTCTACGAACCCCTTTTCCCATGCTTGTGGCCAGGAAGGGTTCGCCCTGGCGTGAACACCCCAAATCTCAATTCCATGTTGAAGGGCTTTTGCCGCAACAGTAACGCCCGTAATGAGGCCTCCGCCACTGATGGGGACGAGGAGAACATCAAGGTCGGGGTGTTGCTCAAGAAATTCGAAACCCAGAGTTCCCTGGCCGGCTATGATGTGGCGGTCCTCGTAGGCTGAAACGTAAACCATTTGCGCTTTCTCGCACAGCCGTTTTGCCTCGTTTTCGGCCTCGTCGTAGAATTTTCCGATGACCTTCAATTCCACATATTCACCGCCACGTTTTTGTATGGCCCGTTTTTTTGTCTCCGGGCACGATCCCGGCACGCAAATTACTGCTTTTATGCCAAGCAACGAGGCCGCAGTTGCCACTCCCTGGGCATGGTTACCCGATGAGGCCGTCACGACACCGCGTTTTCTTTCTTCGTGAGAGAGGGAAAACATCTTGTATAAAGCGCCCCTAATTTTGAATGCACCGCAAATCTGAAGATTTTCCCACTTCAAAACCACCGGTCCACCCGTTTTTTCAAGAAGAGCTGCAGATTCATCAGCAGGTGTTTTCCTGACTCTCGTTTTGAGAAAATCTTTTGCAAAAAGTATGTCTTTCATCTCGGGTACCGTTGTTTCGAGCATGTCACATCGCCTCTTTGGAAATATCGAGGATTTTGGAGCCTCACAATGTTTCGGCCGATCCCAGTATACAGAACAAGAAGAAGCGCACAAAATAAAAAAGCCCCTTCGGCATGAGGGCGCGTCGAAGAGGCTTTTGTGAAAACACGCTACACTTGAAATTTTCTATCGCAGTATTTCTTTCAAAGCATCGAGTGCCTTGTCATAATCGGGGTGATCCCCGATCTCGGGCACAATTTCCATGTACCTGATGACATCGTCCTTGTCCACCACGAACACGGATCTGGCGAGAACCCGCAAGTCTTCCACGAGAACGCCCCAGTTTTTTCCGAAGGAGGCCTCCCTGTGATCGGAAAAGACCTTGATATTCGGGACCTCACCGGATGCGCAAAACCGTTCTATGGCAAAGGGAAGGTCCATGCTGATGTTGAGGACCACCACATCATCGGGCATTGCCGCCGCTTCGTCATTGAAGCGATGAGCCTGCATGTTGCAAACGGGCGTATCCAGCGACGGTGTTACCGATATGACCTTGATCTTTCCGGAGAAATCCTTCAAGTCATATCCTTTCAGCTTCTTATCGACAACATGAAAGTCGGGCGCCTTGTCGCCAACTTTGACAGCATTTCCCGTCAACGCAAAAGATTTTCCTTTCATAGTAACTTTCCGTTCTTCACTCACAGGAAATCCCTCCTTGTGTTGTGATGAGATTTATTCGGCTTTTTTAAAAGCCTGTTTTTTTGCTCCGCAAAGCGGACAGGTTTCCGGTGCCGATCCTTCGGCGATATGTCCGCACACCGTACAAAGGTAGAGATCGGCAGTCTCGTTGCTGCCAAGGTTGTCAAGGGCTTTTTTGTACAGTTCTGCATGGACCTTCTCAGCCTCTATGGCATACTTGAAAGCCCTGAGGGCTGCTTTGTCCCCTTCGCTTTCGGCAACTTCCATGAATTCGGGATACATTTCCGAAAATTCATAAGTTTCGCCTTCTATGGCAGCTTTCAAGTTGTCCGCCGTGGATCCGAGCTTGCCCATGGCCTTGAGATGGGCATTGGCGTGAATTGTCTCAGCCTCAGCCGTCACCCGGAAAAGTTTCGCCACCTGGGTAAATCCTTCTTCCTCGGCCTTCTGCGCAAAAGCGGCATATTTCCTGTTGGCCTGGGATTCTCCGGCAAAAGCCGCCTGGAGATTTTCATAGCTCTTGCTTGTACTCAAGGAAACCCCTCCTTGTGCAAAATTTCTTCAAAAAACATCAATTCTTTTATCACAGGTTTGAAGCTCAGGCAAGCTCTGTACGCTAAATTTCAAAACTTTCTGAACTTTGCGAGTTGCCCGTCAGAACCACCGGCTAAAGGTCATTGCAATAATATGGGTGTCGCCATTATCAGGTTTCGAATCAGGTAAGCAATCCAGCTGCCGCCCCGATATTCCCCTGTCTTCAATGGAAATATACTTGGAGGCAAGATCCGGCGACCTCTTGTCATCCCACTTGTACCCTACGCCGTGGAAGTAAAGGTGTCCATTGTTGGCAGACAATTGATAGTCGATGGTGTCGTCGGGAATCGGGGATTCGTCATAAACGTAATTGAGACGCCAGGTCCATTTGGTCCATTTGGGAGACGCCTCTCATTCATTGCCGGGATTATAGCGCCAGACGTCCTGGTAATTCTTGGGGGTGCTTCTGACGTTACTGCCGGGATCTTCGGGATTCAACGGTTGGTCCATACCCGATCTCCAGATCCTTGTGGGACTTTAGTTCGTCCTGACAGCCCCTGCTTCAATTGAAAGATTATCCGCAGCCTGGATTTCAATCCCCCGAAAAACGTGAGCAAGCCCCTAAAGTGCTGTAAAAAAAGTCGTCAGAAAAAGGCGGCACGGTCCTTTTTTCCGTGCCGCCCGTTCCTTCCCTGTTCTTTTTTCTCCCGACTTTCAGGACATCGATCGCTGCAGCGTAAGAAGGTCATCCAGCACACCATAGGCGGTGTCGTAAAGCGTCGGATTCTCCTGTGTGACCAGAACCGGCCCCATGAGGTCCGTCTCTATCCTGAGCACGGCACCTCCGCCTGTAACCGCGGCATAATGATGGGTATCAGGAACCTCCTCCACTCCGACGGTGGCCTTGATGCCGCCGCCTTCTGGTTTGGCCCTGCAAATGAGTTTCAGGCAAGATCCATTCGAGCGGGCTTTTGCGATGTGATCCTGAGTCACCCCGGTGATCCCGGTGCGGATAACGTCATAAGGTGTTATCCTTGCACCCATCAGGACATTGGCAAGAGCAGCAGTCTTCGCTGCCGCATCCCATCCCTCGAGGTCGTGAGAAGGGTCTGCCTCGGCCACACCGTGACGCTGCGCTTCCTTGACGGCTTCTTCCAGAGAACCCCCCTGTTCCATCCTTGTTAGCACGAAATTGGTCGTCGAGTTCAATATCCCTTCGATGCCGGTCACTGTACAGCCTTTCAGTGTGCAACGGGCAAGGTTGAAAACCGGTGCACCGTCCATGACAACCGTTTCATGGAGAAACCGGCAATCTTTTTCACTGGCCGTTTCGGCAAGTTCAGCGTAACCAAACGCCACGGGACCCTTGTTGGCGGAAACGACGTTTTTCCCCCTGGAGAGTGCTGTCCTCACGTGGGATACTGCGGGTTCACCTTTCCTTTCAATGGAAAGAGTTGATAATTCCACAAGCACGTCGTATTCAAGGTTTTGGGCAGCTTCGAGGGCTCCTGTTTGCGAAAAAGACCGAGAATTCATATCAAATTTTCCGTGACCCTCAATCATGGAAAGCGCCTCACTGAAGCTTACGCCTTCAGGGTTGACAAGCGCACCTCTGCTCCGCGTCACGATTCCTACGGGTTCGATCTCAAGATCCCTGAGGTGCGGGAACCGGTCTCTTTCACGTGCGAGTATCGAGGCTATCTTGCGGCCCACATTGCCGAATCCTATGAAGAGGGCTTTCATTCTCTAGTTTCCTTCAGCGCCGTCTTCGGCGATTTCGCTGACGGCTTCGAGAAGGCGTTTGACCTCTTCTTCAGTGTTATATAGAGAAACCCCGACACGAGTGACGCCGCCTTCTTCGAGCAGTCCAAGAACTTCGATTGGCCTTATTCCATAAAAATGACCGTCCCACGCGCAAATGCCCTTTTCGTTCAGGCGGGAGCAGACTTCGATGGGGTCCTTCCCTTTCATTGTGAAAGAAACCGTCGGCGCACGCTGTCCGCTGTCAAAAGTGGGACCGACAACGGAAACTCCGGGAATTTCCTGTAATCCGTCGAAAATCTGCCTGGCGAGGATATGTTCATACTCGGCAAGGCGTCCCATGGCCGAAACGGTTTTCTCCCTCAGGTCCTTTCCTTCACCAAAGGATGCGATATATTCGACGGCGGCACCTGTCCCTGAAATGGCGGCATGATTCAGCGTTCCCGTTTCGATGCTGTAGGGGGCATGCTGTTCCTGGGTCCGGAGACGATAAGCCGGAATGGAGTCGAGAAGGCCTTCCTTGCTGTACAAAATGCCTATGTGAGGACCGTAAAACTTGTACGCCGAACAAAGGAGGAAATCCACACCAAGTCCGGTAACGTCCAGAGAGAAATGAGGGGCATAATGGACCGCGTCCACAAGCAGCCAGGCACCGACCTGGTAAGTCATTTCCCTGACTCTTTTGACGTCATTGACAGTGCCCGTGGTGTTGGCCGAAAAACCCATGGCCACCAGTCGCGTATTTTCGTTAAGTTTCGCCTCAAGGTCGTCATAGTCCAATGTGGCATCTTCCCTGATTCCTGTTTCACGGACAATGATTCCCTCTTCCCTGAGAGCGAGCCAGGGACCGCGGTTCGCTTCGTGATCCAGTTGAGTAATCAGGATTTCGTCACCCGGCTGGAAATGTTTCCCGAGAGCCCGACTGAGCATATAATTGAGCGTCGTCATGTTGTGACCGAACGAGATATGTTTGCCGCCCGGCGCTCCAAGGAACGCAGCTACTTTCTCACGGGTCTTTTCGATCATCGCATCTGATTCGTTGGTCGTGATAAAAAACCCGTGGGTATTCGAATTACAAGTCTTGTAATACCAGGAAACGGCGTCGATAACCTGCCGGGGCACCTGTGTGCCTCCCGGGCCATCCAGATAGGCGAGAGGAAACCCGTTGTGCGAGCGTTCAAGAGAGGGAAAATCATTCCTTCTTTTGATGAAATCTTCAAACCTTTCGAGACCTGCCATGCATCATTCTCCTTTTCAGGAATATATGTTTTCTGAAGCTTCTCCACATAAAAAGGTATACCATAAACTACCGGACTTTCAAAAACATCATTCTTCGACGACAATGGAACATATTATCTTACCCCATTTTGTTCGGAAAGGAGCATGTCCTGTGGATTCGAAAAGATACAAACGCATTATCGATTTCTTGTTTTTAATCGACCAGGTCAAAACCATCGAGAGAGCCGGTTATGTCGGAGGAGTGGATCGGCATGAAAATGATGCGGAACACATGTGGCATACCGCATTGTGGGCAATGTTGCTCCATCGGGAAATCGGTTTTTCCGTTGACCTTGGTCACGTCCTTTCCCTGATACTTGTCCATGACCTTGTGGAAATCTATGCCGGTGACACCTACGCCCATGACGAAAAAGGCGTTACCACGCAGAATCACCGCGAACAAGAGGCGGCGAAAAAACTCTTTTCTCAATTGCCCGAGGATCTCGGGACCTGGCTTCATGAACTCTGGCAGGAATTCGAAGCTGTCAAAACACCGGAAGCCCGTTTCGCCAAGGCTCTTGATCATTTACAGGGATTTTCCCAAAATTGCATCTCAATGGGCAGGTCCTGGAAGGAAAACAGCATCAGCAGGGGGCGAACCTTTTCAAGAACGGAGCTTCCCCACCGTACCGATCCTGCTCTCGCCGAAATCGTCGAAGGCCTTTATGAAATAGCAGATAACATCAGTGCGTGGCCGAAAGAACAGTGACACGCATTTTGTCTTTTGTCACTGTTTGATTAAAACATTGAGGACATTCAAATAGTCTTCCGTCTTCATCGGTCTGGGGTTACTTGAGTTGCTTCCGTTCATGACCGATTTCCCGGCTATTTCCTCCAGATCACTTTCTGCAACGCCAAGGGACCTGAATTCCGGTAAGCCCACGTCCCTCGCCATTTGCTTGACTTCATCCACCGCCGCCCTTGCTCCTTCCGCTTTTTCCTTGAAGGGGATTCCCATTGCCTCGGCTATGCGTGCGTACCCGTCTGTACACCAGGGGAGGTTGTACTCCATAACGGCCGGAAGAGCAATGGCATTACATGCTCCATGGGGGGCGTCGTACATTCCTCCCAAAGCTTCTGCGATGCAATGTACGGAAGCCACGTCTGAATGGCTGAAGGCGATACCGGCAAGAAGGCTTCCGACAAGCATTCCTGAACGTGCTTCTTCATCGGCCCCTTCTTCCACAGCCTGTCTGAGATAGCGGGAGATGTAGGAGACTGCCTCCAGTGCGCAGGCATCGGCTATCGGCTCCGAGACGGTTGCTGTATAGCCTTCAATGGCGTGGGTCAACGCATCCATTCCTGTAGAAGCCGTGAGTGACGGCGGCATGGAGACTGTGAGAGCAGGATCTGCCAGTGCTACTCTCGGAGCTATTGCCGTGTCCCGTATGCTGAACTTGAAGGCCTTTTCTGAATCGGTAATCACCGAACTGAAAGTGACTTCACTCCCTGTTCCGGCCGTCGTTGGAATTGCGATGACCGGGATCACCTGTGCCTTGACTTTCCCCCGTCCTTCGTAGTCACGGATCCTTCCACCAAGTTTCCCTACGATGGCCATCGCCTTTGCGCAATCGATGGGGCTTCCACCCCCAACCGCAATGATGGCATCGGCGGTTATCCTGGAAAGCAGCTTTACCCCGGACTCGACATTCCTGTCCTTTGGATTGGCTTCAACTCCGTCAAATACCTCAAAGCCAACTCCACTTTCTCGAAGCTTTTTTTCGACTTCTTCCAGTATGCACGCCTTCCTGACACCGGGATCGGTGACGAAAAGTGCTCTTTTTACCTGAAGTTCATTAAGCACGTCCGGGAGTTTTGAAAGGCATCCTGCCCCGAACTCGATACGTGTTGGTAATACGAAACTGAATGTTTTCGCCGGATTCATGAAAGACCCTCCCGTGTGGCCGTATACCTGCACATAAAAAGTATACATGACTGGCAGGAATGACGCACGGGTTGTAGGATGATTACACGATGGAGGGTGAACTTGATGGGAAACAGGAAGGCAATTGACAATGTCCTTTTTTGACATCTGCGTCATCGGAGCAGGTCCTGCCGGTCTCATGGCCGGAATAACCGCCTCTTCTTCAGGGTCACGGGTGATTCTGCTTGAGAAAAACCCCGAAGCCGGTGAGAAACTTCTCCTCACGGGAAAAGGCCGGTGCAATCTTGCTCACTTTACGGAATCGAAAAAAGACATCATCGAAGCCTTCGGTAAAAACGGCCGTTTTCTGCACTCTGCCCTTTCCCGGTTCGGTGTCACGGAAACGCTCGCCTTTTTTTCATCTCTCGGTCTT
>CAZERC010000009.1:0-1148 GCA_964515395.1 uncultured Synergistaceae bacterium | reverse complement strand
CCTTTCCCGGTTCGGTGTCACGGAAACGCTCGCCTTTTTTTCATCTCTCGGTCTTTCATTGAAAACCGAGCGCGGAAACCGCGTCTTCCCAAGTAGAGGCAATGCCGAAGACGTGCGAAACCGGCTTTTGGAAGCTTTCCGACAAAATGGAGGCACTTTCAAAGGTCGGTCGCCTGTGGCGGATCTCACCTGTGAGAACGGGACAATCACCGGCGCCATGCTGCAGGACGGAACCGTAATCGAGGCGGGCGCATATATCGTTACAACAGGCGGACTCTCATACCCCCAAACGGGCTCCACAGGCGACGGATACGGGTGGGCAAAAACCCTGGGGCATACCGTTACGCCGACAATTCCCGCCCTGACCCCTGTCAGACTGGCAGATGGCTGGATTCCCGAGGTCGCAGGCTTGTCGCTGAAAAACATCCGTCTTACCCTTTTTGTCGGAGAGAGTGAAAGGGAGTCACGCTTCGGCGACATGGACTTTACGCCCTTTGGCATGAGCGGCCCAATTGGCATGGATTTGTCACGATCCATCGGGAAAGCACTGGGAAACCACGAGAGCGTCTCGCTGTATCTCGATCTCAAGCCCGCTCTGGACACCAGGACCCTTGACAAAAGACTCATTCGCGAGCTTGCCAGACCATCAGCTGACTTCGGAACAGTTTTGGAGACACTTCTTCCCAGGAAGTTCATCTCTCCCTTCGCTCGGCTCTGCTCTGTACCGATTGATCGAAAAGCTGCGACGTTGACAAAAAATGAAAGGCTCCAGGTTCTCGGACTTTTGAAAGCCCTTCCCCTGAAGCCTTTGTCGCTGCTCGGATTCGAATGGTCACTCGTTACTTCCGGCGGCATCCTGCTCGACGAAGTCGATCCGCGGACCATGGCATCGAAGCTGGTCGAAAACCTCTATTTTGCGGGAGAAATACTCGACCTTGACGCTCCCACCGGTGGGTACAACCTTCAGGCGTGCTGGACCACAGGGCACGTCGCCGGAGTTTCGGCATCTTCGGGAGCTTTTGCCGGTCACAGAAACTCGTAATCCGCCGGATCGACGATCCCTTTCGGTTTCTTTCCTTCAAGGAATCTGCGCACGTTCTCCGCCGCACGGCGTACGGCTATGGGGTATATTTCCGGCACCATGTTGG
>CAZERC010000008.1:32727-61237 GCA_964515395.1 uncultured Synergistaceae bacterium | reverse complement strand
CTCGCCCTCCGCCAGTTCGATTTCGACAGGTTGATCGGTCAGGAAAAAACGGCTCGCATGGGCATCACTTTCCGGCTTGAGATGCCGGGCTGTCGTTCACAAAGAAACCAACAGGCCCCGACACGAAAATCGTGATCGGGGCCTGTGTTATACATCAGTATTTGATGCTTCGTGTTTTCTTTTCTATATTCTCGTCAGCGATTTCTTCAGTCTGCGTAGACTCCGTTTTCCTTCCACATTTTCTCGAGTTTCGCCAGTTTTTCCTGGACTGATGGCCCCATAATTCGGGCAGTGTTCAGGAGAAGGCAATTCATGACGCTCATTGGTGCTGTAAAAGAGTCAATGAAGGACAGCGGCTTCCACGGAACGGATACGACTACATCCGAGACATCCGCAAGCGGGCTGTCATGACCGCTGCAAATGGCCGCAGTCCTCATTCCCGACGCCTTGGCAAATCCAAGTGTTTCCACTGTCCACCTGGTGTAACGGGGAAAACTGATGCCAATGGCAAGACTTTTTTCCGTGGCATTGACAAAGAGTTCGTTTGCAAGGGTCTTATCGACTAGATGAGCGTTCGGGAAAAACCAGACGAGGTAATACCAGAGGAAATATGCAAGGGATCTTGAACTGAGGTGCCCGACGATATAGACATGGTCCGCCTCTACGATAGCCTGACTCACCTTGTCGATGGAAACCGCATCAAAATCTTCAATAGTCCTTGTAAGGGCTTCAAGATCGTCATGCAATGCGTGAAGACAGACATTTCCTTCAGGTTCTTCCTCGCTGTAGGACTTGAGCCTGTCTTTCGTCGTAAGCTTGTCCATGATGACATCCCTGAGAGCAGCCCGCATCTGCGGATAGCCTTCAAATCCCAGCTGTGCGGCAAATCTTACCACCGTGGACTGGCTTACACCAAGCCGGTCACCAAGTTGTGTCGCCGTAAGAAAGGCGGCCTCGCTTGGGTAATCCAAAACGAAACGGGCTATTTTCCTCTGTGTTGCCGTTAAGTCCGCCATTCTCTCACGAAGGGTGCAAAGCAGCACGAGACCACCCCCTTTCGGTTACACCGAATTGCCTGTCAACATCCAGGCTGGACAATTTCAGATCTTTTTTCGAAAACCCGGGACATCTCTCCATCAGGAGATCGGCGCAGGGTTTATCACCCTTCCGGAAAAGGAGTTTATCCATGACGTATATTCTGCTCCATCAGGGTCCTGAAACCCGACGAGCCACACAAGCAACCATGTTTTTTCAACGGACCGGATTTCTATTTCAGGATACCAGAAAAACTTGAAAGACCGAGCAACATTCTTGTGCGTCAGCTTCTCGGCCATCTCCGCGGCCCGACTTTCTGAAAGCCGGGCAGGCAGCTCGCGCAGGTTTTCAATGCAATATTCCTCGTATTGCGGCTTTTCGGTAATCCGGAAGACTTCCTCAGTTATGCCGTCTATAACATAGCGACGATCAAATTGACGTGGGCGGAGTCCGAAAGCCCGTTTTATGCTGACATCGGCGACAATGACATAAAGGGGAAGAGCCAAAGGCTCAATGGACGATATGCTGTAGTCCTTCGATGAAATTGACTTCTCCAGAATGCCGGGGATGTGATCCTTTTCAACTGCAACGGGAAAACCCTTCATGAACTCTTCTTCTTTCCTTCAAGGTATGCGGTGTTGTACATATCCCTTCGCAAATCGTCAATGTAGGGCAGCTGGTCTCGTGCTTTTTCAACTTCCCCCAGATCGATTTTCTGGACGATTACCGCTTCCTCGTCGGAAGGAGCCTCATTGAGGACCTTGCCATAGGGATCGACGATCTTGCTCTTCCCGCAGTTTCCTCCCCGGACACCGGTACCTATAGTATTGGTCCCCACCACATAATAGAGATTGGCGAGAGCCCAGGCCGGAAGAAAGATATCCCATCTCCAGGAAGCCTGCATGCTCCACACAGAGGGGACGAGCACTATTCTCGCACCCTGCATTGCAAGAAGTCTTGGAGGTTCGGGGTATTCAGCGTCAGCACAAATCAAAACGCCAACAGGACCCCAGGACGAGGGGAAGGAATGAAACCCTTCGCCACTTTTGAAAATGTCTTTTTCGGCCTCCCCCCAGAGGTAGGACTTCCGGTGCACACCGAGAACCCAGCCTCTGTCTATGACGAGGGCGCTGTTGAAAAGCTCTTCCCCCGACGGATCTCTTTCGGGGAAAGGGGCCACCAGAAAGATGCCAAGTTCTTTCGAGAGTTCGCACATTTTTTGTGACATCAGGCCTTCAGGTGTTTCGGCCACTTCAAAAAAAGCCTTTTTGTCCAGATCGTAGCCCGTCAAAAAAAGTTCAGGCAGACAAATCATCTGCGCGCCTTGTGCATGTGCATCCTGTATAAAATTTGTGGCACGTTTGATGTTTTTTTTCTTGTCGCCAACCGTAGAAGCCATCTGAATCGCTGCCACAACGACGTTTTCAGTTTTTTCAGGCATGATTTTCAGTCCTTTCCAGATACAAAGGGCTTCGTAAGAAAGACCACTGGCGGGAGGCGCTACAAAAGGCCCCCCGCCCTTAAAGTTTTTTCTTATGCTTCCTGAGCAGCTTCCCAGCGTTTGAGATTGCGAATTTCCTGCTGGACTTCCTCTGCCGGCGGCTTCGTCACAAGGCTGACGAGCCAGGTAACTATGTATGTCGATGAACAGGCGGCAAAGGCTTGGAAAAGATGTAGTTTCGATTCGAGTCCGAGGGGGCCCCAAATGGCCAGAAGGACAAACCCTGTCGCAAGGCCGGCGAAAGCGCCTTCCCGGGTTGCCCTTGGCCAGTAAAGCCCAAGAATGACGGGTCCGCCGAAAAGCCCGAGGGTGTTCCAGCCGAACCATGAAATCCAGAGAACCGATCCGCCCCTCAGGCTCAGGACAACGCCGAGCACCCCGAGAGCCAATGTAACAAACCGCCCAAGATTGACGGCTTTTTTCTGGTCCATGTCGGGATTGAATATTTTCATGTAGAAATCATTGACGATTGTCGAGGTCCCCATGATCAACATGGAGTCTGCCGTGGAGATAATTGCCGCAAGAATGCTTCCGATGAATATCCCGGCGAAAACCGGATGGGTCATGGTCGCAAAGAACTGTATGAGAACCGTCTCGGTGTCTCCCCCCATGGGCAGCGAGGCTGCGTCAGGGAACTTCGTTCTCATGTACAGCGCGGCAAGAAAGGTCCCAAAGAAAAGCACCGACTGGATGAAAACGGCAAGAACCGCGGAAAGGGTCAGTGTTTTGGTGCTTTTGGCAGCCATATAGCGAACCATGAGCGTCGGCTGACCGATCCAGCTCATGATGCCATCACCCAGAAACAGAGAAATCCCGTAGATGACCACCGGTAATGATACCCATGGCGTGATCAAAAAGGAGGAGTCCATCTTTGCGACACTCGCAAGATCCACCGAAAGCTCACCGATACCGCCTGACAATGCTATGGCAAATGCGCCAGCGATGGCGCACCCCGTTACCATCAGAATACCCTGGATAAAATCGGTCCAGCAAATGGCGAGGAGGCCTCCCAGCATTGTCCACCCGACAAACATCCCGGCGGCGATGAGGATAGTGGTGCTGTACTTCCATCCGAGGACAGTGTCAAAAATCTTCCCGACCGCCACGAGCTGACCGTTGATGTACGCTATGGACGCCGCGAGAATGATCAGAGCCGACAAAACCCGAAGAATGTGACTCTTGTCGTAATACCGTGTCTCCAGAACGTCAGGGACCGTAATGGCATTTACCTTTTCCGAGTACTTCCGAATAAGCTTGCTGACGATGACAAAACTCAAAAGGATACCAATGGTTGCACTGGGCACCATGGTCCACACGCACTCGAATCCCGACCTGTATGCGTAACCGGCAAACCCAAGGCCAAGCCAGCCACTCATGCCCGTCGCGCTGAAAGTGAAGGCCAGGACCCAGGACCCCACTCCTCTACCTGCCAAAAGATAATCTTCAAGTTTCTGCATGCGTCTTGATGCGAAATACCCGACAACCAGGAGGAACAAAAGGTAGCCAACGATAAATATTTGTAGTGTTGTTCTTACTCCCTCATTCAGCATTCTTTACACTCCTTCCGCGGAAATGCGAAACAGCCGGTCTTTCCCTTACCTATTCCGGAACTGAACGTAGTAATAGATTGCGGCGGCGTAGGTCAGTAACGAAGGGACAAGGATGAACATCCATGTCGACGTAGGGACTCTTTCCACGGGGAACCCTCCTTTCGTAATGTTGCATATTATGCATTGATATGTATATTTGCAGCATTTTATGCACTTTAGATTATTCCATTCGCCTGCTCCTGTCAAATAGACCTCTGTTTTTGGTAGCACCCATTACGTTCCGCATTCTGATAGAATTCGACTTGGGCCCTATAGCCCTTCAGATTCCAGCGAAAGGCCACTGGAAAATTAAATTGTCGAAGACAAGGACAACATTTCAAAAAAAGGAGCGCTCTAATGTGGACAAAAATACTGCACCTGCCTACGCGGGTATTGCGACATTCATGAGGGGACCCTTGGCCGAGATATCAGATCTTCGCCAAGACGACATCGCGATTTTGGGCATCCCCTTTGATACAACCTGCGGGTCGAGGCAAGGGGCAAGGTTCGGCCCCAGGGGGATACGGGAAGGCTCGCTGCACTTCATGTACCAGCTCGGGGCACTCACCACATCCAAAAAGGAAATGGTGGATATTCATACCGGTGAGAGGTTTCTGTTCCCCCCAAAGGATATCCTCAAAGACGTCGGCGACAGCCCCGTCTACCCTGCTGACATCCCGAAAACGGCTGAATCCATCCGGTCGAGCGTGAAGGAAATTACCGAAAAGGGAGCTACCCCTGTGATCCTTGGCGGAGATCATTACGTCACATGGCCGGCGTTCGCAGGTTTCGCCGAGGCCCACGCGGACCAGGGCAAGATCGGTTACCTTCACATCGATTCCCACCTTGACCTGACCGATGACACTGAGGCCTGGGGAAAGGATTACCACGGCTCCACCGCCCGCCGCATAAGTGAACTGGAATGTATCGATATGAAAAGCATGGTCTGGATAGGCATCGGGGGAAGCTTCCAGACCGCCGAGAGATGGGAATTCATCCAGAAAAACGGGTGCAAGGTATTTACTTCACGGGACATTTCGGATCACGGAATCGGCAACGTGACTCGAGAAGCCATCGAAAGGGCTTCCAGAAAAACCGAAACTGTTTATGTAACTATCGACATTGATGTGGTGGACCAAGCCTTCGCGCCTGGGACAGGATCTTACGTCTTCGGGGGGATAACCTCTGCGCAGTTTCTGGAACTGATGGATGTGTTGGGCAAAACCGATTGCATCGGGGGCCTCGATCTCGTCGAGGTGGCCCCTCCTCTCGACCCGACGGGCGCGACGTCGCGACTCGCGGCAACAGGTCTCATCTCTTTTCTGAGACCCAGGCTGTTCGACACTGTCAAGCCATAAGACAAGGGAGGGCGGCTCGAGCCGCCCTCCCTTGTCTGAGCGAAAAAGCCTTTTCCGAAAGCAATTTTATTCCACCTGCGGTGTAAGCTCCTTGTGACGATTGCGCATGAAGTGCTGCAGTACCAGGGCTGCAAAGATCCCCAGGCTCGCCAGCTTGTAGCTTCCAAGAGGAGCCACCATGGAGATGCCCGTAACGATAAAGAGAGCCCTTTCCCAGAGGGGCATGTTTCCCTTGAATGTCCCGATTATCCCTGCGGACAGAGAGAAAACACCTACGATAGCCATTCCGAGCACAAAAAAGTACCCCTGCCAGGTTGTATTCACGAAAAGCAGTGAGTTGTTATAGACAAACAGATACGGCAAGAGCAGTCCCGAGAGGGCAAGACCAAAGCCCATAACTGCGACCCGCATGGGTTTCGCTCCCGCAAGCCCTGCGGCGGTATAGCTTGTCAGTGCAACCGGCGGGATGACCGCCGACATAGTCCCGTAGTAGAACGCGAAAAAGTGGGCTGCTATGGGCTCCACGCCCATCTGCTGGAGGGCGGGAGCTGCAATGGTGGCCGTGATAATGTAGCATGCCGTCGCCGGTAGCCCCATACCGAGGACGATGGCGGCGAGCATGCAAAGAATCAGGGCCGCCCAGAGCTTGCCTCCGGAGAACATGATGATGTTGAGGGCAACGATCTGACCCACACCGGTCATCCCCACGGATCCAACGATGAAACCCACCACACCACAAGCAATCCCCACCGGGGCCGCATTGCGAGCTCCCATGTCAAGGGCGCTTATAAAATCCCTGATGCTCATTCGGGTCGATTTTCTTATCGAAGAAAGCACAATAACCGAAACGAGTCCCAAAAAAGCTGAAAAAAGCGGTGTGTAGCCTGCAAGCAAGAAATAAATGATCAGCCCCAGCGGGATCATCATATGGCCCCGTTCCAGAAGTGTTTTCCCGAGAGGGGGGATCTCCTTCGCCGATAGGCCCCGGAGTCCTTTTCGCTTGGCCCTGAGATCAACCATGAACATGACGGCCATGTAGTACAGCACCGCAGGCGTAGCACCGGCGATCATGATCTTGGCATAGGGGACTCCCAGAAAAGTGCTCATGATAAACGCCGCAGCTCCCATAATTGGAGGCATGAGGATTCCACCCGTACTGGCAGCGGCTTCGACCGCTCCGGCGAAATGCGGGGCATACCCGACACGCTTCATCAAGGGGATCGTTATCGCTCCTGTCGTGGCAACGTTTGCCTGCGCACTCCCCGATATACTTCCCATAAGAGCCGAGGCCATGACCGCCACCTTGGCCGGGCCTCCCCGGTACTTCCCCGCAAGTGCCAGCGAGAAGTCGTTAAAGAAATCGCTCGTCTTTGTAGCGGCCAGGAATGCCCCGAAAAGGATGAACATAAAGACATACGTGGAAGACACCATCAAGGACACGCCATAAATGCCTTCATCGGTCAGCGCCATCCTGATAATGACCCGTTCCCAGCTGAACCCCTGGTGGGCGAAAAGTCCCGGGAAATGAGGTCCATATTTCGTATATATGACGAAAAGGATGCTCAGCACCGTCAGGGGGAGACCAACCGCCCTTCGGCTCGCCTCTATGAGCAGGAACATGGTAATGCAAGCCATGACGAGATCCGGCATCAGGACATTCAAATGAGCGGCGAGAATCCTGTCATATTGTGTCAGTATGTAGAACGTCCCAAGAAGGGAAAGGCCAGCGAATACCCAGTCAAGAACACTGGGGGCTTCCCGTGGAGAATTCTTGGTCGCCGGGTAATACAGGAACACGATTGCCATGACCGTCCCAAGGTGTATGGCATTCATCTTGATCGCCATCAGGAGGCCGAAGCTGTTCATCCAGGCATGGACAATTGACGTTCCCACCGTCAGCACAAGTGCGATCAACCCTATCTTGCCTGCCAGTTCTCTCGTCGGGACAAGCTCTCCCTTGGGAATGAGCTTCTTGATGAATTCCATTGAGAATCTCTCCATCCGAAAGGTGTAAATCGGCCGGCATTACTCGTACTGCGTTGCCATACGTAAATGCCGGCCGGTAGTCGGGTTTTGTCTGTCGTTTGCTCGTTATCCGGTCCGGTTCTTATTTTATCTCCGGGGGAAGAAGATTTTCGGGAATCTCCAGCCCCTTCTCACGGTAGAACTTGACGGCGCCGGGATGTAGCGGAGCACCGTAGAGACCATTAAGAGGATTGTCAAAGTCGACCTTGTTGAAGACGGCATGCTCCTTCAACAGATCTTCCCTGTCATCGTACAGAATCTGTAAGGCCTTGTAGACGATGTCGTCACTGACTTCAGGATGCACGATGAGAGAACACATGACACCAACCACTGGGATATCCTTGTCCTGTTTCGGATACGTCCCGGCAGGAATCGTGACCGGGGCATACCAGGGAGCCTCCGCGATCAGCTTGTCCTTGACGTCACCTTCAAAGGGCAGCATGTCCACTTCTGTTCTTCCCGCATAAAGTTCAGTCACCGCAGATGTAGGATAGCCGGCCTCAAGAAGGGCTGCGTCGATGCGACCGTTCTGGATCGCCTGTGAAGCCTCGCTGTATCCAAGGTATTCCGGCACGATGTCGTCGAAGGTCAATCCGGCGACAGCCTGGAGGATCGTCCTGGTGCTGAATTCCGTCCCCGATGCGGGCGGCCCTACGGCGATTTTCTTGCCTTTCAGATCGTCCCATCCCTCGATGCCTGAACCTTTTGCATAGACAAATTGTGAAACTTCCGGCCACAGGGCAATGGCATACCGGAGGTTCGGATTGGGTTTGCCCTCATACCGGTTCGTACCGGTGTAGGAAAAACCGGTCAGGTTGCACATGGCGATGCCCATCTGGGCTTCGCTGTTTTTCAGCATATCCAGGTTCTCAGTGGTCCCGCCTGAACTCTGGGCGGAGAACTTGATGCCCTCTTTCAAAAGCTTCTGGTTGAAGTGGTTCGCCAGAATGGTACCCACGGGATAATATGTCCCGCCTGTGGAACCGGTAACAATCGTCACAAACTCAACAGCTCCTGCGGAAAGCGCCATTCCCGCCACGAGAAACAATGAAAGGCCCAACATTACCAGTCTCTTTTTCACTTTCATTTCCCCTTTCTAGTGTTTTTTCTCCTGCGCCTACCCGGAGTCAGCTTTGCTCCGGAATACCGCCGCTCAAATTCTGCAAAGGGTGGATTACACGTGAATCTTGTCGAGCCAACCTGATGGATTTTCCCACAGTGGCAGCTTTTTGCCAAGATCCTGATCTCTCGCTGATTCAAAGACCCTGAATGCCTCCGACAAATCGTGAATACCCAGACCGATCGGGTTGAAAAAGATCTTCTCCGCCCCGGATTCCCTGCCTGGCAGCTTGCCGGCAACGACGTCTCCAAGATTGCCCTTCACCTTTTCCTCGGGGATTACACCATCTCGCACGGCACGCCAGGAAACATCCGCTCCGTGATGCTTTACCTGGTACCAGTCATCGACATAGATCTTGTCGAATACACCGAGTGCTTCGGGGGGCGTGTCCCAAAAAGAAATTTCCGCATGAAAAACACCTTCATCGTACCAGTCAGCATCGACATACGGTTCGCTTGCAATCGTTGCAGTGCTGATAACATCAGATTCCTTAATGGCGTCCTCTGGAGTGTTCACAGGAATGATCTCCATGCCGACCTTGTCGGACATTTCTTTCGCAAAAGCCTCGGCTGCTTCCTGCCGAATATCAAAAACCTTACAACGCTTCAGGGAAGGGACACCGCATTTCATCGCCGCGAGCTGGGTGCGTCCTTGCACGCTGGCTCCGACAAGTCCCATAGTTTCCGAACTTTGTCTCGCCAGGTATTTAGCCGCTACCCCAGAAGCGGCGCCTGTTCTCATTGCGCTTACAATGGCGCCATCCATGACACATTGTGGTATGAGCGTCTCGGGATCAACAATAATGATCAAGGCGCTTGCCCTGGGTAGACCAAATTTCTTTGGGTTCCAAGGACGACTTGGGATAAACTTGATCCCCGCCGTGTTAACGGGGCCGAGAAGATCGCGCTTATGCAGCTCTTCCGCATATTTTTCACCACCCAGGAAGGAAGGCATGGACATGATACGGCCCGTCGTTTCTTCCGTTTCGGGTCCGCCCCAACGGATGACAGGCTTGCCTGGCTGAATGAAATCGCCCACACCATGGAGAAAGAAGGACCTTTCCGTCGCCTTCATCGCCCCCTGCATGTTCGTGCCGCCCGCCTGGATGCAATCTTCCTGACTCAGATAGAGAATCTCCCATGCTTTTCCCATTTCAAAGCGCCTCCCAAGTAGTAATAGTCATCTACAAAATATATTTCAGTTTATCCGAAAAAGGAAAGATCCATTTCAACAATTGGATCGTACTTGATGAAATACATCGAGTCAAGTAATATTTGTATTGAAATATTTTTTTCTTATCTGAAAACTTTGACATCAGGAGGCGTTGCTATGTCAGAGACCAAAAAAAATCATGATCTTTTTGAAAAACTCAGACAGGGTCTTTTGGATTTTCCTGCGCGTCAACGGCACTTATGCAATTTCATCCTGGATAATTATCAGCAGGTTGCTTTCATGAACGTCGAGGAACTGGCAAGGGCAAGTGGTGTTTCACCGGCAACGGTAGTCCGCACCACATCGCATCTCGGCTATGAATCTTTTCATGAATTTTTGGATGCCCTCAAGAGTGTCATACTACCAACCAAGATCTCCCTCTGGTGGCAGGTGGAGGAATCGTGGAAAGGCAAGCTTAAGGCCGAAAAATCCGACCGCTCCATCCTGGCCGAAACAACACTGAGGAATGTGGAAAGCCTTCAGAACTCTTTAACACCGCTCTTGCTGGAAAATTTTCAACGTGCCAGTGAAGTGCTGAAAAACGCCAGAAAAATTTCCATACTGGCGTTCCGTTCCACCCAGGGCATAGCCCTTTATGCGTACACGCTTTTTTGCCAGTTTCTCCCCCATGTTTCACTTCCTGGTCATTCAGGCTCCGATGATATGTACTCACATCTCGCAGACCTGTCGAAAGAAGATGTTCTGCTGACACTGTCAGTCGGGGGACCCCATTATGCCGCCAGAACGATAGAGGGGGCGGAGTTTGCCCATTCACGCGAGGTTCCGGTCATCCTGATTACAACAGATATTGCATGCCCGGCGGCAAAATTCGCATCCGTGGTCCTTCCTGTTGAACCTGCTTCGGGGCACTATTCCACCGTCTCCGCCATGAACGTCCTCGACGCGCTCATTGTTGTCCTCGGAAGGCATTACAGGAAGACAGCCACAACGAAACTGAGGACCCTTGAAAAACTGCTCCAGGAAAAGAACATCACGCTCTAGGTTTCCTGAGTTTTTCTTTCACGAAGCAAAACAGGGCTTCTGGCCACAAAAAAAAGGACCGTCGCCTTTGCGACGGTCCTCCCTGCGGTCTCGTCAATCAATGCTGCAGGCCGACTTAGCCTTCCTGCTCCTGCTCGATTTCCGAAAGCCTTTTCTCAATTTCACTGAGTGAGCGCTTGAGTTCTTCGGCTTCCTGTTTCAGCAGTTTCTGCTCGTCCTGTGGATCCGGCTGGGCCCCGTGATACGGATATGGCGCAGCAGGTGCCGCAGGACAGGCCCACGGGCCTGGAGCACCCCATGCAAAGGCACGATTTCTCCATCCGCGGCCGAAGCCTCCGCCCCAGTATCCTCTACCCCAGCCAAAACCTCCGCGGGGCATTGGGTTCATATATCCCGGAGCCGCATAACCTGCACAAAATCCGGCACGTCGACCTGTCATCGGACCGAATCCCGCAGGTCCTGTACGATCGCCTCGAGGCATGCTTCATCCCTCCTTTATTGATAACGTATCTCATCTAGGATGATACTCTTCTGCTTTCTCCATGTCAACCGGAACAAGTCAAAAACAGTCGCATCGGCAAAATTCATGGAATCGGAATGTCTCAGGAATATGACAAAAGGGGTGCCGCCTGCTGGCGCCACCCCTTTTGGTTTTTCTATCAATTCAAATCAATCTTTTAGAGCTCGTCCTTCGGTTTCCAGACCTTCCACACGTTGCCGACAAGGTCCGGACCAGGCTTGAGAACGGTCTTGCCCGGTTCCCATCCTGAAGGCATGGCTTCCTTGCCTCCCGTTTCACGAACACGCTGGAACGCCTGAATCTGTCTGAGGGTTTCGGAAACCCTGCGGCCAACCGGCGGCGTGAGCACTTCCATGGCCTGGATCACGCCGTCGGGGTCAATGATGAAACGTCCGCGAACGTCGACGCCTGCCTTATCATCGTAAACACCGAAAAGCCTGCCGAGATTGCCGCCCGCATCGGAGAGCATGGGGAAGGGGACTCCGCCTTCAACCATCTTGGAGAGTTCGTTGTCATTCCAGATCTTGTGAACGAACTGGCTGTCCACGCTTACGGAGAGAACTTCAACACCGAGCTTCTGGAATTCCGGGTAATTGTCAGCGACCGCTGACAATTCAGTTGCTCAGACGAAGGTGAAATCACCAGGGTAGAAGCAAAGGGTCACCCATTTCCCGAGATATTCCGAAAGCTTGACTGAAACAAATTTTCCCTTGTAGTATGCCGGGGCCTCAAAATCCGGGGCCTTTCTTCCAACCATTATCGACATCCGCTGGACCTCCTTTTCGACCTTTTCCGCAGGGACGGCGGATTCTTCCACCGATTCCTCTTCTCCTACGCGTCCTCCCGTGGGGCGCGCGCAGCCAATTTCTTTCTCTTCCATGGTTTCACCTCCTGTGCATGAACGGCCAGGAAGCCATTTTATCTGTAATGATTACAGTTTACAACTCTCTTTTCCGTTGTTTTCTAGTATCACATTACCACAGATACATACTCCTGGTGCAACAGGCTTTTGAAAACATTCATGCAGCATTGGCGTTGACGAATTACACGTCAGTATTCATCATCAGAAAACAGGAGACTTCCTGAAGGGAGGATTCGCATGATCGACGAATTCAGAAACGAAGAGAAACGCGCACTCGAAATGGATGAACAGGACCTTCTGGCGGTTTTCAGAAACAGGTTTTACACTTCCGAAGACATCCTGTACATGGATGGAAATTCACTGGGACTTTGTTCAAAAGATGCTGAAGAATCGGTTTCGCGTGTCATGGGAGAGTGGCAGGATAAGGCCATAGGAGGATGGCTTGAAGGAAATCCTCCATGGTTTGAGCTCTCGGAACACGTCGGAGCAAAGGCTGCGAAAATCGTGGGAGCCGAACCGGACGAAGTCATCCTCGCCGGCACGACAACGACAAATCTCCACACCCTTGTCGCAACCTTCTACCGTCCCGATCGCGACAGGTACAAAATTCTCGCCGACCCCCTCAACTTTCCATCCGATCTCTATGCCATCAAAAGCCAGATAGCCCTTCGCGGACTCGACCCGAAAGATACACTGATCATGCCGACAGCTGTCTCGGACCGTTATCTCGACGAGGATGAAATTATTGCGAAGATGGATGACGGCATCTGCCTCATACTCCTCCCGTCGGTTTTGTACCGAAGCGGCCAGTTGCTGGATATGAAAGCCCTCGCACGCGAAGCCAATCGCCGCAACATCCACATCGGCTTCGATTGCTCCCATTCCGCCGGAGTCATTCCTCACCGATTCGATGAGTGGGGAGTGGATTTCGCCTTCTGGTGCAGTTACAAATACCTCAACGGCGGCCCGGGATCGACGGCCTATTTATATGTAAACAAGAGGCATTTCGGGAAGGTCCCGGCACTCGCCGGCTGGTTCGGGTGCGACAAATCCAGACAGTTCGACATGGATCCCGTCTTTTACCCCGCCCGGACGGCAGGAGCCTGGCAGATATCGACACCTTCCATCATCTCGTCCGCAGCCGCAGAGGGCGGGCTTCAGACCGTTCTCGACGCGGGCATCGACGGAATCAGGGAAAAGTCTCTCAGCCTCACGGGCTTTTTTATGGAACTCGTGGACAAATACCTTTCCGACAGCCCTTACGAATTCCGGATCGGGAACCCCCGCGAAGACCATCGCCGTGGAGGGCATGTCGCCCTCGAACACCCTGAAGAAGCGCTCAGAATCAACGAGGCCCTCAAGGAACGAAACGTCATACCTGATTTCAGGCCGCCCAATGTCATCCGGATCGCGCCGGTTCCGCTTTACACAAGTTTTCATGATGTCTGGCGCGTAGCCGCTCACCTGAAGGAAATCATGGATTCCGGTGCATACCGGCGCTTTTCAAAAAGCCGGAAAGCCGTCTCATAAAGCAAAGGGGAGCCTCAGGCTCCCCTTTACTTCACTTATCAAGAGATATTTCCCCACTGGCTATTTCGCCGTCGTTTTTTCCAGCCAGGCGAGACATGTCCTGACGCCGAAACCAGTGGCTCCCTTCCTGTAATACCCGTACTCCTCTTTGGTATTGTCCGTCCCGGCAATATCAAGGTGCACCCATGGGATGTCCTGTTCGACAAACTCCTGGAGGAACATGGCCGCGGTGATTGCTCCGCCTGTCCGGCCTCCCGTATTCACCACATCGGCGATATCGGATTTGATCTTTTTTCTCAAGCGCTCGTCATCAAGGGGAAGCCTCCACAGTCTTTCGCCGGTTTCGGCCGATGCTTCAAGGAACTCCCTGGCCATGGAATCATCGGGAGAAAACAGACCTGCCGTGTATTCCCCCAGGGCAACGACACACGCACCGGTCAAGGTCGCCATATCCACGATCGCAGAAGGCTTCTGTTCACAGGCGTAGGCAAGAACATCGGCAAGGGTTACACGTCCTTCGGCATCGGTATTATCGATTTCGACGGTCTTGCCGTTTTTCATGACGATCACGTCGTCAGGCCTGTAGGCTTTGCCACCCGGCATGTTCTCGGCGGCACCGATCAATCCGTGGACCTCCACCCCTGGTTTCAGACGGGAAACGGCCTTCATTACGGCCAACACGTTACAGGCTCCCGTCTTGTCGCCCTTCATGGTCCGCATATGTTCACCGGGCTTTATGTTCAGCCCCCCACTGTCGAAGGTAATGCCTTTGCCCACAAAGGCGAATCGCTTGCCTGCCGTCTTTTTTGGCCGGTAGACGAGATGGATCAGCCGCGGCGGTGTCTCCGACGCCCCTCCCACGGCAAGGAGTCCGTTCATTCCCATCTCCAGAAGCTTGTCGGCTTCAAGAATCTCGCATTCGAGCCCGCACCCGGCAGCAAGTTCAGTCGCTTTTTCAGCCAGGACGGCCGGGTTGATGACATTCCCTGGTTCGTTGGCGAGATCCCGTGCGTAATTCTGTGCTTCCGCAGTTATCCGGCCCTTTTCCAAAGCCCTTTCGTCATTGGCCGCCACCGCGATTTCTTCGATTTCGGGAGGCAGTTCTTCTTTTTGCGAATCCGTCTTGTACTTCAAAAATCGATAAGCCCCTGCGACGGCACCTTCGGCGGCACGAGCCGCATCCGATGAGTCCAGCATGGAAATCCCCGAGACAAGCAGTGAACGAAACCGGTCCTGCATTGCCTGCCTGACGGCTCCAGCTGCAGCCCGGCGGATGACGTCGGGTTCCGCTTTGTCCTGTGAGCCAAGTCCTGCAAGATATACTGCAGACACGCGCCCTTCGTATACAGGCACAGTAAGTAATGAGTCCTTTTTGGCCTTGAATTCAAGCTTCTGGACCCGGGATTTCACAACAGGTGCAAGATCTCCTCCAACGATTTCCAGTTTTTCAAGGTCTTCCTCGTAAAGCAATACGGCGACGGCATCGCCCTTGTAGCGGGTAATATCGCCGTCAAAAAGCCGAATCTTCATTCGGCCACCTCCTCTTCACACTGTTTCGGACATGGGTCCGCTGTTTACTCCAGGATATCGTAACACATGCTTTCGACAGCAGGCTTCCCGCAGATTCAAAAGGACCGGGAATGTTTATAATAGGACATATACCGAATATCTTCGGACAGGAGATGGTTTTGTGGTTGAGCTGTATGCCGGCTTTGATGTTGGTTCTTCCGCGATTCACTGTTCGGTCATCGACGAGGATTTCAACATCATTTATTCCCCCCGGCCGATGCCTCACCGTGGACAGCCGCTTGAAATCCTGAAACACGTCATTTGGCCGGACCTCATGAAATCCATACCCGTTTCGGATCTCCGGAGCACAGCCTTTACAGGCATTGGAGCACAACTCTTTCCCTCCGTTTTCGACGGAGCCCTCTACGAATACGACAGCGTCACACTGGCAAAAGGCCTGTTTCTCGTGGCTCCTGACGCCAGGACAGCCTTTCATCTGGGAGCCAAGGATTCCTATTACTTCAACATCGCCGAGAGAAAAAGCGAACGATTCATCCTGGAGTGGGGGACCAACACCAAATGCGGCGGAGGGTCCGGCACCCTTGTGGAAAAGCAGGTCAGGCGGCTCTTTTCCACCGATGCCGGTTCCGGATCGGGCGGGCTGTCCGATGATTTTTTCCATGCCGCCGCAAGGGAAGCTTCCGAATACCCCCGGGCTCAAGGCTACAATGCCCGGTGCGGCGTGGTTATCCAGTCGGATCTTATCCACGACCAGAACGAAGGCATGCCCCGACCCCATATCCTGGCCAAACTCTTCCGGACCGTAGCCTCCAATTTCGTCCAGGACGTTCTCGGTTCCCGCAGTTTCGAGACAGTCACAAAAGCCGTCATAACCGGCGGTCTTGCCCGCATAGCGCCAATCGTGGAGCAGATCGAAAAGCTGACAGGAGCCGCAATACAGACCCCCGATCATTTTCTCAACGTGGGCGCCGTGGGAGCCGCCGTCCTCGCTGCCGAAAGGCAAAACACCTTTGTCCTGGACCCCCGGAGACTCGATGAAGTCGCCCTGAAGGCTCGTGAAAACAGACAGTACGCACCGTCTCTGGCGTCATCGCTGCCAAAGGTCCACGTCTATGAAAAGGAACCCGTTCCTTCCGGATTATCCGACAATCCCGGGGAAGACCCGGAGGTCGTTCTGGGCGTGGACGGCGGATCGACGACCACAAAAGCCGTAGTGGTCCACCTTGGGACAGGGGAAATCCTTGACAGCATGTACATCAGCACCCACGGGAACCCTCTCAAGGCACTTCAGGACATTATCCGGTATTTTGCCAGTAACAGCGGCCGGTATACCGTCACCGGGGTCTGCACGACGGGATCCGCCAGGAAACTCTTCGAACGTGTCCTGGTCAGCCCCGCACGGCGGAGAAAACTCGAATCCGCCGGTTTCGTCGTTCCTGATGCGGCAGTGGATGAAATAACCTGCCATGCCATGGGGATCAAGTCCTGGGATAGGGACATCGACACGGTTTTCGAAATTGGCGGCCAGGACATGAAATTCACCACTTTCAAACGAACCGGAGACATCGCGACCGATGAAGTCCAGGAAGCCAGGATGAACTATTCCTGCCAGGCGGGAGCCGGGCAAACCCTTGAGAATATGGCCGAAATCATCGGTCTTGACGTAAAAAATTCATTGCAGGAAGAAGCCCTCAAGTCGGAGAAGGTCCCCGTCATTGATGCGACCTGCGGCGTCTTCATGGAAATGGAGGAAAACAGGCTCATCGCGGAAAACTTTTCCAAAAGCGAGATCGCATCAGCGATTGTTCGCTCCACCGCGGCCAGCTATTTCAACAAGTTTGTAGGCGGCCGCCAGCATGTGGGCGAAAAATGTTCGTGTCAGGGCGGACCGGCCCTGGGGAAGGCCTTCCTGGCGGCGATGGCGCAAGTTACCGGAAAGGAAATCCACGCCTATCCGTACAGAGAACTCTTCGGAGCCTATGGAGCGGCTCTGTGGGTTCGAAACGAAGTGTTTGAACTGGAAGGCCGGGGCAAAGAGGTGCAAAGCGCTTTCAGGGGCTGGAATGTTTCCGACATGTCATTCTCCCACGAAGAACGAAGTTGCTCCGAATATTTCGGCCCCCTGTCATGTGGAACACGAAACTGCATGTTGAAAATCTTCCGCATCGGCGAGGAGGAAATCGTCTCCGGAGGCTTCTGCCCTAGGGGGAACAGTGAAGGCATCGCCAGACGGCAACAGGATTACGTATTACGCTTTCATGAAATACTCGAAAACCACTTCGACGGTATTTCCTATGACCAGCTTGGCAAGAACCCGGAGCCCGTCAAACCAACCATCGGCATCAGGCGCTGCGGTTGCACCATCGCGGAGCACGCCGTCTGGGCCTCGGCCCTCTTCCGTTTCCTGGGTTTTTTACCCGTCCTGTCACCTGTTTCCAATTCATCCATATCCTCCATGGGCACACGCCTGGCTTCAACGGAATACTGCGTGGCAATGAAACTGGCTACGGGGCACGCAGCCCTGATGGCCGCGGACGAGAGGATCTCCCATCTTTTCATACCCAGTTTCATCGATACGCCGGCACCAGACGGTTCAAAACGGATGTACTGCATCTATACCGAAGCCGAGGGGTTTGTCCTGAAGGACCTCCTTTCCCTGAACGATTCCAGTCTTCTCCTTCCCGTATGGCATCTTGGGAAGCGCGACCAGATGGCTCGCGAACTGCACCGTGTGCTCAAAGATGCGGGATATGCCATCCCTGCGGGAAAGATAAAGAAAGCTTTTCTTCATGCCGACGACAAGATGCAGGCCTTTTTGAGGGATATTGCAGCGGAAGGCGAAAAATTCCTGCAGGACCTTGAGAAGTCCGGGGAGCCAGGATACGTCGGAACAGGTCGGGATTACGTTCTTCTCGACCCTGAGGCTTCCTCAAACTCTGGATACATGTTTTCCACAACCCGAGGAATGCGATACATACCTCAAATATTCCTCCGGCACCGTTACGAAGACATACCGATCGATGACCTGGTCGAAAACGAGTACTGGGAACACAGCTCGGAAATCCTGAAAGCTTCTGTTTTCATTGCCAGACATCCGGATCTGTACCCCATCCGGCTGATGAATTTCGCCTGCGGGCCCGACTCTATCAAATTTTTCATGGAACAGGAGATTTTCCGCCGCGCCGGCAAACCTTTCCTGCATTTGATGACCGATGCCCAGACCAACAACGCTCCTTTCGTCACCCGTGCCGAGGCACACCAGCGCGTCGTGGAAAGGCACAAGACTTCCCCTGATCTCCCGCTTTCACATTTTTCCTTCAGACCGGCCCGAAAGAAAATCGAAGGGGGAAGAAGGCACTGGCTCATCCCGTACATGGGCGAAGTCAGCACCATTGCCGCTGCTGCCGCGCGCCATTACGACATAGACGCGAGGGTGCTCGCCACGAACACCACCCACTCGCGTCTGGCCGCGAACAGGCTTATCCAGATGGAAACCTGCTTCCCCCTGAAAGGCGTCATTGGCGACGTCATGTCGCAAGTCGAGAAACTTGTCGCCCAAATCGGCAAGGAAAAGGTCCAAAAAGAATATCTTGTCTTTCTCCCCACCACCAGCGGACCTTGCCGTTTCGGCAAATACGTGGAAGTCCTGAGACTGTTCCTCGAGCAGCAAGGGCTTGGGGAAATACCTATCATTTCACCACACTCGGGGAAGGGTTACCTGGACTTGGGAACCCTCTCCATCGACCTTCCGGCCCCGAAACTGCTTTCTCTTGCTTCCGACTTGTACAACGCCATCTTCACCGCCGACATTTACGACGATCTTTTGCTCCGCTACCGGCCCTATGCCGTAAACCCGGAGACATTCAGTGAAGCCGCTTCATGGCGGAAAGACACACTCATAAAGGCACTGGAGGAAAGGGGAGCTTCCACCAGGGTCATATCACCCTGGCTGACAAAAAGCATCGAAACATTCAAGGAGCTTTCCCCCTCCGACAAAAAACGATTTCCCCTTGTCCTGTATATGGGCGAAATCTACATGCGGCAGCATGACCCCTACACCGGACAGGTCGTTCGGAAACTTGAACATCAGGGACTCGAACTCATCCGGGGACCTGTTCACGAATGGCTCCGCTACGTTACCTATCTTGCATGGCGCAACACACGACACATGAGCTTCAAGATAGCTGATTTCTACATGGACTGGACGGAAAGAAAATTCATGAAAATCCTGAAAAAAGAGGTATCCGACCGTCACGTGATTCCCCTGCCCCGAAAGATTATTCAACAGGCGGAAAAAGACGGCGTTTACCACGGTGACGTCATGGGTGAATCCGCCCTTGCCATAGGGCTTTTCAACGAGTACCTGAAAGGGAACCTGAATACGGGACCAGACGGAATCTGCGGAATCTTTCACGTGGGTCCCTTCACCTGCATGCAGGAGAGCGTTTCCACGGCCAAAATCCGGGCTCTTCTGAAAGAACATCGAAAGGAGGATCCTTCGCTTCTTGTCCCCATCATCCATGCATTTTTCGGGGATTCTCCCAATCCGAATCTCGACGCCGAGATCGCGGCTTTCAGGGAGCAGTGTTACCTGAAAGCAAGAAAAGACATTTTCTAAAGAACAAGCTGGAACACCCAGATGGCAAAGGCAGTAGCCGGAGTCACTGTCAGGTTGTCCCAGCGCCCGGGCGTCACCAGCTCGGAAACTGCGGAAACAATGGCCGCTGCAAGGAATACCGCAGGGCGAACTGGCATGGCAGAATTCATGCCGGCGAAAACAAACCCGGAGAGGAAAGCCACGGCAAAGCACGCCGCCGTCCCAAGCAGGGTCTTCTTCCCGAGTATATGGCGGCGCCCCCAGCGGACACCAGTCATGACGGCCCAGGCATCTCCAAGGGTCATCATGACAACCGCCGCCGGGCCTATGGCGCCGGAGAAAGATGAAGCGATCGCCGCCCCCCACAAGTACCATGCCGTTCCTGAGACATTTTCGGCTTCTTCTTTCTTGCTCACACCCGCAAAAAACCGTCTGAACCCCCGGTCAAACCCTGCACTCCGCTTCCTGGCAACTTCCGCGATGAGTATCGCCAGCGCCAGCACACCCAGGGTCAGGCGGTATACACCGGTCCCCCACAACGGGAAAACCACCAGCGGGAAGACGAGTCCGCACATTCTGTACAATTTCCGTTTTGCCAGGAAGGGAAGCCGCTCATCGGCCAGGACCTCCCACTCCCAAAGCAGACGATGCCGGAGCGCCAATGCACCCGCGACAGTGACGGCAAGGCCGAGGAGTGCCGGGCAGGGAATGCTTCCTTCCACCAGGAGCCCCCAGAACCAGATCGCAGGGAGCATGCAAAGGGCGGGTAAACCCGCTTTACCCGGGAGAATCAACGAAAAGGTGCCCGCAAGGACAAGCCCGAGGGCAGAGGCCCAGGGCCATGCCAGGCAATGCAAGGTCAAACCTGCAACGAAAAGCGCCAGGCCGGCGATCTTTTCCACTCTTCCCATGGAATCACCACCCACCGAGTCATCCCCCCTCGTACCGGTCCTGCAGATTGGAAAAAGAACCACCAGGATATATAATTTGTTTTTACTAGATAGCTCACTGTCCTTCTACCCTATCTGCATCATGACGGCAATCGTCACGGCGTCAATCTCAGGAAAGGGGAAATATTCATGGAATTCCTTGAACTCGCAAAGGCAAGATACAGCAGCCGAATGTACAAGAGCGATCCCGTGGAACGTGAGGCCGTCGAACGTTGCCTGGAAGCGGCACGCCTGGCTCCCTCGGCCTGTAACTCCCAGCCATGGAAATTCATCGTCTGCGACGGTGACCCACTCAGGCAAAATCTCGTGGAACAGGCTTTTTCGGGAATCTACTCCATGAATGCCTTCGCGAAGAAAGCCCCTGTCATCATTGCCGTAGTCAGACAATCCAGCCAGTATGCCTCGAAACTGGGCGGCATGTTCCGCGGCACGGATTTCAGCCTGCTCGACATCGGCATGGCTTGCGAACACCTGGTGCTCCAGGCCGCGGAGGAAGGCCTGGGAACCTGCATCCTCGGCTGGTTCAACGAAAAAAACGTCAAAAAGATTCTGAACCTTCCCTTTTCGTCAAAGGTGGACCTACTGATCAGCCTCGGGCATCCGGCCGAAAAGCACCCAAGGCCAAAAAACCGGAAAACTCTGGAGGAAATCAGGGAATACCGGCAAAGTGACAGCTGAGTATTTTGGTCAGGATCCGGGGATTCCGTCGCGGCGGTGACGGGATCCCCTTTTTTTGTGACCACCGGTGCCAGCATTGAAGTTGTGGTATATTTCTCGAAGTACGGAAACAAACACAAGGAGGATGAATCATGCCGAAAAAGATCCTTGTACCTGTCGATATTGGGAGACTCACGGAGGCTCTTGTCGATTACGGCCACTCACTGGCGGAGCGTCTTGATGTGAGCGTTTCTTTCCTTCATGTCTTGCCCCACACCACGTCCTGGGTGGGATTCGAAAAATGGATTCCGGAAGACGCCATAAAGGAGGCACGCGAAAGCGCCGGGAAGAAAATCCGGTATTACATCCGCAAGTCGGAGGAACATTTCCCGGAACTCCAAAAACATGAGCATCCCATTCTCTTCAAAGAGGGCAAGCCTGCCGAAGAGATCATCAAGACGGCGAAAGAAGGCGAATTCAGCCTTATCATCATCGGGCATCGAAGCACGAGCGGCATCCAGGACATGGTCGTAGGGAGCACGGCCTCAAATGTGGTTCGTTACGCCCACTGTTCCGTACTGATCTTCCGGCCCGGTTTCGATGTCTTTTAGTCCGACCCGACAGTTCGGCAAAAAGGGTTCATGACGGAACCGCCCGAAAACGACTCCCTGCAAAGGCATTCATGATACGTGTAGACGGATTGACGCTGACCATCGGAGGAAAAGTCCTATTCAACAACCTCACCTGGTCCATACCGCCCGGGACGCGATGGGGACTCATCGGTGCCAACGGGACAGGCAAGACGACCCTTTTGCGCACATTCACCGGTGAAATGTACCCAGATTCCGGAACTGTGGAGATCCCTCCCCAGACCACGATCGGATACCTCCCACAGGATTTTGTCGACCTGGAGGACATGTCCGTCATGTCTTTTCTACGGAAGCGGTTCGGTCTGGAGGACGTGGAAAGAAAACTTCACAGTCTGGAAGAAAGGATCGCCTCGGGCGACGACGGAAAACAGACGTTGCGCGCCTATGAGAGGCTGCGCCAACGCTTCGAAAACATGCAGGGCTATTCCTTTGAGGCTGAAGCCGGGAAGATTCTCGCCGGCCTCGGCTTCTCTCCCTTCGATGCGGACCGGTCTTGCTCCGGGTTTTCAGGTGGCTGGAAAATGCGGATTTACCTGGCAGCCCTCTTTCTCGAAAAGCCTGATGTCCTTCTTTTGGACGAACCGACGAACCATCTCGACCTGGAAAGCGTCCAGTGGGTTGAAAATTTCCTGACCACTTCTTCGGGCACAGTCATCGTCATATCCCATGACAGGCATTTCCTTGACACCGTCACGGAGCGGACTGCGGAACTGTCCCGAGGCGGGATCGAAACCTACAAGGGCGGGTATTCAGCCTACCTGGAGGAACGGTCGCTCCGGGAGGAGATCGCCCGTCGAACCGCAAAAAATCAACAACGGCGCCGCGAGGAAATCATGTCTTTCGTGGAGCGTTTTCGGTATAAGGCTTCGAAAGCCTCCCAGGTCCAAAGCCGGCTGAAACAGCTCGAAAAGGAACCTTCCGTTGAGGTTCCCGATGACAGCAAAAAGCCATCCATTGACTTCCCTCCCTGTCCAAGAAGCGGTCTGGAAGTCGTCCAATGCGAAAATCTCGGCAAATCCTATGGAAACAAGGAGGTCTTCAGCGGTGTCAATCTCGAAATCAGGAGGGGAGAAAAAATTGCCCTCGTCGGAGTCAACGGGGCGGGGAAATCCACCCTGGCCCGCCTCATTGCGGGCTTAGAGCCGCCGACCCGGGGGAACGTCCGTTACGGGCACAAGGTAAAAAAGGCCTTCTTTTCACAGGAATCGGCGTCGAATCTTTCCATGGACAAAACCGTCTGGCAGGAAATTCGAGCCGTGCCGTCCCCCGCTTCCGATGCTGAGCGCCGCAACCTTCTTGGGGCATTTCTCTTCGAAGGGGATGAAATCGAAAAACCTGTCAATGTCCTTTCCGGCGGCGAGATGTCCCGGCTGGCGCTTCTCAAGCTGCTTCTTGCCGATGCAAACTTCCTGATTCTCGACGAGCCCACTAACCATCTGGACATTGCCACAAGAGAAATCCTGCTCCGGGCCCTCAGGGGATGGAATGGGACAGCCTTGATCGTTTCCCACGACAGGTGGTTTTTGGACGGAATCGTTCATCGTGTGGTCGAAATTCGTCAAGGTCACTGTCGGGAATTTCCGGGTAACGTTTCGGAATATCTCAAAAGACGTGAAACCGAAACCAACGCTCCCACAGAAGGACAAAATACTCCTGAAAGCGGGGGAGAAGAAAATTCCCAAAAGGCAAGAAAACGGTTTGAAGCCGCCAAAAGGAACGAACGATACAGGAAAAGGCGCAGGGTACTCGATGAACTCGAGCCTCTCGAAAAAGATATTTCCAGGTTTGAAGCGCGTATCGCAGAAATCGACGAACAACTCTGCAATCCTGAAATCCTCGAAATTTCCGGACTGGTCAAAGGACTCATGGTCGAAAGGGACGAAATTGAAAGGAACCTCGAGGATTCCTTCGAAAAATGGGAGGACCTCATGGAACGCCTGGAAGAAATCGACAGGGTTTTTTCGGAGTTTCTTCAGGACTGATCCTTCGCAACGAGAGGAAGCGGATTGACCCACTTCCCGTGGACCCTGACACCAAAATGCAGATGGGGACCCGTCACGCGACCGGAGCGGCCGGTTTTGCCAATCACATCCCCGGCGCGGACAGGGTCGCCCGCTTGCACCACTATCTCGGAAAGGTGCATCACGACAGAAAACACCCCGTTGCCATGATCGATGTAAATACACTTTCCGGCAAAATACAGGTCCTCCGCCAGAACCACAATTCCCCTGGCCGGTGATGCAACAGGCGTCCCCATTGCGGCCCGGAGGTCCACTCCCGTATGGATCCCCTTTTTGACGCCGTTCATCGTCCGGGTCGTTCCATAAGGACTTGTCACGGCTCCTTTCATTGGAGCGACAAAAGGAACTTCCCACAGTCGATCAGGCTGTGATGTGGCCAGGGCTTTCTTGACCATGGCCGACTCCCGCTTGATGCGGTCGAGGACTTCCCGGGGCGGTGACACCATTTTATCGGGAACGGACAGGTGCTGAACGGGATAGTCCACAGCTTTCAACGTAATTTTTTTGACAAACTTTTTTTCCTTCCCCCGAACATCCAGTCGCACCTCCATTGGTGCAGAAGTATCCGCCGCCTCGTCAGCCCGGGATCCGAGCATGACCAGGGCGAAATGCCTGTTCCCCTCCTTGCGGAAATCCAGGGGGATCTCGGTCCCGCGCCAGAGGAGACAACCTTCATCGGGAAGATCCTCGGCGGAGACCATCACCGTAAAAGGATCACCCACTCCGGCGTAGTCGGGAGCCGTGATAACAACTTCGTCTGCTGCGGCCTGCCCGTCGGGCAGAACTGCCGCGAGAAACGCAATACAGCAAAAAATGAAGAGTCCGTGTCTTTTCATCGGTCTTTCTCCATGGAATTTCACTTTCACCCGAGCCGCCGGTAAAAGGTCCCGGTAAAAAAGAGAACCGCAACTCCGGCAAAAAGGGCAACAATCGGATTTTCCAAAACCGGAAATACGGCGATGATTCCCCACACGCCGTACCACACAAGGACCATTCCGAAAAAAACCAGAAACACATAAAAAATCTTGTGATGCAACTGAAGATCATCCCGAACGGTAAGAACATCCTTGAACAGCACGTCCATCAGGTTTCTTCTTGTGTGCCACCTTCTGTCCTGGCGCCGGATTTCGCTGGCAATTTTGGAAATGCTTACGTCGTCAAGGCTGACTCCCTGTTCGGGAGCTCCCTTATCCCGCTTGTTCGTCACCTGTTTTCACTCCCCGGCTTATTTTCGGAACATGCGCTTTTCGCAGCTTTTCGAGGATTCCATCATGATGCCGATGACCTCGAGCTTTTCCACGTTGTCACAAATAATTTTGAGAGAAGACGCAATGGGAACGGAAAGGATCGCTCCCGTGGCACCCCACAGCCAGCCCCAAAACAACAGTGAAAGCATGATGACGACAGGACTGAGATTCAACCGGTCTCCCATGACTTTCGGGGCGACAATGTTTCCCATGGTCTGCTGGATCACCAGAAGGACGATCGCCGTCGCTACAACGGGCCCGAAATTGGGCTGAAACTGGACCAAAGCAAGCAGAATCGGCGGGATCGAGGCCAATACCGAACCGATGGTGGGTATGAAATTGAGGAGGAAGGCCAAAGCCCCCCAGGTTACCGGGAAGTCCACCCCGATCCGATCGAGGGCAAACCATACGAGAATCCCGGTAGCCAGGCTGATCAATGTCTGCAACGTCAGGTAACGTCCTATCTGCACCGCTATGGAATTCATGACATCAAGGATCTTGCGGGCATTCCGGTCAGAAAAGGCAAGCCGCACCTTTACTCCGAAATAGGGTGCTCCAAGCAGGAGGAAGACCAGAAATATCGCCACGAGGACCAGGTTCGAGACGAAAGAAACGAAAAAGCCCGAAAAGGAAAGGACATATCTTCCAACCATTGCCCCCAGATCCACTTGACCGAAAACGCTCCTGGGGATGTCGAAAGTCGTCACCATGGTCTGAATGAGTTCGTCAAACCGGACCTGATACCTCGGATAGGCCCCGATGAAATTCATGATGCGCCCATTGAAGAACATCGCCCCGGCAAAACAGATGCCGATGAACAGGGCGAGGACGAGAGCGGTGCTGATGGGAGTAGGGATCTTTCGACTCGTGAAAAACCGGACAATGGGGGCAAAAACAAAGTACAGCAACCATGCCAAAACCAGTGGAAGGATGACAGATTGTGCAGCCTTCAGGACGGACCCTACGGCAATGACCGTAATGATCGACAGGAGTATCGCAACCAGGTTCTCTCTCTGGAGTTCCGTGCCGATTTTGTCCTGTTTGGGTTCTTTCATCTCATTCTTCGACCCCGATGTCGTGTCTGTATTGCGCCATATCGGGTCTTGTCATAAAACCCAGGGCGGCATTGGCCAGAAGTCTTCTCGGATTCTTCCCTTTTTCGATGTCCCTGAGGACTGAACGGACGGCATCCCTGACGCCGCGGGCTTCCTCTTGCCAGACAGTCTCCAATTGCTCTTTTCCGCCGAACCAAAGTCCGCCGAGGGATTTTGCAAAGAGGGCTATCCTTTCAACTTCTTCCGGGGTTTCCCTCACTCCCTGGGCGGCTTCAAGTATTTCCGATGCCGAAAAATCCCCATCCCTGAGGTATGCAAGGGATTCCACAATACCCGCCGCGGCGAGGGCCGTGACTTCGTTTCCGCTGAAGTTCCGCGGAAAATCTTCTTTGAAACTGTTCTGCAGCCAGGTCAGTTCCTCTGCGACGCCTGGAAGGTCTTCGGGGCGAAATTTTTTGGGAAGGAAGAATACGGTCATTTCGCGGCACTCCTTTCGGAATGGCTCGGATGCTGGGCTTCGCATTCATTATACAGGCAATCAGCGTTCGTTCCCGGCACATTATCCATTCGACTTTTCTCGCACAAGCTGCCGCCGGGCATTCATGCAACCGGGATTGTCAGTCAAAAAAAGCCCGGCCGGGTTGTGGGTTCCACCCGGCCGAGCCAACCATTCTTGTTGCTGTCGTCTCGTGCGTCAGGAAAGCTTTTCTTCGACAGCCTCCAGAGCTCCGGCGACATCCGCCTTGAACCCCTGTTTTTTCAACACGTTGCCAAAGGCCGAAAGGAAGAACACGATGTTTTGCTTGTTCGAACCGCTTCCCATCAGCCCGATGCGAAGGATCTTCCCTTTGAGTTCCCCCAGTCCGGAACCGATCTCGATGGCGTATTCGCCCATGAGATCCTTTCTGACCGCCGCCTCGTCAACACCTTCCGGCACGACAATGGACGTCAGGCTTGGTAACCTGTATCGCTCGTCTACCAGAAGCTTTACACCCATGGCCTCCAGTCCGGCCCAGAGGGCTTCGGCGTTCTTCCTGTGTCTTTTCCAGCGGTTTTCAAGACCCTCTTCTGCGATGACCCTCAGGGCTTCATTCAGCGCATATATCATGTTCACCGGCGCCGTGTGATGGTAGAAACGTTCTTCTCCCCAATAACGCATGATCATGGTCAGATCGAGATACCAGCTCTGCACCTTTTGCTGCCTGTTCTTGATGTGCTCTACAGCTCTCGGACTGACGGTCACCGGGGCAAGACCCGGAGGGCAGGCAAGGCATTTCTGGGTCCCGCTGTAGACCATGTCAAGCCCAAGGCGGTCGACGGGGACTTCCATCCCTCCCAGGGACGTGACAGCGTCTACCAGCATGAACATGCCGGCATCATGAGCCGTCTTTGAAATTTCCTCCAGGGGCTGGAGCACGCCTGTCGAAGTTTCGGCATGGACTATCCCCACCAGCTTCGCATCGGGGTTCTCTTTCACCGCTCTGGCCACGTCTTCCGCATCGATGGGCTTTCCCATGGGAGATGAAACGGTCACCACATCGGCACCACACCGCTCGGCCACGTCCACCATCCTGGTGCCGAACACCCCGTGGGTGCAGATGATGACCTTGTCGCCTCGCTCGATCATGTTGACGCAGGCCGTCTCCATGCCGGCGCTTCCTGTGCCCGACATGGCCACGGTCAGGTCGTTTTCCGTCTGGAAGACATACCTGAGCAGGTTCCTTGTCTCATCCATGATGGAAACAAAGTCCTTGTCCAGGTGCCCGAGCGTCGGCTCGGAAAGGGCCCTCAGGACCCTGCTCTCAACAGGTGTCGGTCCCGGTCCGAGCAAAAGCTTTTCCGGGACATTCCTCGGCTTTTCCGTTTTCATTTCCTCCACCTCCTGCATTTCGTCATCACATGGTATGTATAGCAATGGTTTTGCAAGATTGTCGTTACATTTACCAGTATAAATCAGGTTCACCGATCTTCCAATCACTTTGTCCTCTCCCGGGGCCTGCCGCCGATCCTGTCGCGAACATAGGGGCAGTAGACCGCCGCGGCAGGGTT
>CAZERC010000008.1:0-32627 GCA_964515395.1 uncultured Synergistaceae bacterium | reverse complement strand
CCGGGTCGATCCATGTCATTTTGCGCGTACCTTATTCCCTTTCCTGGAAGGTTTCGCTTTCGTCTCCGTCATCACCCTGCCCTGAAGCGAAGCGAACGCTTTGTCCAGGCCTCTCGTTCACCACAAGGCGAAGGACATCGGGGCGGGCGTAGTGCCCCACCACATCGAAGTCGAACCTGCTCTGTGGAATGAGGGAAAGGTCCAGGTCGGCCATGAGGACATCCTCCCGGTTTCTGACGGGACCTGCAAGATATTGACCAAGGGGGCCGATGATGGCGCTTCCCCCGGGACACATGTGTTCCGGTTCATTCTCCAGATCCGCAAAACATTCCAGGTCCTCGGGATACATCGACTTGTGGACATACTGGTTCACGGACAGAACGAAGCAGCGTCCTTCGAGGGCGATATGACGGATCGTGCACTGCCATTCCTCTCTGGAATCCGCCGTCGGGGCTACGTAAAGGGTTGTCCCCTTGCCGTACATGGCGGCTCTGGCCAGGGGCATGTAATTCTCCCAGCAAATAAGCCCCCCGAGCTTGCCGTAGGGTGTGTCAACCACCGTCAGGGTGCTCCCGTCGCCCTCTCCCCAAATGATCCGTTCCGTCCCGGTGGGCTTCAGTTTCCTGTGCTTGCCGAGCAGGCTCCCGTCGGGGCCGAAATACAAGGTCGTGCAATACAAGGTGCCGCCCTCGCGTTCGACGACGCCCATAACGAGAAAGGCCCCGTATTTCTTGGCCGCCTTTCCAAGGGCCTCCGTCGTCTCCGAAGGAACGTCGACACAGTTTTCGAAATATCTTCCGAAATCCTTGCGCCCTCCTTCGGAACGGCTCCCGACCACTGCCCCGAAGGAAAGCCCCCTTGGATAAGCCGGGATAAAGGCTTCGGGAAAAACGATGATCCTGGCGTTTTCGCGTCCGCAGACATCTATGAGGTCCAGGGCCTTTTCCAGTGTCCGCTCTTTGTCCATGATGACCGGTGCCGCCTGAACGACAGCCGTTCTCACCGCCTTCTTCGACGTGTCCATGGTGCTCCCCCCGTTCCGCCATGTATGAATCCTTTCTGTCAGAATCCCTGTTTCACCCCAAACAGGATACCACTTTGGTAGGATGGGAAAAGAAGCAGGAAAAGGAGTGACCGACATGACGACCTTTGATGTACTCATTGTCGACGCCCAGAATGACTTCTGCCATCCGGAAGGATCGCTGTATGTCCCTGGGGCGCCTGAAGACACTTCGAGACTCTGCCCGCTCCTGGACAGGCTTGTCAGAAGCGGGCGCATAAGAAACTTTCACATCACCCTTGACACCCATTTCGTCACGGACATCTCCCATCCGGCCTTCTGGCGTGACCGAAATGGCAACATACCCGAGCCCTTCACGCAGATAGGACCGGAGGATCTGTCATCGGGGAAATGGACGCCCGCTGACCCCGGAGCAAGGTTCAGGGTCTCGAAGTACCTGCAGAAACTTGAATCCACAGGGAAATACCGCCACACCATATGGCCGGAGCATTGCATTCTCGGCTCCTGGGGACATCTTGTGGAGGAGAGGATCCTTTCCATGGTGACCGGCTGGGAACGCCGTGAGGTTACGCACGCCGATTATATCCTGAAAGGGATGAACCAATGGACGGAACATTACTCTGTTTTCAAGGCCGAAGTGGAAGACCCTGAAGACCCGAACACCAGGCTCAACCGAAGGCTCCTGAAAGACCTTTCGTCGGCGGAGATGGTCCTCGTTTCCGGCCAGGCCCTCAGCCACTGCGTAGCCAACACGGTCAGGGACATGATCGACGCAATGGATGATCAAACTCTGCAAAAACTCGTCCTGCTTGAAGACGCCACAAGCAATGTGCCCGGCTTCGAAGATTTCGGCGAGAGGATCCTCCAGGAAGCACGAGGGGCCGGAATAACGGTTTGTACAACGAATGATATTTGAAGGCCCCCTCAAATCCCTCCGGGCTTTCATGAGACAGCCGGGCCCGCGGGCCCGGCTGTCTCATGATGGATTCAAAACTCTTTTTCAGACTGTTACGGCTATTCCCAGGCGGCCATGTCGACCATTTTCTCGCTCTTTGCCACCAGGGTGGTCCCGGTCAGGTCTCCAGTCACATTGATGCAGGTGCGGCCCATGTCGAGAATGGCGTCGATACCCAGGATCATGGCATAGGCAGCGGCGACTGGCGAGCCTTCTTGCAGCGGCAGCCCCACGGTTTCCAAAACCATGAGGAGCATGATGGCACCTGCTCCCGGCACTCCCGCCGTCCCGATGGATGCCAGAACCGCCGTCAGGACGACCGTCAACTGCTGGGGCAACGTCAGCGGTAGCCCCACGGCAAACCCGATGAAGAGGGCGCAGACACCCTGGTAGATGGCCGTTCCGTCCATGTTGATGGTGGCGCCTATGGGCAGCGTAAATGAGTAGACGTTGCGGGAAACTCCGAGGTTTTCCTCGGCATTCCGCATGGTTACCGGCAGCGTCCCGCTGCTGCTACGCGTGACAAAGGCCGTTACCATCGCTTCCCTGGCGCCCTGGAGAAATTTGATAAAACTCAGCTTGTTCATCGAAAGCAGACCGCCGTAGACGACGACAACGTGGATGAAATAGCCCAGAAAACAGGCCATGGTGACGACACCCAGCGGGCCGACGACCTTTGCGCCCTGCCGTGCGAAAACAACAGCTATCAGGGCAAAAACACCAATCGGGGCATACTGAAGCACCCATCGAACGACGATGTACATGACCTCCGCGGCACCGTCGAAAACGTTGTAGATCACTTCACCGGCGTTCTTGAGCCGCTCGTTGCTACTGATCTTGAGATAGCTGACACCGATGCCGAAGATGACGGCGAAGAAGATCGTCGGAAGCACGTCCCCTCCCGAAAGGGCACCGAAGGGGTTGGTGGGAATGATGTTGAGGAAGGTGTCAACAACTGTAGGTTTCTCGAGAGCCCTTCCGGCCGCTTCACTGATGTTCCCAAGGTCGAGACCGAGACCGGGCTTGAAGATATTCCCCATGAGAAGTCCTATGGCAACGGCAAAAGCCGAAGTCAACAGGTAGAATGCAACGATCTTGACGCCCACTTTCCCCAGTTCCGCAGGACTGATCCCGGCGGCGCCGATAACAAGTGTTGTCAGGATCAGCGGCATGACGATCATCTTCAAAAGCCGCACAAAAAGGTTTCCGAAGGGTTCCACCCAAAGAATCGATTCACCCGCTACGAGACCGACAATCGCACCAAGAATGAGACCTATGAGAATCCGGATGAGAAGGTTCGTTTTGAAGTACCAGTCCAACATTCCTTTCCGCTCGTTACTCAATGAACTCACCTCCCAAAATGACCGGACCGCTCGAAGCATGTCCGGAATTTCCGGATACCTGTTGCATTAGGGGTTAATTCATTTTCAGCGTTTCATATCCGGTCCCACTTCATATTTTCCACCATTCGACTGTTTTGTTCAACTATGTGAAATATGCACTTTTTATTTAATCTTTTACTTTCCAACAACTTTGCCCTGGAAAGAATATTTTTGGTTTGTTGTTTATCGCTACACTCTTCTGATACACTGACTTCATCTTGAGCTCCGTGGAATCAGGGAAGGATTGCCCTGAAAACAAGGTGTCATGTCGTTTTTATCGCATCTTTGACGACATTGGGCCGCGCCCACACTGGAGTCCTGATTCTGGCCATCCCCCCAGGTTCATGGCTTTACGCCGTTGTCCGTGGGGCGGGAGTACCGGCCTATTTGTCGTCTTTCACCGCAATCAAGGCTGCGGCCTTCGTCAAAAAGGCCATCGGAAAGCTCTTTCTGCCCGTCCATCATCTTTTCGCTGTCGCGACATTCGCCCGGACCATGTCGGCCCTGGTGCCGGGGGCCCTGGTTTTCAAAAAACCCGTTGAACCTCCCTTTGGCCACACTTTTGCTCAATACCCTGTGTTCCATTACTATGAGGTTGTATGAGCTGGAACACAGGAATCGCTCCTCTTCACGAGTTAAAATGCCGTTGCTGACAACGGACGAGGGCCTTGAGCCACTGCAAAGGAGGACGAAAATGAAAGACCCGAAAATTGACGTAAATATCGACAAAAAACAGTTTGACGCAGTCCTTTTCGATCTTGACGGCGTCATCACCCAGACGGCGAAGGTTCACGCCGCCTCCTGGAAACAGCTTTTCGATGAATACCTCGCGAAACGCAGTAAAGGAAAAGACTGGAAGCCTTTCGACATCTCCACCGATTACGTGCGGTACGTTGACGGAAAACCCCGCTATGAAGGGGTCAAAAGCTTTCTTGAAAGCAGGGGGATCGACCTGCCGCGGGGGACCCCGGAGGATCCGCCTGATGCGGAGACGATCTGCGGTCTCGGCAACAGGAAAAACGGCTACTTCCAAGAAAGGCTCAAAAAAGACGGCGTCACCGTTTACGAATCCGCCGTAGTCCTGATCCGCCTCCTCAGGGAAAATGGGCTCAAAACGGCCGTGGTGACCTCGAGCAAGAACGGCAAGGCCGTTCTTGAAATCGCCGGACTTGAGGACCTTTTCGACACGAGGGTCGACGGGACCCACATCGAAAGGGAGGGACTCAAGGGCAAACCTGACCCCGACATCTTCCTCAAGGCCGCAGGGGAACTCGGCACATCACCCCAAAGGGCCGTCGTCTTCGAGGATGCCGAATCCGGTGTGGCTGCGGGCAAAAAGGGCGGTTTCGGACTGGTCATCGGGGTGAACCGGACAGGCCACGGCGACGAGCTCCTTCGACGCGGCGCCGATCGCATCGTCACGGACCTCTTTCAGGTCACTGTCAACGGCGAACGCCCCCGAGCATCGACACCAATCGAGAGCCTTCCTCCGGCCATGGAGAACTTCGACCGGATTGCCGCGCAGATGGCGGGACTGAAACCTTTCGTGGCCCTCGACTACGACGGCACGCTCACCCCGATCGTCGACCGTCCCGAGGATGCCGTCATCCCGCCGAAGACCAGGGAGACGGTGGAAAAGCTGTCCCGGTCGTGCACCCTCGTCGTCATCAGCGGGCGGGACCTCAAGGACGTCAGAAGCCTTGTCGGCATCGACAGCCTTGTTTACGCCGGGAGTCATGGCTTCGACATATCAGGACCAAAGGGCCTGGACCTGTCCTTCCAGCAGGGTGACGAGTTCCTGCCCGTTCTGGATTCGGCCGAATCCAGGCTCCGGGATCTCGTTTCGGATATTTCCGGCGCCGCCGTGGAACGGAAAAAGTACTCCATCGCCGTTCACTATCGTCTGGTGGCCGAGAGGGAAGTGCCCCAGGTGGAGGCTGTCGTGGATGAGGTTCTCTCCGCCCATGAAGGTCTCGTCAAGGGATCGGGCAAAAAGGTTTTCGAGCTTCGGCCGGATCTCGACTGGGACAAGGGGAAGGCCCTCTTGTGGTTGATGGAAGCCCTCGGATTCAGGATGCACGAAACGCTCCCCCTCTACCTTGGCGACGACACCACCGATGAAGATGCTTTCGCCGTCATTCGCGAAAGCGGCATAGGCATCGTCGTAACTGAAGGGAAAAACGCCGGGGAAAAGACGTCCGCGCGGTACTCCCTGCCGGATACCGATTCGGTTCGGGCATTCCTTGAAAGACTCCATCAACACCTTGAAGAAGGAGTGAGAAAATGAGTTCCTGGATGTTTACCTACGAAGGATTCGATCCCGAAAACGAGAAACTTCGAGAAGCCCTGTGCACCCTGGGGAACGGCTATTTCGCGACCAGGGGCGCTGCAGCGGAATCCGACGCCAACGGCACCCATTACCCCGGAACGTACCTCGCAGGCGGATACAATCGCCTGAAAACGGAGATCGCCGGACACGTCATCGAAAACGAAGATCTCGTCAACCTCCCTAACTGGCTCCCGGTGAGATTCCGACTTCCCCGGTCGCAGTGGTTCGACCTCACTGAGGTCACGATTCACTCCTATCGACAGGAACTGGACATCCGAAACGGCGTCCTCCAGCGTTTCGTCCGGTTTGAGGACAGCCAGGGCCGCATCTGCGTCCTCCGGACAAGGAGGATCGTCCACATGGCATACCCCCACCTCGCCGCCCAGCAGACAACCCTGACGGCCGAAAACTGGTCCGGGCCGATCCAGTTCATGTCGGCCCTTGACGGAACAGTCATCAACGACGGTGTCCCGCGCTACCGGAAATTGAACAGCCGCCATCTCCTGCCTCTTGAAACGAAGGAGATCGACGCCGAACGGCTGCTTCTCAAGGTAAAGACCACCCAGTCGAAGCTTGAAATCGCCGAGGCCGCCAGGACAATCGCCCTGTTGAACGGCCAGAAGATAACCCCGGAGCGGACATGCTTCGAAGAAAGCGGCTATATCGCTCACATGTTCGACGTCAACCTCGAGCAGGGCGACGAGGTTTCGGTGGAAAAGACTGTCGCCCTTTACACCTCCAGGGACCATGCGACATCGGAAAGCGCCCTCGATGCGGCCAGGGCCGTATCCGGGGAGACTTCCTTCGAAAATCTTCTGCAAAGCCATACGGCCACATGGGAGAGATTATGGCGCCGTTTCGAAATCAACTTCTACCCCCGCAGCGAAAGCGACAGCAACAGGACATCTGAAATCCTGCACCTGTACACTTTCCACCTGCTCCAGACCACGTCGCTGCACACCATGGATCTGGACGTGGGAGTCCCGAGCCGCGGTTGGCACGGAGAAGCCTACAGGGGGCACATTTTCTGGGACGAGATCTACATCTTCCCGCTGCTCAACCTTCGAATGCCGGAAATCACCAGATCCCTTCTGATGTACCGCTACAGGAGACTCGATGCCGCACGGGAAGCGGCGGAAAAGGCAGGCTACCAGGGAGCCATGTATCCCTGGCAAAGCGGGAGCAACGGGAGGGAAGAAAGCCAGCTCCTCCACCTGAACCCGAAATCAGGCCGCTGGATACCTGACAACTCCAGCCTCCAGCGCCATGTCAATGCCGCCATCGCCTACAACATCTGGCAGTATTACCAGGTGACCAATGACCTTGAATTCATGTCTTTTTACGGAGGGGAGATGTTTTTCGAAATCGCCCGTTTCTGGGCGAGCATCTCCACATGGAATCCCCAGAAAAACCGCTACGAGATCCTGGGCGTCATGGGCCCCGACGAATACCACGACTCTTACCCCTGGTCCGACAAGCCGGGGCTGAACAACAACGCCTATACCAACGTCATGGCCGTGTGGATCCTGAACAGGGGCCTCGAGCTCAAACACATCCTCTCGGAACCGGAATACGATCAGTTGACGGAAAGAATCAGCCTCAAGGAAGAGGAAATGGATCTCTGGGAAGACATTGCCTCGAAAATGTACATACCCTTCCACGGGGACGGGATCATCAGCCAGTTCGAAGGCTACGAACAACTCGAGGAGTTCGACTGGGAAGGATACCGCAAGAAATACGACGACATCCAGAGGCTCGACAGGGTCCTGGAGGCCGAAGGCAATACCCCGAACACGTACAAGGCCTCCAAGCAGGCGGATGTCCTGATGCTTTTCTATCTTTTCTCCAGCGACGAGCTCCGGGAGATTTTCGAGGAGCTGGGCTATGACTTCAGGTACGAAACGATTCCGGACAACATCGAATATTACCTCAATCGCACCTCCCATGGCTCGACCCTGAGCCGCGTCGTGCACGCATGGGTCCTCTCGCGGGCCAACCGGAGGCAGTCCTGGCAATTCTTCAAGGAAGCCCTGGAAAGCGACGTGGCGGACATCCAGGGCGGAACCACCCCGGAAGGCATTCACCTGGGCGCCATGGCCGGTACCGCGGACATCCTCCAGCGGGCCTATACCGGACTTGAAGCCCGCGGCGACATCCTCCGTTTCAACCCCGCACTGCCGGAAGAACTCGGGCGGCTGCACATGCACATCCGCTACAGGGGACACGCCCTGTCCATCGACATCACCCCCGAAGAACTCACCGTGAAAGACCTATTGACCACGGCAGGCTCCATCAGGGTTGCCGTCAGGGACGAGATATTCGAACTCCCCGCCGGGGGAGGCAAAACCCTTACCGTCACCCTCGAAAGATAAAAAAAGGGCTCCCGCTTCGGGAGCCCCTTTTCGCGCCAGACCGTTATCGAACGTTTTTCACGGTCTTGACGGATTCCACGTAATTGATCCTTCGCTTTTTCTGCTCCGAAATGACGTATTCGTAAAGTTCATCATTCGCCGCAAGCTTTTCAGCAGGAAGGACACCCTTTTGTTTGACAATGCCCTTCGCGACGGCCCTGGCGAAGATGGAACAGGAACATCCGGTGCAGCGGCTCATGGAGGTGTTCCAGGTCTCTTCATCAAAATAGTCGAGCAGGTACCAGGTCCAGGTCACTTCGTCGCTTCCCTTGAAGCCGTGGACGTCGATTTCCATGACCGTGAGGTCCCTGTCTCCCTTTTCGGGTTCCATCTTCCAGAGGGGGAAGAGCATGTCCGCCGCGACGTCCAGCGGGACCACTTCCTTGCCGCCCAAAACCTTCGGCTTTTCCTCAAAAAGGCCCATGGTCCGCAGAAGCCTCATCTGTTCCACGTGTCCCGGCCAGCGAAGGGTCATTTCGCCAAGATTTTTCGCCTTGATGTTCTTCGCGAGACTCCTGAGCCCGTCCGTGTAAAACGCCTCAAGGGTTCCCACTCCGGGGAAATCCCGAAGATGCAGGCCCGATGTCGCTTCGAGCACTTCCTTTTTCCCGTCCCTGACGATCGTCACGGGCCGGGTGAACTCCTCGATGCAGTCCTTTGGAGACCAGGTCACCTGATAATTGAAAGGCGGGACGGCTTTCGTGGGGATTCCACCCACATAGATATGGGCGTCCTCCACTTCGTCCAGGAGAGAGGCCCCCCGTCCCATCAGGAAGTTGGACATTCCCGGCGCCACGCCCATGTCGGGAATCACGGTAACTCCCTTTTCCTTTGCCAGACCGTCAAACTCCTCGAAATCCTCGGCCATAAAGGAAATGTCCACAAGGTTTTTCCCGAGGCCGATAACGGTCTTCATCATTTCGTAGCCGAATTTTCCCGGGACCCCGGCCGTCACGATGTCGGCGTCCTCAAGGATGGGACCGAGCGCCGCCGGGTCAGTCGCCGAGGCGACGGCGGTTTTCACACCTGGGTATTTTTCCTCGATGACCTTCAGGACCTTTTCGTCCAGATCGACCACGGTCATATCGAAATCCTGCATGAGATCCGCGGTGATCAACTGCCCAACCAGACCTGCTCCAATTTGAACCGCCTTCATTGAGAGATTCCTCCTTATGCAGTGTATGCAAATATACTTTTCTCTATTATATACAATTTGACTTCTTTGAAAAGGATACCGGAAAAATCCGTTCAAAAGACCGGAAGAAGGATCGCCGCAAAGACAACAATCCAGGCTTTCAGGCGACAGGAAAACTGCAGCAGGATGGAATCCGTCATCGAGAATCTGGAGGAAAGATTGGTAAACAGGGGAGCAAAGCGGGACGAAATCTCCGCCCCGCTTTTCGTCATGCCATCATGAAGACCGTTCCGGCGTCACCCTCAAGAGCGTCGACGGCCTTTTCGAGGGACGTGATGATGGCCTTTTTGCCGGGATACGTCCGCGCGAAGGTGACGGCCGCCATCACCTTGGGCAGCATGCTCCCCGGAGCGAAGTGCCCTTCCTCGATATAACGGATGGCTTCCGGGACGGTAAGCTTGTCCAGCGCTTTCTGGTCAGGCTTGCCGAAATTGAGGGAGACCTTGTCCACCTCCGTAAGGATCAGGAGAATATCGGCTCCGATATCCTCGGCAAGTCTCTCGGCGGCAAGGTCCTTGTCGATAACCGCCTCCACCCCCGTCAGCGAACCGTCCATGTTCTCGATGACAGGGATGCCTCCGCCGCCAGCGGCAATAACAATGGTCGTGTCCCAGAGCCTTTTGACGGAAGGGATCTCCACAATCCTCTGCGGTATCGGCGACGGCACCACGCGGCGCCATCCCCGCCCGGCATCTTCCCTCATGACATAGCCTTTTTCCTTTTCAATGCTGCGGGCTTCCTCTTCCGAAAAGAACGGCCCGATTGGCTTGGTGGGGTTTTTGAAGGCCGGATCATTCGGGTCGACTACAACCTGGGTAACCAAAGTCACCACCGGAACGTTCCGGTTTTTGTTCCGGAGGGCGTCCCTGAGCTTCTGCTGGATCTGGTAGCCGATGAATCCCTGGCTCATGGCCCCGCAGACATCGAAGGGCATGGCCGGCGTTTCCCTGTTCTGGCGGGCGGCGATCTCCTGAGACAGGACGATCCTGCCCACCTGCGGCCCGTTGCCGTGCACCACGGCCATTTCGTAGCCCCTGCAACTCAGTTCTGCGAGATGCTTCACCGTCTTTTCGACGACCTCGAGCTGCGCTTCCGCCGTCGGCGGCATCCCTTTTTCCTGGAGTGCGTTCCCCCCTAGCGCTATGACCACTTTCGCCTTGACTTCCATGATCCCCTCTCCTTTACCGACAACGTTTTGCTACCTTCATATAATAAACCGGAACCGCAGAATTGTTCAACTATTATCAGAAACCCTATCTACAGGAACTTTTGCATCCATGTGGTTCTTGCTTAATTATTTTATTTCTCGGCGCTGTTCCGGTTTCCCGGTATTTCTTTCACCCCGCACCAATAAAATAAACCTTTTTACACCCATAGTTTATTCATGGTCTTTTTGTCCTCATACAAAAATACCCCGGGCGCGCAAGTCGCCCCGGGGCATAAAGACCACATGATCCGACGTGGGACCTGCCTGTCAGAGGATCCCGTGTTGTTCCAGCATGCTTTCGAGTTGTTCGAGATTCATATACCCCTCTATCCGTTCCAGGACCTCCCCGCTTCCGTCGAGGAGAAACATGGTGGGCACAACCCGAACCTGGTATTCCCGGGCCTGCTCCATATTCTCATAGACGTCTACAACCACTATATCGACCCTTTCACCGTGTTTTTTCTCAAGGTCTGAAACCACCGGTTCCATTGCCTTGCAGGCCGGTCACGTCGGGGTCATGAATTCCAGGAAAACCGGCTGTTCGGCCGCCTGGTCCGGGGCCGGCTGCTCTCTACGGCCTGACACGTACATGACCCCGGCAACGACAACCAGGAGGATGGCCGCTCCGATTACGATCCGCTTAACGTTCATTCGCCTTTCATCCCTTCTTCGACAAACAATCTGCACAGCAGGTCTTTCGTTCAGGATTTCTCCCGATTATACCCGAGAGGGTTTTACGAGGCCAGTTCCATTTCAACAGGGTTTCGGTCTTCGTCTCAGCTGGTCGCCCAAAAAAGCCCTCGTGAAAGGTTAACGTTCCCGAAACCCCTGTCTCCGGTGAACGCCCCCGTGCAGGTGTTGAAAGTGCAGCCGAAACCAAGCGGTTTGTCAAACGCCGGATCCTTCTTTCGCATGGTCTGCAACTCGCAAAAAAGGTGTTGACAGTCAAAGCGCGGCTCGCTATACTACCCATTGCGCTCATCAGGATGAGCACGGGCGAATAGCTCAGTGGGAGAGCACCTGCCTTACAAGCAGGGGGTCATAGGTTCGAACCCTATTTCGCCCACCAAAGAGTACCTTTACAATATATCGATAAACGCGGGGTTGTAGCTCAGTTTGGTTAGAGCGCCGGCCTGTCACGCCGGAGGTCGCGAGTTCAAGTCTCGTCAGCCCCGCCACTTTCTTTTTCCCAATCGCGGCGAGATAGCTCAGTAGGTAGAGCAGCGGACTGAAAATCCGCGTGTCCCCAGTTCGATTCTGGGTCTCGCCACCACTCGGATACAGCAGATGAGATGCGGAAGTAGCTCAGGGGTAGAGCACAACCTTGCCAAGGTTGGGGTCGCGGGTTCAAATCCCGTCTTCCGCTCCATTTTTTATTGAGGGGCGGCATAGCCAAGGGGTAAGGCAGAGGACTGCAAATCCTTTATCCCCGGTTCGAATCCGGGTGCCGCCTCCATTGAAAAGCAAAAAAAATTCCTCGGTAGCTCAATCGGCAGAGCGGGTGGCTGTTAACCACTAGGTTGCAGGTTCGAGTCCTGCCCGAGGAGCCAGATCATTTCAGGACGGCCAGTTCATCTGGCCGTCTTTTTTGTGGACAAATGGGCACAAAACGGTCAATCTGGGATAATAAATAACAAAGACACACTGATCTTCGCATCTTCTGCACTCATGATGTCAACGGAAGGAGGATATGCAAAATGCCGGCGTCGAAACGGGCTCCTGTCGCTCTTTTCCTTTTTCTCTTTCTTTTCTGGATTCTTTTCACCGGCCGGCTCGAATGGCCCGCCCTCGCAACCGGACTGATCGCAAGCCTGGTCATCACCCGCATTACATGGCGCTTTTTCCTGCCGCCCGTACACGCGACCCCACGCCCGGTTGCACCTCCGATGCATTTCAGGCTCAGGGAAATCATGATCCTGGCCGGCCTGTTCCTCATTGATATCATCAAGGCAACCCTGGAGGTGTCCATCCTCGCCCTCAGTCCGAAGATCCGGCTCATGCCGGGCATCGTCCGTGCCGATTCAAAGCTGAAAAGCAAGACGGCTTTGGTCATCCTGGCCAACCAGATTACCCTGACGCCCGGGACGCTCACCGTCGACACGGACCTGGTCAATCACGGCCTTTTCGTCCACTCGTTAAACCTCAAGACCCTTGACGAATGCACCGTCTGCGAGCAGGTCGCAAAGGTCGAAAAACTCCTGGGGAGGATTTTCGAATGATCCAGGTTGTACTTTGGGGCCTTCTTTTGTCCGCTTTCGTCGGATTCTGGCGCGTCGTGACAGGACCGACCATCCCGGACAGGATTGTTGCCGCCGATGCCCTTTCGATCTTGCTCACCACCATCATCGTGGTGCTGTCGATTCTCTTCGAGAAGACCGTCTTCCTCGACATCGCCCTGGCCTTTGCCGTCCTGGCCTTTGCCGACGTGCTGATCATGGCCAAATATTTCGAACACGGGGAGCTGCACCGATGACTGCCCAGGTTCTCCGGATCGCAGCCTATGTCTTTATGATCGGCGGCGTTTTCTTTGCCTTCAGTTCCGCCGTGGGCATCATCAGATTTCCCGACGTCTACACCCGCATCCACGCCGGAACAAAGGCCCTGACCGGCGGTGCCCTGCTCGTTCTTACCGGGGCCGCTTTGATCGCGCCGACCTGGCAGGCGGCGGCGAAGATCCTTCTGATTGCCGGTTTCTTCCTCCTCACCAACCCACTATCCTCCCACGCCATCGCCCGCGCCTGCTACCGCCACGGCATCCTCCCGGAAGCATCATTCAAGGACGAATACGGCGAGGCCCTCGAAAAGGGTGACCAACGATGAGTACGGTCCTGTACGGTTTTTTCTGCGTCTTTCTCATCCTCACCGCCCTGGTCGCCTCCGAAATCGAGGATATCCTGAGCTCCGTCATCAGCCTGTCAATCAACGGGGTCCTTCTTGCCATCCTCTTCGTGATCCTCCAGGCGCCCGACGTTGCACTCACCCAGGCCGTCATCAACTCGGGCCTGGTGACATCCCTCTTCCTGGTGGCCTACAGCCAGACGGAAAAGCAGGACCTCCGCCGGGGAGATGACAAAAAATGAAGCACCCACAGGCGTATCTCAAGGCGGGCGCAGCCTTCATCTGTCTTGTCCTCGGCTGGTGGCTCTGGCAGGGCGCCGAAGCCGTCCAGCAGGCTTCGTCCCTTGCGGGCCCCGCCGCCCATTACGTGTCGAACGCGGCCCGAGAGACCGGAGCTGCCAACATCGTCGCCGCCATCCTCTTTGACTACAGGGGCTACGACACCCTGGGCGAGGCCACCGTCATATTCACCACCGTCACGGGCATCGCCATGCTCTTTGCCAGGAGCAAATACAGGAAATCATCGACGGGACTTTCCTTTATCGTCAAGCGCGGTCTCAGCTTCATCGTCCCCTTCATCATCATGTACGCCGCGGGAATCGTCTTGACGGGACACCTCACGCCGGGAGGAGGCTTTCAGGGCGGGGCCGTCTTCGCAACGTCCACCATTCTCTTTTGCATCGTCTACGGCTCTAATTTTGAAGCCTCGCGCATTCACCCGAAGGCCAAGGAATTCACCGAATCCGCAGGGGCCGTTTTATTTACCGTCACAGGTCTGGTTGGTCTCGTACTCGGTGCCGGGTTTCTCGCCAACGCCTCGGCGGGCTTTCCCACGGGAGAGGCGGGACATTTCCTGAGCGGAGGGACGATCCCCATCCTCAACATCGCCGTGGGGCTCAAGGTGGGCGCAGGACTTTCCACCATCTTCTACAGCATGGTGAAATTCCTCGAAGTCAAGGTCGTCGCCCCGGTGGAAGGAGACGAAACATGATCCGCCTGAGCTATGCCACGGCCATCATGCTCTTTTGCATAGGCCTCTACACGTTGATGATCAAGAGGAACCTCTTCAAGACCGTCATCGGCCTGTCCCTGATGGAAGCGGCCGTACTCTTTCTGATCATCACATCGGGCTACATCCCAGGGGGGAACCCGCCCCTGCTTCCCCTTGAGGGCACATCAGTCAACCCGCTGCCCCAGGCCTTCACCCTGACGGCCATCGTCATCGGCGCCAGCGACATCGCCCTGGCCCTGGCCTTCATCATCAAGCTCCACCGGCGTTACGGAACGGTGGACCTGGACAAGATCAGGGGGCTCAAAGGATGACGCCCCTCTTTGCAGTGATCATACCCATGGCCGGGGCCTTCATTTTGCCTTTGGCCCATCTGTACCGGCACAACCTGCCAGGAAAAGTCATCCCGCTCTGGGGGTTCATGACCTTTGCCGCGTCCATTGCCGCGGCCCTTTCAGGATGGCATGAACCGTCCGTGGTCTTCATGGGAGGCTGGAGCGCCGAGCTGGGCATCGTCCTGGTGGTGGACAAACTCTCGGCGGCCTTTCTGGTCCTTGCGGCTTTCGGCAGCGGGGCGGCGCTTCTTTTGAGTTATGCCCGTCTTGCGGGCGGACCCTGGCGCTATTACGTGCTTTTTTTCCTTCTCCAGGCGGCCATGAACGGCATCATTGTGACGGGGGACATGTTCAACCTTTTCGTGGGCTACGAGATCTTCTCCGTGGCCGCCTATTTGCTCGTGGCCTTCACCATGTCATGGCAGGCCCTGGAGGCCGGCCTGAAATACCTCATTCTCGGCACCATCGGCGCCATGTTCATCCTTCTCGGCACCGCCTATATCTTCATGGCCACGGGGACCCTCAATTTCGCCGTTCTTGCGACACAAATGGCCCAGGTGCCCCCGGAAGCCCTCTCGGTGATCGCCGCATGCCTTCTGATCGGCTTGAGTCTCAAGATCGGGGCCTTCCCCTTTCATTTCTGGCTCCCCGACGCCCACTCCTCGGCCAGAACGGCCATCAGCGCCCTGCTTTCGGGCGTCATGATCAAGGTTTCCATCTACGCCCTCATCAGGGTGAGCTTCCTCTTCTTTTACCAGTCCAAACCGGAGGTCTTCACCGCCATAGCCGCACTGGGCACCATTTCGATCCTCGGGGGGCACCTCCTCGCCTATCGCCAGAGGGACATCAAGCGTCTTCTGGCCTACTCGACGGTGGCCCAGATCGGCTACATCCTCGTCGGCGTCGGTTCGGGAACGGCGGCGGGCGTGACGGCTGCGGTCTTTCACGCCTTCGGGCACATGGTCATGAAATCGGGCCTCTTCGTTACGGCGGGACATCTTGCCGACGATATGAAGACCCGGGAAATTTCCGACATGAAAGGACTCTTCCGGTACAGGCCCCGTTTTGTGGCGGTTTTTTCGCTTCTTGCGGCAGGCATCGTGGGCATCCCGCCCCTGGCGGGGTTCATGGGCAAGTGGTTCCTCATGCTGGCATCCGCGGAATCAGGAAACATCCTGCCGGCCCTCGCTTTGGGCGCGGGGACTGTGATCTCGGCGGCCTATTACCTCCGGGTCCTGAAGTCATTTTTCTCTCCCGGAGAGGAACCCCCCAGGCGGCGGACCGCCTTCTGGCCCCTTGCCGTTTCGGGGACCTTCGCCGCCTGCTGCCTCATGCTGGGCCTGCTCCCGTTTTTTTCGCCCCTTTGGGCGTTATTCGGCTCCATTGGAGACCAGACCCTTGACGTGGCGGGGTACATCGCCGTGGTGACAGGACGATGAATGTCTTTATCACAGATTCCGTTTCCCTGCTTCTCGCGGGGCTTGCCCTGGTAATGACCATTTCGGTGTCCCTCTACTCCAGGGGCTATGCCGTGAGTGACGTCATTTGGCAACGGCGCGCTTTTGCCTCCGCCCCCTGGGCCTTCTGCCTGTTCTCCTGCCTTGCCGTTTTCGCAGGCGACTGGTTTTTGTTCGCCTTCTTCGTCGAGCTGGCCTCACTGGCCCTGGTGTTCATGATCTTCTTCGGCGACGCCCGGGCCGCTGCGCTCTACCTTCTGACCCAGCTGGCGGGAACGGCGCTGCTTCTTGTGGGAAGCGCGATCTTGCTGCACCAGACAGGAAGCACCGCCATCGGCCCCGTCCCTCCAAAGCTGCTCTGGTATTTCATCCCGGCTCTGGGCATCAAGGCGGCCCTCCCGGGGCTTCACTTCTGGCTTCCCGAGGTCCACAGAAAGGCTCCTGCCCCGGCCAGCGCCCTGCTTTCGGGTTTCGCCGTCAAGCTGGGCGTCTTCGGCCTGGCCCGGCTCGCCTCGCCCGAAACGGGGACACTCTATCTCGCCATGGGGGGCTTCATGGCCCTTTTCGGCGTCTTCCAGGCCCTGCTCCAGCACGACGCCAAGCGGCTTCTGGCCTATCACACCATCAGCCAGCTCGGGTACGTGATTTCCGCCATCGGAACGGGCACGCCCCTGGGCCTGGCGGCGGGAATGTTTCATGCCGTGGCCCACGGACTCTTCAAGGGGCTTCTCTTTCTTTCCGCCGGTTCCCTCGAAAGGGCCTTCGGGACCCGGGATCTCAGGCACCTTGGGGGTGCGGCCGCCCTGCTCCCCGTGACCTTCGCCCTCTTCGCCGTGGGTGCTTTGGCCATTTCGGGCTTTCCCGGCCTGAGCGGTTTCGCGAGCAAGGCCCTGGTCAAGGCCTCGGTAAAAGACATCCACAGCACTGCCGGCGTCTGGGTCCTCCAGGCGGCCAGTATCGGGACGGTCATCTCTTTCTGCAAGCTGGGATATTTCGCCTTTATCCGGAAAGGGACAGGGAGCCTCGAAACCTTGCCCGGGGAAGGGCGGGGTTCGGTGAAAAACAGCCGAAGAAACCTGGGCATGGCAATCGCCGCAGCGGCGACGGTGCTTCTGGGCCTTCGGCCCGACCTTGTGCCCGGCTTTTTGGGGGAGGGGGGCTACCCGTTTTTTGCCCTCTCCACGGTGACCTCGGCGCTTCTGCCGATCCTTGGGGGCCTTCTGCTCTTTGCCCTGCTCAAAAAGGCGCTTGAACCGGCGGAGCACCACGTGCCCGATGTGGACGACCTCCTCGCGGCGACGGGCCCCTTCTTCCGGAAGATCCCCGACACCCTCGGGGCCCTCCAGAGCGGCGGGCTCAGGGTGTACATCGCCTACGTCATCATCGCCGCCCTGGCGCTTTTCGCCTACCTGGTAAGATGACTCCACCCATTAAAATAAACAGGTTCACTCCAAGGCAGCGAACCGGGACGCCGCTTCAAGCACATCCTGGGCGTTCCCCCCGAGCAGCGCTGCTTCCTTGTCGGGGTCAAGGCCCGCTTCGTCGAGCATCCTGCGGTACCGTTTCATCCCAAGCAGCGGAAAGTCGCTTCCGTAGAGGATCTTGTGCCCCACACCCGCGGCGAAGACGGCCCTGAACACACTGGCCTCATAGAGAAAGGGAACGGCAGCCGTGTCATACCAGGCATTCTGCAGGTAGATTTTCATCTCGGGCATCATCTCGTACTGCCACAGGCCTCCTCCCATGTGGGCGAAAACAACGGCAAGGCCCGGATGGTTCAGGCAGAAGGCCGCGGCTTCAGTGGGCCCCGCCTTCCCCTTGCCTGGATAATCGTGCCCAACCTGTTCCGCCGTGTGAAGGAGCAGGAACATCCCGGCATCCTGGCACGTGGCGGCAAGCCGCCAGGTCTGCCGCTTGTCGGTGATGTCGAAGACCTGCCCGTCGGGAAAGAGCTCGCCCACCCCGATGAGTCCGGCCTCCCGGCAGCGAAGGATCTCCTTTTCGAAATCCCGGGACAGGGGGTTCACCACGGCAAGCCCCTGGACCTTGCCTCCCGAACGGGCCACGGTATCGATGACATAGTCATTGCAATACCGGCAAAGCCCCGGGTCCCTGAAGGCAAAGCTCGTGGCCCAGCACTGGTCGATGCCGTCGGAGGCCATCATGTCGAAGAGGTCCTCCGCGACGGCCCACTTGTGGACCTTCCCCGAACAGAGCAGCCTGAAACAGGACTCCTTTTCGGCGATCTTCTCCCAGTCTTTCACCACATCCGGCGGGTACAGGTGAACATGAGTGTCGATGATCATGGCGATTCCTCCATGGATGGGATTCTTCCGGCATTATAAACCCGAAGGAGGCGTTACGAGGAGGGCATGGTCTTTTTGAGTTCCGTCACCATGTTGTGGGCGGCGCGGGTCGGCTCGGGAAGGCGGTACCTGGTGCAGCAGGAAAGCACCACCTCCGGGGCCGTTTCGATGGACACCCTGTGGCCGGGGCTCACAAAAAGGGGCTTCACACCACTGCGGGACCGGAGCACCGTCCCGATGACCTCTCCGGTCTTTTCATCTTCCAGGGGAACACTGCTTCCCTTTTCTGCGGGCAGGTCATCATGACGCCCCACCAGGCGGCTTTTGGCCACCCCGACGGCGGGAACATCCAGGAGCACCCCGAAGTGGGCCGCCAGACCGATCCGGCGCGGATGGGCAATCCCCGCCCCGTCCACGAGCCACACATCGGGCAGTACCCGGAGCTTTTCATAGGCCTCAAGAAGAACCGGGATCTCACGGAAGGAAAGATACCCCGGGACGTAGGGAATCGAGTTTTCGAGGAAAGCCGAGGCCGAATCCACGACGGACCAGTCCTTGGGGTCCATCACCACCGCCCCCGCACAGGCCGTGGAGGATTTGCCCCTTTTGGAGTAGGACACATCCACCCCGCCGACATATCGAATCGGCCGCGAAAAAAGATCCTCCAGAACGACCCATGATGCCAAGGTGTTCTGGAGGATGGTGTAGTTACTGAATGATTCTTTTTGGATCATTTTGTTTTCCAATAAACGGTGTGCACTCCTTCGCTTTCAAAGGGATCTTCGCCGCTACCGCCATCAGCGTAGAAGAACAAACCGGTTGGAATGGGATCTCCAATCGGTTGACCGCTTGCATCGAACAATACCAAATTGCCTTCAGAATCCACGATTATCATTACCGCTTCTTGATCGGAATAATCAAAATAGTCTCCTACAATCGTCGGTTCTCCGTCTTCCCCCGTGACAACCTCGGCGGATTCTAATTTGTAATCACTACCCATCATTCTTCCAAACAAAATGGAATACAAACGGGAAATTTCCGTAGTGTTATTGCTTTTTCCTTTCCTGCTGAATTCATAAAACGCCAAGTAAAGCCGATTTGCAATAAATACCGGAGACGCCAAAACGGTTTTGCTCTCTGGATCGTAAGCCCCATGTGCCAATTCTGTTTGGATGAAACCCAAAAGCTGATCGTCTGAAGAAAAAGTCGTTCCTTCTTTCCCCGGTGGCACTCTTATGGTTTCTCTCTCCGAAACAGTCTTTTCTGCCAGCTTTGTCAGGTTTGCTATCAGGAGACCTTCTGTATCGTGTTTAGCTTTGTCATTTGGAACATTTTTCAGATACACATTAGTCGCAAGGAACGTGTCTCCCGATTCCGTGTAGGTAATATCGAAATCTGTCAGTGGCGGAGCGATTTCATCAGCCCTTTCGCTTTTGAATGTTACCAGCCATTCAGGTGCATCACCATCATTCAAGTTCCATCGGTAAAATGCCCCGTTCGACAGGTGGACGTATATATCGCTGAGTAAAGGCTCCCGGTATTCATAATCATCCGGAGGAAACGCCGAAAGGATTCTGCTTGGGAAAAGTCTTTCAACTTCCTCTCCCGAAAGCTCACCCAGGCTGACAAACGAAGCATCTTCCAAGGTTTCCTTTTCATTACTTGCCTCGTTCACAAAATACCCGAAATCCTTCACACTTCCGTTGGCAGGATCCAAATCCAGCCATTTGTATCTGTTTTGTTGGTCCACACCAAGAATAACCACATGCCATTCACGGCTGTCACCGTTTTTCGTATAACCTATCAACGGTTTGCTCACAGAGAACTTGAGATCGGCGTATGCTCCATAATCAAGGCCTTCTTGAGTCGTTACTCCTGAAGCCGTCCCCTGAAAAGTCTCTGCTTCATTTTTGTTTTCTACATGAAACTCGTGGAAGCTTTTTGATGATGTTACGTAATAGACGTTCGACACGGACCATAGAGCATCTAGTTCCGAGGCGCTTTCTTTTGTTGGGAGTTCACTGATATCGAAGGCGTACACTCCAAAAGCCCGGCCGTTCCCGAGGCCATTGGATGTAGTCGGTTCGTCTGTCTCTAGGGGGTAATTATTGTATTCCGTGCCTATCTGGTTCAATTTCTTCCACGCATTATGCGGTTTAGGCAATTGTTTTGTTCCTATACCGGTTGTTCCAACTGCTATTCTTCTCCAATTTTCCTTTGTATCCCCGAGCTCGACATCTCTGACAGTAACCGGTCCATCAAGTACTGTCAGTCGTTTATAATTGCCAAAGGCTTTATGCAGCTGGTGATAAATCGACTGCCTGAATGCGGGGTTAGGAACGGTGAGCCAAGTTCTTTTTACATAGGGGACATTTGTCCCACTGGTAATATCCCGAGGGGTGTCCTTGTACACATTGTAGATTTCAAAAGCTTGCAATGCTCCCTGATTTGTCGGCCAAAGACAGAGATATCGATCCTCGGGCCAACTTGTAAAGAGATCTTTCTCATATCCGGTTACGGCTCTGTATTGGTAAAGCCACGGATCGAAAGGCCACACCATTTGTGGCGGAGCATGACCAGAGTCTGCAAAAAAGAGCTCCTCAGTTCCCACGTTTTGATCTTTCGTCAGAAAAGATTTCCAGTCATTTAGGTAATCGTAATCGTTACTATCAGAATCGTCACCATTCTTAAGGAGACTTTCGTTATCGGCGAGCTCTTCTGCTATGTTTCCGTATTGATCAGTCGAAACAATCCAGTCTGAAACGTATTCCGGGATTACCGAAAGACCTCTTAGCCCCGCATCCTCACCGAAGGAAATATCTCCTTCAAGTATATCGTTGTTTCCCAGCCCAGTATCTCCAATTTTACTTGTCGTATTCCCCATAACAAAATACAAATCATTTTCCGGAGTCTCTTCGACTGCGTTTTTAAAGTGAAATATGGTAAGGAGCTCATCATTGCTCAATACTTTTTCCTCGATGACAAAATTCAGATCTCCGCCAACAATGTTGAGGTACTCGCCTGATGTCGTTGTTTCTCCAAAGTAAGGCCAAGGGACAATTTCCCGCCCTATGCTGAGAAAGGTTGCAGGTTCCTCTATCGAAAGATCGTTAATCTGGATCGTTGGTTCCGGCCACATCGGCCACGCATCAGCACTTATTATTTTAACCTCGGCACTGCTTATCGCGGCACCCCAAAAGCAAACAAAAAGCAATATCGGCAAAACCCATTTGGCCGCCCTTTCAAACACTCTAATTCTCTTCATGGCTTTTTCACCACCACCATGGCTTCTATGGTCACTTCCATGCCGGAATCATCGTGGCTTGCGGTAGATCGGATGACATATCGTCTTTGACCTGCTCCACCTCCGCCGAGGTTAAACAGGCGGGACGGGTCAATGATGACCGACGTTCCTTCCGGCGGTCCGATCTCCGCGTCCGGAACGGTCCCTTCGCCGCCGACCCAAAGGGGAGGCAGGATTTTCCGGTCACCATCCCCAAGGGTACCAAAAACTTCATAGTTGCAATCCAGAATGTATACGTTCAAGTTGACTCCTTGAGGAGATATCAGTGTGCTATTCGAGCTGTCACGGGCTTGCAAATCCCGATCAATGTAGTTTCCAGAAGTATCAACTGCTCTAATTGCACGTAATCGTTGTTCCTCTGTCGAATAAGCGCTAGGATTATATGGTCTTTCGTCTGTGCTAATTTCAGTTTCCCAAAGCGCTGTTTTTGCAAGCTCGACTCCCGTCTGCGCAACATTGTAAAGTTCCGTGTGCGTCACGGAATGGCGGGATGTGGAGTACATGTTTTGCACGATATAAAATGCCGTAGCTACCAGAACGGAGCCGAAAAGCAGAATGACCAGGGTCAAGGGCAGAGCCATGGCACTTCGTTCGTTCAATCTCCGTCGATTCAATTTCTGACCCTCCATCCCTTGTTCACTACGGTCAAATGATACTTTCTCCAGTCGTCATTTTCGACTGTTCCCCAACCATTCAGATTCTCCGGCGCAACATAACTGGAATACTGTTTGTCCCCACGGGCCAAAATCGACACCTCAAGTAAATTTGTTGGTTCGTCATAGGTAAACCTGCAACTCAAAATTCCTTCCACAATTGGTTGGTTATGTGCAATAGTCAAATCATCCACCTTAAAGGTTTCCTTTTCCACATAGGCATGCATGAACCTTATGTAGTGCAGTTCATCATTCTCAGAGATCTTTCCGGAGCCTTTTATTGTTCTGAGCGATATTGTTGTATCCCCCGTGTCGAACTGTTCGGTTATCAGAAGAGGCAATCTCGACGACGGATATTCAACGATAGAAGGAAATAACACCCAGTTTTTCGTTTCTTTTTGAACATTAGGATTAGTAGATAATTTATCTTTAAATCCTGAAGATAAAACGGAAATCTCTATAGGTCTCTCTCCCTCAGTCACATAATCCTGTGACGTGGCATAGACTCCGGCAGGAACAGAGTAAGCAATTACAAGTTCGTTGCTGCTGTGCTTTTGATCTTCTTCAACCTCAGGCAAATAAATAGGTCCGTTCCAGTCTCGCGACGCTGTATAAGGATCAAAAGCAATTGCCGACCAAAGATCTCCAAAAGCATCACTAAAATCATTGTCATCATCGGTTCCCGGCATCCCGAGCCCCGTGTTCAGGATTCTTTTCTCAAGATAAGTCACGACCATGATGCCCCGTTCTCTGGCCATGGACAGCTCCGTGGACTGCTCGAAATGGTTGAAATAGGTGTAGCCGAGCATGATGACGGCACCTGATACGATGGCGACAATTACCATGGCGATCAGGAGTTCGACGAAGGTAAAGCCTGTTTTGTAATTCTTGCTAACTCTTTGACCCGCTCTTTTTTTCATGGCATCAGTTCCCCAAATCGGAGATGGTGCGTTTCATTTCGACGCTTTTTGACCCGATTATTCCATCCCATTCGACGGTCAGGACCACGTTCTTGTCGTTGCTCGTCTCCGTTACGGTCCAGGAACGGTGGAACTTGTCGTCAGAAGTTACGTCCGAACCCGCTTCCAAAGTACCGTTGTTTTCAAGTTCTCCTTCAAGTTCTTCGAGCTTCTCTATGGCAACGTTAACGGCTTCTTCGCTGTCAATGGTATGGGACAACAACATGGTCGTCGACATGACGACCCCGGCAAGGGCTAACAGTGCGATCGCTAGTATGACAAGCGAAATGAGCACCTCGACCAGAGTGAAGGCCTTTTGTCGTTTGACGCGTCGAAGCAATAGAATCCTCTTCATAGCGTCAATAATAATGCTTTTTAGGGTTTTGTACCAGCATCAATCTGAAAGGGTTTCAGGGGGGGAGGGGTGAAGGCAAACCGACGGAGGGAGACAGGATCTCCCTCCGTCGGTTTTCGGGCTTTCCGGTGGTGATGCTACTTGAGTTCCACCTCGGCGCCGGCTTCTTCCATTTTCTTCTTGATCTCGTCGGCCTCTTCCTTGGAGACGGCTTCCTTGACGGGCTTGGGGGCGTTGTCGACGAGTTCCTTGGCTTCCTTGAGGCCGAGGCTGGTGATCTCGCGGACCGCCTTGATGGTGGCGATCTTGTTGCTTCCGGGGCCCTTGAGGATGACGTCGAACTCGGTCTGCTCTTCCTCAACGGGGGCGGCGGCAGCGCCGACGCCGGGAGCCATCGGCATGGCCATGGCCGGGACCGAGGCGGATACGCCGAACTTGTCCTCGAGTTCCTTGACGAGCTCGGAAAGTTCGAGGACCGACATGTTCTCGATCGCCGCGATGATGTCTTCCTTGCTCATCGTTGCCGACTTCTTGGTGCTCTTCTTCGCGGGCTTGGTCTCTTCCGCGGTTTCAACTTCGGGGGTCTGTTTCTCTTCAGCCATTTTCATACTCCTCCTTGTGTGGTTTCCAAAAAAACGTTTCCTGTGTTTCCGGACCTCAGGCCGCTTCGTTATTGAAGGCAGGCCGTTCCGGGAATAATCTTTGCACCTTTACGCCGCTTCTTCCTTTTCCTTCTGATCCTTGATCTGGGACAGACAGGTAACAAATCCCCTGCTCGGACCGGAGAGCACGGTAACGAGTCCACGGATCGGGCCGGCCATGGTCCCCACAACCTGGGCCAAAAGTTCTTCCCTGCCGGGGAGATCGGCCAGCGCCTTGACCTCGTCGGCGCCAAGTACTTCGTTTTCGAGGATAGCTCCCTTGATGACGAGGGCTTCGTTCCCCTTTTCCCTGGAGAAATCCTTGATGGCCTTGGCGACGGCGACGGGGTCCTCGTAGGTCACGGTAAAGGCGTTGGGCCCCGTCATGTACTCTTCGGGAAGGGGGAGTCCCTCTTCCTTGAATGCTATCGACATCAGCGTGTTCTTGGCCACGGTCATCTCACCGCCGGCTTCCCGGATGTTGGCACGGACGGTGTTGATCTTGCCCACGGTCAGTCCGCGGTATTCGCAGAAAAAGATGGCCTTGGCTCCCTTGAGTTTTTCCCTGAGGGCTTCGACTTTCTGGTATTTGAGCTGGGACGGCATGTATTCACCTCCTCGCAAAAAAATCTCCCGGACCTTCCGGGGTCCGGGAGACAGAGAAGACATACCGCCCTTGGGCGGTTTCGCTCTGCTCCAGACCTCGGCGGGTACCGATTAAGCGCGACTGCTGCGCGCCCGCTGTCTCTGGTCTGTTGCCATGCTGTTCTATGGTTTCTTCGAAGGGGCCGGAATCAGGTTCCCGCCCCATGAATCCGCTGCTATTCTGCGACCAGTGCCTTCTGTGCCGAAACGGGATCGATGCGGACCGATACACCCATGGTCGGGGCGATGGCGAGGCTCCGCACGTACTGGCCCTTTGACGCCGGCGGTTTGGCCTTGACGATGGTATCGAAAAGTGCCCTGGCGTTGTCGAGAAGCTGATCTTCGGTGAAGCTGGCCTTTCCGAAGGCCTTGTGGATGATCCCGAATTTGTCGACGCGGAATTCGATCTTCCCCGCCTTGATCTCGTTAACGGTATCGGCGATGTCAAAGGTTACGGTCCCGCCTTTTGCGCTCGGCATCATGCCGCGGGGGCCGAGAATGCGGCCCAGCTTGCCGACCATCTTCATCATGTCCGGCGTGGCGACGACGGCATCGAAATCGAGCCAGCCGCCCTCAATTTTCTGGACAATGTCTTCTCCGCCGGCGAAGTCGGCTCCGGCCTCTTCGGCCTCCTTGACCTTTTCGCCGGAGGCGATAACCACGACCTTTTTGGTGACGCCCGTTCCATGAGGAAGAACGACGGTTCCGCGGACCTGCTGGTCAGCGTGGCGTGGGTCGACCCCGAGTTTGATGTGCATCTCAAGGCTCTCGTCAAACCTGGCGTTGGCCGTCTCTTTTGCGAGGGCTATGGCCTCCTTGAGGTTTGCCACAGGCTCGCGGCTGACCTTTTCCCTGTTCGCAAGGTACCTTTTGCTCTTTTTAGCCATTTTGCATCTGCCTCCTTGTGGTCCAGACGAACTCCCGCAAGGGGGTTCTCCCACGTATTGAAGCCGGTTTCCCCGGCTGCCTTAAAAAAACTAGCCTACGACCTCAATGCCCATTGAACGGGCGGTGCCCTTGATCATTTCCATGGCTGCCTCAACGTCGTTGGCATTCAGGTCGGGTTTCTTGAGTTCCGCAATTTCCCTGACCTGGTCAAGGGTGACCTTGCCGACTTTGACCTTGTTGGGCTCGCCGGAAGCCCGCTCGAGCTTGGCCGCTTTCTTGAGCAGCACGCTCGCGGGCGGGGTCTTCGTGATGAAGGTAAAGCTCCTGTCGCCAAAGACGGTGAGCACCACGGGGATGATCATTCCCGGCTGGTCGGCCGTCTTGGCGTTGAACTGTTTGCAGAACTCCATGATGTTGACCCCATGCTGACCAAGAGCCGGTCCCACGGGGGGTGCCGGTGTGGCCTTCCCCGCAGGGAGCTGGAGCTTGATCTCTGCGATGATTTTCTTTGCCATTGCCTGGTGTCCCTCCTCGCTGGCTTCCCTCGTGAGGAAGCTTCAAGCGGTACGTTTTGTTCTGGTCGTCAGATCTTTTCGAGTTCCGTATGGTCGGCTTCGACGAGGGTCTCCCGTCCGAACACCGTGGCCGAAAACTTGACCTTGCCCTTTTCCTCCAGCACTTCCACCACTGGACCGACCTGGCCTTCGAAGGGACCGGTCTTGACGCGGATGACGTCTCCGGGCTTGAGGTCGATCTCGACCCTGGGCTTGACCTGGTCCTTGCCGATCTTGCTCATGATTTCGCTGACTTCGCGCTCGGACAGGGGTATGGGCGAGCTTCCGGCTCCGACAAACCCGGTTACGCCGGGCGTATGGCGCACGACATACCATGACTGGTCGTCGAGGATCATCTCGACCAGCACATAACTGGGGAAGACCTTCCTGCGGGTGCGCTTGGTCTTGCCGTCCTTGACGGTAACGCGCTCCTCCACAGGCACAAGGACATGGAAGATCTTGTCCTCCATCCCCATGGTGGCAACCCGCTGTTCGAGGTTCATCTTCACCCTGTTTTCGTATCCCGAATAGGTCTGAACTATGTACCAGCGTCGTTCTCTTTTGTTGTCGTTCATCATTTAAAAGGGGGCCCGTGCACGGCCCCCTCTCCTCCTCCACAGATGCGGATCTCTTCTATGGGGTTAGCCACCTTGCAGAGTTACTGGACGACCCGTGAAAACACGGCCGTCAAAAGCAGATCGACCACTCCCAGGTACGCCGCTACCATAAAGGTCACCGCGATAACGATGAGCGTCGAGTACCATACCTGTTGTCGGCTGGGCCAGGTGACCTTTTTAAGCTCGGCTCTCGCCTCGCGGATAAAGTTCATGACTTTCATGGAGCACGGCCTCCAGTACGTTCAAGAAAAATGGCAGGCCCGGCAGGACTCGAACCTGCAACCCCCGGATTTGGAGTCCGGTGCTCTGCCAGTTGAGCCACGGACCTGCGCGCGAAAGGTATTCTACACTACTTCGTTTCCTTGTGCAAGGTGTGCGTATCGCACCACCGGCAATGCTTTTTCTTCTCGAGCTTTTTCTGCTGTTTCTTCTTGTTGACGGTGGTCACGTAGTTGCGCCTCTTGCACTCTGTACACTGAAGTCCAACGACATCTGCCATGGCAGTACGCCTTCCTCTCGGTTATCTTCTAGTCGTCCAGGATTTCCGTGACGACGCCTGCGCCGACGGTCCGGCCGCCCTCGCGAACGGCGAAGCGGAGTCCCTGCTCAAGCGCCACAGGTACGATCAGGTTTACTTCAAAGGTCGCATTGTCTCCGGGCATGACCATCTCCACGCCCTCAGGCAACTTGATGTCGCCCGTCACGTCGGTGGTCCGGAAGTAAAACTGCGGCTTGTAGCCAGTGAAAAACGGCGTGTGCCGGCCGCCTTCCTCTTTCTTCAGCACGTAGACTTCGCCCTTGAAATGACGATGGGGCGTGATGCTGCCCGGTTTCGCCAGTACCTGCCCACGCTCCACGTCGTCCTTGCCGATGCCGCGAAGCAGAACTCCGACATTGTCTCCGGCCATGGCGTCGTCGAGGATCTTCCGGAACATCTCAAGGGACGTGGCAACGGTCTTCCGCGTGTCTTCCTGCATCCCCACTATCTCGATCTCGTCTCCCGCGTGAATCTTGCCGCGCTCCACTCGACCGGTTACAACGGTCCCGCGGCCCGTAATGGTGAACACGTCCTCGATGGGCATGAGGAAAGGCTTGTCTACGTCGCGCTCGGGATCCGGAATGTAGCTGTCGCACGCATCCATGAGCTCCCAGATGGATTTGGTCCACTCGTCCTCACGGCTCGTGTCCTCGCTCTCCAGCGCCTTCAGCGCAGAACCGCGAATGATCGGCACGTCGTCGCCGGGGAATTCGTACTGGTTCAGAAGATCCCGGATCTCCATCTCCACCAGGTCGAGAAGTTCCTCGTCGTCAACCTGGTCGACCTTGTTCATGTATACCACCAAAGCCGGCACGTTCACCTGGCGAGCCAGCAGCACGTGCTCCCGCGTCTGCGGCATGGGGCCGTCTGCCGCAGAAACCACCAGGATCGCTCCGTCCATCTGCGCCGCTCCGGTGATCATGTTCTTGATGTAGTCAGCGTGACCGGGACAGTCAATGTGCGCATAGTGTCGTTTCTCCGTCTGGTACTCCACGTGCGCTATGTTGATGGTGATACCGCGCTCGCGTTCCTCCGGCGCCTTGTCGATCATGTCGAAGGGCGTAAAGTCCGCCCACCCCTTGCTGCCCAGGGTCTTCGTGATCGCCGCCGTCAACGTCGTCTTCCCGTGGTCAATGTGGCCAATGGTCCCTATGTTCAAGTGAAGCTTCGATCTGTCAAAATGTGCCTTCGCCATTTCTGGAGAACCTCCCCGTTACGTTTTCCCTTTCGGGTTCCGCGACTTACGCTGGATGATTGTACCACAGCTCCATACAGACCAAAAGAGACCCGGTCAGGCGCGAAATACGTCCCGGATCTCTTTATAAGCATGGAGCCGACTTCCGGACTCGAACCGGAGACCCCATCCTTACCATGGATGTGCTCTACCTGCTGAGCTAAGTCGGCTTGTCTTGTTTGGGAGTGGTGGGGGGAGGAGGATTTGAACCTCCGTAGACGTATGTCGGCAGATTTACAGTCTGCTGCCTTTGACCACTCGGCCATCCCCCCACTCTGAAGCCCTGTGGGGCCCTAGCGTGCATTTTTCGCACCTGAAGTATCTTATCAACTTCATCGGAGTTGTCAAGAGAGAGCCCGGATTATTTTGCCGGGCTCCCGTCAGGATCGTATTTCACGCCGCATGAAGACCACGTAGGAGACACCGAAACAGACAATTGAAAGGGCCGCCAGAACTGTGAGCTGGGGCCAGATAACCATCAGGCTCTGTGGCAGTGAAAGGGGCGACGGGATAAATCCCTGGAGTCGCTCCGGCGAGAGCGGACCCATGATCCTTACGGCCGGGTTCAGGACCGCCAGCGACACTTCCTGAAGGAGGTACGCCGGCGACACCCTCATGATGGCTATTCGAAGCTCTTCATGCCGGATTATTTCCTGGGGCGCCGAATTGCTCCCCACAGGAACCACCTGATCGGCCACGATGCCCGCAATCATGTGGAGAAAGAACCCGAGGACAATCCACACACCTAAAGCCGCCAGTGCGGAGGTGGAAGTCTTGTCAAACAGCACCGAAAAAAGGATGGACAGGCTCAGCCAGAATCCGATGTAGAGCATGGAGGCCACAAAGAACAGGGCGGTCCTTGCGATTTCCGCACCCTGCGGAACAATACCGAGTTTGGAGATGGAGACTCCGCCGATAAGGACGAGAATGGCGGAGGTCATGATGGCCGCCGTTGCCAGGGCCGCCATGAATTTTCCGTTGATGACACTGTCACGATAAATCGGCTGTGAAACAAGCAGGCTCAATGTTCCCCGCTGGCGCTCGGCGTTGATGGCGTCAAATCCGAGAATGATCCCGAGCAGTGGCGCCAGAAAGGTGATGAAATACAGGAACGAAGGGATCGCCCCCCCGCTTTCCGTCAGGAGGGAAAGGAAAAGGAATTCGCGGTCCATTTCGGAAACGGCCGGGCTTTCGACAGCTGCAAGTGATGCCGCAAGACTTGCGAGAACCACGATCGTGGCGATGACGGCGAACCGCCTGCTGCCGAGGTGATCGGCCATTTCCTTGCGGAACACGGCCCAAACGCCCTTCATGGCTCATACCTCCTGGAAATATCTCATATAGATCTCCTCGAGACTGTACTCTTCTCCCCGGACCTCCATGGGAAGATAGCCTTTCTCGAGGATGTCCCGGATGATTTCCTTCTGTCTGGTCTCTTCAAAGTCCGCCACAAGGGCACCGCCGGATTTGCGGAATCCCGAAAGGCCCTCGATGGCGGAAAGCTGCTCTTTATCGGGCAGCGTACCTTCCTGGGATACGACCTTTATCGTTTTCCGGCGATCACCGAGGATCATTTTGCCGATCTCCTCGATGGTTCCCGAGGCGATCATGGAACTCCGGAACATGATTCCGACGCGGTCACAGACCTTCTGCACCTGATAGAGCATGTGGGAGCAAAGCATCACCGTTACGCCGGAATCTTTTGCCAGCCCCCTGATCAAGGCAAGCATCTTTTCCACGCCTTCAGGATCAATGCCCGTTGTCGGCTCATCGAGGATGGCCAGGCTTGGCTCCTTCAAAAGGACGGAAGCCAGGCCCAGGCGCTGCCTCATCCCCTTGGAGAAAGTCCCTACCGGTGAATCGATCACACGTGTCAGTTCGACCTTTTCGAGGGCCTCCTCGACAGTTTCACGGGCTTTCCTCCCCCGGATACCGTTCAGGTCGGCAAGGTAGAAAAGGTTCTCCCTGGCCGTCAGGTCTTCGTAGAATTCGACATCCTCCGGCAGGTAGCCCGTTGCTCTTTTGACCCGGAGTGGCTCACTCACAGGATCCATGCCGAGGACACTGGCGCTCCCAGATGTAGGTTCCGTCAAGCCCAGGAGCATCAGGATTGTCGTGGTCTTTCCCGCACCATTGGGGCCCAGAAGACCGAACACCTCACCACGGCCGATTCCAAGGTCGAGACTGTCTACGGCCGTGAAGGCCCCGTAATTTTTCGTGAGTTGTTTCGTCTCGACGGCTTTCTCCATGACTACCGCCTCTTCAGCTTCCAGAAAATACCGAAGAGGAGCACCAACACCGCGGCGATGACACCGATGCCAAACCAGCCCCAGGTGGTCGGGACTTTCACCGTCGTTCTCAGTGCTATCGAATCCTGGCTCTGGTCGCCTGCAGCTGTGACGGATACCTGGTAGTCACCGGGAATCGTCCGTTCCGGCGCCTTGACGGTCATCTTGACCTGATCAGGCTTGCCCCTGGACGAATAGGAATCGAGTTTCGAGACCTTTTCGGGCTCGAAGGAAACTTCCCAACCGTCGGGCTTTTGCGAATAGATTTCAATGTTCTCGACAGGCGCAGTACCATCGTTCCACAGGTAAAGGACGAGAGTCTTTTCCTTGCCGGCAACGGTTTCGAAGCTAAGCCGCTGGGTTTCGGGCATAAGCTTCAGGTCATAGGTTCCCGTCACGACCGCCTCAAGCTTGAGCTCCGCCTTTTCCTCTCCGGAAAGAGCCGTAAAGGTGACAGGATAACGTCCCTTTTTGACTCCCTGCGGAGGCGTAACGGTTATTTTCAGTTTTTCAGTTGATTCGGAATCCACCTTCATCGACTGGATCTTTCTGTCCGACTCCCATTGGGGTGTGACGGAACCAGACCATCCTGAAGGAACGGACAGGTTGAAATCTGTGGTGATGTTTTCTGCACCCTTGTTTTCAAGGCTGAGTTCATAGGTAAAATTCTCTCCCGCAGGATTTTCAATGACCGGATAGGAACACTCGAGGCCAAGGATGTTTTCCACGGGCACAACTTTTTCGGCGACAAGCTTCACGGACAGGGGGATGATCTTCATGACACCGATTTGCGACGATGCGACAAGTTCAAACTCGTAGACGCCCGGCGGCGTATCCTTTTTCGGGGAGACGACAAGTGTGGCCTTCACCTCGTCGAAGGGTTCTTCCGTCCCCAGCCTGATCCTGGAGACTCCGTGGCCTTCCCACTTTGAACTGGTCAGACTGACATCCCACTGCTCTTTCTTGACGTTCTCCAGGGAAAGATCAATTTCGGCCGGATTCTTTCCGCCATTTTTGAAGGTGATTTCGATCTCGGCCTTTTCCTCCCTGCCGATGACCACCCCTGTGTAGGGAACATGAACGGAAAAGGCCTCGGCAGATTGAAGAGGGAACAACCCTGCTGCAAGAAATATCGCAAGAAACAATACCAAAAGATGGGACTTTTTCGTCATTGTTTCCGCCTCCTTTTGCTGGATCCTCATTCAACTTGCGTCGCTTTCTCCTTCTTCATCGCCCTGTGCGCGAATACACGGAAGGACATCCATGTAGGCATGCCCTTCCTGGTTTCCTGCTATGGAGCCGGCGATCCGATTCGAACGGACGACCTGCTGATTACAAGTCTGAGCAGGATAATTTTTGCACAGGTTTTTTGAGTTGTAAAGAGTGTCGTTAGCCCTTGCTAGGACTGAATATTTCCCCTACCCTATTTATGGAGAGTTTTCTTGAATCAAGCCTGATTTGGAACAGTTGGCACACAATAGGCACACAAAAATGGGAGGCCCCTAG
>CAZERC010000007.1:59693-61831 GCA_964515395.1 uncultured Synergistaceae bacterium | reverse complement strand
AACACCTGTGTCATGCACGACCCCGGCACCTGGCAGAATTGGTACATTCCCTCAAAAGGAGACTGTGACATAAATTGAGTGAACAGAAAATATATATTACTGATTTCGACCTGAAACGCCTGAAAAAATTGCTTGGAAGTTCGCGCCCCTCAGGAGAACGCAAGAATCCTTATCTCGAAGAACTGAAAAAAGAAGTCGAAAAGGCAGTGGTGGTTCCGTCAAAAGAAATTCCCAGAGACGTGATCACCATGAATTCAAGTGTTTCCCTGGTGGATCTGGATTCCAACAAGGAATACGAGTACACCCTCGTCTTCCCAGAGAACGCGGACAGTACCACAGGGAAAATATCAATTCTTGCACCTGTCGGTACGGCCATGCTGGGTTACAGAGTGGGAGACGTGATCGAATGGGTTGTGCCGGCGGGCAAAAGAAGACTGAAGGTAGAAAAAGTCCTCTACCAGCCCGAGGCGTCCGGCGATTACGGTCTCTAAGCGCTCATCAAAGCGGCATGACGACCGGATGTCCGCGGACCTGTTCGATGGTTACGGGCAGCCCGTAAACGGCCTCGACGACCTCGGGCGTTACCTCTGCTCTCTTCGACGCCGAATAGATTTCGCCATTCCTCATGAAAAGCACCTTGTCGGCAAAACGAAGGGCCGAATTGAGGTCATGCATGGTCATGACCGCGGCCATTCCGTGGCCAGTTACGATGTGACGAATCGTCTCGAGAATCTCCTGCTGGTTTTTCAGGTCGAGGCTGCTCGTCGGTTCGTCCAGGAGGAGGACTTCGGGTTCCTGGACAAGTGCGCGGGCAATACTGACTTTCTGGAGTTCCCCCCCGCTCATTTCATCCAGGAATCGCAAGGAAAGTTCTTCCAGTTCGAAAGTCTTGATGATGGCATCCACCTTCTTCAAATCCTCCCGACTCACTTTCCACCGGATGTGGGGCCTTCGCCCCAAAAGGATCGCATCGAAAGCGGTGAGACGGCCCGTTTCGGTCCTCTGGGCCACGTAAGCGATGTCACGGGCAATCTCCATCCTCGATAATGTCAACAGGTCCCTGTCGTCGACGAGGATGGCTCCTCCCTGAGGCCGCAACACGGCGTTGATACACTTGAGTAGAGTCGTCTTGCCCACACCGTTGGGACCGAGAATGGCCAAAAGCTCGTTCCTTTTGAGGGCAAAACTGACCCTGTTCAGAACAGTCCTGCTCTTGTAGCTGAATTGGACGTTATTCACCGAAAGAATCATTTTCTGTACCCCTTGACGATCAGGTAAAGGAAAACCGGAGCTCCGACGAAAGACGTGAGAACGGCTACAGGAAGGACTTTGGGAGCCATGGCGAGTCTCGCGGCAGTATCGGCGGCAAGAAGGAGAGCCCCTCCCATAATGCATGAACCGGGGAGGAGGAAACGGTTGTCATCGCCGATGATCCGCCTGACCATATGCGGACAGACGAGCCCGACGAAACCTATGATGCCGACAAATGAAATGATAACGGCCGTCACAAGGGACCCCATGAACATACCTGAAAACCTCACCCGTCGGACATGGACCCCCAAACTGAGAGCCGTTTCGTCACCGGCATCCACGGCGTTGAAGTTCCAGGCGTTGAAAATGAAAAAGAGAACGGCGGCACCTGTCACAACTGTCATGACACCCAGCTCGTTCCAGTCCGCCCTCGCCACGTCGCCGAAGGTCCAGAAAACCATGGCAGCCAGCTGGACGTCGTCGGCAAAATACTGGAGAAACATCGTTCCTGCGGTAAAAAGGGACCCAAGCGCCACTCCCGCAAGAACCATCACCTCCGGAGCACCTCTTTTGAGATGTGCCACCAGAATGATCATCCCCGTGGCTACCATGCTCGCAATAAAGGCCGCCATCGCCGTCATTCCCGGCTGCATAACATTGACGGCATCGGCGGCTGAACTCAGCATTATCCCTGATCCCATGACCATGACGGAAAAGGCGGCCCCGAAGGCCGCAGCCTGTGATATGCCAAGAGTGTATGGGGATGCCAGAGGATTTCCCAAGACAGCCTGCATGACTGCTCCCGCAACGGAAAGGCCGGCTCCGGCGATGATTGCCGTCAGGACCTGGGGCAACCTGATGTTGAAAATCATCACATCCAGCCGTTC
>CAZERC010000007.1:0-59593 GCA_964515395.1 uncultured Synergistaceae bacterium | reverse complement strand
TTGCCGTCAGGACCTGGGGCAACCTGATGTTGAAAATCATCACATCCAGCCGTTCGGAGACGTGCTGAAACATCAGTGTCTTGAGAACATCGGCGGGGGAAATTCTCACAGAACCGACGGAGACGGAAATGACAACCAGCATGCCCAGAAGAATCAGACCGGCCATGATGAAAGCAAGCTTTCCGCCGATGTATTTTGTGTAGGCTGCAGGAACCGATCCGTCTTCAAGATGCATGTCGTTCTCCCGTTTTCACAAATCCGCTCTTGCGGTCGTTCTTTCCCGAAGGGTGCGACTCAGCGTTTTGCGCCATAGGAATCCAGTTCAATCCTCTTGAAAGCCAGTTTTTCAAAAAGTGCGTGCATCTTCTCGAAAACGGGTTTTCCAACGAGAAACTCGTAGATCTCGTCCGCCTTTTCGGCAGGATGCACATCTTCAAACCGTTCAGGATACAGGACCTTCCCGACGAAATAGGCATCGGCGAGAACGGAACCATAGTTCGTGGTGTACCAGTTGAAGGGAAGGACACCGTACACCTTCCCTTCCCGCACCGCGGAAAGGATCTGATAATATGTTTCGTTCTTCAGCTGGTCCAGCGCTCCCGCTTCTTTGCCCGCCTGCAGGGTGGACAGGTCGACGAAAATATATTCGGGGTCCCATTCCAGGAGCTTCTCCCGCGAGACGGTGACCTGCTGAAGGCGATTCTCCCCCGTTTCCCCATCCAACACCACATGTCTCGCATTCGTGAAAACGAAAGGAGGGTACGACGGCTCCGTCGAGGGAAAACCGTGAGGCCCCTTGTGGGCGATCCCGCCGACGTAGCAGGTCGGGCGTTCCTCCCCGGGAATGTCGGACGTTCGCCGGTCAAGGTCCTCAATGGCCCTGTCAAAAAATTCGATGACCTCCTGCGCCCGCTTTGTCTTTCCGCTAACCTCTCCCATGATCGAGAGCGCCTGGTACATGTCCTTTCTTCCGTAGGTGAGGTTCCCGTAGTTCAGAACCACTACGGGTATTCCCGTTTTCGCCTGGAGTTCTTCGGGATCGTATCCCATTTCCCCGTAGGTCTTGAAAATAACGTCGGGCCGGGGGTCGAGGTTCACGATAAGCTCCGGGTTGTCATGCCCTCTGAATTCACCAAAAAGGGGCTTGTCACGAAGTTCCGGATGGGAAAGGAAATAGGGTCTGCCATCAATTTGTGAGCGGGATTTTTCCATATCGTCCACGCCTACGACAAGGTCAAGACCCTGCAGGTACACCAGATACCTCAGGCAACCGGGGCCGGAGCAGATGACGTGGTTCACTTCCTCCGGGACAGGGACTTCGCGTCCCCATGCATCTGTAACCATGATGGTAGCGGAGCTTTCCGGCCATGCGACCTCTGCGGAAATCAGGAAAATGAAAACGGTCATGGTAAAAAGGGCGATCACTAAACGAACAGGCCTTATAATGGACAAGCAGATCCCTCCTGATTCCGGCATGTTACGATTATGATAAATTGTAACACCTGTTTCTGCAAGTTCAGTTTTTCACTTTTTGTTTTTCAATCGCTCAGGGAACGAGGCCGGTCATGGGTTATACTACACACCATCTTCAATTACCTGACCCGACCAAAGGCAAGGAGGGGCACAAATGCAACTGTATAAAGAATTCACCTTCGACGCCGCACACAAGCTTGAAGAATACCATGGCAAATGCGAAGCTCTTCACGGACATACCTACCGCTTGCGGGTCACTCTCGACGGGACACCGGACGCGGAAGGGATGGTCATGGATTTCCTCGAGTTGAAGGACCGCGTCAAAAAACATGTCCTGGCACGACTGGACCACGCCTATCTCAACGACGTCATCTCCCAGCCGACAGCCGAACGCATCGCCCTCTGGATATGGAATGAGCTCGACGACAAGATCAAGCGCCGGAACTGCTCTCTTTACGCAGTGCAGGTTTGGGAAACGGCAACCTCTTCGGTCATCATCCACCGCAAAGACGTGACCCCGTTTACGGAAGCGCATTAACCGGGAGGACCCTGGGCAATCCTCCCGGTTCTCACGCTCCCAGCCATTCCTCCAGCGTTGGCTGCCGCTTTTGGGGCAGGCGCCCTGCCAGCTCCGAACGGATTCCCCCGAGGGTACCGGACCGCTCGGCGAAGGCGTTGTGCTGATGAATGCTCTCGAGATTTTCCTGTCTGGCGAGGACAAAGGTCTCGTCAGGCAAATCGGGATACATGTCGACGAGGTTCCTGAAGACCTCACGGACCACATCCTCGGCAAACATCGGGTTTCTGTGCGCCTTGTTCACGACGTAAAATTCGTCGGGCCGTTTGAGCAGTTCGTAGGTCTCGGAACTCATTGAGGCTTCGACGAGATGGACAAGCTGCTCCGCAGCCAGGGATCGGTTCGTCCCCAGAAGCAGCGTGCCCCGGCCCCGCTGGTTGTGGGAAGCCGTCGGCAGAAGGTCTGTGATTCTCTCCGCCTCGTCGGCATCGTATCCACCGGAGGTCAAAAGCTGCACCGAATGGTTCCTGACCATTTCCTGGGCGCAGGGACAGACGGTCATACCCTCGACTTCAACACCGATGACCGTCCTGACTGCCCCCCCATTACACGCAGCAATGCCGATGAAGGTATAGAGTTCTTCCACCTTTTTCCCGGAAACCGGAGTGATTTTCTTCAGTGGAAATTTCGCCCGGATATTCACACGGGAACGCGAGGCGTGCTGGCTCTGGACGATTCTCCTCGCGAGACGTTCGGCAACAGCCTCGATACTGCTCGATGACTCCAGGGTAATCTCCTCGACAAGCCTTTCTATGTCATCGTTGAAACGTGACATATGGACACCGGCATGTTTCCGGTCAAGATAAGCAAAAAGATCCATCTGGGCATAAAAAAGTGACCGGTGCCCCTTTCTTTCAAGCCGGATGATCCGTTCCAGGTTGGTCACGCCGACACGGCTCAGGCTCAGGGATACTCTCGGCTCGCCAAGCTGGATATCCCGCTTCATGGGAAAACCGTGTTTTTTTTTCGCCTTTGTCAGGATCCCTTCCGGGACGGTCTCGGCCAGTTCCCCCACAGTCCTTCCGGAAAAACCGGGAGGGATGAACCCTTTTGCGATCTCCTTCAGAGGGATCCACCAGGGAGATCCTTCCATCATTTCAAGGCACTGATCCCGTTCCTCCGGGATTTTTCTCGAGAGTTCATGGAACAGGATTTTTATCCGGACAGAGCCTGAATACTTCCGTATTGAGGCTTTTTCGTCCATTCGCTTTTCTGCGGAGTTTATGAATTCCGCGAAAGCCTCCAGTGAAAGCTCTGTCTGCAGCCTGCAGACAAGAGCGATGGCATCCTCTTTTTTGCCTTTAATGCGTTCAGGTATTTCGTAGAATGAAGACATTTCCGCGAGAGTCGAACGTCCCTGAAGGTATTGCAGAGCCCCCAGGATCCTCTCTTCAGCCCCTTCCGACTGGGCTTTTAAAAGTATGTAGACCGCATATTCCGGCGTTTTATCACCAGTCATGCCAGAACCTCCCCAAAGGAACCCCTTTCGCCTTGATCATTTGGTTGCGAAAAACCGCGGCTTTTCCCGGTGCGGGGGTTTCGACCACCAGTCTTTCTTCACAACATCGCCTTGATCATTTTGTAGATTTCTCTGGCGTCCAGGACGAGATCATTGGTTTCGAACAGGCGGGATACGCAGGCTCTCTGTGCCTTGAGCTTCAGTTTCCCGATGCCCAGGGGACCGAAAAGGACCTGTTTCCCTACTTTCTCTCCATCCCAACGTGCACCGATATTCTCTATCCCGTATGGCGGGACGGCATTCAGATCCCCCAATACCTCGAGCGTTTCATGTCCCATCCAAACAGTTTCCGGAAGCAGCATGGTCCCGGCGGCACCCGTTGTCAGGACTGCTGCGGCCCCCTCGAGAACCTTGCGGGTCGCCTCATGATCAGGGGCCGCCGCCGGCTCCACTTTGACGCCGAAACGTTTTTCGAGGTACTTGCATGCCCTTTCCGCTTTTTCAAGCTTTCTTGAAGTCACGGTCACCAAGGCGCCCTCATCGGCAAAAAACAGGGCCGCCCGAAGCCCTACCGGACCTGTCCCCGCCAGAACGACGGCTTTTTCCCCCTTGAGGTCCACAACATCAGTCAATTTTGCCACTGCCGAGGCCGCAGTGGTGTTGCACCCGTTGGAATCAAGCATCACGGAGTTTCTGGAACGTCCGAAAAAGGTGGATCTTGCCTTGTCGAGGACAGCTTCACCTTTTGAGACATCCGATCCGCCGATGAAAACCGCACTGTGTTTCAGCCCTTCACCGCCACGGGTAAACATGACGCCGTGCAGCAGGGGCGCAATGTTTTCGACTGTGACGGAACCGTATTGGAGAACGATGTCTGCGCCTCCATCATATGAAGTTACAGCATCAAAAACACTCGGGTGCATATCCGTATCGAGCTGCAGGAGAATTTTTTTCATTCCCACATCACCTCTCGGAAAAACGGTTTTGGCTGTTTTCACTGCAAGAAACCAGCCCTGGCATCACAGGATTTTCATCTTCCCTCAAAAGAATTGCCTGCAGAAGATTGGGCAGATCGGATTCATGATCCCCGAGGCCGTATCCGGCACATTCGATTATACCGGAGGGCATTTCGCCGTATTCCGCTCCGAAAGCACGAAGGAGTGCGATCCCTGTCGGTGTCGCCCGTTCAAAAGGATTCCCTTTCACGAAGACCGGGACCCCTTCCAGCAGTTTCATCGTCGCAGGGGCCGGCACGGGCAGTTCGCCGTGAGCGCAAAAAACCGTTCCGGATCCCACGTTGACCGCTGAAGAAACTATCCGGCACGGATTCACCGCTTCAAGCAGCGCACAGGTTCCGACAATATCGACGATGGAATCCACCGCCCCCACTTCGTGGAAATGTACTTCCCGGGGGTGTTTCCCGTGAACAGCCCCTTCCGCCTCGGCCAGGAGCGTAAAGGTTTCCAGTGCCTTTTCCCGGACAAAGGAGCTCAGGGTGCTTCCGTTGATGATACCCGTGATTTCCGCAAGCCCCCTGTGGGGGTGCCCCTCTTCTGTGACGACCCTGACATCCAGCCCGGTAATGCCCTTTCTGCTTGATCTCTCCACGGTGACATAAAACCCCTGGAGGTTCAGTCCTTTTATAAAAGGCTCGAGGTTTTCCTCCCCCAGGAGGTCCAGCAAGGCGCCCAGGAGCATGTCTCCACTGATGCCGGAAAAGCAGTTCAGGTATAAAACACGTTTCATGATAATATCTCTTCCTCTTCAGGATTATTTTTTCCCTTGCCCCGTATCATCGTCGCCGCGGCATATCCGGCTCCGATACCATTGTCGATATTGACCACCGTCACGCCGAGAGCACACGAATTGAGCATCGTCAGCAGGGGACCGATGCCTCCCAGAGCGACACCGTAGCCCACACTGGTAGGGAGTCCTATGACTGGACAATCCGTCATGCCGGCCACCACCCCCGGCAAAGCCCCATCCATCCCGGCCACTGCAATGATGGCCTCCGCTTCGCGGAGTCTGTCGAAGTGTGCCAGAATACGATGGAGCCCTGCAATACCCACATCAAAAAGCCTTTCGACGGAACACCCCATTGTCTCTGCCGTGACCGCCGCTTCTTCAGCCACGGGGACATCACTGCTCCCACCGGTCACGACAAGCACTTTCCCATGCCGGAGGGATGTTTTGTCACGATAGAGCCTGCCGAGTCGCGGGATCTCCAGGTACTCCAGGTCCGGGAGTATTCCCACCAGGCGGTGATACTGCTTTTCGTTCAACCTTGAAAACAGGGCGTTGCCTCCCGTTTCGGACAAGATCGAGGCAATGCTTTCAAGATGTTCGTCCTTTTTCCCGGGACAATAGACTATTTCCGGGAAACCCCTTCTGAGAGCCCTATGCGTGTCGAACTTGACCTCTCCGAGATCTCTGAAAGGCAAGCCCTTCATGGAATCGACAAAGCCTTGCACGGTAATGTCGCCGCTTCTCAATTTTTCCACCAAAAGTCTCAGCTCGTGCTCATCCACACAAAGATTCCCCTTTCATTTCTTGCAGATCCCGAATGGTATTTTGTGTATTTTGTAATGAGGGACTGAAGAATTTCTTATAACATATCTCCATCGTTTCTCGTTGGAAAGTCTAGTATACAGGGAAGGTTCTTTTGCAAGAATTTTGATTATTCCGGGAAAACCACCTTCAAACATGCCGGAGTCCGTTGTGTTATTGTTTTTTTCAGAACAAACATTTTCATGAAAGGAAGGCTCCCGATGGAAAAAGCCGATTTGGTTCGTTCCTTTTTCAAAGAACACAAAGACGCTGCGATACTCTTGTCCGGCGGCGTAGACAGTTCCGTTTTGGCTCTCCTTGCAGCGGAAGGCTCTGAAAGCTCCATCACGGCTGTGACTTTCAAAACTCCCCTGGTCGGTGAGGAGGAGATCCGTTCAGCAATGGCACTTGCCAGGCAATTGGGTCTTCCTCACACTCTTATTGAAATAGACCTCTCGGAATACCCAGAGGTAAAAGGCAACGGGAAAGAACGATGTTACTGGTGCAGGAAAATCCTCCACAGACACGCTTTTTCCTGGGCTTTGGACGAGGGCATCACTCTGATCGCCGACGGAGTCCAGGCTGACGAGGTGTCAACTTCCCGACCCGGATTGCGCGCGGCGGAAGAGGACGGCATTCTCCACCCCCTTGCGGAAGCCGGGCTCACGAAAGAGGAGATCCGTGACCTCGCCAGGAAGGCCGGACTGCCCAACGCAGAAAAACCGGCAGCTCCATGCCTTGCCACCCGTTTCCCCCCGGGAATCCCCCTTGACGGCCCTTGGATCGAACGCCTGAAAATCGCCGAGGCAACCCTGGCCGGGATGGGATTCACGAATTTCCGCATCCGTTTTTTCCCTCCGGGGCTTGCAATGCTCGAGATAGACCATCTGCAGATGGAAGAAGCATGGTCGAAGCGCGACGAAATTTCCACAGTCGTCAAGGCTGCGGGATTTCCCGTCGTATCACTCGACCTCGAGGGGCTTGAGCGTGGGAAAATGGACCGGTTCCTGGAGGTGCAAAACCGATGATCCTGATCGACCCGCAGTGCGGCGTCTCGGGCCCGGCCCTGGCGGGCCTCTTCGAGGCGATCACCAAAGAATCGGGCGCACCCGACATGCGCCGCACCCTCGTTGTGCCGGAAGCAGGGGACATCCACCTTGTCTTCGAAACCATCCGTGAGAGTTTGGGAACGCTCGTAACGACACGGACAGAAGGGGATGCCGCCGTTCCGGAAACGCTTGGCATGAGTGAAATCGAAAAAATTCTTCCGGAGCAAAAACATTTCCCCCCGCAAGCGATACAAAAGACGTCGGAATTGCTCTCTGAACTGGCGCGTTACCGAAAATCTGAAGGTGGGAAACCTGAATTTTCCTTACAAAGCATTCTCGCATCGCTTGTCCTTTTCAGCAAGGTGGAAAAACTGGAACACAAGATACTCTCCCTCCCTGTGGGGACGGGATCGGGAACACGGGATTTCGGAGGTGCCCCGGAACCGGTACCCTCCTCCGTGGTTCTTGCCGTCGCCGAAGATTATGGCGTCCCGATCCGCGGACTCTCTGTGGAAGGTGAAACCTGCGACGAAGCCGGCCTCCTCTTTCTGGCCAAAACTGCACGGTTTACAACAAGGATGCCCTCGGTCATTCCCGGCGCTGTCGTGCGTGCGGCTGAACCGGGCAAAAGCACCATGCGGGGCATGGTTGTCACGGAGGGTGAAAACGAAGACCTGTGGCTGCTCGAAGCAGCCCTGGATGACGCCACAGGCGAAGAAATGGGTCTGGCCATCGAAATCCTCCAGGAAGTCTCCCTGGAGGCTCATGTCGTGCAAGCCTTGGGGAAAAAGGGGCGTCCCCTCTTTTTACTGCGCGTTCTGGTACGGGATAAGCAGCTTGAGGAAGTTCTGCAGCGCTATTTCAGGGACACACCCACTATAGGAGTGCGCTACTGGCCTGTGGGACGAATGAAAATGGAACGGCATGTCGAAAGGGGAGAACTTGTCACTGAAGGGTACCGCCTTCCGACCCGGGTCAAGATCTCAAGACTCGGCGACATCGCCAAGGGAAAAGCCGAATGGGACGACCTGGGAAGCCTTCTGAAAGGAAAGCCCTCGTCGGAGAATGACACGAGGGATTGTTGAGACGCCGCTTCGGGCAAAGTCCCTATGGCGCCGGCAATTGATATCGTTTCTCGTTGAAAAGGCTCAAACATGCGTCAACCACTTCCGAATCGTAGAGGGCGCCCCTGCCTGAGTTGACTTCCTCCAGGGCCGCATCGAGTCCCAGGTTCGGCCGGTAGGGCCGGTGGGATGCCATGGCCTCCACCACATCCGCCACGGCAAGTATCTTCGCGCCCGGCACGATTTGGTCGCCTTCAAGTCCCTGCGGGTAGCCTGAGCCATCAAGACGTTCGTGATGCTGGCGGACCATGTCGGCAACAGGCCAGTCGAAATCCACTTCCTTGAGGATTTCGTACCCCTTTTGCGGGTGTTCCTTCACAAGGGCAAATTCCATGTCGCTAAGCTGCCTGGGCTTGCTGAGGATCTCCGCTGGAACGGAGATCTTGCCCAGGTCGTGGATCACCCCGGCGATCCGGATCCCTTCGACTTCCTCCGGCGGAAGACCCATTTCGGTTGCAATGGCTCTTGCCAGGTCACCCACCCGTCGCTGATGTCCCGCCGTGTAAGGATCCCTGGCCTCGACAGCTGCGACGATAACTTCAATGACGGACCCGGTGACACGGCGAAGACGTTCCAAGGTATTTTCCAGGTCCCTTTCGGACTTCTTCCTTAAGGTGATGTCCCTGGCCACGCTGAGGATTGCCTCCTTCCCCTCATACCTGATGATGCGGGAGTTTATTTCAATTGGTATCCACGAACCATCCTTGCTCAAATGGGCCGACTCGAAAATCAACCGTCCTTTTTCCTTTATGGCCCTTCTCCTGTCGGGAGCCTTGCCGGCCAATTCAGGGGCATCGATATCCATGGGCGACATCCCCAGGAGTTCTTCGCGGGAATACCCGAGGCGCTCGCAGGCCATATTATTGACCTCCAGAAACCTTCCTCGCATGTCATGGATCATGATAGCGTCGCTTGAATTATCAAAAAGGTTCCTGAATTTCTCCTCACTCTCCCTGAGACTTTTCTCCGCACGCTTCATGTCGGTAATATCAATGAAGACGCAGGCGAATTTCCCGGGTTCCGGCCTGAAAGCGCTGACCTGGTAATACTTGTCCAACATTTTTGAGTAGCTTTCGAAAAGCGCCGGCTCTCCCGTCAAGGCTACCTTCCCGTATTTTTCTATCCAGAAAGGTTCCGTTCCGGGTAAAACTTCATGTATTGTTTTTCCGACTATTTCCTCGGATTTCAGGCCAGTCATCCGCTCGAAAGCCGGGTTGACCGCCAGGAAGCGGTAATCTGCCGGGGCTCCTTTTTCATCGCAGATGATCTCGTGGAGGGCAAAACCATCAAGCATCTGGTGGAACAACGTCCGGTATTCTTCTTCCGTCTTCCTGCGCTCCGTGATGTCCTGCACCGCCCCGAAGACCCGTACCACCCTGTTTTGCGCACCGTCCCAAACCGATCTTGCAAAGTCCCGGAGCCACCGAATCTCCCCGTCCTTTCTCACGATCCTGAACTCGCTCGCATCATCAATTCCCGTAATGAGTCTCCTGGAATGCTTTTTTGCCACAGGCGTATCATCAGGATGTACAAGGGAGGGCCAGCCGCCCCTGCGGCTGACTTCCTCCGGGGTAAATCCGGTGATCTTTTCAAACCCGCCGATCACCCACTCCCTGACAAGCCCGCCATCGTGTTCGACACGGAAGGAATACGCGTAATCGGATATCACCTCCGAGATCATGCGGTATCTTTCTTCGCTTTCTTTCAGGACCTTTTCGGCCTGCTTCATGCGGGTAATGTCGGTTATAAACCCTTCAAGGCCGAGCAATCTGCCGCCTTCGGAAAAGACACCCTGACCGCGCTCCCAGACCCACTTTACTGAGCCTTCGCGCGTAACGATACGGTATTCCAGCGTAAATTGGGATTTTGATTTCAGGGTTTGCTGTATGATCTTCCAGACGTTGTTCCTGTCCTCTTCGAGAATGATTTTCCCGTAAGAAACAACCCGGTTCCAGACGAGTTCCTCCGGCCTGTACCCGGTCAGGTCGAGAGCTCCCGCGCTGACGAACTGCATGGTCCAGTTGCCGTCGTTCAGGCACGAGTAGGCCATCCCCTGCAGGTTCGAGATCAGTGTTGTATGCTTCCTTTCGCTCTCCCTGAGGGCTCCCTCGGCGGACTTTTTCTCCGTAACGTCGTCATAGACTGTCACCACTTCACCAGAGGGAAGACGATACAGGTAGTTCTCTCTCCAGCCTTCGATGCGGCTGTCCCGGTAGTACACAGGTGGATGCAGTTCGGGAATGCCTGTCTGCCACACCCGGACGATGCTATCGAAAAGGCCACATCCGCTGATCGAGGGGAAGACTTCCTTAACGCTTTTGCCGATGAGATCCTCTCTTTTGATCAACTCGATCTTCTCGCCGGTCTTGTTGAATTCTCTGAAGACAAAATCTTTCCCGTTGTCCACAGCCTCGTAGACGGCCACAGCTAACCCCCGACGATCGAAGAAGTCCGGGCACGAGTAGCCTTCCGACTTGATTTTTCCGCTATCACCTGAACAGGGGGCTCCACGAGAATTCTGACAAGACGTCTTGCTGTTTTCTCTGGCTTTTTTTTCTTTTTTCATCAATTTCCCTCTCCCCGTTTTTGCAATACCGGATACGGGTTTTAATCGGTTCTTTGTCCCTGTCCGGTATCAGAAAGCAGAGACAACAACGCTTCGACGGTGCGGGGATCAAGCTGCGTCCCTGCATTTCGGTTCAATTCCGCCAATGCCTCTTCAGTGTTCAGGGGCTTCCGGTGATTCCTTCCCTGTGTCATGGCGTCATAGGCTTCAGCCACGGCGACGATCCTTGCCAAAAGCGGGATGTCTTCACCTTTCAACCCTTTCGGATAGCCGCGTCCGTCAGGTCGTTCATGATGCGCCAGTACTATATCCGCCAGGGGGCTGTACTGATTGACAGTACTCAGAATGCTGTAGCCTGCTTCGGGGTGCTTCCTGACCTGCATCCATTCTTCATCGTCGAGAGGCTCTTTCTTGTTAAGAATTTCACTGGAAATGACAATCTTCCCGATGTCATGCACCGTCCCGGCCGTCCGAAGCTCCTTGATCTCGGCGGGACTCAACCCCATGGCTGAACCGATCTCCCCGCAAAGCCGGCTTACCCTGAGTGAATGCCCCTCTTCGTCCGGGCTCTTCTCGTAAAGGGTCTTCAGTATCAGCTGCACCGCCTTGTGATGATAGCTGCTCCTTTCTGATATCTTGTTGCGATACATGCTGTCCTCAGCCTGTTCGAAGATCTCGTCGGCATCCTGTTCGGGGGAAGTTTTGGTCGACCAGCCGAAGGAAACCGACAAGGGAATGTCGCCGATACTTTCAACTGCCATCTTTTCCGCAATCCGTTCCATGAGCTTTCCCACTTCCTCCGGCCCCATCCCCGGGAGCAGGATGACAAACTCGTCCCCGCCGATTCTTCCGATGATGTCATCGGCACGGGATTCCCGTTTCAGCACTTCGGCAACCTTTTGGAGAAGAGCGTCCCCGGCCTTGTGTCCAAAGGCGTCGTTTACGAGTTTCAGTCCGTTCACGTCGATCATGGCCAGTGACAGGGGCAGGTTCCTGGACACGTCCAGTCGTTTTTGCTCTTCTTCGAGAAAACGGCGGTTGTACAGTCCGGTGAGCTGGTCATGGTAGCTCAAATATTCGATTTTCTTCTGTCTCTCCAGCTTTTCCGATGCGTCCCTGAAGACGAGGACCACGCCCCTGGTCTTTCCTTCAGCGTCCCGAATGGGGGCTGCACTGTCTTCAATGGGAATCGTTCTTCCCGACCTGGAGAGAAGCAAGGTATGATGCCCCATCTCCACCTTCCCGCCCTTTTCAAGCGCCAGGTCCGCAGGGTTGACTGACCGTTCCCGCGTCTTTTCGTCAATGATATGGAAAATCTCCTCGAGGGGGCGACCCACCGCCTCTTCCCTGGACCATCCAGTCAAATCTTCAGCAACGGAGTTCATCAGGACCACATCGCCCTTTTCATCCGTCGAAATGACACCATCCCCAACGGAAAATAAGGTGGTCCGGAACTTTTCCTTTTCGGTAGAGAGGGTTTTCTCCATCAGTTTTCGTTCGTTAATGTTCTCGGTATACCGGACAATTCCTCCGATAGACCCGTCATGCCGGTACCAGGGCCGGTACTGCCACCGGACGTATTCAACCCTTCCGTCCTCACGAACCAGGAGATCCTCCTCGTTTCCCAGCACCTCTCCCGAAAGGGCCCGCTCGTGGATTTCCTTCCAGTAATCCGTCGTCGCGGGGAACACTTCGTAGTGGCTCTTTCCGATGACATCCCTGTCCCCGATTTTATAATCCTTCACATACCTGTCGCTGACGAAAAGATACTTCATGTCCGTATCATGAACGGCGATAGCGTTCGGGTCGTACCTGATGATGTACTCCATGAGATCGCGCCATTCTCGTATCTCGCCGACATCGCGGGCGATTCTCCCCCGCATTTCGTTGAAATGGTCGACAACCATGGCCAGTTCATCTTTTCGTTTGCCCGACCGCTTCAGCGTAAAGGGCCGACTGTCGCTGACAGGATCATCGTCCCTGAGAAGCAGCGCCAGTCTGAAAAGATGCCGTCCGATGGCGACGTGGAAAGCTGCAGCGATAATGGCCGCAAGGATGAAAAACAACAAAGCCTGCAAGGCGAAAAAACCGAGGGCGGCCCGCAAGGCGCCGGCTCCGATCCCCGCCCTGTCAACGTAAAGGGACAGGGACCCTATTATTCTTTCTTCTTCCTTGTACGTGTAAACAAGGTCACGAGACAGGACCTCCAGTTCCGGTTCTTCCATTGACCCTGCAGAGATGGTCCTGTCAGTTTCATTGTCCCGGATCTGGATTCCCTCGACATATTTGAACCCGGCCATGCTCACGGCAAGGTTTTGGAGCGATTCATAGTCGGTGACCCAGAGACTGTAGACAAGACGAGGAATGTAAATGTCCTCTATCTGGCTCAAATTTTCATCCAGATGGTTCTTTTCCTGCCGGTACAAGAACCATCCATAGGCGGCGGAAAACAGGATCGCAACAGCCAGCAAGCCGATCAGGGCGTACAGGAAAAATTTCCAGGTGCTCGAGGATTTCCAGTTGAAAGAATCCGCCGCAACGGACATTTATTCATCTCCCGTCAGGTGGGATGTAGCTTCCTGCACGATCCGGTCCCAGGTGCAATCCTCTTTCATGCTCCTCAAGGCTCCGGCAAGGGGTTGTGCAAGTCCCGAGTGACGCTTGTGCACGTAGAGGTACATGTTCCTGCTCTCCAGGGGCGGTTCCAGATGGTGCATTCCCTCCAGCCCCCTCTGATGAATCTGTTCGTATCCGGTCAGCTTGCTGTACAACGCGATATCGAGACGGTCCATGTCGAGCATGTTGAACAAGTACGTCTCGTTGGGCACTTTAACCACATGGGGAAACCCTTTCGTGTTTTCCTCAAGGATCTTCCATCCGCTGACAAGTCCGATATGAAGGTCCCTGATGCTGTCCCAGCCTTCAATTTGATAGTCCTTTTTGGAAAAGGCGACAAAGTCCATGACCATGTTCGGTTCGGGAACCCTCACGAGGTTTGGGAATTTCTTTTCCATCCCTTCGATCCGGTTCAACTCGGCGTCGAGAAACCCCGCGTTGACATCGGCGAGGGATCGTTCCGTGGGATTGTAAACAATCTCGGCCTCGATGCCTATCCTGCGGAATGCCTCCTTGACGATAAGGTCAAGCATGCCTGTTTGTTCAGGGTTCGACAACAGGCTCTTGTAGGAAGTGCTGACCGTGAAGGGCTGTTCTCCGGCTTCAGCCTGATCCGACGCGGTCATGGTTCCGGCACAAATCATCAGAAGCAACAAAGACGCAAAAAATCTCATGCACATGGTTTGCCGTTTTTCGACTGTCATAGGTTCAGCCTCGCTTTCTCCAAAGAGTCGGCTTCCATTTGGCCGGAAAATCCAGGACCTTGTTTTCCCAAAACGATATCAAAAAATAACGCTTTTCAAAAAGACTAACTGGTTCATTGGACAAACTTCACGAATGTCCCTTGTGTTTTAACGGATATTTTTATTCCGATATCCCTTTCTATATTTATACCTGCATGTCGCCGGAAACGGAAATCACGGAATACGGAGATTCTCCGACTGGAATGAATTCCTGTTCCCACCGGCCAGTAATACACATGCTTTCGAAAAAGGCCGGCATTCTTGCTGAACCTTATTGAGGAAGATTCTATAGCGTGATAGTATACATGGTGACAAATTTCCCTCCGAGTCTTTCAGCCTACGGGATTATGCCTATGGCTGCAGGCCGAAAAGGGTGTTGCCGGAAACGGCAGCGCCTCCCGTGTTTGGAAAGGAGGGGGAGCCTTGTGAACAATGCCCCCCACCTGTCTGACGGGAGGGGGCATTTTTTATGGAGGTGCTTTAAAACATGAGAAAAGTCCTTATTGCACTGATGGTTTTTGCGCTCTGTCTGTCCTCCGCAATTGCATCGACACCGGCTGCAGCCGAAACGGAACCGCTTCTTGTGTACAGCGGCGCGGGGTTGATGAAACCAATGGACGAACTCAAGGAAGCCTTTGAACAACAGGAACAGATAAAAATCAGAATGCTCTACGCCGGTTCGGGAGAACTCTTCGGAATGATCTCAACGAGGCAGGAGGGCGATGTCTATATCCCGGGCGACATCAAGTACACCAATGACGCGCTGGAAAAGGGCATCGTCATCGAGGACGGGATGAAGACCATCTGCTATCACGTACCGGTCATCCTCACCCCCGCCGGCAACCCTGCGAAAATAACGTCTCTCGAAGACCTGGCGCGGGAAGGCGTGGATGTAGCGCTGGCGGACGAAAAGGCCGCCGCCATAGGAAGGGTCGCCCAGGCGCTCCTGAAGAAAAACGGACTTCAGGATGCCGTCAATAAAAACGTGGTCACCAAACCGGGCACCACGAACCAGCTTTTGATCTACACCGCCACCGGACAGGTGGACGCCGCTATTGCGTGGGAAGATCAGGCCCTCTGGGGGGAAGGTGAAGGCAAGATCGAAGTCATCCGGATTCCTTCAGCCCAGAACCTGATCAAGACGATCCCAGCATCGGTGGTCACCTTTTCGAAACGACCCGGCGACGCCAAAGCCTTTATCGATTTCATCAGCTCCGAAGAGGGGAAAGCCGTGTGGGCGAAATGGGGCTTCCCTATCACCGAACCGGAATAGGGAGCCATGAAGAACAATATCTTCAAGGCGACCATCGGGGGAGTGACGGTCATCTTCACCGGACTCCTCATCTGGTCGATTCTTTCATTGATGCTCATGCCGGAGACCTCGGAGTTCATCGAGAGCACCTTTTCAGAAGAAATGCTCTACAGCATCAGGCTTTCCCTTTTGACAAGCATCGTTTCCGTGGCCTTCGTCATGCTGCTGGCGATCAGCATCGGCTACGTGCTGGCCCGTTTCTCTTTTCCGGGCCAGCACCTTCTCCGCACCATCGTTGATCTTCCCATGGCCTTCCCGGAGCTGGTTCTCGGGCTGTGCCTGCTCCTTCTTTTCGGTCACGGAGCTTTCGGCCAGTGGCTCAAATCCATGGGGATCGAGGTAGTATTCAGCAAATACTCCATCGTCATCGCCCAGATCTTTACCGCCGCCCCCTACGCTATCCGTGTTGTCTACGGAACCTTTCGCGGAATCAGCCCGAGGTATGAGATGGTCGCCAGAAGCCTGGGGTGCGGCCTGCTGGAAAGTTTCCTGAGAGTTTCCCTCCCCATGGCTAGAGGGGGTCTCTTCGCAGGGACGGTCATCGCCTTCGCCAGGTGCATGGGATGTTTCGGGACAGTCCTTATCCTGGCCGGAGGAACCCGGATGTACACTGAAACCCTGCCTATTACGCTCTATCTCAATATTTCCTACGGCAACCTGGCCATGGCCATGTCGTCGGGGATTATCCTGATCTTTATCTCCCTGGGAGCCATCATCGTCTTCGAGATCCTCAACCAGGAGGTGGTCCTCTAGTATGGATCTTCTTTCGGTACAAAACCTCTCCGTTGACCTCGGCAGCTTCAGCCTCAGGGACGTTTCCTTCGGCGTGCCCGAGGGGGCCTATTGCTGTCTTCTCGGCGCTTCGGGCGCGGGAAAAAGCGTCCTGCTCGAGACGATCATCGGCGCTTTCCGCCCCAAACAGGGCAAAGTCTATCTCAGGGGTGTGGACGTCACCAAATGGCCGCCCGAACGGCGCAAACTGGGAATTGTCTACCAGGATTACATGCTCTTCCCCCATCTGAATGTCTACGACAACATCGCTTTCGGGATCAAAAAATCAGGCTTGTCCAGAACCTGGATTTCGGACCGGGTGAACAAGATCGCGTCGCAGCTCGACATCGCCGATCTTCTGGAACGTGATGTGGCCACGCTTTCCGGCGGTGAACAACAGCGCACATCCCTCGCGCGGGCACTTATCACAAAGCCGGAAATTCTCCTCCTCGACGAGGCCTTCAGCGCCCTCGACGTAAACACCAGGGAACGGATGAGGAGCATGATGGCCCGCGTGCGAAAGGAGATGGATGTCACCGTTCTTCACGTCACCCACGACAAGGAGGACGTCTGGGCCCTCGCTTCTCACGTGGCTGTCATACATGACGGCCGGATGCTGCAGCACGGAACCCCCGAAGAGATATTCAACCGTCCCCGCCCTGGGTATGTGGCAAATATCGTGGGAGCCGTAAATCTCATCAAGGGCCGGGTGGAAAGTCCTGCCAACGCGGAACTGGGGGCGGTTTCCGCTCACGGGACGACGCTCTATACGGCGGACCCGATAGTGCATGGCACCGAGGTGGTCCTTTCGATACGGCCGGAGGACATCATCGTCGCCCGTGACAGCGGGCTGGTGTCGGCACAAAACCAGATCCCCGTTGTCATCGCTGATGTGGAAAAGCGCGGACCTTTCGTCCGGATGACGGGAAAAGCCGACGGCCTTGAACTGGTGGCCATCGTCACGTCAAGCGGCTACGAATCCCTGGAAGCAAAACCGGGAGACCGGTGTCTTTTCCTTTTCAAGGCGAGTTCCCTCTGCCTTGTAGATGTATCGGAAACCTTGCAGGAGGCGGTGCCGAATGTTTCATAAAAGAGAGAAAGAAGAATCGGGGGATACAATGAGTTTTTCCTACATCGGAATTATCCGTACGCCGCACAAGACCAGAGAAGGCACCCCGATCCAGCCCCCCGGGGCAAAAGGCATTATCGGGGAAGTCGAGGTGGATCCCGCGTTCATTGAAGGCCTGAAGGATCTCGGCGGCTTCTCCCACCTGATAGTGCTCTATCACTTTCACCTTTGCGAAGGGTACGAACTCACGGTGTGCCCCTTTCTGGACAAGAAGCCCCATGGCGTCTTTTCCACCAGGGCTCCACGGCGACCCACCCCCATAGGGCTTTCCGTCGTACGCCTGCTTTCGATCAAGGACTGCACGCTCACCGTGGAGGGAGTCGACATGGTGGACCAGACACCGCTTTTGGACATCAAACCCTTCGTTCCGGATTTCGACATCCCTGACGGCGACATCAGGGCAGGATGGCTGGAACAGAATTCCGAAAAGGCGCAGAAGATGAAGGCCGACAACCGGTTCTTGTAAAGAATTGACTCCATTATGTGGAGACTGCGATAAAAAAAGGGGCGCCCGCAAGCGGGCGCCCTTTCATGCCTGGATTTCAGTTTTTTAGTCCGTTCCGATCATTACATTGGAAGCCTTGATTACCGCATAGACTTCCTTTCCGGGTTTCAGTCCAAGTTTTTCCGCCGATTCCTTCGTAATCATGGAAACAATCTCTTCGCCACCTGCAAGTTGCACCACAACCTCGGTATTCACTGTGCCGGTCTTGATGTCCTTGACCGTTCCCTTGAGTGTATTCCGTGCACTCAGTTTCATGTATTTCACCTCACATGCATACCCTGCTTTGTATTTGTTTCTAGTTATAGGTTTATCTTACCACGACATTTGTTCGGGGCAAAATGCTTTCCGTCACCTTTGCTTGTCCCGGACCAAGGGATCGTAAAAACGTTTCAGTGAGGCTCATGAGCTTTTTCCCTTACACCCTGTGAGGTATACTTTTGGCAAGTCTGGTGTTTCTCCGAGCTGGTCTGCCTAAAGGCTGTCAAAGCCCAGGGGAACCGGCCGTCAGGGTGCTGCCGGAAACGGCTGCGCCTCCCTTTTTGGAAAGGAGGAACAGGATTCATGACAATGACACCGGGCAGGTACAGGGAGACCTGCCTATGAAGGTTCTTTCCTGCGCAATTGCCGATAATTCCCTGGCGCTTCAAAGGAACTATGCTCTTGCCCTTTCCAGGACACGGTGTTTTCGTCTGAAGGAAACGGTAACAACCGGGACCGAGCTCGAGGAATGCCTCCAGCGCGGGAATCTGCACCTCGTCCTCCTGGATATTTATCTCAAGGAGTGGAACGGCGTGGATTCGCTGCGCACGGTCCGGGCATCGTACCCCAGAGTCGACTGGATGATTCTTTCGGGCGATGACGATCCCGATATCGTCCGCGGTTGTGTCTGCCTCGGAGTTTTCGATTATCTGATCAAGCCGTTTTCCATCGAGCGACTGGAACGAGCTCTGCATGCCTATTACCAGTATTACATGGGCCTGACGCAACGCACCGACCCCTGGAAACAAAAAGATCTCGACATGGTCACCAGTCTCAGGGGGAACTTTCCCGCAGGCCTGAATGAACTGCCAAAAGGAATCCAGACCAAGTTGCTCGATCGTTTCCGCACCCTTTTGACCTGCGGCACCAGAACAATATCGGCATCCAGTGCAGGCGAGGCTATCGGCGTTTCCCGTTCCACGGCGAGACGGTATCTTGAATATCTTGTTGAAACGGGCGAGGCCACATTCGAGTACGATATCAGCAATGTCGGCAGGCCATTGAAGTTGTATCGGCTTTTCTAACAGCTGGCGGACAAAAGCGGTTTTGGCTGTTTTCACTCGCGAGGCACGAAAAAGGGGAAAGCCGCCCGCATTTGTTTGTGCCGGGCGGCTTCGATTACGCTTCGATTATTGGCTGTCTTCAACCTTACGGGGATTTACCGTCTGACTCTTTTTTCTTCCTTTTTGTACGCTCCATGCGGAATCGTTTCAGTTTCATATGAGGATCTCCCTCGGTCGGCACGATACACAGAAATACAAAGGGACCAGGTCCGGCGCTTTCGTAGCCGTGGACCAGACCACCCGGCACATGGGCCCACCCCATCGGCGGGATCTCCCATCGTCGGTCCTCAATGATTACATACCCCTTTCCGCCGAGCCCAATCATGTAGTGCGGCCAGTCGTGGACATGATCAGGTACTATCGTGCCCGCGGGAAGCGAAAAGTGTCTCATCGTGTAGTCATGCCAGAAACGTCCCGGCCCGAAAACCACGCGTTTCTTTACTCCCGGTGCGAGAGTAGAGGCGTCAAGTAGCTCAAGATCCTCTATTTTCCCCGTGTAGATCTCCGCCATGACTATCCCTCCACAGTTTCAGATTCCCACGCCTCAGTTCTTCTTCAGGCCTTGCAATATTTTTTCGGGCAACGCGGGGATCTGGAAGATCCTCACACCGCAGGCTCTCGCAATCCCGTTAAGTATCGCCGCATGTGGCGCGGAAAGGGGCATCTCCCCCGTCCCCGAAGCGCCGAAGGGGCCGAATTCTCTTGGCGATTCCATATGATAGAGCTCGATGTTATCGGGAATGTCCTTGATGTAGGGGAAACCACAGGTAACAAGGTTTGTGTATTTCTGAGGATCGCCGAAATCCTCCGTCAAGGCCAGTCCGATGCCCTGTGCGAGCCCGCCGTAGTGCTGACCTTCGACGACATCGAAATTGTTTATTTTCCCCACATCACTCACCAGGGTAAATTTCTCGACCTCCGCCTTTCCGGTTTCCACGTTCACGGCAACTTCCGCCATGAACAGGCCAAACATGTGATTCGCAAAGGGATACCCCTGCCCCGTCGCATCGTCCATGCCGGTACAGGTGATGGCTTTCCCGCCAACATCACGGACCGTCGCCTGTGAATAACCTTCATAGAATGTCGGTATCCCTTCGGCGATCATTTCGTCATAGGTACGGTACGTGCCGTCAGGTTTCCGCATGGCATCCAGGAGCTTGCGGCAGCTGTCCACGATGGCGTTGCCAACCATGACCTGGCAGCGGCTCGCAGCGGCCGCTCCGCTGTTGGGCGCTTTTGCGGTGTCATTGCATGCCAGCTTTATCCGGCTCGGATGCAGGCCAAGGGGCTTCAGCGCCTCATGGGCCGTTCCGACACAGCCCATGTCCGCGCCCTGGCCGTGATCTTCCCAGGTGTTGTAAAGGATGACCCCGTCTTTCGTCAATTCGATGTTGCTTGCGGCTTCGTCGGGGCCATCGTCGTTGGAATTGTAGATGCCGATCGAGATCCCGACGGCCCGTTTCACCGTATCGGTCGAGTTCGCCTCTGCCCGTTTCTTTGCTTCCTCGTACATGGGCCGGATCCGCGTCAGCATGGCCTGTAGCGGGTAAACCTCCGGTTTCTGCCCGCTGGGGAAGGTGTCGCCCGGACGAATCAGGTTCAACTCACGGAAATCCAGGGGATCCATGCCGACTTTTTCTGCAAGCATGTCGATAATCTGTTCCCCCCCGAAGTATGTCTGGGGCGCGCCGTAGGCCCTGAAAGCCCCGCACCACTTCTGGTTTGTGAAAAGTGTATAGCCTGCGCCACGGATGTTGTCCACCTTGTAGGGCGCACAGATGAACTGGCCGCCCTTGTTCGTCAGGTCCTGGCTGGATTCGGAATAGGGTCCGTGATCCACATACCAGTGATGTTCCAGACCCACAATCTTTCCATTTTCATCTGCTCCGATCCTGAGCTTCATGAGGAAAGGTGACCGTTTCGGAGTGCGGACGATATGCTCTTTCATGTCAAGACGCATGTAGACGGGACGTCCCGCGGCGATAACGCAGGCGCCGAGAAGCGGTTCGTTGGTCGGAGCGACCTTGTATCCGAAAGTGGCTCCCATGTTGTTCTGAATCACACGGATCTTTGAGGGCGGAACACCGAGCCCCCTTGCAACCATCATGGCATGCCTGTAAATGCAGATGCTTTTCGTCTGAAGGGTGAGCCGCCCCTCTTCATCCCAGTATCCGAAACCACAGTCCGTCTCCAGGGTCATGTGAGGCTGGCGGGAGCTCCAGAACTCCCCTTCCACCACGTAGGGAGCCTTCTCAAGAAGCGGCGCGGGGTCTTCACCCTTGATGACAGGCCTCTTGTTGAAGCAGTTCGGGATGTCATCGATGTCGGGTATCTCCTCGTAGACCTTCGGCGCACCAGGAGCCATCGCGGCCTTGGCATCCATGACGGCGGGCAGTTCCTCGAGCTTCACTGTTACGGCCTCAGCTGCGGCCCTCGCCTGTTCCTCCGTATCGGCGCAGACAATGGCCACGGCTTCGCCCCACTGACGGATCTTGTCGCCTTCTTCCACCAGGATCCTTCTCTCCCAGCCGTCGGTGCTCGCCGTCTTGGAACCAACCTGGCCGCGAATACGGTTCGTCCCCTTGTTCGCCCTGATGTCGGCGGCGGTGACGATCTTGAACACCCCAGGCATTTTCCCCGCTTCGGAAATATCCACGGACACGACCCTGGCATGATTTACCTCTGGGCAGACCGGTACGGCATACAGCGTCCCGGGGGGAAGTTTCATGCTGATGTCGTCGCCGAAATCGAATGTTCCCGTCGCCTTCAAAACCGCGCTGGGTCTCGGATAACGTGTTCCCCAGACTGAATCGCCTGGCTTCAGGGTCTTGGCGAAATCGGTCATTGATTTTTCGCCCCTGAGGACGGCGGCGGCATCCATGACGGCATCGACGATCTGCTTGTAGCCGGTGCAACGACAGGCTGTCCAGTGAGACTGGAACCAGTCACGGATCTCCTCCCGTGTGGGATTCAAATTTTCGTCCAAAAGCCCCTTGGTCGCCACGATGAAACCAGGAGTGCAAAAACCGCACTGTATGGCCCCATTGGCGATGAAGGCCCACTGGATTGCGTGAAGATTATCGGGAGTTCCTATGCCCTCGATGGTAAGGATTTCAGCGTTTTCGGGCACTTTTTTCCAGGGCGTTATGCAGGACCTCGTGACCTTGCCGTTGAGAATGACGTTGCAGGCACCGCACTGCCCCTGACCGCATCCAAGCTTGGTTCCCGTAAGATGGAGCTGTTTCCTGATGACATTGATAAGCTTTTCATCGGGAGCAGCAATGATACGGTGGGGAATACCATTGATGGCAATGGATTTGACGCAATACTGCTCTTTCATTTTTTTGACCTCCATGTGGTGAAAATGCTTTTACAAGACATGCGACCGCGAAACGTACAGGAAGACAGGACGAAAACTGGATCCCTCCTTTCCAATCACGGGAGGCAATCTCGTTTCCAAGACGCCCATTGGCCCGGGACCATGGCCGGCGCTTTAGGTCCCCTGGCTCGGAGTTCCATCTGACATGTGAAACGTACACGAAGCCTTTTTGACTATATTCCGAACCACTCACCGCTTCAATTTCCGGTTTATAAATTTCCCTTTTGTTCGATTTTGCTCACGGGAAATTCCCGGGAAAAATCTTTTTCAAGCCTTTTCATGTTGCCTCCGCCTCTTTTATCGTTTTCAATTGACGGGACCGGATCGTGTGTGAAGACACATACAGGGCGTCGGCCGGAACAGGAGGGAGTGACCCTGAATCATGAACTCGGGGAAGATTCCGCGGGCGGATGATGATACCTGTGATGCAGCGAGAATACCCGATCCGGGAACGAACAGCGTTGTCTTTGTCCGGCATGGGGAACCGGCCTTTCCGGGAAAAAAGAAGTATTTTCTCGGCAAGACGGACTGGGAACTGTCATTCGAGGGAAAAGCCCAGGCCCGGCATGTCGCGGAATGGGCCAAAGGCTTCACTTGGCTGGGGTGTTTCTGCAGTCCACTGAAACGGGCACGGGAAACGGCGAAGATCATCTGCGGGAAAACCGGAATCATGCCGGAGGTCAGACATGAACTGGCTGAACTCGACCTTGGCGAATGGGACGGGCGGACAAAAGCGGAAATTCTTTTGAAATACCCGAAAATGGTTCAGCGAAGGGAGGCAAATCTCAAGGACTTCAGGCACCCGGGTGGCGAGAGTTTTGCGGATCTTGAAACCCGCGCAGTCCCCTTCCTTTCGGAGCTCATGTCGGAGCTCATGAAACGGGAGGGGCGATGGCTCGTGGTATCCCACGCGGGCGTGTTCAGGGTGTTCATCCACAATGTCTTCAACCTTCCCTTTCCCCTCAGCTTTCAATACGATCCCGGATATGGCCGCGCCAGGGTTATCGCCAAAACCGGCGGTGCTGTCTTCGTGAAAGGTTTCGATGAGCTTCGCACCGGTTTGGAGGAAAAGAAATGAGCAATGGTTTTTTTAAAACTGGAGCGGTAATCCTGGCTGCGGGGTTTTCCTCCAGAATGGGCAGATGCAAGGCCTTGCTGGATATCGAAGGAGCTTCGGCCCTTCGCAGGGCCTCTCTTTCGATGCATCTTGCCGGCGTCGGGGACCTTGTGGTCGTCACGGGATGCTATCGGGAAGACGTTGAGCTTGAATCCGCCTGTTGCGGCATCAGGACGGTTTTCAATGAGCATTTCGAAAAAGGGATGTTCTCTTCCATACAAACCGGCGCAGCTGCAATTTCCCGAGAAACGGATGCTTTTTTTCTTCTTCCCGTCGATATCCCCCTCATACGACCTGCCACGTACACAGCCCTGAGGGAAGCCTTTCTCCAGAATAAAAACACAGCTGTCGTAATCCCTTCTTTCAGGGGGAGGACGGGACATCCGCCGCTCATATCGTCGAAACTCATCCCGGAAATCCTGGGATGGGGCGGTGACGGCGGCCTCAGGGCCGTTCTCGCACGCCACCAAAAGGATACGTTGATTCTCGAGGTGCCCGATGAAGGGACCGTCATGGAAATGGACACACCGAAGGAGTTTGAAGCCCTGAGATCTTTCGCCGCAAAGGGCAGGATCCCGTCGAAAGCCGAATGCATGGCCTTTCTGGAAATGGCGGGCACCCCCGAAAAAGTCCGCGACCATTGTTTCGCCGTGGCCCGCCTTGCCGGACGGCTGGCATCTCACCTGGAAAACCTGATCCCCGTCAACTGCAGGTTGCTGGAAGCCGCTGCGCTCCTGCACGATATGGCCAGAACATGGCCCAACCACGCCGAAAGAGCCGCAGCGATCGTCGAAAAATGGGGGTTTCCCGAAACGGCGGATCTCATCAGATACCACATGGAGCTTCCCGAAGGCGAGCCCCTGCTTTCGGACAGGTCTCTGCTGTATCTGGCCGACAAACTGACATCCGGCAAAAAGATAACAAGCCTTGAACAGAAACAGGCCTCTGCAGAAAACAGGTTTTACGGAAACCCGCCGGCCCTTGAGGCTGTATCACGAAGAATGCAACGGGCCGGGGATATTGCAGCGGCTTTTGAAAAATGCACCGAAAAGAGCCTGGACAGCATTCTCGACAGCCTGTAGGAGTCTGTCGTACTTTTTAAAGTTCGTCTGTTAGAATGACGCAGAGACAATGAATCCTCAAAGAACGCGACGTGATGGACCGTGTCGGCGACATTCAGGACTGTAGACAGAAAGACTCCCTATATTCTTCCACCCTCCATGGACGACTGGCTTCCGGAGGATCACCTGGCCCGGTTCATTGTGGAGGTCGTCTCCATGCTGGACCTTGGGCCCATTCGGATGACCTATGCGGGCAGGGGATCTGAAGCCTACGATCCCTCGGTCCTCGTGTCGCTTCTTTTTTACGGATATGCCACACGAACCTTTTCGAGCCGTCGGATCGAGGCGGCCACCTACGATTCCGTGGCCTTTCGCTACATTGCCGCGGGCAGCCATCCCGACCATGACACCATCGCCTCCTTCAGGAAACGCTTTCTCGGCGAGATCAATGCTTTCTTCGTACAGATCCTTCAGATCGCCCACCAGATGGGCTTCCGCCGGTTCCTGCTCCGTGGCCTTCGGGCTATCAAAGGCGAATGGAGCCTGGTCTGCTTTGCCTTCAACCTGAAGCGGATGCACCAATTGTACGTTTCGGCATAAACGGCGAAGGGGGAAACCCTTTTTTGTCCAATCTATTGATACAGCAATGGGTCTGTCAGGTGTTTTCCATACTGTACCAGGTCTTTTGACCTCAAAACGGCACGTCAGTCCGACAGACTCCTAGCTGTCCTGGGCAGCTGGGAACAGGTATAATCGAGAGGTTTTTGAAAAATGCCTTTCGAAAGGGAGAGTTGGCCGTGGGTCTTATCGACGTGCACCCCATAGAAGGATATGGAAAATTACGACGCTGGTACAGGGCGACTATATCTGTGCCGCTGCCCGTTTTGAACGTGAATGTTTATCTTGCCGACGGTGATCCGCCAATTTTAGTGGACTGTGCCACCATGGCCGAGGAGTGTCGCGATGGGTTGCTTGCGGCATTCGACGCCACAGGCGTGAGGCCCGAACGTCTCGTGATCACCCATTTTCATCCGGATCATGCGGGCCTGGCGGGTTGGTTAGAAGGTCTTGGGCTTTCTGTGGCTGCTTCTGCCGGGACGGTAGAGCTCTTGGAATATTATTCCCGCGGCAGAGATTCATTTGAACAAACGGTGAGAACCTTTCACTGGAAACACGGCACGCCTGAGAAGGCTGTGGATGGGATATGCAATGTGTCCGATTGGTCGGACCTCGTTTCCTTTCCCCGGCATCCGATCGTCCTTGAGCCGGAAGGGGGCGTGGCTGCCGGGCTCGTACTCGTCGATGCCCCGGGTCACTGTTATGGCGGTGCCTGCCTGTGGGATAAAGCAGAAGGGGTGTTTTTAGCTAACGACCAGGTGCTGGGCGGCATTACACCTCATATAGGATATGAGGAGCATTGGGCACCCAAGGCGGACCCATTGAGGGAGTACAAACGTTTCCTGAGCAAGCTCAGAGGATTTTCCTTCGATCAAATTCTGCCCGGGCATGGCGAAGAACTGGCCCAATGGGAGAGTGAAGTGCAGCGGATCGAGGTGCATCATTCTTTGAGGGAGAGGCGTCTCCTCAGTCTTGCCGGAGACGACGTTGTCACGGCCTATGAGATGGCGAGGCGGATTTTCCCGGACGCCGATTCCGGCATACAATTGCGTCTGGCTGTCACGGAGGCTATGGCTCATCTCCAATATCTGGTGAGCGAGGGTTTGATGGAACGCAAAGAAGAAGGTGGCATATTAGTTTATAAAGCTAATGCCGGGATTTCCCCCCTCGAAAGGGATGTCGTCTCCTGTCAGGGTCAGGTGGCGAGAGGAAACAATTGAACAGCTCTGCGAGATCGCCGCGACGTATCTTTACGGAAGCGTAATAGGCGTTTTCTTCCACGTTGGCAGCCAGGTGCTCTACGGAGAAAGGACTTTTAAGGCACCACAAGATTGAAGTGAGGAAATTTGCCTCTCCTTCGCTATCGTAATAACGTTGGACCATTTCCCCCTTTATGGTAGCTTGATCGTAATGTAAACAAGAGATGTTATGAGGGGGCTTGGTCTTTTTACCTGGTTTGACATGAGCCTTGCCGTCAAGTTTCTTCCGGGAGTAAATCAAAAGATACACCCTGTCTCTTCGCCCCAAGAGGATGGAAACGGGCAGGTAAAGCAGGCTGTGGTGCGGCAACAGCGATATGGTGGCCTTGATTTCCGGATACCTTTCGTTTTCCAGGTCATAACGGGCGATGACGCCTGCATATCCCCCTATCCATGTGTATTCTTTCCCTGCAGGAGAGAGAACTTCCTCCATCTGCCTGGCAAGGCCTCTGATTAAAGTGAGGTTCAATCTCCTTCCGCGCCAGTATTGAAGGCTTGCGAGTAGCCCCAAGAGCAAAATGGCAATTGCGCTCTTGCTCATTGAGGTCTCCCTTGTTGCGCCGAGAGTGCGTCGATGAGCATATTGCCGAAGGTGTCGAGCCCCTGAGGGGTGGCAATCCCGCTTCCCATATCGGGCAGCTCTATCTGACGAATTCCGCTGTGGCGTCTAAGGAACTCATGTAAACCGGAAGCGGAGTAGCGTGTAACCCGTTCTTCTCCTTCCGGGGTTTTGTTTATTATGCAAGTTCTCACGGCGAAGCCTCCGTTAGAAAGCTTTTCAATCGCCCTTTCGGCCTCCATTACGGAGAGTTTGTCGGCTTGCAGGATCAACAGAACCGTAGCATTTATCCCGCGGAGGAACGACTGAATTTCGATGGTTTCCTCTTTGTACCTGCGCAGTTCTTGCACGACCGGGTCATCGTCGCTGTGGTCCTCGGTAAAGAGCTTGCTGGGTCCCTCAACTCTCTGAATGTAGGCACGCCTTTCCAAAATCTTGAGGCGCAGGGAGAGGAGCTTATCGATCCAAATGAGTGTGACGGCAGGGAGCGATAGCATACGCAGCGTCATGCCCGTGGGTGCGGTATCGAGAATCACCGCGTCATATGTTGATGACCTCTCCCTTATGCCCCCCACAGCTTCGAGCATGGCGAACTCTTCCATTCCCGGGGATTGCTCGAAGGCCTCCAAAAAGTGATCGGTGTTGAAGATTTGCAAATGACCGCAGATCGGTCGCATCTGGGACATTTTTTTACGCACGTACATCTGAACCTGGGTATCCAAATCTACCTCTAATGCCGAGAGTCCTTCTTTGACCTTTTTCGGTTCGGCCGCAAGAGGGAAACCCAATACGTCGCCCAAATTGTGAGCGGGATCCAGTGATGCCACCAAGGTGCGGCTTCCTCTCGACGAGAGGGCACGCGCCAAAGCAGAGGATATGGTGGTTTTCCCCGTACCGCCCTTTCCGATTACGATGAATCGCCTGGGGAGCGAACTCGTCTTCTTGTCTTCAGATTTTAAGGATCCCGGCAACCTGCGCAAAGAGATCATCGCTTTCTGCAACTCGACTTTCCAATAGCTCGAGCTCTGGCCCCAGGTGGGGGAGAAGCCGCAACACCAATCCTGTCGCAGGAGCCGGCAGACCAATGAAAGTTCCTACGAGCAGGAGGGCAAAGGCCTCCTCTAACGCCTGAACCTCTGCCCTCACATATTCCGTCGCCTGACGACGAAGTGTCGTCTTTAATAGTTCAAGAATATCCCAAGAACCCATATCGCACACCTTATTAATTCTTTATGGACTCAGTCATTAGGGTTCCTTGTGATGGCATACTTCGAAGAGAGTGGTAGAAATCGTAAATAAAGATTAAGGCCAAGACGATCTCCATCACGACGAAACCCTGCACAAGAAGGGTTGATGGCACGGCGAACAAGAACCACCATAACCCCACAAAGACGGTAAACCAGAGCGCTCCGGCACAAACCAGGATAAACTTGACGTGTCCGTCGAAAGCAGCTGTCCACCTCAAAACCCAGAGGGCCACCGTCAAAAGCGTAACGGCAGCCAACATTTGATTTGCGCCTCCGAAGGCCGGCCACAGCACGCTATACGCCTTGTTCCAGGCAAGCAATATGCTCAAAGCGGAAGGTATCGCCGAAGCGAACCACTTATTGGTTATGATCCTGTGGAAGTCTCCCAATGAATCTTTCAATGGTTCCCAGACCTCTTCCCAGGCGAAACGGAGCACCCTATTTCCCGTGTCCATCGAAGTGAGGGTGAACGCTGAGACCCACAGGCTCGAAAAGATCGTGCCCACTTGAGCCGAGAGGCCAAAGGCCTGCTGTATGAGCTTTCCGTAGCTTTGGGTGAATATGCCCAAAGGCCCCCCGACTGCCCCTATGGCCTTTACGTAGTTTTTGCCCAGGTATAAGGGCTCTTTGAGACTATCTGCGACTATGCCCACTTCGGTGAGCCTTCCCGTTGCTTCCTTGAAGACGAGCAGGCCAAAAGCAGCTATGGTTATCGTTACTACGGAAGATAGTAAACCCTCCGTCAGCATTCCTCCGTATCCGACTATCAATCCTTGTGTCTCTTTGTCGAGCTGTTTTGATGTTGTACCCGAACCTATGAGAGCGTGGATGCCAGATAGGGAACCGCAGGCGATGATCAGGGGTACAACCGGCCAATACGGCGAGGGCGCACCTCCCACGATGTTCGGACTCCAGCTCGTAAACCCTGCCAATTCCATCTTTGCCCCTACCAAGACAAGGGCGACGACCCCCGTTAAAAGCCCGAGGAGCAGGATAAAGGAATTGAGGTAGTCGCGAGGCTGGAGGAGCATCCACACAGGCAAAGCGCTGGCTACCACCATATAGACGAAGAAGATGACCATCCATCCCTTGTAACTGATATTTATAGGTGAGAGTGAACCGAGCCATATTGCCCCTATGGTGAGGATGATGCCGATAACAGTGCCAAGCGTGAAGTTGATCCGCCACTTAAAAAGGAGAAACCCTGTTATGATGGCGGCGGTGATGAACCATATGGACATGCTTGCTACGTTGGGGTGTGCAATGAAGAGGTACGCCAGGGACGTGGCAAAGGCCGCGAGGGCCAACACGAGCGTCAGGTATGCAAAAACCTGGAAGAGATACGAAGTGCGTCGACGCATCATTTTCCCGGCTATCCACTGAATGGATTTGCCTTCATAACGGACGGAGGCCATCATGGATAGGTAATCGTGGACCGCTCCTATGAGGATATTGCCGAACCATATCCAGAGCAAACCTGCCCACCAGCCCCAGGCCATGGCCAGCGCGGGACCAAGTATCGGTGCGCCGCCGGCGATAGAAGCGAAGTGGTGACCGAAAAGCACACCAGGATGTGCAGGGACGAAGTCAACATTGTCGTATTTACTGTGAGCGGGTGTGGGTCTCGAATCATCCGCTTTTACCACTTTACGCGCCAAACTTCTTCCATACCATAAATAACAAACAGCATAAATGAGGATTCCAAAGATCAGCAAAAGCGACGTATTCAAGGCGTCAACTCTCCTCTATATGGGAATGGGACTAAGGACTTTCAGAGAATTTTGAACCATGACAGCTGCTATTGCAAGTGCTTGCCCTGATGCTCGATCCGCAGTTTGGTAAGTTTCTGCTTCCAGGCAAGTCCACCGGAGTGCTTTTTTCGAGGGCGGGCCTCCGAGAACAATCGTTTTACGGCGATGTGGATACAGTTTTGCCATCACGCACCTTCCTAGCTCATGTTCGACGATAAACTACCTTGTTGAGGCAAGTTAGTCAAAGTCTTTTCCAACATGGTATGAGTCTGAAGAGGGGTTCGATTTCCAGTAAGGAATGAGTCTGAACGGGTGGTTTTGGTCGATCATGGAAACATGAGCATGGTGATCGACATGAATGACGAAAAGCTGAAGACTCTGGAACAGATCAGGGAGTTCATGGCCGGCACGGAAGGAGTGGGATTTACTCACCAGCCGGACCGGGACACCCAGTACCAGCACATTTCGGATGTCCTCTGCCGCCTTCACTATTACGCTCTGGGCAAGGCTGACAGGGGACTCGTACTGAGATACCTTGAACGGACGACGGGGTATTCCCGGCAGCAGGTGACCCGGCTTGTCAGAAGATACCTCGATACGGGGGAACCGATACCACCACACCGCGCAGGCGCCGAAGCCGGCTCTCTGCACGATGTTTACCTCCACCCACTGACGGTCGGGGTTCTCCCTGCCCTCCCCGTCCACAAAGTAGCGCCATGCCTTTTCGGAAAGACTTTCGGTCTCCTCCCGATACGTTTTATACGTCGGGCCGAGATGGAGAAGCGAATGACTCCGTACGGACTCTCTCCACTGCAGCAGTACTTGATGATATCCATTCAGTATCCGGGAGCTTGGAGAGCGTTCTTCGAAGCAGACCGGACTGGTCGTCGCGGGGCGGTACGTTTCCGGTGGAAATTCGCTGTGGACAATCAGGTCCAGATCCGGAACGTAGCAGTTGAACGCCATGTGCGATTTCCCGTTCTTGTAGTTGTTCTGAATATCGTTGCCCCGCTCCGTGGGGATGATCGTGGCGTCCATATCGACGGCGACCTTCTCCTCCGGTTTCATCTCCTGTGCGCAGCGGACGGGAACAGAGCACAGCACGGAGAATCAGCGCACCCGTTCCTCCTCACTTCCCGCGTCGGTCAGAAAGAAGCGGAAGCCCCAAGGGGAAAAGAAGGCATTCACGGTGCGTCTCTCCTTCCCCTGATACTCGTTCATGAGATTTGCGACGGAGACGAGCGCCCGTTGGAACGGAGCTGCTTGAGGTCATCGCTCGCATCGAAGCCGAGGGTGTTCAGCAGCACTGCCGGAAGAAGATGCGGACCACGAACATGACTGAGCGGACCAACGAGGAGATCCGGAGGCGGGAACGGGTGATCCGGATCTTCCCGAACGATGCCTCGGCGCTGATGCTCGCAGGGGCGTATCTTCAGGAACTCAGCGAGGAATGGATATCGCACCCGTCGGTATATGGACATGACGGAATTCCATGAAGTGAAGGCGAAAGCAGGAACGGAAGGAAAAGGCCTCAGCGAAACAGCCAGCCAACATGGCTCAACCCGAGGCCGTGGCGGTGAATATGTAACCGGGTCCGAATTTACAGCAGTTCTGGAACTTGACTCTTCGAATCCGCTGGATTTGTGGAAATTCAACCCCAGCGGATTCGAAGACGAAATAGCGATGTTTCAGGGACAAAAAAAGGTTTCCCGAACATTGTGGATGTCGGGAAACCCTTGGTATTACTGAAATGGTGCCGGAGGGGAGACTCGAACTCCCACAGGCCTCTGGCCCGGCGGATTTTGAGTCCGCTGCGTCTACCATTCCGCCACTCCGGCGCAGAAACTATTTTGTTGTGCCCCCCGCTTTTTGTCAACCTGAATTTCCGGGCCTGTGACGGGGCAGGGATAATGTCACCCTTTAAGGGGACAGGGCCGATACAATCGGGTGCATCCTGAATTGCTATTTATGATATAATATACGAAATACCATTATAGGGAGGGAACACAATGGGCTGCTGTGGAAAATCCGAAAAAGAAGAAAAGAAACCTTGCTGCGGTGAAGAAGAGAAAGATACGTGCTCGGAGAAAGAAAAGGAAAAGAAGCAATAAAACGGTTTTCGAGTCGAAAAAGAAACCGCGGACACTAAACCGACACGGCAGCCTTTTTGCAAGGGCTGCCGTGTTGGTTTGTCCCATGGTGTGAAGTACAATGTCCGGGAGGCGCAAAACCGGGAGGCGATAGCTGTGGGCCTGAAAGAGATGAACGGTTATAAGGGCTGCTTCGTCTGCGACCGGAGCGGGAAGAATCCAAAAGCCCTGGGCATTGTCATTTACTGGAATACCGAGGAGGAACGATCCGAGATACCCTTCACACCAAAGCCTGAATGGTGTGGTTTCGAAGGGATTGTTCATGGGGGAATTCTCGCCGCCCTCGCCGACGACGCCATGTCCTGGGCGCTTAAACAGGGTGCGGGCGGTTTCGGCTATACGGCGAACATGTCCGTCCGCTATCTGCGACCTGTAAAGCTCGGAAGCTCATATACCGCCGTCGGGAGCGTTATAAAACAGGAAGGCCGGAAAGTTCATACCCGGGCCCGGATCATGGATGAATCAGGGAAGATCTGTGTTGACGTGAAGGCGCTTTTCGTGATTCCGGAAAAGACTTGACCGACAGCCCAAATCTTGTACGATTCGCCGGGATCGACACGGAAAAGAGAAAGGAAAAACGAAGGAGGACGACACCGATGAACAGGATTATTCTCAGGCACTATGCTGAAGGCGAAAATACGTGTGAACCCGTCGTCAAAACACGGGAGACGCTCAAGACCCTGCAGGAACAGCTGGGGCCGAAATTGGAAAAGATCGGGTTTCAGATTGTCATGAAAGAGGAAAAGCTTCCCGAAAGTGATCCTGAGGGAGAAAGCCGCAGGAATCTCATCACCCTGTCCTGTCCGGACCTGGATTTCGAGGATACACCTCTCGAAGAAATCATCGGGGCGGAATCAACAAGTGAAGAGTGTTCCTGTGGTACCGGGACCTGCAGGACCTTGCAGGTGGAAGGGCAAACCTACCAGGCTGTCCCCCCGGGACTCATCACCGACGGGATGCTGCGGGTCGCTTTCTCGGCAATGGAAGCCATGGCCGGAGGCGGCTGTGAAAGCTGCTGCAGCGACTGCGGCGGGTGCGGAATCTGACGCGGCGGAAGACAAGCATCTTTGCCGCAGACGAACACCAGAAGGAGACGCCCTCCGGCGTCTCCTTCTTTTTTCCCTGCATGGTGATGATACAATGCTGCCAGCATCGTAAAACAGACAGGGAGATGACAGCCATGACCCCTCCGTGGATCACGACAAAGGGCGGAGACAAGGGGACAACGAGCCTGGGTAATGGTGAACGGGTACCGAAAGATCACCCCAGGGTAGAACTCTACGGAACCCTGGATGAATGCCAGGCATCTATAGGTGTTGCCCGAGCAACAAGCTGTGCCGGGGAAATCGCCGAAGAACTGCTTCGCATCGAAAACCAGCTCGGGAATGTCATGGGATACCTGGCCCTTTACCCCGGTCTTGAAGAACCGACACCGGAACCACTCGAAAGTCTGATCGACCGGGTCAAAAGAGTGACAGGCGAGACGATGCGTTTTGTCCGACCCGGCGACACCCTTCCGGGGTCGGCCCTTCATATGGCCCGGACGGTAGCCCGTCGGGCGGAACGCACCGCCGTCAAGCTGTATCGTGAAGCCCAGATCACCGAAGGCACCTACGCCTACATCAACAGGCTTTCCGATGCGATTTACGCCCTCGCACTCTGGACCGATCACATGACTTCCACCTGCGACGAGGACTGACGCAGTCCCGGTCTCTCCTCGTTCGGGATTCCGGATGTTTTGTGTATAATGAGCGGAGTATACGAAAATCAAGGGTTTTCTAAAGAGGTGAAAGGACATGGCACAGGACCCCCTATCGCCGACGCGCAACGTAGACCTCCGGCAAATCGTTTACGAAAAGATCAAGGAAGCAATCGTTGAGGGGCTCATAAAGCCTGGCGAACGGCTGTCCGAAGTGGAACTGGCCGACAAGCTCGCCGTGTCCCGGACACCTGTCAGGGAGGCCATCCGCCAGCTCGCGCAGACCGGACTTGTGACGCTCGAGCCCCGGCGGGGCGCCTATGTGGCACTTCCGACCATCGAAGACGCCACGGACCTTTATGAACTTCGCGCCCACCTTGAGGTTCTTGCCGTGAGGCTTGCAGCAAAAAACCCGCCGGTTTTCCCGCTGGACAAGTTCAGGGTTCTTTTCTCCTCCATGACCGATCAAACGGGAACACGGGAGTATCTCATTGAGGATCGCAGGTTTCATACCATGCTCTATGAGGCTTCTGGGAACAAATACCTTGACATCATGCTGAAAAACATCGCGGACCTCATAAATCTCTGTCGCCACTACTCCGTCGAAGACCTCTCCCTCACGACCCTCGCCGACGACCACGTGAAAATCATCGATGCACTTAAAGAAAAGGATGCCGAAAAGGCGGAACAGATCATGCGGATTCACCTGGAGAGATCGAGAGAAGGACTCCTCCAGTACCTCCGGAAACACCCTGAGGAAACCGTTGAAGGAGGGAAGTAGGCCCCAGGCAGTCTTCAAAGTGCCCCCGAAACCCGAACGCCTGGCGAGAGGTGGAGGCGAGGACCGATGGATCTGTCTTTTTTTCTCTACAAGTTCGTAAAAAGCGCCCTGGTCCCGCCGGGGCTTTTTGTCACCTTCTCCGTGATTTTTTCCTTTTTTGCCTTCCGGAAACCGAGAAAACCCTTCCTGGCGGGGTCCCTGATGGCTTTTGCCCTCTTGCTGTGGTTTTTGTCAGCCCCGGTGGGTGAACGGATACTGCTTTCGCCTCTTGAAAAGGCATATCCCCCATCGCTCCCGGAGGACGGCAACCCCGTGGTTATGGCCCTGGGAGGGGGCAGCCATTACGGTAGCGAACCTGAAGACGTGGAAACCGGTGCATACACTCTCCAGCGTGTCATGGGGGCGTTTTCCATCGCCAAATCCCGGGAATGGCCAATACTTGTTACGGGGACCCGTCCTACTGACGGCGGCCACATCTCCGGCGCCCGGGCCATGGCTGCGACTTTGAGGGAATTGGGCTTTTCGGGGACAATCCTTTTGGAAGAAGAATCACGAACAACCTGGGAAAATTTCGAAAAATCGGCGGAACTGATCGATACGTACGGCTTCGATGCCGTAGTGGTGGTCACCAACGGCTTTCATATGAAGCGAAGCCTCTGGTGTGCAGAACGCTTGCTGAAGGACGTCGAAATCTATCCGTGGCCCGTTGGTATGCTTGCCGATGACCGCTCCCTTGATGCCCTGGATTTTCTCCCCGACTCACTCCACGAAAGCATCCTCGGAGTCCGCGAGTATCTGGGGCTCTTTGCCTACCGGATTCTCCACGGCCATTAGGAATCCACGGACGGCTTACCCCTTTTCATCCTGTCGAAAACGCCTCCAGAAACGCGAAAGCCGCTTCGCCATGTTTTTTTCCGCTCCCAAAGAACCTGGATAATAAAACCGCCTGTTCTCCCGTAAATATTGCTGCGGGACCCAGTGCTCGGGAGCATCATGGGGGTATCTGTACCCGGTGCCATGCGGATCAAGATGCGGAGGGATTTCCTGCAAATCGCCCTTTTCGATGGCCGAAAGGGCCCTGTCGACGGCCAGATAGGCGCTGTTGCTCTTCTGGGCCGATGCAAGATAGATGACGGCCTCGGAAAGAATGATCCTTGCTTCCGGCAAACCGACCATGTCGGCGGCATAGGCGGCCGAAGCGGCAATATTCAGTGCTCCGGGGTCGGCCAGGCCGATGTCTTCCGCAGCGAATATGAGAAGGCGCCTGGCGACAAACCTGATATCCTCTCCTCCCGCGACGAGTCTCGCAAGCCAGTAGACAGACGCATCAGGGTCGGAGCCGCGCATGCTTTTTATCAAAGCCGAAATGATCCTGTGATGTTCGTCCTGATCCCTGTCGTAACGCTGAACGGCAGTACGGGTCTGGCTGCGAACCTGTTCGACGTCAAGGAATGTCCCGCCCGAGGCGGCTACGGACAGAACAGCCGTTTCCAGCCGGAAGAGAGCCTGTCGCGCATCGCCGCCCGAAAAAGATGCGATTTCCTCAAGAGCCTCCGGTGAAACCCTGACACCCAGGTCAGCGATCCCTCTTTCGGAGTCCTCAAGGGCCTTTTCGAGCAACCGGATGATTGAATCCTTATCGAGAGGGTGCAATTCAAGGACCATCATTCTTGACAAAAGGGTCTTGTTGATCTCGAACCAGGGGTTTTCCGTGGTGGTTCCCGTGAGAATGAGGTCTCCCTTTTCCACCGAAGGCAAAAGCACGTTCTGCTGCTGGCGGTTGAAGTGATAGATTTCGTCAACAAAGGCCACTGCGGCACGGCCTGTCTGTTTCTTGAGCCTTGATGCCTCTTCGACCAAACTCCGCAGGCTCGCGACGTTCGCGGTCACGGCGTTGACCTCGAGAAATTCCCGGCCCGTTTCGGCAGCCATGAGCCGCGCAAGAGTGGTCTTGCCAACGCCTGGAGGACCGTAGAGGATGCAGCTGGGGACTTTCCCGCTGCTCAAAAGCTTGACCAGGTGAGAATCGGGACCTGACAGGTGCGGTTGTCCGACAAAGTCTCCGAGCTTTTGCGGGCGCATTCGCTCGGCAAGGGGGACCTCCCATTTCACCGTTTTTTTTGAAGCATCGTCGTCATTGGTCTCCCACAGGCTCCGCTCACGGCTCATGGCATCACCCCGGCAAGAAAATCGGCTATCTCCTCCGGCCGTCCGGGCAGCGGAAGGCCATCTTTTCCGGAACGCACCTCAAGCTGCGGGAAACGCTCGCCAAGAAGCCGGTCCAGCCCCTCTAGAAGGAATCGACCTGTCCAATCCCTCGGTAAAAAGGGTGTCACGGTCCACTGCTCGAGGGAAATTCTTTCATAGGGGGAGACGATAATACACCCGACGCCAAGCTCGGCTGCGCGCAGGGCAATGTGGAAAGCCTCGGCTTGATCGCCGGAGAGGTAGACTTCGAGTTCCCATGCTTTCCGGATCCACTCGCGCCCCCTTGTCACACCAAGATTTTGGTACTCCCATGGCAATACTGGTGCCGGCTCCCTGAGGGATTGAACAAAATCCGTCAGGCGGTCGAAACTCGCATCAGTCCAGCGAAGCCACTCCTCTTCCTTCCTCTGGACAAGGACAGCCCTCATTCCGGCCCTTCTGGCCCCGTAAAGATCGTAAAGGAAATCCCCCACAACGACACATTCGCCCCCAGGGACGCCCATGGCTTCAGCGGCGGCCCAGAGCGCCTCCGGATCAGGCTTGAGGGGACCCTCGTCACGGGAAATGACGTGTTCAGGCAACGTGATGTCACATTGGCGCGCGGCTTCTTTGATGGAATCCATGCAATTTCTCGAAACCACAGCCCGGGGAATGTGCCTTTCATCAAGCCACTGCAAAAGTTCATGCGCGCCGGGAACAGGAAGGGCTCGCGAAGCGCCTTCCATCTCCAGGTCATACAGGTCTTTCTCAAGATCTTTTTTCTGTTCGGGCGTCAGCAGGTGGTCAGACTCAATCAGTGGCACCCTGCGGCCCCCGAAATATCTGTCCCGGATCCGCTGGAAATCGAGCTTCGTATCGGCCAGGACGCCGTCCCAATCGAGGATGAACCCCTTCGAAAGAACCGGGTGCCAGAAAGGAGGGTGAATGCCGGTCATGGAGCACCTCCATCTGTTTTATGAAGAAAAAGAGGGTATGAAAGCCATGAAGGCTCCATACCCTTTTTAAAGGGTTCCCCGCGGCTGCCGTGACACGAAGGCCTTGACCCGATCCTAATATGTGGAAGTCTACCGGATCTTAGCTTGGTCGGCACGAGGCCTCCTCTGCCGATCCGGAAAGCGACCTCCTCTGGTCGAGTGTTGGCTCAAGGCTCTTCACCATGTTCACGAACAGCGCAGGGCCCGCAATACCTCGTCCAACACGTCTTGATTATAGCATATCACCAGGTCAACCGTATCTCTTTCAGGGGTACAATGGCCCATATCTTTTCAAGGGAGGTTCCTTCATGTGGAGAGGACGCCTGCCGCGCCAGATTCTCGAGGTGGCCCAGCAAAGCTATGTCACCAGGACGGAAAGCCGGCTTCACAAGGACACCAAAAAAGGGCTCATCAATTGCGGGCTGGGAACGAATCCCCTTGGATTCCCTCCGGCCTTGAGGGGAGTGTTCAGAAGGGCTGCTGAATGCGAGGTCTGGGACTATCCTCCGGCCGTGGCCACAGATCTTCAGAAAGCCATCGTCGACTACCTGCAGGTCCCTGGCATCGAGGCACATTCAGTCCTGCCTGGCCATGGTTCCATCGACATCCTGGTCACCCTGATCAGGCTGCTGCTTCCCCCGGGGTCCCTCCTCTCGGGAGTCTCTCCGCAATTCACCGATACACCGATCCAGGCCATGATGAACAGCGTCAGGTATCACCCGGTCGTCCTGAAGGCTCCCTCTTTTGCGGCAACACTGGAAGAATGGATGCGGGCGGCGCGGCTTCGCCCCCACGTGCTCTACATCGACCGTCCCCATAACCCGACGGGACAGTTCCTCCCGCTGGACGACCTGAAAGACATCGTAACCGAATGCGCGAGCCGGGGATGCTGGGTCATTGTGGATGAAGCATACGGGGACTACCTGCCTATGGAAGAATCGGCCTTGACCATCGACTCCCCAAACTGCATCGTCACCCGGGGTTTCGCCAAGGCATGGGGCCTCGCCGGGCTCCGGGTGGGATACGGAATCATCAAAGACCCCGAGCTCGTGGAAATTTTCTACCGCCTCCAGCCCCCCTTCTCGGTGAACACCCTCGCCGAGGCCTGCGCCGTCGAGGTATTGCAACACACGGATTTCCTGGAGCAAACAAGGGAATATGTCAGGGACAGCAAAAAGGCTCTGATCGAAGTGTTTGAGGAAAAGGAGGACCTTGGTATCGCAGAGACTCATCCTGATACACCGATCATGCTCCTGAAGCAAAGGAAAGGCAACCTGCAGGAACGGCTTGCGGCCGTGGGCGTCTCGAGCGAACCCGGAACGGGATACCTCGACCTGGATGAGACCTCCGTCAGGCTTCGGGTACCCCCGGAACATGAACTCCAGGAGGCCTTGCGCCGGTTTCGGTCTTTGTAACCCGCCGGCGACTCCGGATCAAAGCCCCATCCTGGAGGGAAAGTCCCGGGGTTCAAACCTCCCATGATCGAAAACAGCCAATTCCGGTTCCACCTCAAGAGGAAGATTCGGGACGGGAGAAAGGGTTTTCAGACGCTCTGCGAGCCTCAGGGCCACGACCTTCGCACCCTCCATGGGTGTATGAGGCATAAGAAGGAGGACAGAATCTCCAAGCCGTCCGGCAATATCGACATTCCGGATACTGCCCAGAACCTGCCTGGCAACTATGCGAAGCGTTTCATCGGTTATTCCGGAGCCACCCTTTTTCGTCAGTCGATCCAGGTTCGCTATTCTCAGATGCATGAACGCCAGGGGATACCCGTATCTTTCGGCACGTTCCGTTTCGGTGGAAACAATGCTCTTCAGCATGACCGATGCATAAAGGCCGGTGACGGGATCTTTGCGATACAGGCTCGTTATGCCCTCGACGGCCCTGTTTCTTTCAAAGAGCGACACGAGTATGGGCCAGAAGGTCGTAAGCACTTCCCGGTTGATGCGCGCAAATCCCCCGCTTCGTCTCGACAGGCTCAAAAGCACCGCCGGGGTGCATCCAGTCAAGAGGACGCGTGCAGAGAGCGAGCCTGCCCCCGCCTTCTCCATCCTGGCTGCCCACCGTCCGGCGTTTTCTTTCCACGGGATCGTCCAGCAGCTGCCATCTGTTATTTCCAGTTCCCCAAAGGCATAGGGGACCTGACCTTCAGGGGTTTGTGCGATGTCCTGCGCGAAAGTCAGAAGGGACCTGAGATGCGACGAGCCACCTCTCTGGTTCGCCTCGTCTACGGAAAGCATCCAACGTTGCTGCGCCTCATCCCAGAGGAAAACGCCAATCCAGTCGACCTCCATTTGTTCGACCGTCTCCTTAAGAATCTGCCTGATCAAATCCCTCGCCTCGTAGAGCTCCATCATCTCGAGCACGCTGTCGCGGATTTTCAGAAGACGCCGGTTTATTACCTTTTCAGTGCGGTCCTCCAGCACGGCAAGAAAATGCCCGGTTTTGTCGCGGCGGCACAGACAAGAGACAAAGGTGTCGCCGGGAATGCTTTCCCAGGCATGCTGCTCCCAGTCCCCGGCCGTAACGAGTGCCTTGCGGAGAGGCTCCATATCCACCGGTTGTTCCTTGCCTTCAAAAAGCTCTTCCAGAACGACCGGAAAACTCGCAGGTGCGACCCCGAAGAGACGGCAAAACGCATCATTGACCTCTTCGACGAATATTTCGCCATCATCAAACCGACCTGCAAACATGGGGAGGTCCAGAAGATCCGGCAATATTTTCAGCCACTCTTGCAGGCCCTGACCATCGAGCCACCGGGGGATATCCGGCATTGGTTTCACCTCTTTTTCGGACTCTCGCGCACCTTCAGGTGTGATAGACTAGCCTCAAGCGCGAAAAAGCCCTGATATACGCAGATGCGCCTTCTGTTTCAGTATAAGGAGTGATCTTCATGGGGACAAGCAAGGGGTTTGCCCGAAACCTGAGAATCGTTGGAATCGTTGTCGCCCTTTCTGTTTTTTGCGCCACCGTAGCCTTTGCCGCCACACCTCAGGAACGCATAGACAAATCCATTTCCGTTTTGCGTGAAATGGCCGCGGAAGAAGATTCCTGGCGTATGGGAAGTCTTCTTGCAAAATCCAGGGGCGTTGCAATCTTTCCCTCTGTGGTCAAGGCTGGGCTGATTGTCGGAGGACAGCACGGCGAAGGTCTTTTCCTTCTTCGAAATCCGTCGACAGGTCAATGGTCCGGTCCCAACTTCGTTTCCATAACGGGAGCTTCCTGGGGTCTCCAGATAGGCGTTCAGTCCATCGGTCTTGTCATGGTAATCACCAATGAGGAAGGGGTCAAGGGCTTCATGGCGGACCAGGTGAAACTCACTGGAGACCTCTCCGTGGCGGCAGGACCTGTGGGACGACACACGGAAGCAGGAACGGACACACGGTTCAGGGCCTCCATCTACAGTTACACCATTGCCAAGGGGCTTTTTGCCGGGATGAGTCTCGAAGGAGCCGTAATCCGCGTCGACCGCAACGCCAATGCCGCCTACTGGGGCGGTCCGGTGACGGCTCCCCAGGCGCTGGAAAAAAGCGCAACGGACAGCCGGATTCTCCCGGTCCTTCGGGAACTTGAACAGATCATGGCAAAAACGAAATAAGGGTTTTACGAACTATGCCTCAGTATCATTTTGAATACTGCGCTCGGGGACATTTCGGCGATGGTAAGGTCCGGGTCTTTGTTTCAAACCCGGAACCGATAACGAGGCGTACGCCTGTCGTCGCCCTTCTCCATGGGGTTCACGGATGTGCCGACCTGTCACCCGAAAACAAGTACGGGCGGCTTGCCCGGATGCTGAACGCCAGGGGAGCAATTTCGGCCATTGTGGAAACGAGCCGCTTTCGCCGGGACAGGGAAACTTTCGGGGAAGACCGCAACAGCTGGGCCTGGGCCGCATTCAGGGGCAAGACCTTTGCAAAAGACCACGCCGATGTCCTCGAGGGCCTTTCCCTTGTCTGTTCTCTTTTCCCAGAAAGGGACTACTGGATATGGGGCTTTTCCCTCGGAGGAATTCACGCCGTGACAGTTGCGGGGAATGCCTCGGAAACCGTTTTGCGCGGAAAAAAACACAAGGCGCCCTTGCCTGGATTTCCGCCCGTGGGAATCATCACCAGCGGAAGCGGCGACAGAATACGACCTGAAGCGGAACAGTCACTGGAACTCCCCATCCTGGATTCCATGCCGCCTGAAGAAATCCTTCACAAGGCCGCCCGGAATCTCGCCGCCGAATATTTCGTCTCTTTCTACGGCAGCCTTGACGGCACTTTTTCCGAAGAGTCATGCAGGGAAATCGTCAGGGAAGTTCCTCTGCCCGAAACGCGGAAGGCCTTTCATGTCATCGAGGGGGCGGATCACCCCTTCAGGCACCTCAATGGTCGCCCGTCCCTCAAACCGCTGGAGATGATGACCAGCAGGCTAGCCCCCCTGTTGCACCCAGGGCCAACCGGCCCCCAGACCGAAATACCCTAGCATCACGGGGCCCATCAGGATTGCGGCAAGTCCTCCAAGAGCCAGAAAGGGAACCAGGGGCAACTCCTGTTTTCGAGACACCTTCTTCGCCAGAAGAAGGATCAGGGCCGCAACTCCACCGATCATGAAACCGGAATAGAGTCCAACGGCTGCAAGCTTCCATCCCAGGGCGGCTCCCATGCCTCCTGTGAGACCGGCGTCGCCCCATCCCATGCCACCCCTGCTCACAAGAATGATGACTGCAATGACTCCAAAGCCGAGCGCAGCACCGAACACCCCGTCAAGAAGTGCCTCTTTCCCACCGGCTATGCGCATCACAAAGACGATCACACCGGGCAGCCAGGCGTAGAGATCGTAAACGTATCCGGAATAGATGTCCGTCAAAGAGTTCAACAACAATCCATAACCCAGCAAGAGCCCCGCAAGCGCCGCCCAGGAAAGACCCCATTTCCAGACCACCGCCGCACCAATGAAAGCACCTGCCAGTTCAACGAGAAAATAGCTGGGGGGAAAGGTCTCTCCACAGTGTCGGCATCGACCCCTGAGGACCAGAAAGGAGAACAAGGGGACAAGGTCGACCCCGGACAGGGGCTCTCCGCATTCATCACAGCGAGAGCGTTCATCTCCCCACCAGGGGCGCCCCTGTATTGTCCTCAGGGCAACAACGTTGACGAAAGAACCTATGCAGGCTCCAAGGTAACCACTCAGGAGAACCCAGAATATTTCCACGGAGGCACCTCCCGCTTTGATGCTGAAAACGGCCTCATTGTAACCTAATCGCGCCCTTCATGCGCTCTTTCTATTGACGATTCATCGTGATAAAATATCGGTGTAATTGCAGGAGCGCTACCCTGGAGGTGACTGGCAATGCCCCGAAAAATTCTGGTCGCCGTGGATCTCAGCCATATGGGGGAACAGGTCGTCAACTACGGCCTCAACCTTGCGTACCGTCTCGATGTCGACGTCAGCTTCATACATGTGCTGCCCCATCCCTATCTTTTCAAAGGCTACGAGCCCTGGATCCCGAGGGAAGGCATCGACCAGGAGGTCTCCGAAGTCGCCCGGAAGAGACTCCTCTATTACCTGAGGAAGGCCGAGGAGAAAAACCCTTCCCTGCAGCATGTCGAACGTGATGTTCACGTCCTGGAAGGCAACCCCGGTGATATTGTCATTCGTTTCGCCCGTGAAAATGATTACAACCTCATCGTTACGGGATACCGGGGGCATAGTGCCATAGAGAGACTCGTCGTTGGGAGCACCGCTTCAACGATTGGACGATACGCCCATTGCTCGGTCCTGATCTACCGCCCGGGATCGGATCTGCCATAAAAAAGAGCCGGGCCGCAAAAAACGCGGCCCGGCTCTTTTGTTTCCGCCTTGCAAAGGCCTCAGTAAATCAGTTTGCTTCCGCCGCCACCCTGACCCTTGTTCATCTTGTCAAGCTGATCGAGCATGGCCGGCGATGCGACGTCTATCTTCGGTTTGGCCGATTGCTGCTCCTTCTGCATCATTTCCTGAAGCTTTTTCTCATATTCCTCCATGGCCTGGTTGATTTTTTCCACATCTCCCTTGACCCACTGGAGGATGCTGTCGGCAATGGCCTGGACGACATCTTCCGAAGGCAACTCGGATATCGCGCCAAGTTCCTTCAGGATCCGGTGCTCTTCCCGGACAGATTCGATAACGTCCTCATCCTCGATGAGTCCCTTCTTGTACATGGCCCGGGCAATGATGTTGAACTTGGTCTTCTGGTTCTCATCACTGTAGGCGAGACTGTCCATCTTCGCCACGAGCATGGACAGAAGTTCATCAAGGTTTATCTGTCTTTGCATGGTGTGCTGCCCCCTTTTGCTGGAATCGGCCTACATTGTAACATGACTTTTTCGACTGCCGCAGGCTTGCCTTTTTCCGTCAGGGTCGTCTAGACTATGTCAGCCGGAAGGAGTTGAAACAGATCGATGGTTTCCGCCATAAAGCATGCCGTTTCGGCAACCCTGGGTGGTATCAGGCGCGAAGCGCCGACGTTTTTCATGGTCAGTTTCGGCACGGCCATCGTGGCTTTCGGGATCATGTCCCTGACGATACCCTATCGTTTCCCTGATTCCGGAGTTTCAGGCATAGCTGTGCTCTCGAATTACGCTTTCGGGATTTCCCCGGTGTGGGTTGTCGCCGGGCTGAATGCCGCGCTCATCATTTGGGGACTGAAGGAACTCTCCCGACGTTTTGTCGCCTGGACGATTTATTCGGTCTTCCTGCTGTCGGTCCTCTTGAAAGTCCTGGAAGGGATTCCCTCTCCGGACCTTGACGAAAGGCTTCTCGTCGCCATTCTGGCCGGCGTCGTCAAAGGCCTTGGCGGGGGACTGGTTCTCAGATCCGGAAGTTCTTTGGGAGGAACAGACATCATCGTCATCGCACTTCGGAAACGCTACGGAGTCGAGGTAGGGCGTTTTACCTTCTACATCAACCTGGTCATACTCTCCGTGTCGGTGGCAATTGTCGGCCTCGAGGGCGCCATTTACGGCCTTGTCAGCATTTTTTCGAACGGTCTTGTCATGGATAACGTCCTCCGCTCCTTCGACAGGCGGAGGCAGGTTTTCGTCATCAGCAGCGAGCCGGATGCGGTGTCGTCCTTCATAACGGAAGAGCTCCGCCGCGGGGTGACGGTTCTCTACGGCGAAGGTGGGTACACCCACGCCAAACGCCGCGTGATATTCTGCCTCCTCACACCACGTCAGACGGTGGACCTGAAACGCTTCATGTCCAGTCGGGATCCCGGCGCCTTCATGGTCGTCTCCGATGCTTCCGAGGTCGTGGGCCGCGGATTCAAGAAATGGACGAGTCTCTAAAAGATCCCGTCTCTGTATTCCGGGCCGCAAGAACCGCCGCGCCTATGACGGCGGCATCGTTCCCGAGAAGGCTTCGCCTCAAATCGAGACTTTCCCTGAAGGGCTCGGCCAGATAGACCTTCACGGTATCGGCGAGTTCATCGAGAAAACCTTCGCCACGGCTCAGTCCTCCACCAACAATGATCGCCCGGGGATCGAAAAAATGCACGGCCGTGGCTACCATCCTGGCCAGCGCGTCGAGCGCCTTCTCCCACACCTCCCTGTAGGGAGGGCGATCACGTTTCTTCCAGAGATCTGAGAGCTCCCCCCGGATACCCAATGCGGCAAGGGCTTTCTCGACGCCGTCGGCTCCGGCAATGGATTCGCAGTGCCCCATGCCGCCGCATCCACAGGGGATCTTTTCTCCCACGACCGCATGCCCAAGCTCCCCGGCCATGCCGTGACTCCCTCTCAGCAGGTCGCCGCCAAGGACGACTCCTCCTCCGACACCGGTACCGACAGTGATCACGATGTAATTTTCGAGGCCTCTGGCAGCTCCTGAAGCGCCTTCTCCCAGCGCATAACAGTTCGCGTCGTTCTCGATGACAACTGGTGACCCCAAAAATTGCATCGCCTCTGATTTCAGGTCAAAATCCTCCCAGAGGGGGAAATTCGGCAGCCTGAGCACCCGGTTCCTTTCGGCGTTCAGCATCCCGGGAAGGCCGATGCCGATTCCTTCGAACCTTCCGCCCGCTTCGAGATGCCTGATCATGGACGAAATTTTCTCCATGACATCCCCCGGGGCGCGGCTCTCCGGCGTGCCGGCTTCGGAAGACGCAAGGATTTTCCCTTTCCTGACCAGGGCGACCCTGGTCGTATGTCCTCCAAGATCTATGCCTATCTGCATTCTCCCCGCCTTCCCGAAAGACGCCGGACGACTACCTGGAGCCGTCCAGCCAGTTGCGGACCGTTTTGGGATCCCTTCGCAAGGGTCGACCCAGGCCCACAAGATCACAGGCTCCCTCACGGAGGAGTCGTTCCGCCGTTTCGGGGTCGCCGATCCCTCCCGTGCACAACACAGGGACACTTCCCGTGACCTCCTTGATGGCCTTAGCAAAGGGAGCGAAATAGGCATTCCCGGTCCCCTCAAAACCGCAAAGGTTGCCTGATAAATCCAGCATGGCCACTTTTTTCGCAGCCAGTTCCCGGGCAACCCATTTCGCATCATCAAGGGTCAGGCCCGCAGGAGGTTTCCCGGGCATCGTGTCGGACACTCCGAGTCGTACGGCCACCGGGTTTTCCCACGGGATGCTGTCGCGGACGGCTTCATATATCTCGAAAAGGAGTCTTGCCCTGTTTTTGATTTCCCCGCCATACCGGTCGGAACGGTGATTCGTCAGGGGACTCAAAAACTGGCCAATGAGAAAACCATGGCAGGCGTGGATCTCTACACCAGGATATCCCGCCTGTATGGCAAATTTCGCCGCTTCTGCAAACTTCCTGGTCACGGCTTCAATCTCCGGAACTGCCATCGCCCTGGGCATGACGTAGAGGTTGCAATAGGGATGCCGAATGGGAGACGGTCCATACGGAACAAAGTTGCCGTCAAGCATGTCTTCGTCGTTGACCAGCGATCCCGCATGATTTATCTGGATAAAGGCAGGACATGCATGGGACGAGTAGACTTCGTAAAGCTTGCTCTGGTACGGAACGACTTCCTCTCTGTCGAGAAGCAGCTGGCGAAGGCTGGTTCTCCCTTCCTTGTGAACAGCGTGATGCTCGACGACGGAGAGGCCGACTCCGCTTTCGGCGATGAGGCCATGTGCGTTGAGGGTATCGGCCGTGGGGAACCCCTCCCGAGTCGCCGTTGCCGTGGCGATCGGGGCCGAGACATACCTGTTCTCGAGTCGTACGGGACCGATTTCGATCGGCTCCCGGAGCAGGTCTTTCATCGTCGCACCTCCTTTCAAACTGACAGGCTAGACATTGAACCGGATTTCCATGATGTCACCGTCGACAACGACATAGTCCCGCCCTTCAAGGCGCAGAAGTCCGTGCTCCCTGCATTTGGCCATGGAAAAATCTTCCTTCCTGAAATCATCATAATGCACCACCTGGGCCCTGATAAACCCTCTTGCCAGATCCGTGTGGATCGTTCCGGCGGCTTCGAGGGCAGTTGAGCCCTTCGGAAGGGTCCATGCCTTGACTTCATCCTTGCCGACGGTGAAGAAGCTGATAAGGCCGAGTCGCTCGAAAGCTGCTTCAATCAGCCGTTCACGACCCGGTTCCGGGATTCCGAGTTCTCCCATGATCTCGCGTTGCGAGTCCATGTCGAGTTCGGCAAGGTCCATTTCCATGCGACCGAAAAGCCTTATGGTTTGAAGTCTCCTTACCGCCGCAAGTTCCAGAAATTCTTTGTAGGAAGGAATGGACTCATCATCCGTCTGGGTTTCGTCACAGTTCAAGACGACCAGTTCCGGTTTGAAGGTCAGAAAGGCGAATCCCCGCAAGACCTTTTCCTCGTCGTCCTTCAGTTCGAGTTCCCGAAGCGGTTTTTCTTCCAGGAGATGGGCCCTGCATCTTTCAAGTAGGGCCGCTTCTCTTTGTTCTTCAGGTGAAGGGCGCTTCTTTTCCCCGAGGCGGGCCAGACGGTTTTCGATAACACCGAGATCGCGGAAAACCAGTTCCATCTCCACGATCTCCCAATCTCTGGGGGGGTCCACTGATTCTTCGGGATGAGGGACTTCCGGATTGTCGAAGCAGCGGATCACGTGGATCAAGGCATCGCTGTCGGCAACAAAGGAAAGGAAGGCATTCCCCAGCCCGGCTCCCTTGCTCGCATCTTTCGACAGCCCGGCGAGGTCGACGAATTCGACGGCCGCAGGAACCTGCTTTTTGGGTTGATATATGTCTACCAGTGAATCAAATCTTTCATCTGGCACGTCCACGACAGCCCTGTTCGGGTCGGTTTTCCCCCCGGCATAGGTTTTCACTTCCGCTCCGGCACGGGTGATCACGTTAAAGACCGTCGTTTTCCCCGCCAGCGGAAGGCCGATAATGCCGCAACTCAACATGAATGTCCACCCCGCATAACCAAAATATTTTGCTTTGCCTACATTGTACACGAGAGGGCTTCTCAGGCATACGTTCCTGAATGAAACGCCTCCGTTGGTGTATTATAAAATGGTAATATATCCATGTTTCAGATGCCAAATTAAGGAGGAAATGCCCATGGCCGGAAAATTCCTGTTTCTTGTTTTTCTCGCGTCAACACTTGTGGCTCCGCCTGCGTTGGCGGCTCCCTCCGTCCCTGAAGTCGTCGCCGTCGACATTTACCCGTCGGGAGCCCTGATGCGCATGGAATTCGCAGCAGGTGGGACCATTGACGTGGAACTGCCCATGACAGTCGACCCCGAAAGCCTTCGTTTCGAATTGTCGGGCGAAGCTCGCATCCTGGACAGCAGGATACGTACGGTGGCACAAGTCGGATGGATCCCGTCGGCACTGAAAGACCTGGCCGACGAGGTCGAGAGGGCGAAAACCGAAAAGGAGCGCCTCTCCGCCAGGCTCGAAGGCCTTGAACAGGCTCGCAATCACCTCGAGGCAGCTGTTCCCGAGGTCTCGAAACCAGACGAACTTGATGCCTACTTAGACGGCGCCATCGCCAAGAGGGAAACTATCGCACTGAAGACTGCGGAGACTGCCGCCGCGCTGGCCGACGCAACAACCCAGTACGGGATACTGCAGCAGGAACTGCAATCCAGATTGCCGAATGAAAACGACAAATTGCGTGTTCTGACCGTTGAAACCGCCGGCGAGGGCACCATCGGCATCGTTGCCTGGACGGACGAAGCGAGGTGGCAGCCGAAATACCAGCTTACCCTTGATAGCGAGACGGGGCTGATTGAAGGATCCCTTCAGGCTGCGATCAGTCAAAAAACGGGGCTTGACTGGAATGGAGACATTTCGCTTCATACCGTCAGACCACGGCAGGGGCTTGCCACACCGGAACTGGATCCGTTGGTGGTCGACTATCGTGAAAGTTTCTTCAGCAAGACAAGCGAACAGGTGTATCGCGCAATGGACGAGCCGCAAACGATCACCCCCGAACTGAAGGAAAGTGTCGAGGAAGGGCTCGTGGACGTCAGGATGGAAGCCTCGGGATACATACCGGGGTCGGGGGACAAGACACATCTGGAAATCGGGGCTTTTTCCATACCGGCATCGATGGAGCTGGTCTGTATTCCGGAAATCGCCGATGAAGCCTGGACCGTCGCAACCATCGAAGAACTTGATCGCGCGATTCTGCAAGCCCGTGCGGAACTTTTTATCGATGGAAAACAAACGGGAACGACGGTTCTCGAAGCGTCAAGCATGGGCGAGGAATTGATCATCCCCTTCGGGAAAACCCCGCTTGTCGTGGCATCCCGTGAAGACCTTCTCCCGAAAGAGGGAAGCAGCTGGATCGGCAAGGACCGTCTCCAGAAAGGGTACATGATCACCGTCACGAACGGTCTCGACAGACCTGTTGAACTCGTTGTCCGCGACCGGTTGCCCGTTCCGGCAAAAGAGGAGATCAAAATCGAAGACGTTTCGATCGAACCTGATCCCGCAGAACGGGACGACAAGGGAATCCTGACATGGCGGCTCGGTATGGAGGGCGGCGAGACAAAGAGGATTTCCGTGATGTACACCGTCAGGTTCAAAAACGGCAAGGATCTTATCTTTCGCTGAGGCCGCCTTCATCGGCCAGGACTTTCAGACGTTTTGCCACAGGGGGATGGGGCTCATACCAGAGGGAGTAAAGCCTCAGGGACGGAGTCCATCCCCTGTTTTCCGAAGCAAGTTTTTCAAGGACGGATTTCATCGCGGATGCTCCGACAACCCTGGCGGCAAAAGCATCCGCCTCGAATTCCTGTCTCTGGGCACAATGAATTACCATGGGCTGGAAAAGGAGTACCGCCACAGCCTGGGCCGCAAAAACCCCCTCAAGAAGGGCCACCGGCCCCGATCTGCCGGAGGCCGCAACACAGATCACCGCCACAAGGACTCCCTGAATGACAGCCGAAAGCAGGAAGCGCCTGGCCTGGTGGTTCCCTTTCAAATGGCCCACTTCATGTGCCAGGATAGCTGTAATCTCCTCTTCGCTTCGAAATTTCAGGAGGCTGTCAAAGAGCAGAAACTTCCTTGCCTTTCCCAAACCGGCGACCATTGCGTTCCCGGCCATGGGCTTTTTCGAAGTATTGACCTCCCAAAGCTCGGCCGCTTCCAGTCCAGCCTTCCTGAAAACTTCCTGCAATCTTTCCTTGAACGGCCCTTCCGGCAAGGGTTTGACCGGGAAGAAAAGAGGAATAACGATGACAGGGAAGAGCCACATCAAGAGGGACTCGGTCAGAAGGATTATCCCGTAAAACCACAAATATCCCGCTTTCATCTTCAGAAGCAGCGACGCGCCGCCGAGTGCGGTGCCGGCAACGGTCATGCCAAGAACAAGAAAGATCCCCTGTTCGTTCCAGAAACGCCGGACGTCTGAGATACGGGCGGGGCCGATGTCATCGAGCATGAAAGAGCGCGCCCACACCCAGGGCAGGAGCACAAGCCAGGTCACCGCAGCGGACAGCACGCCGAGCAGGACACCAGCCCCGGCTTCACTGCCCATGAGATCCCGGGCCCAGACCCCGATTGGTTCCAGCAATCCTGTGGAAAGAATGGTCACGAGGAGTCCGTAACCGCATGCAACCATGCCGAAACGGGAAACAACCCGGCTTCGGCCAAATGCAAGAGACCGTTTCCAGGTGAAGACATGGTCCATGAACTCATCGAGAGCAGGAGGGATTTCCTCGCCAAGATCGCGAAGGAATTTCAATTGTGCGAAATGAAGCATTATTTCCACGCAACCGGCAATGCCTACAAGAGCCACGAGTAACGACTTGTCCATAGCAGAGTGATCCTTTCTTCCCGGGCTGTTTTTCCGTTGCTGAAAGTTTTCCGGAGCCAGGAGGCTCATGTGGCGCTTCCGTCCTGTATAATAGTCGGTACAAATGCCAAGGCAAGAGTGAAAGGAAAGAAGTATTCGCTCACGGCTACTTGATCCTGGTGGTGAAAATATGGCAAATGAAGATACGTCCCGCATCGAGGAAGAACGCATTTCAGCCCATGTGGAAGACTATCTTGACAGACTCAGAAAACGCGGCTTCCGCATGACCAACCAGCGTCGGATTATTATCGAGACGCTCCTTCGAAACATCGGAAAACATCCGAACGCGAGGGAGCTTCTTGACCTTGTGCAAAAGGAAGATGACTCCATCGGCATCGCTACGGTGTATCGGACCATCGAACTTTTGTCACGCATGGGACTGCTGAACCTGATCAATATGGATGAAGGTTTCAGCCGCTTTGAGGTCCCCGATGAACAGATGCACTTTCATCTGTATTGCCGTTCCTGCGGCAAGGTCGTTCACCTGACCGGCGAGGACAAAAAGATGGAAACGGTACGAAAATGGGCTCAGGAGGCAGGTTTCGACATCTTGCCCCAAACTTTCGAGATTGCCGGGATCTGCCCCGAATGCCTCAACAAGGGGGTTCTTGAGGAGCCCCTCCCCCGGGGTGACCGGCCCGGGTGCGGACGATTCTGCCGGCGCAAGGGACGAGGCTGGAGAAAAGACAGGTGAAAAACCGGGGCGTCCCTTTGTTCCGGAAAACAATCTGAATAACGAGGTGAATTCTCATGAGAAAACAAATCAGCCGAATCATTTTTACCCTCTTCGCCATAACCGCCCTTTTCGGATCAGCCGCGACGGCGGCTTCGATTCCCGAGCGAATGAGCGGGAACTATCTCGGCACCTTCATCGGAGACGATTACGGCGCCCTCAGGCTGACTATCACTCCCGACGGGGCCATCACCGGCATCGCCCACTCCAATGTCAGTTACGAGGACCTGGAAGTGAGCGGAAACTGCGATTATGACGGGACCTGCGAATTTACGACGGAAGGAAAGCCCCTGCGGTTTTTCGGATCCATCGATTTCATGAACCGCTTCATCGGAAAGTGGGAATCCACGGAAGGATCCGGCAAGGGCTCTTTTACGGCCATAATCACCCGGGAGTGACATGTCCCCGAATCGCCTTCGCCTCCATAGGCTCCGACGGCCAGGCGTGAAAACCTTGCACCTGACCCTTGTCTGCGGTACCGCAACACGCCTCTGCGCGAAACGGCCGGAGAAGTTGTAACATGCAGCGATACATTTGCATTCACGGCCATTTCTATCAACCTCCAAGGGAAAACCCCTGGACCGAATCCGTGGAAACCCAGGAAAGCGCCGCTCCCTTTCATGACTGGAACGACAGGGTAACAGCAGAATGTTATGAACCCAACACGGCGGCCCGCCTCCTCGACGAAGCAGGACGCATACGCCTCCTGCTTAATAATTTCGGCCGTATAAGCTTCAACTTCGGCCCCACCCTCCTGTCCTGGCTGGAGCGGCAACACCCCGACGTCTATGAAGAGATCCTGAACGCAGACTTCAAGAGCCTGGACCGTTTCAGCGGACACGGTACCGCCATCGCCCAGGCCTACAACCACATGATCCTTCCCCTTGCCTCGGCCTGGGACAAGAGAACCCAGATTCTCTGGGGCTTGGCGGACTTCCGGCACAGGTATCGCCGGGAAAGCGAAGGGATGTGGCTGCCGGAAACGGCTGTAGATACCGAAACCCTTGAAAGCCTCGCCGATGCAGGCGTCAGGTTTGCCATTCTCGCACCACACCAGGGACACGGGATCGCCAAGGGACACCCGGCTCGCTTTGAAAACGACGGGAAAAACATAGATACGACCCTTCCCGCCATCTGCCGGCTTCCTTCAGGAAAGTCGATCACTCTTTTTTTCTATGACGCGACACTTGCAGGAGAGATAGCCTTTGGACCGCTTCTGAAAAACGGAGCCGACTTTTTCAGAAATATCATGTCCCGCTTCCCGCCTGAAGATGAAACGCCACGTCTGGTCCATGCCGCCACAGACGGGGAAACTTTCGGCCATCATCACCATTTCGGAGAAATGGCCCTGGCCTATTGTCTGGACAGGATTGAAAAATCCGGAGAGGCCAGGCTTACGACCTATGGTGAATTTCTCGATATCACCCCACAGCTCCAGGAAGTCGTTCTCCGGGAGAATACCTCCTGGAGCTGTGTTCACGGCATCGAACGATGGCGGTCCGATTGCGGCTGTTCGGGAGAAAGACAGGATTATCACCAGAAATGGCGACGCCCCCTGCGGGAAGCGCTGGACTGGTTGAAGGCGCGACTGGATCAGATCTTCGAAAGTGAAGCGGCAAAACTGCTCACAGCACCCTGGCAGGCCCGCGATGAATATATCCTGGTCGTCCTTGAAAGGAATCCGGAAAACTCCAAATCCTTTCTGCAGCGTTGGCTTTCTCAGGAAATGGGACCTGCGTCCATCACCCGGGCGCTCTCTCTTCTTGAAATGGAGCGCCACGGAATGCTTATGTTTACGAGCTGCGCCTGGTTTTTCGACGATATCGGCAGAATCGAAACAGTTCAGGTCCTGAGGTACGCCGCCAGGGCCATCCAGTTGGCCGGGAAGTTCACCGATGAGGCCCTTGAAGATGGCTTTCTCGAAAGACTGAAGGCTGCACCGGGAAACACGCGCGCGTTGCCCGACGGTGCCGAGGTCTACAAAAAACTCGTCCTTCCGGCCCGGGTAGATCTTTTCCGGGTTGCCGCCCATTACGCGATCTTTGCCTTGTTCCGTGAGAAAGCCGAATCGGTCAACATCAACCGCTATGCCGTGGAAACGGAAAAACTCAAAATCCTGGAGGGCGAAAAGGGGAACCTCGCCCTCGGCAGATGCAGGTTCAAATCCCTGGTAACCCTCGAGGAAAAAACCATCAGTTTCGCCGCCTTTCACCTTGGCGCCCACAATGTTCTCTGCGGAACAAGTTCCTTCCAGGAACCCGATGACCATGACGCCATGGAGCACTCACTGGGAACGGCCTTCCGGAAGGCGTACGTTCAGGGGATCGTCCGCGAAATGGACAGATACTTCGGGCACCATAACTACACCATGGATCACCTGTTCAGGGACGAAAGGCGCCTGGTGCTGGAAAAGATCACTGAAGAAGCGGCCCGGCCGTTCTTCGAGGCTTGCGGCACCTTTTCGGAGAATCAGGCCCCCCTTATAGAATACCTTGGCGAAAACGACATTCCCGTTCCTCATGTCTTCAAAGCCGCACTCTCCTTGTCGCTTACGCGGGAAATGGAGCTCCTTTTCAGGCAAAAACGGCTGGACCTCGACCTCGTCGAAGACCGGGCAGATGAATTCACCCGATGGAACCTTGAAATACCCTGTTTCGTAATTGCGGACCAGGCTTCGGAACACCTTGAGAAACTGATCCAGGAGGCCGATTCCACCCGCGACCCAGCCTGCCTTGATGAGGCCCTCAGGCTGTTGGCCCTCTTTGACCGGCACGGTGAGCCCGTGGACCTCCACAAGGGACAAAAGGCCTTTTTTGAACTGGCACAACAAATTACCGAAGCAGAGAAACCGGAGGGGTATTCGCGTATTTTTTCAAGCTCCGCCTATCTCTTGCTGGCAGATAAACTCGGAATAAGCCATCAACAGGTTCCGTAAATTTGTTTCCAGCCTTGACAAAGCAACCTGTTTCGGGATAGGATTTGTATTGAGAATCGATATCGTTATTATCCCCCTGGGCGTGATCATGCATCGATTTCTTCCTTCACTTTCTCTTTTCCCGGCGCAGGGGAGGGCGAGGAATCGCCCTCCCCATTTTGTGACCGGACGACTCGTTTCAACCTCTGAAACCTTTGAAAGCAAATCCCGGGAGGTGGAATCATGAAAATTGCCGTAGCAGTACAAGATGGCGCCGTGTGTCCCCATTTCGGTCATGCGCCGTTTTACGCCCTTTTCACTGTTGATGAAAGGGGAAACATTCTTGATCGCACGAATCATCCGAGCCCCGGTCACGCGCCGGGCGTTTTGCCAAAGTGGCTTGGAAGCCTCGAAAGCGATGTCATCATTGCCGGAGGCATGGGCCCCAAGGCGGAGGAACTTTTCCGGGCCCAGGGCATCGAGCCCGTCATCGGTGTCTCTGGCGATATCGAGGAAGCCGTGAAAAACTATTGTTCAGGCGCTCTCGAACTCGGCCCCAGCGCATGTCACCATGGCTCCGAAGATACGGCGCATCACTGTGAACACGACCAAAGCGATGAAAACCGATGAAATCAATGACGCTCGCTGTAGCTAGCGGCAAGGGCGGAACGGGAAAAAGCAGCGTCAGCGCATCCCTTGTCCTGGCCATCCAGAATTTGCTGGCAGTCGATGCCGATGTTGAAGAACCCAATCTCGGCCTCCTCCTCGGCGCCGTCCCCTTGGAGAGCACTCTGATCACCCTGCCCGTCCCGGCTGTTTACGGCGACTGCTGTACCCGATGCGGCAAATGTGTTTCGGGTTGCATGTTCGGTGCCCTTACGATGTTTGGAGAAGCCCCTCCGCAAGTAAATGATCTCTGCCACGGATGCGGTCTCTGTTCCATGGTCTGCCCCGAGAAGGCAATAACTGAAGTGGACAAACCCATCGGCGAGATCAGACATTGCCGGACCTCCCGGGAAGGTGATCTCTACGAAGGACGTCTCCGTGTCGGAATGCCCAACCCCGTGCCAGTGATAGAAGATCTCGTCAAGACCATTCTCGACATGGATGGTTCCAAGGTCATCGACTGCGCACCCGGGAACGCCTGTCCCATGGTCGCCGGTGTCAGACATGCCGATGCCGTCCTGCTCGTGACGGAACCCACACCTTTCGGTGCAGCCGACCTTGAACTCGCTCTCCAGGCAGTCGTCGACCTCAAGAAACCTGTTGGAGTCCTCGTCAACCGCTCTGATCTCGCAGCAGCTGATATCAAGGGATTGGCCGCAAAATATGATGCTCCCATCCTGGCCGAGTTCCCCTTTTCGAGGACCGTTGCCGAGGCGTATGCCGAAGGCACACCGCCGGCCGCGATGGACACCAGGTGGAAATCAGGACTCCGTGAAATCTGGGAATATTTCGAAAGGAAGCTGGACCAATGAAACCACGCGAAATCGTTGTCATCAGCGGAAAGGGTGGAACAGGAAAAACGACTTTCACTTCGCTGCTGGCCGCCTCTTTTGGAGAGGCAGTCATCTGCGATGCCGACGTAGACGCCCCCGACCTCGAGATTCTGCTGAAGCCCAGGCGCATAAACGAGCAACCCTTCTGGGGCATGCAAACGGCCGAGGTGGATCCGGCCCTTTGTACAGGATGCGGGACCTGTGTCGCCGCCTGCAGGTTTGACGCCATAGCTATGGTCGACGGCAAGGCTGAAGTGGATACCTCCTTTTGCGAAGGCTGCGATGTCTGCCGCAGGGTCTGTCCCGAAAAGGCAATATCTCTTGTGGACACCCGGCAGGGAACATCTTACGAGGGATTGACGAATCTTGGTCCCATGTGGCATGCCAGATTGAATCCCGGCGGCGAGAACTCGGGGAAACTCGTCCAGTTTTTGAGGGAGTCGGCTCTTCATACGGCCCGGGAGCGGGATATCCCTCTCATATTGACCGATGGACCGCCAGGCATCGCTTGCCCGGCGATCTCGGCCATGACAGGTGCCGATCTGGCCATTGCCGTCACGGAACCCTCCGGAGCCGCCTTCCACGATGTGGAGCGACTCTCGCAGGTTACGGCCCGTTTTGGCATCCCGACGGCTTTTGTGGTCAACAAGGCTGATCTCGCGCCAAAACTGGCGGAAAAACTCAAGCAAGAAGCCAGGACGAGAAACTGGAAAATCCTCGGTGAAATTCCCTTCAACAGGGCCGTTGTGGATGCAGTGGCGGAAGCACGAATCCCTGTTCAGGAGTTGCAGGAAGAAATACAATTGATACGGAAACGGCTTGACAACCTTTTGTGAGGTGTTGCCCCTTGGGTGACAAGCTTGGCGGAACAAAGGCGCCTGAACCAAGTCCGGAACGGTTGATACTCCCTCTTTTCGTCACGACCGGCACAGGACGCCGGATCCAATCGGAGGCCATCGAGGGAGTAAAGACCCTTTCTGTCGACCTGCTGGTTGAGGCCGTCGACAAGGCGATTTCCGCAGGCGTCATGAGTTTCCTTCTTTTTGGTCATTACGAAGAAGATGCAAAGGATTCGAGTGGCACACCTGCATCCGATCCCGGCGGCCCCGTACAAGAGGCTCTCAGACGTCTGACTTCACAATTCGACAAGGCCGTTTTGTACACCCACATCTCGCTCAGTCATGCCACTGATCACGGTCTCAATTTTTGCCCTGGACCTTCCGGGGCACCCGACATGGAAAAAACCCGCAAACGCTTTTTGGCAATCGCCGAAAGCCATCTCGAAGCAGGAGCACACGGCGTTATCCCCCTGTTTCTGGAAAAAGGCTTTGTCCGACTCCTTCGGTCAACAATGGATACCCGGGGGTTTTCGGACAGGACAATCCTGAGTTACGGCGCCAAGTTCGATTCGGCCCTTTACGGTCCTTTCAACACTTCCACCTCTGTCAGCGAAAAGGGAATGCCCCGTGAGCAAATCGATCCTTCCGACGGAAAAGCAGCATCTTCCAAAGCCGTAGCAGACATAGAGGAAGGCGCTTCCGAACTGATCATCAAACCTGCGTTGCCTTATCTGGATATCATTGCGAAGTTCCGGAGGGATTTCGCCATCCCCCTGGTGGGATGGCTGGTCAGCGGCGAATACATGATGATCAAAGCAGCTGCTGCCCATAACGTATTTGATGAAAAACGAACTGTTCTCGAGTTTCATCAATGCCTTTTTCGGGCCGGGGTAGACCGGATCATCACGTACGATGCGATCCGTCTTGCCCGTTGGCTCCGGGGAAAAGAATGACAAGAGGCCGGAAGCCTTGAAGGCGTCGGCCTCTTATTATCATTTTATCCCTGCTGTTTCGCTTCTTCCGGGAGTCTTGCCATCACGGCCTCAGCCAGAGCCTCGGGAATGTTATCCCTGGTGTAGTGTTCAAGGCGTCCGTTATCGCCAAGGATGGATATCTCCTTGTCCACGGGAATCTCGGCAAGAACGGGTATGTTCCATTTATCCGCAGTTTCCTTCAGGTGACTTGGACCAAAAAGTTCCCATTTGGCTCCACATTCGGGACAAATCACGTGTCCCATGTTTTCCACGAGTCCCAGAAGGGGTACGTCCAGCATCTGGGCCATGTGCATCATTTTTTCCACAACCAGGGCCGAAAGCCCCTGAGGTGCTGTCACGACAAGCAGGCCGTCGAGATCAATAACCTGCATGACCGTCAATGCCGCATCGGCCGTTCCGGGTGGAAGATCGATGATGAGGTACTCCGTATCGCCCCAGTTTACCTCTTCCCAAAACTGCTTGAGGACGTTACCTATCAGTGGTCCGCGCCAGACAACGGGTTTCGTGGGATCGTCGAGCATCAGGTTGATCGACATGGCCCGTATTCCGAGCCATCCCGTCTTCGGTGCTACCACGCCGGAATCACTGGAGAAGGGCACCTCACGGACACCCAGGAGCTTCGGAATGGAAGGCCCCGTAATGTCGGCATCAAGGACACTGACTTTGGCACCCTTTTTCGCCAGGCCTACGGCCAACATGGCCGAAACGGTGCTTTTTCCTACTCCACCTTTGCCGCTGCCGACGGCGATGACATGTTTGATGTTCCGCTTTGTCTTCGGCGGCATGCCGCTACCGTTACCGCCGGTTTTTCCTTCCTGTTGCCGGTCCTGTCCGGCATTTGCCTTTTCAGCCATGGCGCCTATCTCCCTTCCTGGATCAATGAAAGCTTTCCCGCCTTATAGGCTGTGAGGGCTTCGCCGCAGGTGCAATCAGCTGCTTCATAGACGGCCATGCCTGCAGCGGCCAGGGCGCTCGCCGCCTTCGGTCCCACCCGGGGGGCAAAGACCACGGAAGCTCCCAGACGGGCAAGTTCCTGAACCGCCTGAGCTCCAGCTCCGTGAGAAGCGGCTGTTGCCTGATTTTTCACCGATTCGATTTCATCTGTGTCCGGGTCGACCAGAAGAAACCAGGGAGCTCTCGCAAACCTGCCGGAAACCTGTGCCGAAAGGTCCTCTCCCTCCGCCGGAATTGCAATGCGCATAAAAACCACCTCATTTTATGTGATGTCTTTCAATTGAATATTATTCTCAACAAGATATCTATTCTAAACGGCCCTTGCGTGCACAGTCAAGAAAAATCTCCTTGCACGTTGTTGATTCATCCATCACGGGGAAAACACATGTCC